>JAMPEM010000021.1 GCA_023665145.1 Bacteroides sp.
TGCAAAGTTAGCTCTTTTTTCACCGCATTGCAAGCTTTTTTGCTTTTATTTTTCGCTTTTCTTTTGTCGATGTTCGTATTTGATTGATTATGTCTGCTTTGTATGGTTGTTAATTTTTATTTTGTTTTGTTAATTTTTGTTGATTAGATATTTTCGAATGGCAAGTTTACCAATTACATTGTCCGAATGCAAATGGTTTCCTACTATGGTAATCATCATTAGTATACGGGGAATTGCAATTGCAAGAGGATTGATGATGCGGCCAAATAGCACTATTATATTATTAAGGAGTATTTTCATTGGTAACACATTAGGAAGTTTTTTTATGGAACTTAAGATGATTCGTTTATATGTGAATTATTTTATTAATATGTCTGATTTATTATCATTATCACCACCGGACTTCAAAAATTTGGTTAAATATGGGGATTTTAGTTAGTTTTCTTCAAAAATATTTGGTGTGGGGATTTTTTTTTTGTAATTTTGCACGCCGAATTATTATCCAGTTGATAATGCAGCATGCTTAATGTTCTTAATTGGCCTTTAGGGCGTTGGGTAGACTGCAGGAGATTAACAAACTTTAAATCACTGATTGACAAGTGGATACTTTAAGTTATAAGACAATTTCAGCAAAGCCTGAGACAATAAAGAAAGAGTGGGTGGTAATAGATGCCACTGATCAGGTATTGGGACGTTTGTGCTCAATCGTAGCGAAGATACTTCGCGGTAAGAATAAGGCAGACTTCACACCGAACATGGATTGTGGAGACAATGTGATTATCATCAATGCCGATAAGGTAAAGATGACCGGAGAGAAGATGACAGAACATGAGTATCTTCGTTACACCGGCTATCCCGGAGGGCAGCGTACTTTCAGCCCTGCAGATTTGATGGCGAAGTCGTTTAAGAAGACAGTTAAGGCAGGAAAGCATCCTTTATATATAAAGGTAGTAAAGGGTATGTTACCCAAGAATAAGCTTGGAGCACAGCAGTTGAGAAATCTGTATGCGTTTAACGGGCCGGAACATCCGTTTGCAGCACAGAATCCGAAGGTATTGGATATAAACACAATGAAGTAAGAAGACGATGGAAAAAATCAATGCAATAGGCCGTAGAAAGGCAGCCGTAGCTCGTGTATATGTAACAGAGGGGAACGGTAATATCACAATCAACAAGCGTCCGTTGGGCGAATATTTCCCGTCATCGATACTTCAGTATGTAGTATTGCAGCCGCTGAACACATTGAATGTAAGTGACAAGTATGACATAATGGTACATCTTGACGGAGGCGGCTATAAGGGACAGGCAGAGGCATTGCGTTTGGCGATAGCTCGAGCACTTGTAAAGATTAACCCTGAAGATAAGCCTGCGTTGAGAGCAGAGGGTTTCATGACGCGCGACGCACGTACTGTAGAGCGTAAGAAACCGGGACAGCCGAAGGCACGCAAGCGCTTCCAGTTCTCAAAGCGTTAATGACAGGAATAACGAGAATAGATATAGAATTAATGATTTATTCTCGGAGAGTTTAGTATCTAAATTTGTAAGATGGACACGTTCCCTACTTGCAGATTGTAAATTAAAAAGAACGTAAACAAAAGAAGACCAAAAGAATGGCAACACCAAGTTTTGAGCAGCTTTTGGAGGCCGGGTGTCACTTCGGCCACTTGAAGCGCAAATGGAATCCGGCGATGGCTCCTTACATTTTCATGGAGCGTAACGGTATTCACATCATAGATTTGTATAAGACAGCAGCGAAGATAGAGGAGGCTGCGTCAGCATTGAAGCAGATAGCAAAGAGTGGCAAGCGTGTACTCTTTGTAGCGACAAAGAAGCAAGCGAAAGAGGCTATAGCGGATAAGGCGTCATCGATAGGGATGCCATACGTAATCGAGCGATGGCCCGGAGGTATGTTGACCAACTTCCCTACAATCCGTAAGGCGGTTAAGAAGATGACCTCGATAGACAAGATGGCCGCTGATGGCACATTTGACAATTTGTCAAAGCGCGAGAAGCTTCAGATTACACGTCAGCGTGCAAAGCTTGAGAAGAATCTTGGATCAATTGCAGATTTGAGCAGACTTCCGGCAGCGTTGTTTGTAGTGGACGTAATGAAGGAGCATATCGCAGTAGCAGAGGCAAAGCGTCTTGGCATACCTGTATTTGCGATGGTAGATACGAATTCTAATCCTGAGGATGTAGATTTTGTAATTCCTGCAAATGATGATGCATCAAAGAGCATTGAGTTGATTCTTGATGCGGTATGCGGAGCAATGGCAGAAGGCCTTGAGGAGCGCAAGGTAGAGAAGCTTGATGCTTCAGAAGAGAAAGACGGAGAAGAGGCAGCCGCACCCGGAAAGAGACGCAGAGTACGTCGTAACGCAGAACGTCCTGCACGCAAGTCTGAAGCAGCCGTAGCGGAGGAAGCTCCTGCCGCAGAAGCACCTGCAGCTGAGTAAAATTGATATAAGGAAGGATGCTCGGCTATAAGAAAAGGGTCGTGGCATCCTTCTATATTTTTAGAGGTTGAATAATATTAGAGGCTGAATAATATTACAACTTATAATGATTCGATGAAAAAAAATTGCTAATTGGGTTGCTACTTATCGGTTAACAATTTTATTTGCTTGAATTATTTTACTTGTAAATGATTTTGTCTAATAAGTCGGTAAGATTTTTCAACAAACTGAATATCAGGATATTACAAATACATATACATCTTGCTGATTATCAGTATTGTATAAAAGAAGTTTACCGACCTATTGTTGACTGTTTTGGGGACAATTTGAAAAAATTCATCTATCGAATATCTGACTGATAGAGATGTACATTTTTGGAAATTTCTTCAAGATAATTAAGATAAAATCCATTTACAAAATTTTAAACGGCCTCTTATTCAGCAATAGAAATAGAGATTTGATTGCTACCTATGCTGCTATGAAATTGGAGATAGGTAGTGATTTTGTAAATAAAATAAATAACAAGAAAAAATTTTACCATAAACATGGGAGTATCAATAGAAGACATCAAGAAGCTTCGTCACATGACCGGAGCAGGTATGATGGATTGCAAGAATGCACTTGCAGAGACAAATGGCGATATTCAGGGAGCCATTGAAATTATTCGTAAGAAAGGACAGGCTGTAGCGGCAAAGCGTGAGGATCGTCAGGCCGCAGAGGGTTGTGTACTTTCAGGTGTAAAACCGGGATATGCAGCGATTGTAGCACTTAATTGTGAGACTGACTTTGTAGCAAAGAATGAGTCATTCCGTGCTCTTACCAAACAAATACTTGCAACAGCTATTGAAGCCGGAGCAAAGAGTCTTGAAGAGGTAAAAGGATTGCAGGTGGATGGCAGAACTATCTCGGAGCTTATCACTGATGAGATAGGGAAAACAGGTGAAAAGATGGAGCTTGGCGCGTTTGAGTATCTTGAGGCACCGTCAGTAGCTTCATATGATCATCTTGGAAATAAACTTGCCACTATCGTAGGACTTTCACTTGAGGGGATTGATCCTCAGGTAGGGAAAGAGGTAGCAATGCAGGTAGCAGCAATGAATCCTATAGCAGTGGATAGAGACAGTTTCCCGAAAGAAACAATCGAGGCTGAATATAATGTCGCTGTAGACAAGACAAAAGAGGAGCAGATTAAGAAGGCTGTGGAATCAGCTCTTAAGAAAGCCGGCTTTAATCTTTACATCGCAGAGAGTGAGGAGCACCTTAATGAGGGGATCATGAAGGGTAATATCACCGAAGCACAGGCAGATGAGATTCGTGCCCTTAAGGAGAAAGTTGCAGCTGAGAAGGCTACATCACTTCCTGAGCAGATGATAAAGAATATAGCCCAAGGCCGCTTGAATAAGTTCTTCAAGGACACTGCTCTTATGGAGCAAGAGTTCCATCGTGATGGTAAGATCACAGTTGGACAGTTCCTCGATCAGACAGCTAAGGGTCTTGTAGTCACCTCATTTAAGCGCGTAAATCTTAACGAGGATTAAAGGGCGTTTATCAATAGAAATTTATAAAGGAGTCCGCTAAGCATTAGCTTGGCGGATTTTTTGTTGTCAGAATGTGATTGATGTTGCGAGTGCAATGTTTTGTCCGTCTGTGAAGGGCATTATTGCGAGGTTGTGTTTTTTTGCGAAAGGGGTAGTGAATATAAAAGCTGAACCTGTGCCAATTGCAGCTCCGGCGACTACGTCCCACCAGTGGTGTCGTTTGCTGAAGCATCTTCCCCAAGCAACGTATGTGGCGAGGGTATATGCAGGGATTCCGAATTTCCAACCGTATCGGTGTTGTAAAAATGAGGCAGTAGCGAATGAAGCGGATGTATGTGCTGAGGGGAATGAGTGGTGGTTTGAGAAGTCGGGTCGTCGTTCGTTAACGGTAAATTTGAGAAGGAGTGTGGCTCCGGTGGTGGTAAGTGCAGTAAATGATGCTTGTTTAAGACCTTCCCAGTCTTGCATTATGAGAACACCGGTGAGGGTTGCGACGGGAAGAGCCAGCGCTACAATGTCGGTGGATGTTCTAACAGCTTTTTGTGATTTTGATATGTGGAATTTGGGCTGTTGTATTTGATCGGGGACATAGATATTTTGTGCTGTTATAGAAGTGGCACATAATAATGAAATCAGTATGGCAATTAATTTATTCGGCATTGTCATTATGAGTGTGGATTCATACCGTAAGAGGTCGTTTAATAATAAAACTTATAATGTTTCGTTTATAAAATTGTCAAATAGTTTGTTCCCAACTTTTTAACAATTTTATTCACTCAATAGTTTTCAACAACCATATTACATCATCTAATTTTGGGTATGAAGATTATTGCTGCTATTATAAGAGCGGTGCATGCAAGGAAAAGGACTGCAGCCGCGCCAAGGTCTTTTGCTTTTTTTATAAGTGGATTATATTGCGGAGAGACTTTGTCTGCAATCATTTCTATGGCAGAGTTCAGTGCTTCTGCGGAAAGGACAGTTGCAATCAAAAGTATGATTATGCACCATTCGTTAGGGGAAATATTGAGATAAAATCCTGTTGTGAGAGCGAAAACAGTTGCAGCGAGGTGAATTCTTGCGTTTGGTTGGTCGCGAAAAAGAGTAGCTATCCCCCGGAAGGCGTATTTGAAGGACAATATTCTTTTTTTTAATGACATAATTGTCTTGTTGGGTGGAGTTAGTAGTCGTAAGATAGGGAAAGCTGGTCTACATAAAGGATTGTACCGGCACCACCTGTGAAGTAGTCTCCGTATTTGGATGCTGCACAAGTTATAACCATATAAGATGGCACACGAGAATATGAGCGATAATCGAGCCTGATTTCAAAGGGGATATATCCGTCTGTGTCATCACCTCTTACAAGGCTTCCGTATGCAATGATGGATGGTGAATTTGGGTCGAGGAGTTGACGGTTCTTTGGATTTGTCCTGATTTCAAATGGCTGTGTCCAATCTGCAAGTGCTATGTAAATGTGGCATGAATCGGGGCGGCCGATTAAGTGTTTCCATTCTGTAGAAGCATAGTTGATGGGTTCAGATTTGAACTTCATATACCCTTTGAGCTTAGTGGGTCTTAATGTCCAAGGTCTGCCGAAGTTAAGGATACCGTTAGTCCCGTCAAGACCGGCGAATATACCGGTATAAATAGAACCGGCAGCGAGTTTCCCGATTCCGGCGATACCTACGAATTTAGTTGCGAGCATAGCTGCTTTGCCGGTGCCATCGGGGGTATCATCTGTAGGTGTCACGTTGGATTGCCCGAGTGTAGCAGCACCTTTGTTACCGGTATCCCAAAAACGCTCTCCGTTTTCATCCCATGGGCACCATACTTTACCATCGAGCCACCATTGGTCGAAGGATCCGTTGGGAAGGATTTCTGTAGATTGTGTAGTGACGGTAAATTCTTCACCGAGGTTGTCATCGGAGTAAGCCTGTACGACGTATTGAGTCAGAGGAGTAAGGTGAGGTATACATCCGGTGAATGTACCACCGGAGAAGGTGATTTGTTCTTTTGGGAGAGTGATCCATTCGGTATCTGATGCTTTGCGGTATCTGAAACCGTTATTGGCGTCTTCTTGAGCAGAAGCTACAGCCCATATAACTTGACTCCAAGCTGTGACTTCTGATGTGTTGATGAGGAGTTGTGATTTCTTTGCGTAGACGGACCATTGGTCGGTTATTCCGTGGCATGTAGCGTTAATGCGTAAAGGTTTTGAGAGATCGATAACGGATCCTTCGGTTATATCCGGGTCGAGGGTAGTGATTTCAGCGGGGCCGAGTTTTATGGAAGTTACTGTGAGAGCGGAGAGGTCAGCAGTTTCGGGTACTGTGACGATAATACGATGTCCGACTGCATCAAGTTCGGTCTGCCCTATTTGTCCTTTAACCGTGAAATATCGCTCGATATTCTGTACTGCGGAGATAATCCATTCGTAGTTTTGATATTTGGAAAGGGTTATGACTATGGGTTTAGTCATGTTAACGTTTTGGTCAAGGAGGTCAGTGGACACCTCAGCACCTTCGGTATATTTAAAATCTGTAACTTTGACGTTTCTAATGTCAGTTTTTTCGTCGAGATAAACGGTTACAGAATAGTTTTCGTCGTTAATGGAAGCGGGAGATATTTCATCTTGCACGGCAAAAGCTGTGATAAATTGAGGTATTCTTGGAAAAGGGATGTCGTTCTTGATGCAGGCTGAGAGAGCGAGCACCAAAAAGAGGGAAATATATATAAATTTATCGAAGCGCATCTGAGATAAATTATATGGAATGAGGAGTGCGATTATTTACATATTAACGGAGAGTCCGAAATTAATGTTGAAAATATTGAATCGGAAGTTGGCACCGGAGGTGAAGCGGTCGCCGAGTCTGACACCGTCTACAATTTGTCTTTCGTTGTGAATATAATAGCCGAATACACCGAACGATATATTGAAGGAGACGTTTTTCATCATCAATACGGAGAGGCCGGGGGAGAAAGTTATTCTGGCGTCCATATTTGTGGAGTGGGTTAGTTTCGGGATTCCGTCGTAAGGACGTGTAAAGTCGGAATTTCCGGAAGAGAAAGCGAGCTCGACTTCGTTGTAGACAGCGAACCTGGATCTGCGTCCCAGTCCGATGTATTGGCGTGCCTGCACTGCTGCGGTATACGACTCCGAAGAGTATTTTACGTCATGAAGTTGGAAAGAGAGGTCTTCATCGATATCGACGTTGAATGACCCGAGTGTACCCGATGTGGATGTGTATCCAATTCTCATTCCGAGAGAAACATTTGGACGAATAAAATATGCAATGTATGGTTTGATGGAGAATGAATGACCGGAGAAATTGCAGTCTGTGATTAGGTCGAGCAGTTGCAAATCTTCGGATGAAAATTCTCCGTAAGAGACAGTAAGTCCGAAAGACCATTGTCCTTGCGGTATGTAAAGGTAGTTGTATAGTCCACGCTCGAAACGTCCGAGGTTTCTTGATGGTATAATGACGTTGACAGTGTCTCCATTGACAATTACTTTTTCGTTCGGGTCAATTTCTTCATTTAATTTTACGACGCGGGAATCGCCATTCAGCAGAGTTTTGACATCATCTGCAAGTGAATCGGGAATCCAGAAATATTTTCCTGCGGGGATGGAGTCTTTTTTTGAGACGTTGCAATTGTCGGCAGCGGAAATCGGGAAGGCGAAAAGAGTCGCGATAGTTAAGAGTATGAATAATAAATTTCTCATAGATAGAAAGCGACTCCAAAGGTTATCGAAAAGAGGTTAATGCGGAAATTGGCCGATTTTGCACTTCTGTTAGAGACGTAAATTCGGTCAGAAATCTGCTTTGTATGATTGTAGGAGAAACCGAGGACACCGATATTGACTTCCAGCGCTGAGTAATTGTTAAGGAAAACAATTAACCCGGGGGCCAATCCCAAATCGAGAGAGAAATTTCTTTCGTAGGCACCGGTGAGGTCTCCCCCTTTACCTTTCATAATTTTCGATTGACCGCCACCAAGTTGGAATTGCAGTTCGGTGAAGAAACCGAAACGTTTGGAATGTCCGAGTGAGAAATAATTACGGAATATGGCCATTCCGTAGTAATTATGAGAGAGTCGATATAGATGGTCGATGGTATAGTCAGTCTCGGAATCAAGAATCACTG
Organism: Bacteroides sp.; assembly: GCA_023665145.1. Taxonomy (GTDB): domain Bacteria; phylum Bacteroidota; class Bacteroidia; order Bacteroidales; family Muribaculaceae; genus Lepagella. Next base: position 8,137 of record JAMPEM010000021.1, read on the forward strand.
AGCCTTTTTCAAGTTTGGTAAGATTTCGGGAATATGCGAACTTACCACCGGCTGCCATGTCATTGGCAAAAGCAAAGGCCAGCATCGGTGTAACACGGAATGAGTATGTGTCACCATTGACATTTTCGAGGATGAGGAATTGATAATCGTTCTGAGAGGATTGAGAGTAAGATATAGACACGCCGGCTATCCATTGACCTTTTGGGATGAAAGTAACACCTTCAAGGTCGGGTTCGTATAATTCGAGGGGTTTGGAAGGTGTGGCTATGGTGTCTTTTTTTATCAGAGGGATGGAATCATTGGGGAGGGAACACTCTTGAGTCGGAGGTATATGTGAAAATGGAATTGAGTCATTAGAATAAAAGAGGGAATCCTGTCCCTCAGCAAAAAATGTGCTGAGAGACAGGATAAAAAACAAAATGTTAACTGTGGTCTTATTCATAAACGAGTTCGAAATCATCTACATACATGACAGATGAAGAACTTCCTGAGAAGTAGTCGCCAAATTTGGCAGCGGAACATGTAATTACTAAATAGAGAGGTTTGACAGTCTTGGCTTTAGCCTTGTATGTCAGGGGAATTTCAACCTTTTCAAGCTGTCCGTCTGCTCCGAAATTACCCTTCCAAGTGATTTCTCCGTATGCTACTATATAATCACCATCAGGATTAAACAGAACTCTATCGTTAGGGTCAGTCTTTACTTGTACGGGAGATGTGGTCAATGCCACATATATTTGAGCCTGATCTGTTCCTCCTTTGACAACTTCTATATTGGACTCTTGTCCCCTTATATCCACCTTGCCAGGTCGGTAATTAGCCCATAGTCTAAGAGCATACGGATGAGATCCATTGTATTCGCGTCCAAATGTGAGCACACCATTTGTGCCAACTGTCTCCTCGTATTTTCCTGCGAACAGGTTGCCGGCTGCAAGTATACCCATTGCCTTATCAGATGCCAATCGAGCTGAATACGTTCCGGAATGTAACATATCTGTCGATTTATTTGTAAGGATTTTATTTGCAGTAGCACCTCCCTCATTACCTGAATCCCAAAAGGTCCGTTCACCGGTACCGGGGAACCATACAGTTCTTGTACCTAACATTGTCTTAGCGGAATAACTATCCCATTCTTCCATTGAGTAGTTAGGAATTATGAATTTACCCTCGGTGGTGAAGAAATATGAGTCGGACGATTCAAACCCATCAGCGACGGCTTTATATTCATATCTTGTGCCGGGTTTCAGATTTGAAAGTTTAACAGTGAAATTCTGTGCTGCGCGAGTACGTTTCGCTTTAGAAGCGGCATTGGCTACTCCCACAAACTGCCAGTTATCGGTACCGGATTCACGGAATTTGATACCGGGATTGATAGCGTCGGCAGATGCGATTGTTCCGTTAAGGGTAGCAGTTGTAGCACCTACAGCGAGCAAATCATTATTTTGGTCAATAGGAATTGACACAACCGGATCATCGATTACGATTGCCCCGGCTGTGTTGGCCAAGCGATATGTGGCAGTTGCTTTCTTTCCGGTTTTGTCTGTGGCTTCAATTTCGAGAAGATATTGCTCTTCTGATACCGGAAGTGAATTAAGCAAATCTGCTGAGAGAGTAATGACAGTACGTTGCAACGATGAATTGTTGGCATCAGCAGCACTGCGGAAGGAGAATCCGTATTCAGCGAGTTTGTTGACTACGGTGGTTGTGGCAGTCATAAAGTCGCATGTATTGTCAATCTCCGACGAGTGAATCCAATTGTCAAGACCAGTAATGCGAAGGGACTTCAGTTCTCCGAATGAACGGACACGAATCATTCGATCTGAAAATCCGCCTTTCGCACCTGACTCTTGCTTGCTTATATCGAATCCAAGTCCGGCAATTTCCGGTGCAGCAGTAAGAACTACTTCCGACTCTATGAGCATTTCGGAATCATCCACTTCAATCTCAATAAAAGCACCACCTTCTTGTGCATAATCAGGATTGCAGCGCACATTGAGTGAGTAAAGATGGGCAGGCTGAACATTCTCTATTGTGCCTGATTTGGTGAAATGTTGTCCGTCGGCATTTTCGCCTTCTACGGTATACGTAAGAGCCGTTTCACCTTCGGGCATGGTGTAGTAACCGCGGGTTTCAGTCTCGGCGTATGTCTCGTCGAAGAGAAGAGAACCTTTGGAGTGTCCCACCGTGATGGTATAATTTTTTAATACTTCGGGATTAATTGTCTCATAATTGACTGCTGCCACTATATTGGCAATCTTACATTCAAGGACTACGTTGGTGACACCGGTAGTAATTTCGAAATTGGTGCTTCCTTCGTAATATTTGTCGGTGAAAGAGGCGGGTGATTTCACTCCGGCGTAAGCTTCGGCAGTATAAATACCCGATTTGAAAGGTATAGCAGAAGGGACATTATCAAGGCCTTCAAACTTATAGTAAAGGTTATCTCCTTGTGAGAGATAGAGCTTAACAGTAGAAGCCAAATCAGTAGCGTCAGTTTCAGCGCGAGTAACCTCAGAATTGAGCTGCATACGGATATGAAGCTCACCTTCACCTTTGCCAAAGGGCTCTTCGAGTCCGCATGAATTAAGAGCAATGGCGCAAAGCGGAGCACAAAAGGCTATCGCGCAATATTTCTTTGATAATTTCATGATTTCGCGATATTATTTAGTTCTGAGTTTTAGATATGTAGTATTTTCACCTTCGGAGTCACCGAGTTCAAGTATAAATATATAATCTTTACCTGATCCGAGACTGCAAAGCATAAACATAAATTGGGAGACGTCTACGTGGTGAGACTTTTCACCTTTCACAGAACTCTTTTCATCCGGCATTAGATTTAGTGAATGTATGGCATCTAACGCTGCTTCAGTCGGAGGATTTACTAGGTCGAAGGAATCAGAACCAAAGCTTTCCATCAAGAGCGATTTTAAATCTTCATCGTCAATAAGAATTTGGAATTTGGTGAAACCGGTGTTGGAAGTGACATCAAGAGCTACAATTGATGATGCGTCTACCTCGTTTACTTTGTCAAGACTGATTGAGCAGCCGGATGCAACTTTCACTTGAGGACCTTTGACTTTCGGGGTGTCTGGATTGTCCGGTGGGTTAACAGGTTCCGGATCAGTGTTGTTGCGGTCATCTTCTATCGCTTCCCAGTCGGTGTCGATGTTGACGTTCATGTCAGTGCGTTCTATTGTGCCGTCTACGGTAAGCCCCCCTTGAGCGTCACCTTTCTCTTCGCTCTCTATAGTGGCGAGCTTGAATGTGATTCTGTAGTGATTTCCCGGTTGCACATCGGAAAACGTTACCACTCTGGAATCATCCGCACCGTCTATCTTTCCGCTAAATTCAGCAGCGAGAGTGTGGGAATCTTCCACATAGGCAAAATAACCGGAACGATCTTGAGTATCTTTGGTAAATTCAAGTATTCCTTTGTCACCAACCTTAACGGTTACTTTTGAATCGTCTGACATATGGCTTATCAGCGGCGTGTCGAAAAGTATGGTGACACGCACATTCGCAAATTTTGCGGTAACAGTTCCGATATTGTCGGTTATCTCATTCTCCTTGATTTCAAATTCTTTTTCACCTGCGAAATAAGGAGCTTCGAAACCGGCTATCTGATTCTCTCCGTAGGATGCTCTGACAGACCATTTACCTACGGGCAGAGTGACTATTTCCGGCATTTCAGAGTATTTATAGGTCAAAGTCGGTTCTTCGGCACCATTCTTGATGAATGCGATATCAAAATCAGCCTTGTCCACATTGCCGACATATTTCTTCAATTTGGCCGGTGATGATGGGCGAACCACATTTTCGTCGTTCTGATACTCAATCAGAAGGCTCTTGGTGGAAAGCTTACCTACCGGCCCGTCATATTCTCCGTTGCCGAAAGGATTATCCTGGCTACACGATGCAAGAGCAAAAATCGGCAGCAGTCCGAGCAGTAATTTATATATTGATTTCATTATTTACGAAGTTTTTTAGAATTATTCTTACGGGCATTTTTTGCTGCCGCGGATGATGCGAGGTCATACCCTACAGCTACGTTGTCAATGGTAAGCACAGATCCTGTTGCCAAGGCATGATAGGAGTTGGCGTCAAGTGTGCGGTTACCCAGACGCTGATTTTCATTAAGAGCACTTCCGGAAGGAATGTTAAGCTCAATATTATCTGTTGCTGAGGATCTGAATGACACTTCTACTTTAGCCGCTTTCTTGCCGAATGTAGTATAAGTCAATGGCACTGAGATATGAGTTTCTGAGGCTGCGGCTTCAAGTTTTAGTACTTGGCTTGAAAGAACTGCGCCATCAGATGCAAGGACTTTGATATAAGCCCGGCCATTCTCATTATTCATCGGTGAATAAGTATAATCGAAGGAAAAGTTAAGAGGACGTGAAGCAAAATTGATACCGTCTGTACGATGAGCATTGCCATCAAAATTATATGAACCAAGGAATAATTCTCCGGTAGAACGATTCAACTCTGAAGGAGCATTTGTACAATAATATGTTGTTGAAAATGCACCTCCCGTCTCACTTGGAGTAGTTCCGGCATGATGATAACCAACGGAACGAATTATTGTTTTGCCATTTTCTGTCCAGGTTGATGGTACAATAAACCACGTGTTTTTGTTGGACGCATTAGCATAGGCTGTCAAAGGATTAAGTGACACCCAACCTTCCGGTTCTGAACGTAAAATAGAAGATTTGTGTCTATACGAAACAGGCGAAACTTTATATTCTCCGCCTACTTGAAGATTCGAAATATTCAGCGAATTTTCAAGAACATTGGAGAAATCTCCGTTGGGGATTGCCACGATTGCTTCTGTAGTGAATGGGGTGGAAGTTGCATATTCCGGATTGGATGATTGGTCGAGAGTCGTATTCAGCGTATATGTTTTTGCCGGATCGAGATTTAGAACTCTGACAATCCCTTTTTCGGGGATGCGGGTAAATGTCGGAGAGACATTATCACCAATCACAAATACACGCATTTTATTGACTATGGAAGCTGCCAGCGAAGGGTCTTCTGCTACAACTTTCACATCGCAATGCTTGGCAAAAGCGTCTGTCTGAACAGAATATTTCGGGAGCACGACATTGAAGGTGCTCTCCTCCTTTTGCACGCCTCTGAAGAATGTGCGGACAGTACCTTTACTGCGGTCGATTTCCGGAATGGAAAGGGTAACAAGGTAATCTTTTGATTCTATATTTCTTGTAGCCGTAGTGACACTTTTAATCGGTGCGTCAACGTAGTTGCCGGAGTTGTTCATCACCTGGAAGGATATATTCTCCTCAAGGTCCGTACCATTATATGACAAGTCAACCAAAAGTTCATCACCACCATAAATTGCGCTTTTGGGAGAAACATTAATTTCGACGGGAGCTATTGACACACTGAAAGACATCGGCTCGGAAACGTGTGTCATAACATCCTTAATCTGAAGAGAAACGGTATGATTCCCGGCCGGAAGATTTTTCACAAAATTGGAAAGATCCACGTATGCAAATCTGTCGGGATTCTTAAAGAGACCTTTGCAATCGATACCCCATTGATTGAGAGTAGCGATATCAGCTTGGGAAGCTGTCACAAGATTAATCTCGTTAGAACTGTTTGAGAAAGATTTTCCGACTGAGTTTATCGTAAGATTAGCCTCTTTGATTTTACCGGCAGCATTGACATTGAATTTCACCGGAGAATCAATTAAAGAGCCTTCAAGGATGGTCAAATTGGAGCCGGAGGTGAATCCGGTTGCGGTCAATTTGGGAGCCGGAGCGGTGAAAAGCTCGTCGGTAAGATCTATTTCCACATCCTCTTCCACTACGGAATCATCAAAACGGACAACGAATTGCCCCTCACCTACTCCACCGTTGTTGTAATCTAGCGTGACATGATAATGATGACGTTCACGAGCCTCGAATTCTGCAGGCTGGATTGTAGTAGTTTTGCCGGTATTAGGCTGAGTTAATGTCACAGCAATATTTACCTTACCGGGGGCAAGAAATACCGGAGTCCCGGCATCTGTCTTTGCCACGTCTACATATGAATGTCCCTCTGAATGAAGTTGTGCTGAATAATCAGGGAAGAATGTCTTGAAAGCATCGCTGAAATCGATACTTACCATAGTATTGGCCAAAGTAGCGGTTACATCCACCTGAGTGGTCTCTCCTTCAAGCACCATTACAGAAGCCTCACCATAATAAGCAGGCTTGTCAAATCCCTCTTGCGCCACATCTCCATACATGGCTGAAATGGTGTAAGCTCCTATCGGGAAGCTTTCTGAATTGTTAAACTCTGTGATGTTTTGCCAATTTTTCTCTGAAGAACCGTCCGTCTTCACCAAACGTATGGCAAATTGACTCACATCCGGAGTCTCGAGCGTTTGAGAAGCGCGAGTTTCCGGAACAGCATCCGTCACATTGGAATTAGCTGAAAGACGGAGTTTTAATCCTCCTTCTCCTTGCTGACCAATCCACGGATTTTCATCCGAACAGCCAACGAGCAACAACGAGGTTGTCGCCATGATGGCAAGTCTTTTCAGGTTAGTCATATTATTTAGCGTTCTGTTGTTATTAAATCTATTTCAGTATTTTCGCACAATCATTCACGTATCGCGAAATTGATGCAAATTTACAAAATCTTATATAAATTAGCAAATTTTCAACACTTTCTGGCCACTTTTTTATCGTAAATGTTCCTTTTGGAATATTTTTAGAAATCCCCATACCTTTTATCTTAAAGATTCTAAGAATTGAGATAAACTTTTTACATTTAAAATTGTCATATAATAGACATTATAACACTTTTAAATTTGTGATAAAATGAATAAAAGTAACATCCATATAGCCGGCATATTCATTGCCATCATCGCATGCACTTCATGTGCCACTGCTTCCAAATCAGACATCGATTTGAAAAGCGGCACTTCCACCCTGTCCAATCTTATAGAAGGGGTTTTCTCTACATCGAAGCTTGAGGTGGAAGACCTTGCCGGACAATGGACTTCTGACGGCTCGGCCGTACAATTCAAGTCTGAAAACTTCCTCAAAAAGGCCGGTGGTGTGGCTGCTGCAGCCGCTGTAGAGACAAAACTTAATCCTTACTATGAAAAATTAGGACTTAACGGTGCTGTTTTCACTATTCAGACAGACGGCAGCTTCACCATGGAGCTAAAACGTATGTCTCTAAAAGGTAATATCACCAAACTTGAAAACGGAAATTTCAATTTCAGCTTCAAAGTGCTTGGCATGAACATCGGAAATATCGAAACATACGTATCTAAAAGCACCAACGGAATGGATATAATGTTTGACGCTGACAAACTTATCAAGATTGTTGATATGATATCCTCTGTTAGCGGAAGCAAAACTGCAAAAACCATAACAAACATTCTTAAAGGTTACGATGGAATATGTGTAGGATTTCGGGTTACTAAAACCGGAACTGTAGAAGGTGAAAAACAGAACAACGGACTCAGTAATGCCCTGCAAGGACTCTTCGGCAACGGCTCTGAAAACAAAACCGACACCGAAACGAAATCCGGAGAGACTACCAATAAAAAAGATAACACCGACACCAATAATACCAAGACGGGAAAAACGCCCTCACTCCTCGACCTCCTGAAAAAACGATAATCCCAATCACCTGAAATGAAATATCGGAGGGGAAGCTTTTCAAAGCCTCCCCTCCTCATTTTTATTAGAATCAGGTATTTCATACAGGATGAGCCAAATTAAGAGGTTGTTAAAACAATAAATGTTAATGGATTTGGGCATAATTTTTGAGGAAATTTCTGTAAATGAGAAATGAGTGTAGCTCTCTACACGATTGACGAATTTGCAGAAATTAACCAAAAAGAAGCCCAAAGAGATTGACGATTAAAATCCTTTAAGTGAATAAAATTGTTAAAAAAGCTGGTAATTACCTATTTAACAATTTTCACAAACGGATCATTTTAAGTTTTATTATTAAACAACCTCTAAAAAAAATGTTACCTATCAGATGTTACAGACACGGTGTTTTTAATATATTAATCGACTAACGTCGGAGAGGGTATTTGAAGCGGAGGATTCGTTTTGTTGACGCTATTGTGGCTGCCGGATTTTCAATCAGCCTCTCAAGCGACAATTTAGTGTCGGCAGGAGCTACTATTATATCCGCTCCGGCTTTTATCGATTCAACCTCCTCCAATCCTTTCGCTCCCCCCATATTAAGTGCATCTGTCAATACCAATCCGCCAAATCCAATCTCCTTCCTGAGCAATTCTCCTATCACTTTGCTACTTCCTGATGCACTCCGTCCGGTGGAATCAATTGACGGAACTGACAAATGTCCTACCATCACACCGCTTAAACCTTCCTGCGAATAACGACTGAACGGCTTCAAATCTTCTCTCCTTAATTCCTCCAAACTCTTCCTTATAATCGGACGTATCTTATGGCTGTCGCCTCTCACACTCCCGTGTCCCGGAAAATGTTTTGCACAACTCAACACTCCGGAATCTTCCAATCCGTGTGCATAAGCCACACCTAAATCAGACACTCGTTCCGCATCTCCCGGAAATGTGCGAAATCCTATATAACCGCTCCCGTCTGCCGGAGAAATATCCATCACCGGCCCCAAAATCATATTTATCCCAAGTTTCCCGGCCTGTGTCCCTACCTTATATCCGTAATCATACATTTGAGTAGTTGTATAACCTCCCAACTTACTGTTGACAGGGAACGATTCAGCATCTGTCAATCTCATCCCCAAACCCCACTCCGCATCTATTGCCACAAAAACGGGCAACCTTGTCCATCTCTTTATACTGTCGCACAATATCTTCGTCTCCGAGGCAGTTCCTTTCAAAAGTACTATCCCTCCTACATGCAGCTCCCTAATATATCTTTTAAGGAGTGCAATATTTGCCGGATCACTTTTGGCATATATACCGGGCATCAATAATTGTCCGGCACGTTGTCCGGGGGTCATTGACTCATATACGGAATCAGCCCATTGCTCTGCATCCTCCACATAATCCACATCATTAATTGCCACTGAATCAGAATCAGCATTACACTCAGATGTATTATGACCCCTGCAGCACATTAAAGCCACAGAGGTCATCAATATCATTATCTTTAGAGAAAGATTCATTTCATACAGGAAAGGGACTATTTCACAAGCTGCTGAAAACGTCCGGTACAGTCCGGTGCTATCGGCAACCCAAGTTCATTCAGTCTGACTATATAATCCATCACATGACTGACAACTTCTCCGGAATCCGTCCACAGCAATTTCCCATTAGCCCATGAACGCATATCATCATTCCCTTCAGCTACATAATCAAGTGTGGACACCACATAAGGCTTCTGCGGATCCATCACCTCACCATTGATGATGACACGTACCACATTCCCATCATCATACAGCACACGAACATTCTCGCTGACTGCCTCGCCCCCTTTGCCAAGAGCTACCTGAAGTGCATCAATTATATCTTGTCCCTTCACTTCCAAGAGCACCATATGATTGACAAATGGGAAAGTGGAGAGAATCTCACCCTCCGTCACATCACCTTTCGGCATATTTTGACGAATACCACCAACATTCATAAATCCCATATCAACAGGTGGGATTTCCATTCCGACAGTTCTTAGCGAATCTGCGGCATGACGGCCATACGCCAAAGCTATATCCGCCACAAAATTTGCATATCCGCCATTACGATCATCACCATTGAGGTCATAAAGCGACTGTGCTATCACTCGAGAATTGACCGAATCCACCTTATGCTTATAAGGCGCAAGATATTCCATCATCCCTGCGTCGAGCTGTTCCTTAGGGAATCGGTCAGTTACCGGTATCAATGTATATTCAATTGAATTGCTTTTTCCACCCTTAATCTTATCCAAATCTATATCAATCTTACCGATATATTTTCCATATTTCCCGGTTTGTGTGATGAGCACAGGTTTCCCTTTAGAGTTCTCAACAATGTATGGCTGATGCTTCGGATCATCCGGTCCGAGAAGTGTGTGGGAATGTCCTCCTATGATGATATCTATATCTTTACTCGCTTGCGCAAGCTCCACATCTGTAGTTTTATCACTCTCCTTCTTATACCCTATATGGGATACCACAACCACCAAATCACACTTCTTCTTATTCTTAAGATAAGCTGCCGTCTCATTGGCCGTCTTGATGATATTCTTGAAAACCATCCCCTGATAATTGGATTTCTGAATAAGACTTTCGGGATCAACATTGATTCCGATAAATCCTATCTTTTTCCCGTCTACCTCCTTGATGACATAAGGATCAAACATACCGGCCAATGGAGTAGCGCTGAAATCATAATTGGCAGATAGGCGACTCCCTTTGACATCCTTGTAATACTTGGCCAGCTCATCAAGTCCGTTGTCAAACTCATGATTACCCAAAATTCGGATATCATAATCCATCATATTCAACAACGGATACTCCACATCGCCACGAAAAAATTTGAAATACAACGATCCTTGTACCACATCTCCGGCATCCACCAATATGACATTATCCTCAGCCTTACGCACTGAGTCTATCACAGCTTTACGCTGCAGGATTCCTCCAAGACCATTCTTATCCGGCTCTATTTGCGAATGTGTATCATTGGTATGAAGAATCACAAGGTGCTCAGCGACTGCACTCGCAGATACAGCCATCATCATCAATCCTAAACCTATTTTTCTAAGTCTCATAATATTATTATCACTTTTAACTTATCACCTCTACCATTTTCCCGATTTCCTACGATGAAGGCTCATAGGATTTCTATAACCCCATAAGCCTTCATCGTTATATTCTTATATTAATATATAAGATTCTTCCCGTCCATTTCCGATGGTTGGGGAAGACCAAGGATATGCAGCAACGACGGAGCCACATCTGCCAAACGACCATCTTTCACTTTGGCATCTTTATTCTCACTGATATATATAAACGGAACGGGATTGAGCGAGTGTGCCGTATTCGGCGTTCCGTCTTCATTCAATGCATGATCAGCATTCCCATGGTCAGCTATTATTATGGCCTCATATCCATGTTTCTTGGCTGCCTCCACTACATCCTTCACACATACATCAAGTGTAGCTACTGCTTTCTCTATTGCAGAATAAACACCGGTATGACCCACCATATCACCATTGGCAAAATTCACTACAATGAACTGATATTTCTCACTATCAATAGCCTCAACGAGTTTCTCCGTAACCTCATAGGCACTCATCTCCGGTTTAAGGTCATACGTTGCAACCTTTGGAGAAGGCACCAAAATACGATCTTCATTATCCACCGGCTGCTCCCTGCCTCCGTTAAAGAAGAACGTCACATGTGCATACTTCTCCGTTTCGGCTATATGAAGCTGCTTCAACTTCTTACTTGAGAGATACTCGGCCAGAGTGTTGGGAACATCCTCTTTGTCAAAAAGGATATGAACGCCCTTGAATGAATTATCATAAGGAGTCATGCAATAATACTGCAATCCGGCTATCGGCTTCATCCCCTCCTCCTCATGCTGGGTAAGAACCGTTGTCAACTCTTTGGCGCGGTCATTACGATAATTATAGAAAATCACCACATGACCCTCTTTTATTTTTCCGTCAATCTCTGTATTTACTATTGGCTTAATAAATTCATCGGTAACACCTTCAGAATATGACTCCTCTACAGCTTTGACTACATTATCAGTCTCCTTACCTTTACCCTCGACAAGAAGATTGTATGCCTCTTTGACACGATCCCAACGATGGTCGCGGTCCATTGCATAATATCTGCCGATGACAGATGCAATTTTTCCGGCACTTTTGCTGCAATGATTCTCAAGCTCTGTCAAGAATCCGGCTCCACTCTTCGGGTCAGTATCTCTGCCATCCATAAAACAATGCAGGTAGACATCCTCAAGATTATACTCCTTTGCAATATCGCAAAGTGCAAAAACATGATCCAAAGATGAATGTACGCCTCCTGCCGATGTCAATCCCATAAAATGAATTGGCACTTTATGATCACGAGCATAACTAAACGCTGATACAATCTCTTTATTATTCAAAATTGACTTATCTTCTATGGCACGATTTATCTTCACCAAATCCTGATAAACCACTCGACCGGCACCGATATTAAGATGACCCACTTCTGAATTTCCCATCTGACCGGCAGGAAGTCCAACATCCAAGCCGCTCGCTTGAAGCTGAGAATGTGGATACTCCTTGAAGAGTGAATCCATATATGGCGTTGGTGTATTGAAAATTACGTCATCTTTTTTATGATCACCAAGACCATATCCGTCTAAAATTATCAATAATGCTTTTTTATCCATAAATTGCTTATCTGTATTGACCTGTTTTATGTAGATATCCTCTAAACTATAAACACTCAACTTGCATTAAGAGGTTGTTTTAAATTTTATTTTTAAACATCCTCTATGTTACAAACATTCCTATATACCTAACGACCTACCCCTCATGAGGCAGGTCGTACGTTATGGAATATTGCGAATTGCCTCCGGCTTATGCCTGGGCTTTCTTTACGCGGCGCTCCTTGATACGAGCTTTCTTACCGGTGAGTCCACGAAGATAATAAAGTTTGGCACGGCGCACCTTACCATACTTATTTACTGTGATTGACTCAATAAAGGGTGACTCTATCGGAAAAATTCTCTCTACTCCGATACCATCGGAAATCTTGCGTACGGTGAAGCGTTTCTTATCTCCGTTTCCATTGATACGGATCACTACTCCACGATACTGCTGGATACGTTCCTTGTTACCCTCTTTGATTCGATATGCCACGGTGATGGTATCGCCCGGGCCGAATTCATCAAATTGCTTCTTGGGAGTGGCAAATGCCTCCTCTACTACTTTTATTAAATCCATTTCTATTAATTTTTTTAAGCTTGCAATATTCGACGGCCACTATCGTCCGCCCAGAGATTGCAAACCGACTGCAAAATTACAAAAATTTTCCCTCCAGACCAAATAATTCCCGAATATTTTTATCCCAATTATACTAAATCCCCCCCGCACATTCTTATCACCCTTTCACAATCAACTAATAGTCAGCCGACTATAAACCACCATTATCCACATACGAGTAATGACCTTCAGCCGACACTATCACATGATCCAAAAGCTTAAGATCCAACGCCTCTGCTCCTTTACGGCACATCTGAGTTATCTTATTATCCGCCCCACTCGGCATCAAATTGCCACTCGGGTGATTATGCACCAGGATTATCCCCTCAGCCTCCTCAAGCAGCGCATGTTTGAGCAACGTCTTCAAGTCAAACACAGTTGCCACAGCACTCCCCGCTGATATACACCGCTCTGAAATCACCTGATTGCGTCGCGACAAATATAAAACCCATATCTGCTCATGAGACAAATTCCCAATCCTCGACCTCATCAAAGTTGCAACATCAGCTGCACTCTTTATCACTGTCTGCTGTGCCGCCCCCTCTCCGTTATATCGCCGGATAAGCTCCATAACTGCCTCTATCTGGATAGCCTTCGTCTCACCAATACCCCGAAATTGTGTCAACTCTTTGCGCGAACGACGCTCAAGACGATGAAGTCGGTTGTCATTCAGTGCCATCAACTGTCTCGAAAGCGACGTCACTGGAAATCCCGGAGTTCCCGTTCGCAGTATTATTGCCCAAAGCTCCGGAATTGACAACACACCGCATCCATAACGAAGCGCCTTCTCCCTCGGTTGGGAATCCGAATCAAACTCTTTTACTGTCAGTGTTTTCTCCCCTGCTCCTCGTTTATAATCCCTGTTCAAAAGCTCATCCGGTTCATACATTCTCGCTTCCTCAAGCTCCATGTCATTTACCCCTCCTCATCTCTACCTCCTGAGCCTCATCTCGCCCATGACGCAATAATATCTTCCATGTATAAGCTCGGATGAACCCGGTGCCGTAGCCACAAAGTTGTACAAGAGATGTCAATACCCCTATTGAACCTATTTTCAAACTTCGTGTTGCCACTATTCCCCATACCCATACAGCAAGTAGATAAACCACCAGCGGCATTATCATCCATTTCCAAAAAAATGAACCGATTATCATACCGACAGCCCCAAGCACAAACAATGCCGGAAGCCAATGCACAGCCTTCATTGACCCGGGATAAAGCAACTGCAATGTAATTCGCGACATACCGAACACATGCACCTGACGCCAGAATTTCTTCAAATCCACACGCCGCTTATGGAATACTCGTACCCCTCTATACAACTTGATATCGAATCCCGCTTGACGTATTCTGGTACTCATATCGATATCCTCAGAAAACATCTCCCTAAATCCACCTACCTTATTATACACCTCGCGGGAAAAGCCCATATTAAATGTGCGCGGCACAAACTTTTCAAGCTGCATCTTCCCTCCACGTATTCCACCGGTGGTAAGGAACGATGTCATAGAATAATTTATCGCCTTCTGCAAATCTGAGAAAGATTCATGCGCATCATCCGGACCTCCAAAACAGTCTGTAGGATTCTCCCTTAACTCACGTTTCAGATTAGATATATAATCCGGAGGTAGAATACAGTCAGAGTCGACGAAGACAAGAAAATCTCCGCCGGCTCTTTCTATTCCATAATTGCGGGCTATACTCCGACCTTCGTTATCCTTATAAAAATACTGAAGATGCAGACCGGCAATATATTGACGCGCCTGGACATCACATCGCACGGTACTTCCGTCTTCCACAAGCACTATCTCAAAATCACTGTCTGTCTGTGACTCAAGACTCTTCAGAAGATCCGCCACTTCATCCGGCCGATTATACACCGGCACTATGATGGATATCGAGGGGGAGGAGGCTGATATGGCCATTCCCTTTTATTTTATTGGTTGCTGTATGTTTTTACAAGCTATTAGAGCTTGGCACGGCTCACATAGCTTCCATCGCGGGTGTCTACCTCTATCATATCACCTTCGTTGATAAACAAAGGAACACGAACTGTAGCTCCGGTCTCCACAGTAGCGGGCTTAAGTGTATTGGTAGCTGTATCACCCTTGATACCCGGTTCAGTATATGTAATCTTAAGGATTGTCTTGGTGGGCATCTCTGCATAAAGCACGGTTTCAGTTGACGCATCGGATACGACTTCCACCACATCTCCCTCTTTCATAAAATCCGCTCCGGTCACGAGTTCCTTGGCAATGGGAATTTGCTCAAATGTTTCCTGATTCATGAAGATGTCATCACCACCCTCTGAATAAAGATACTGATAAGGGCGACGCTCCACACGCACATCCTCAAGCTTCTCACCGATATTGAAACGACGTTCTATCACACGGCCGTCCACAACATCCTTAAGCTTGGTGCGCATAAATGTATTACCCTTTCCGGGCTTTACGTGAAGAAACTCCACGCAGAAATAAAGACGGCCGTCCAAGCGGATGCATGAGCCGTTCTTAATGTCTTGAGCGTTCATCATAACGTTTGAAAATATATTTTTATTGTTTATTATCTGATTTGTGACCACAGAAGGCCTTTTCAAGGTGCAAAATTACAAAAAAATCAGAATAAAACAGCACTCAAACTAAAAAAAATGTCCGAAAGGTTGTGGGAATAAAAAAATGTAACTAACTTTGCAGTCCGAAAAAAAGAAACAAATAAAATCTTAGATAAAATGAAAAGAACATATCAACCCTCCAACCGCAGAAGAGTCAACAAACATGGCTTCCGCGAGAGAATGGCAAGCAAAGACGGCCGCAAAGTATTGGCACGTCGTCGCGCCAAAGGTCGTGCTTCTTTGACCGTTTCCGACAGCATCGCCGGCAAATAATAAGAATTACGCCACTGCATGTGGCATAATTAACAATATGCCGTCGGTCAAGGGCTGACACATAAGGTTTTCTCCATCATTTCATAATGACGGGGAAATTTTATGTGTCAGTGCCGTATGTAAACATAGCTACAAAATATCTGCCACTGAAACTCTAATAGGCTGTTTAGAGGTTGTTAAAAAAATAAATGTTAATGGATTTGGACATAATTTTTGAGGAAATTTTTGTAAATGATGAATGTAGCGAGCTACATGATTGACGAAATTGCAGAATTAACCAAAAAGAAGTCCAAAGAGATTGACAATTAAAATATTTTGAATGAATAAAATTGTTAAAAAGCTGATAATAATCCATTTAACAATTTCACAAACGAATCATTTTAAGTCTTGTTATTAAACAACCTCTAAATATAAATTTTTCGATAATTCTCTAACTCATAACCTCAAACTCTCAACTTTTCGTAAGTTAAAACTTGCGAAAGTTGAGCAGAGTTAATAGCTTGCACATTTGAATAGCATACAAGCAAACAATCTCTTGACAAAACGCAAAACCCTCAAGTGCCTTGGAGGCTCCTGAGGGTTCACGTTTCCCGGTCTACTTTTCTATAATTAATCTGACATCGCCCTTTGAGAAGGACCTTGAATGGCCGGGTGTTTCATTCCTTATTCTACTTTAATAACGTATAACTATCAGTTTGGTTGAATCTCTATATTTAAAAATTGTTAACCATTAAATACATTGGTAATATCTTCAAATATACCTATGCTGAACAGCCAATAGAGCAGTATAAAAATCAACACGATAACGCCAAGCCACAACCACAATCTGTTAGTCTTTCCCGTATCGCTTCTCTTTCTGTTCTTTCCCTCTGCCGGGAGTCCTTCTGAAATGAGATCTGCATTGTCGTGTCTCTCATTTTCCCTAATGTGTTTTTCCTTCGTATTCATAACCTTATTTTTTATTTTCTATTGTAACGCATCCGGTACGAAAGTTGTTCATTTTTTTAAAGGTTGTTCGGCAAATTCATTTCATTTTCTTTTGTTTCTGTTTTGTTTTGTTAAGATTTATTGCTATTTTTGCGCTTTAAAGATTTTATGACGCGAATCCAACGCGACATCCATCCTTTTTCAGACGCTCTATTATGAATAAAATCAGCTACATCCTATTATTTTTCGTTGCAATATTATTTGCAAGTTGTGACCGTACCACCGACTATGATATCGAATACATACCTTTCCAAGAGGAGGAGGACGGCCGTTATGGTCTGATTTCTCCGGACGGTAAAGTGCTTTTCTCTGAAGAATTCCGCTATTCACCCACTATGGCTACATGCGGTCGATTTTGGGCTCTGAATAAAGATGGATATTACGAACTATATAATACCTCCAAAAATCCGGAACGGCGCGGCGGTGAATACCGTTACGTGTCACTTTTCTTTCGCGGCCGTGCAATTGTCGCTGAGAGAGACAAGCACATGTCAATTGTCGACAAGGATGGTAAAACCCTCGTATCACTTGAAAAAATCGGTTCTTATCGCCCCGATTTTATAACATCTATGCGCGAAGGCCATGCAGTATTTGCGGTCGACACTCTACAAGGACTCATAAACTATGACGGTGAAATGGTAATCAAACCATCTTATTATGCCATTGAGCCTATGTATGATTCGATGGTAGTGGCTGTAGACCGTAATTATGCCATGTCCTCAGAATCTGACACCATTTTACCAAAAGCTCCCAAAGGGTATCTGACCGTAATTAATGACCATGGTGAGAAAGTACTCAAAATCTCTAATAAAAAATACCAGACTTGTGCACATCGCGTATTCGGACAATATCTACCCGTAGCAGCTGCTAAAAACGGAAAATTACAATGGGGTATCATCAACCTCAAAGGTGAAGAAATCGTAAAACCATCAACAGACAATCACTCAATCACAATGATTCAGGGAGAGAACTTCATCTATATGAATGATGAAGGCCTCTTTGGAGTCAAGAATTTCAAAGGCGAAAAAATTCTTCCTGCTAAATATGACTATCTTGAATTTGCAGGTGATGGAATTGTGTACACCTCACACCTCCTTTTCAACTTAGAAGATGAATATGCCGATTCCGAAGGAAAATTCATATCACTGACCGATGAAAAAATCTCCTCTCCAAGCTATTCATATGCCACTCCATTCCTCCCGACAGCCCGAAAATATGCTTTCGCATCCACCGGTGAAGGGAAATGGCGTATTGTCAACACTAAAGGTGAACGTCTTGCAGACACCCCCAAACTCTATAACATAGACCTCAACGCCGGAAACGAACTGATTCTCTCTGACTATATCAACATTGACAAATTCCTCAACAATGTAGGATTCTCTGCCAACGGACTGGACTCGCTGACGTTCAACAGCAGCGTCCAAACTGTCCTCGACCGTCAGGCTCGGCACTTCTCATTCACAACAAAATCAAAACCGGCCGACCTGCTCAACACAAGCCAAGTCTACATCTCAAGAACTGTCGACGGCCAAAACGTGGCGGAAACAATCTATTTCCCAACATCACTGTCACATCGCACTTACCGCACCGAGACTGTATATGATTATGACTACTATTACAATTGGTACGGAAACTATTGGGACACTTACTGGTACACATACAATCGCCAAGTACCCGCCGGATTTGCATTCTCAAGCTCCACACCCTCGAAATTTGAGATGACATTCGATAATTTCGGTGTCCTTCGAGGAAAGCTTAAAACTCTATATCAAAAACTCTCCAAGGAATTCAAAAGAATGGGGGAAGTGGTAGAGGAAAACAACAGTGCTGTCCTTGTAAAACTTCCGGGCGGCAAAGAAGCGGCAGTATACATCGACGGACACAACGTTGTCGCTGTTTGGGGACAACTATCAAATGACGACCGCAATATCGGATCCCACTATGGAGCCAAAGAAACCATCGAACTTGACTGAGTTCAGAATTCTTAGGACGGAGTGAGGTTCTCAGCAAAAATATTTTGCACCTAAAAAATACACTTGAATTATCTTCTTATGAAAGAACTTACCCTGCAAGACAAAATTATGGGGGCTATGTATGGTTACGCCATAGGTGATGCTCTCGGTGTAGCCGGAGAATTCATGACCAAAACTGAAGTGGCCATGCGCTATCCCGACGGAATACGTCGATACGACCAAATATTCCGTGACGCACACCGAAGTCAATGGCTACCCGGAGAATGGACTTCCGACACCGAAATAGTCCTCCGAATGTTATACTCCCTTCTTGAGGAAGACCGGTATTCAATAAATGCCGTCGCCCGGAAATTTAAAGAATGGTATGAGGAAGGATATCCTGACCTGGTGCCTCAATATCGTTTCATCTTTGCTGACCCGAATTATGTAAACAATCCTGAAGAGGTGGCTTACCATGTATGGAAAGAAATGGGCGGTATAGACGCAAGCAATGAAGCATTAGGACGAGCAGCCTTCACAGGAATGGCCGGTGAACATTATATCGAAATCGGAGCCGAACTATGTGCCATCACTCACCCCGACCCCAGATGCGTAGGATGTTCTATCGTCATATCCCGATTGGCTCACGACCTTATGTGGCATCGCCGGATAACTGACGAAGACACCCTTGTCAGATTGGCCAGGCCTGTCGATGACCGTATTATACCCTACATCCGGTGGGCAAAACATGAAACTCTTGATCCCTTCGACCTCGACGATGAGGACACACTATGGTATGTACGCAAAGCTATGGGAGCTTCTCTTTGGTGTATATGGCATGAACTCTCAGCAATGGAGGCTTTTGACGCAATTGTTTCAGAAGGAGGCGATGCAGATACAAATGCAGCCCTTGCTTTAGCTCTAATTGGCATCAGAGATGGTGTGGAAGCTTTCCCTAAAGAGTTGCGTGATACACTTGTAGGAAAAAGAAAACTTGAAGAAACCGGATTAAAGCTGATAGAATATTTCAAAAAAAATGTCAGACATCCTTAACCGGGAAATCCTGCAACTATACTATTAAAGCTTGAATAAACCATTAACGAAAGGTTCAGAAAATGTCCTCCACTGTTAAATCATGGATAGAAGCCACTCGTTTGCGAACCCTTCCGGTGAGCATAGCCGGTGTAATTACCGGAATAGGGTGTGGAATAGCCGTAGGTGAATTTAATTTAATACCTTCATGTATTTCCCTTTTATTCGCTGTTCTCGCCCAAATCGCTTCCAATTTTGCCAACGAATATTTTGATTATCGCAACGGATTTGACCGTAAAGGCAGAGAAGGTTTCCGACGAGGCGTCACTGAAGGTGACATAACACCCAAAGCGATGCTCCGGGCTACATTGATCACCCTGTCCCTGGCATGTTTGATAGGACTGACACTGATATTTTACGGCGGATGGTGGCTTATCCCTATCGGCATACTCATAGCTCTCTTTGCTCTCGGATACAGTGCCGGACCATACCCCCTGTCACATCACGGATTGGGGGATATTGCCGTCATAATATTCTTCGGGATAGTCCCGGTGGTTCTGACAGCTTACGTACAACATGGGAATTGGACAGCCCTGCCCCTCTCTCTCCCTCTCGGCATCTCCACAGGATTGCTCGCGGCTCTGGTGCTTGTTGTAAATAATTATCGCGACTATGAAGATGACAAACGCGTCGGAAAGTACACCACAGTCGTGATATTCGGACGTAAATTCATGGCTCACGCATATCTTGCTGCTGCTTGGACAGGTGTGGGAATCGCTTTAATCACACTCTCGGACAAAGCTCCGATGATGCTTACATCCATGGGTATAATATTTCTTTTTGGATATTGGCTCATATATCGGCAATTAATCATACGTCATGGAGCTGAACTTAATCCCATGCTCGGACTGACAGCCGGACAACTCCTTCTCTTCTCCATCTATCTGCTCTTCTCCCTGACTGCAATTTACGCTCAATAATCAGCACTATTCTCCTACTACAAAACAACTGTCAAGAATACCTTTCACCACATGGAAAGCAATTATAAACGCAAACCACAACACACACCGCAAACAGACAATTCCGGAAAATTACCGCCACGTGACACTGAAGTGGAACAGGCTGTCCTCGGTGCTCTTATGCTCGAAAAAGACGCATACATGGAAGTATGCGACATAATCACCTCCGACAGCTTCTATGATACACGCCATCAGAAAATATATGAAGCCATCTCATCATTGGGTCTTAACCAGCGCCCTATCGATATGCTTACAGTCACCGAAGAGCTCCGACGTATGGGAACTCTTGACGAAGTGGGCGGAGTGGTATATATAACCGATCTGACAGCTCGCGTTTTCTCTGCCGCCCATGTGGAGGAACACGCCAAGATTGTAGCACAAAAACATCTTGCTCGACGCCTTATTCATTTCGCCTCGGGAATAGAAAACAAAGCCTTTGATCCCGCCAACGATGTAGACGATCTACTGCAAGAAGCTGAAGGACAACTCTTTGACATATCGCAAACACAGCTCAAACGCGAGGTAACACAAATAGACCCGGTCCTGGCCGAGGCTATGGAGCAAATCCAGCTTGCATCCACTTCCGACACCGGACTTTCCGGACTTCAAACCGGATATAACGAGCTTGACAAAATGACATCCGGATGGCAAAACTCCGACCTTATCATTATAGCTGCTCGCCCTGCAATGGGTAAAACGGCCTTTGTCCTCTCGATGGCCAAGAATATGGCGGTGGATTTCTCAATCCCCGTGGCTATCTTCACTCTCGAGATGGCTAATGTGCAGCTTGTCAAACGTGTAATCAGTAATGTGGCCAATCTGCCCGGTGAAAAGATAAAAAGCGGCAAGCTCGAGCCATACGAATGGGAACGCCTTCAGAAAGAACTCAACACCATCTATGGCGCACCTCTATATCTTGACGAGACACCGGGTCTGAGCATTACTGAATTACGAACAAAAGCCCGCCGTCTGGTGCGTGAACGAGGTGTGCGACTCATCATGATAGACTATTTGCAGCTTATGAATGCCACCGGCATGAAATTCGGAAGCCGCGAACAAGAGGTCAGTACAATATCACGATCTCTCAAAGCCCTTGCTAAGGAGCTTAATATTCCTATAATAGCCCTTTCGCAGCTCAACCGAAGCACAGAAAATCGTGACGACAAACGCCCCGTTCTTTCCGACCTTCGCGAATCAGGCGCTATAGAACAAGATGCAGACATTGTATGTTTCATTCACCGTGAGGAATACTACACCAAATCCGGATTCAACAAGGAAGGTGATGATATACGTGGACAGGTAGAGCTGATTATCGCCAAACACAGATCAGGAGCAGTAGGAGATGTCAAGCTGCGCTTCGTAAGCAAATACGCCCGTTTTGAAAATTGGGATGCCAATTATGATGCTGTCCAAGAGGCAGTCGCAGAAAGTTCCGGCCCGCAGATTCTTGATTCACGAATCAACAGTCAGCCGGATTCTCCCGAAGGTGATGACGCCTCCTTCCCCCCAATTGACACCGGATTCTCATCACCGATGCCCGACATTATGCCATCCTCCGGAGAGGATCCATACCCGTTCTGACAAATATGCGGTAAAAAAATTTACTGCAAAACTCGCCAAAAGTGGCAAAAAACTTGCACAGACGGCAAAAAAATATTAATTTTGCATGCTTTTTGAGCGAAAGGAATCAAGGGCAGAGAGAGCCACTTGAACTCTCCTTTCCGTGAAAAGCCTTTTAATAACATTTTAAATCTCTCATATTATGCATCTTAGCAAAGAACAAAAAGAAGAAATTTTCGAGAAGTATGGCCAAGGCAAAAACGACACCGGTAGCCCTGAAAGCCAGATTGCACTCTTCTCCATCCGTATCGCTCACCTCACTGAGCATCTTAAGAAAAATCACAAAGACTTTGCAACTGCACGTGCCCTCAAGGCTCTTGTAGGTCAACGTCGTTCACTTCTCGACTATCTAATCCGCAAAGACATCAACCGTTATCGTGCCATAATCGCTCAGAAAGAGCTCGGCATCCGTAAATAATCATATAACGGCAAAAAATTCAAGAGGGTGTATCAAAATTTGATACACCCTCTCTTGTTCTTACCACGGCCTTGAACTGCCACTGCTCTTAAGTGTTGCCGTTGCCGTATATGTGTTTGAATCAACTGTTATAGTGTAGCTTTTTCCACTTTCTATTCCCGGGCAAGTAATCAATGTACCTCCTCCGGATGCCCCTCCGGGCCCCCAACCACCCGGCCGGCCTCCGTTGCTGCTACTGCTTCCACTATAATTATCAGGTACGATAAAGCTGACCAATTCATTCTCAACATCTTTCAACGTCACTTTCTGACCGGCTTTCATTGATGCACTGACGCTGACATACGCCTGTGTTGATGTCGAATTCTTCGGAACTGAGTTGCTGCCACCGACAGCAAGAAGCTCGCCTCCGGTGAAGTAGACAGAGTAACCCTCCTCTTCGTTGGCATCGATGCCACATTCAGGACTTGAGGCACCGAAGGCACGGACGCGTCCACCTTTGAGATATAGATTGCCATTGGAATCCAAACCATCATTGTGACGGGCCACTACCGTTATGTCGCCACCATTTATATACATATGGCTCGATGAGTTGATAGCATCATCATACGAATCGATGACTATTACACCACCGTTTACAGTCAGTTCTGATTTGCTTTCGATACCCTCTCCACCATTCCCTGAGGTGGAGACATTGATATTCCCTCCGTCGATAACGATATCACCATCGCCCTTTATTCCTTTAGGTGAGGATTTGCAGTCACTTGCGATACGATCGGTACTGCCGGTATAGTTGTGGTTCAATGTACCATTGCTATAGACAAGAATACCTCCTGTTGTGGTGATATTTACATTTCCGTCGGTGATACTGATTTTCCCCTCTGCGCTGATTCCTTTACCACCGCTGCCGGAGGCCGACAATGTCAATTCTCCGCCATTAAGGGTGAGATCACCGTCTGTTCCCAAGCATGATGAAGCTTTAGTTTTGCTTTTCTCAGAGTCCCATATACCATTACCGGTAACTGATGCAGTAATCTTACCTCCGCTGATAGTAATCCCTCCGTCCGCTTTGATACCTTTGCTTGCTTCGGATGACACGGCTATATCTATCTCTCCACCGGTAAGAATAAACATTCCGGTGTCTTCCTCTTCGCGATTCTCACTGTCTTTGAAGCTTACCTGAACGCCATCATCTCCCGGTGAAAGTATGCGAAGCGTTCCACTCTCCATCGAGAAGTACTGGTTACAGTTGACTCCGTCTTTCTTTGTTGAGGTAATCTCAATTGTAGAACTCTTTAGGGTAACGTATTCCTTGGAATATATACCATGAGAAGTATTTCCGGTCACTCTCAGTATACCGGCACCTATTATCTCCAAGTGTCCTTTGCAGACCAAGGCCCCTTTCTGTTTGCCGTCAGTACCGTCTTGCAGAATGTTGACCGTATTCTTCTTCACATCCAGCTTGATACGCTTGCCATTTTGGATGTCGACAGCTGCTCCCGAAGGATTAACAATTTCGACTCCGGCAAGCTCCACAGTTGCCTTGAACTTACCTTCCATATAGAAGGAGCCATTGTCCGTGGCTCCGGAAAGACGATATGTTATCTCTCCACAGTTTTTATCATCAACCCCATCAGCTTGAATTATACTTACGTGTCCACCATTTACTTCCACATTGACATAATCGGCAAGTTTGCCATCCATGATGACTTTAGCGCCACCATCGGTAAATTCTATGCCTACTACATTGTCCTCGACCTCTCCCTCCTCAATTTTCATCGAGGTAATATCATTGAGATTGAATTCATGGCCGAGTATGGTCAACGTATTTCCTCCATTGAATACCATATCTCCACATTTCGTAGGAAACAGAAGATAGTTGACGTCACCGGTAGAGATGTTAAAAACGTCAGCATCAGCTCCTTGAGTAATGAGAAGTGCCAACATAGTAGCCGGATAAACAATCAATTTTTTCATTTGAGAGAGATTTTTAAGGTACCGTTTGTAGTTTTGAACATATAGATTCCGGCAGGGAGTGTAGCTACCGCCTCATTCAAGGAATCGTATTTTCCCATGAATAATCCATCTAACGAGTAAACCTGAACCGCATCATTGCCAACCATAAGAACGGGGAATTCCTCGACGGATTCTACAGTGGTGAAATACATTTTGCTTAAGCCCGAAAGTGAGAACTCTTCCTTTGCATCATCATTGGAGATACACAACTTGTCGTTCTCCACACTCATCACGAGATGGGACGTTAAGAAGGAATGGTCAGCCCCGTCTGTGGTGACCACATTGAGCCGAAGTTCCGCATTTGCAACTGCCGGCAATATCATCGCCATAGCGATGGATAAAATAAAATTTTTCAAAATTAAAACATTTAGAGATTAAGAGGTTGTTTAATAATAAAACTTAAAATGATTCGTTCATAAAATAGTTA
>JAMPEM010000022.1 GCA_023665145.1 Bacteroides sp.
TTTCCTCAAAAATTATGCCCAAATCCATTAACATTTATTTTTAAACAACCTCTAAATGATTCTCTAAAGATTTATTTAAAATTATTTAACAGGAAAAATAATAGATATATTTTGACAAAATTGTATTTTTGCATAATGATTTTACCCTGCAATGATGTGATAATATGAACAGGATATTATCAATAATAAAATAAAAATCAAGAATAAGAATCAATATTATAAAATGCTATGGCTGAAACTGTCAATATTCGAGAGCTCAACGATCTGATTGCATCAAAGAGCGACTTTCTAAGCGTAATTCGCAACGGAATGAATCAACGTATTGTAGGTCAGAAACATCTCGTGGATTCACTACTAATAGCACTTCTGTGCAATGGTCATGTACTGCTTGAAGGTGTACCGGGTCTTGCCAAGACATTAGCAATAAAAACTCTTTCGCAGCTTATAGATGCAAAATATAACCGCATTCAATTCACCCCGGACCTTCTCCCTGCAGACGTTATCGGCACAATGATATATAGCGTCAAAAAAGAGCAATTTGAGGTGAAAAAAGGTCCTGTATTTGCCAATTTTGTATTGGCAGATGAAATCAATCGTGCTCCTGCTAAAGTGCAGAGTGCTCTTCTTGAGGCAATGCAGGAGCGTCAAGTCACAATAGGTGATGAGACATTCAGGCTTGATCGCCCATTTCTTGTAATGGCTACTCAAAATCCTATAGAACAAGAAGGGACATATCCATTGCCGGAAGCTCAGACTGACCGTTTCCTCCTGAAAGTTATCATAGGGTATCCTACTGTAGAAGAGGAAAAAGTGATAATTCGACAAAATATACGTGGAACACTTCCACCGGTTGATGCAGTGGTGGATTCTCGCGAGGTACTCGAAATCCAAAAACTTGTTCATCAAATCTATATTGATGAAAAGATAGAAGATTATATTGTTAATATTGTATTTGCTACACGCCGGCCCGCACGTTATAAATTGGATGATCTTAAAGATATCATTGCATACGGAGCCTCACCTCGTGCTTCCATCAGCTTGGCTCTTGCAGCACGTGCGTATGCGTTTCTTCGCGGACGTGGATATGTCATACCCGAAGATGTTCGAGCAGTATGTCATGATGTAATGAGACATAGGATAGGATTGACTTATGAGGCTGAAGCTAACAATATCAATGCTGATGAAGTTATTACCCGTATAGTGGACACTGTCCCTGTACCATGATGGCTCGACCTGTATTATCTGCAGTTATACAATAAGTCAAGCCTCGAAAGGCTATACTTATGGATGCAAAAGAATTATTAAAGAAAGTAAGAAAGATTGAGATAAAGACTCGAGGATTGAGTCAGAACATCTTCGCCGGTGAGTATCATACCGCATTTAAGGGACGCGGTATGACATTTGCCGAAGTCAGAGAATATCAATTTGGAGATGATGTCAGGGATATTGACTGGAATGTTACTGCTCGACATAATAAACCGTTTGTGAAGGTCTATGAGGAGGAGCGTGAACTTACAGTCTTGCTTCTTATCGATGTTAGCGGTTCAAGAAATTTCGGTGCTGTAGGAGAAGCGAAAAAGGAGGTTATGGCAGAAATTGCTGCGACACTTGCCTTTTCTTCGATTCAGAATAATGACAAGGTAGGTGTGATATTTTTCAGTGATAAGGTGGAGAAATTTATCCCTCCGAAAAAGGGTAGAAAGCATATACTCTTGATTATACGTGAAATTATAGATTTTACACCTGAAGACAAGGGTACCGATATAGATTCTGCACTTGTATTTCTGACGAACGCCCTCAAAAAACGATCCACTGTTTTTATATTAAGTGATTTTATAGATGACCATGATTATCGCAAATCACTGACGATTGCGAACCGAAAACATGATGTGGCCGCTATTCAGATTTACGACAAGCGAGATGCGACAATTCCGGATGTCGGACTTGTAAGAGTCAGAGACATGGAGACAAATGCAGATATGTGGATTGATACATCGTCTGTAAAAATCAGGAGGGCTTACGAAAAAGAATGGTATGAAAGGCAGCAGAAATTGTCCGGCATTACGGCGCGCTGTGGCGTAGACTTAGCCTCAGTATCCACAGATGAAGATTTCGTAAAGGCTCTTCTCGGCCTTTTCCGGAGAAGGGCTCTTGGCCGATAATTATTATTCCGGTATATACTCTTTATGAAAAATAACAGCAAAATAGTAATAAATTTAATCCTCTATATCCTGTTTGGTATCAGTCAGGGGTATGCTGCGGTGCCTACGGTGAAAGCCAAACTTGACAGTACGCAGATTCTAATGGGGCAGGTGACAAAATTGCACCTGGAGGTGACACAAGAGAAAGGGAGACCCGGAGGCTTCCCGATTTTCTCGGGAGACAATCGTAAAGGTTATGTAGGAGTTTGCGGTGATTCAATAGAACTGCGTTCTGATTATAGAAGAGACACAGTAGAGATTGGTAGTGGTAAGATTCAAATAAATTATGAAATTCCGGTACAAAGTTTTGATTCCGGGTTTTATCAATTGCCTCAGTTTGTATATATTAGCGGCACTGACAGTGCCAAATCAAATGTCGTATCCTTGAAGGTGATACCTGTCGCAGTGACGGCCGATGCCAAGATCTCTGATTTTGCACCTCCGGCTGACCCCGAAGGTGGTAATATTTTTGATTATTTGCCCAATTGGATGGTGGATTATTGGTGGATTCTTTTGCTGATAGCCCTTATCGCCATACTTGTAATACTGGCCGTGAGAAGATACAAATCCAAAGGTTTTATTTTACCGAAAAAGCCTGACCCCCTCCCATACGATGTTGCAATGTCAGAGCTTAAAAAGCTCAAGAGTCTAAATCTGTGGGAACAGGGAATGGAGAAGGAATATTTCACACGGCTTACTGATATATTGCGCATATATCTTGACAAGCGGTTCTCAATAAATGCTGTGGAAATGACCACTCCGGAAATTCTTACCAAGCTGTCGGAGAATCCTGCAATAAAAGATAAAAAAGAGTATATCAGAAGAATCCTTGACACGGCCGATTTTGTAAAATTTGCCAAAGTCAGACCTCTTCCGGAAGATAACATTGCTGCATTTGATACAGCGAAAAAGTTTGTGGAAGAGACCCGTCCGACTCAGGAAGAGATTGCTGCCTATAAAGAGGCTTTGGCGAACTCGGAATCTCCAATAGGAACGAATATAAAAACAGGAAAATCTGCGAAATCGACAGAAGAGTCCGTCAAGGAATCGAAACCTTTAAAATTGGCAAAGAAAATTACCAAAATCAGAAAGAAAGGAGGTAGCAGATGATTCTTCAACATAAATGGTTATTACTACTGTTTTTAATATATATACCACTTATTGGGTGGTATATCAAAAAACAGCGCAATGCCTCTCCATCATTGGGAATATCTACGATATCCGCCTTTAAGAAAGCGGGAAAGACAATGCGCCCGATTTTGATGCATGTCTGTTTCGTACTTGATTTGATAGCTATCGGATGTTTGATAGTTGCACTTTGTCGACCTATGACATGCGAAGGAATGAGTAAATCTCGAATTGAGGGTACGGATATAGTTCTTGCACTCGATATTTCCGGTTCTATGGCTGCAAATGACATCTATCCCAACCGATTTCTCGCTGCCAAGGAGGTGGCTGAAAAGTTTATTGTCGGCAGAAATAATGACAATATGGGATTAGTGATTTTTTCAGGTGAATCGCTGTCAATAATGCCCTTGACTAATGACAGAGGAGCCTTAATCAACGCACTTAAAAGTGTAAAGATGGGTGCTCTTTCCGATGGAACGGCCATTGGTGACGGCCTTGCATCCGCTATCAATAGGATATCAAGCGGGAAAGCGAAGTCAAAGAGTATAATTCTACTGACAGATGGCACTAATAACGCCGGAGATGTGGCTCCCTCCACAGCTGCGGAGATTGCGAGAAAGAAGGGGATTCGCGTTTATACAATTGGTGCCGGTACAGATGGCAGTGTTTCAATCAGAGACCCCTATGGATTTGCTGCGACGACTGTTGAAACAAAAATTGACGAAGAATCCCTTAAACAGATAGCGCAGTTGACCGGTGGAAAATATTTTCGGGCAAAAAATGCTTCGACTTTAAAAAAAGTTTTTCAGGAGATAGACAGTCTTGAGAAGACAGTGCTCGATGTGGACAGATATAACCGTCTTGATGAGAATTTTATGCCCTGGGTGTGGGCTGCGTTTGGCGCTTTTGTGTTGATGTTATTGCTCAGATATCCGGTGCTTAGACGTATACCTTGATACCTAAGAACAGAAATGATTAGAAATCATATATCTCAACATCTCTCTCTTAACAATCTTTATATAGACAATTCTTTCCTCAATTAAGTGATTATTGATAATGTTAACATTTGCATATCCATACTTACTGCTGTTATTGCTCCTTGTTCCGGTGTTTGTTCTTATATATGCCTGGACAAGATATATCAGAAGCCGTGACCTTAAAAAGTTCGGAAAGCTGTCGGTGTTGGCACCCTTGATGCCGGAAGTTTCCCCATATAAACCACCCTTAAAACTATCGGTTAGAATGTTAGCTCTATCACTTATCATCATAGCTATTGCCAGGCCGTGGGGTGGAGTGAAAGACGTTAAGACGGACAAAGAGGGTATTGAAGTTGTTATCGCTGTGGATGCGTCTAATTCTATGTATGCTTCGGCTTCATCGGATGTGGAAGGTACACCTCGTATGCGTACAGCCAAACTCATGCTTGAGAAGCTTATCAATAATATGGACAATGATAAAGTGGGATTGGTTGTTTTTGCCGGAGAGGCATATACGTTGATACCGGTTACAGGAGATTATATTTCGGCCAAAATGTTCCTCAATTCAATTGATCCTGCCCAATATCCCAATCAAGGTACAAATATAGCGGATGCCATAGATCAATCAATAAAAGCTTTTGGTGATGATAAGCGTGCCGGAAAGGCAATAATCCTAATTACAGATGCTGAGGAGCTTGAAGATGAGAAGTCTGTAATGGATGCGGTGAAAAATGCGTCAAAGAACAATATTCAAGTAGATGTGTTGGGAGTAGGAACTACCTCTGCCGTACCGGTGCCGGTAAACGGTGCTTACTTGACAGATCCGGATACGGGTGGTCCTGTAGCTACTGCGCTTAATGAGGATTTGGCGGCTCAGATAGCGAAGGCCGGTAAGGGTATATATGTAAATGCTGCAAATCGTGGTGCCCTCAACGAGCTTGAACGTCAGCTTGGCACTATCAAGAAAACGGCATTGCAGCAGAGTTTTAATTCCGTACATGACGAATTGTTCCCAATCTTTTTATGGATTGCACTTGTTCTTATGGTATTAGACATTTTCTTACTTGACAGGAAGATATCGTGGTTGGACAAAATAACGTTCTTTAAAAAGGAAGAGAAAAAATGAAAAATTTTATATTGCTCTTTATTGTCTTTGTTGTTGCGATTCCATTCTCTTCGTTTGCTGAAAACAAAGAGAAGTCTCACTCTACACGAAAGGAACGGAAATATATTCTGAACGGAAATAAGCTTTACAAAGAGTCAAAATATTTAGAGGCGGCCAAAGAATATAAGCTTGCACTTAAGGAAAATCCTTCGAGTGCGGTAGGTACTTATAATCTTGCTCTATCAAACATAAGACTTGCTTCGCAAAAGGGTGTCAAAGAGGAAGATCAAAAAAAATATGAGGAGGAGGGGAAAAAGTTGATGAAAAGTGTTGCGGATTTAGGTAATTCCAAGCCTGAACTCGCATCGCGTGCATGGTATAATCTTGGTAATGTGTCGTTTAATTCAGAGGATTATCAGTCGGCATTGGAATATTATAAAAATGCTTTGCGTTTGAATCCGAACGACAACGATGCACGGAGAAATCTGCGAATCACCCAGTTGAAGCTTAAAAACAATAATCAGAATAAAGATAATAAGAATAAAAATAACGACCAAAACAAAGAGAAAAAAGAGAAAGAAAAAGAGAAGGAGAAGGAACAACCAAAACCCAAAGAAGAAGACAAAAATAAAGAGCAAAAAGAACAGCAGCCACAAAATCAACAGATAAGTGACCAGACAGCTGATCAGATTCTCAAGGCAATGGAAAATAAAGAGGCTCAGACCCGCAATCGCGTCATGAATCCTCAGAAGAACAATTCACGCCCGTCAAGAAAGAACTGGTGATTAATAATATCAAGCAGCCGAATTAAAAATTTAAATATAAGAGTATGAATACTAAAATATGGATATATAAATTAATAAATTTGATAATAGTCGTATTCGGCACTGCTGCGTGTATGTCTGCTCAAGGAGAGTCTAAATTCGAAGATACAGAGGTCTTTACAATCACATCGTTATCAAGTAAAAATCTTTATGTAGGTGTGCCGGTATGTTATTCTGTCAGACTATATTCCACAAATCCATCAATAGATTTTGTCCGGCCGATAAGTAAAAATCATTTTGAAGGTTTTGACATAAAGCAATTTCCTACATTGCGAACAGACCGCTATCATCACATAAATAAGGAGATTGTAAAGGGGAGAACTTACTATACCGTGTGGCTTGAAGACATAATCCTTGTGCCACAAAGTGTTGGAGATTTTAACATAAAAGGTGAAGATTTTATAGCCGGGATAAATGAATATCAAGTATATTCTGATCCTTTTTGGGGAACGATGCGTCGAGCTGTTCCTTCTGAATATCCCATCAAGGGGCAGGATATGAAAGTGAAAGTATCTAATTTCCCAAGCAATCAGCCCAAGAATTTCAGCGGTGCCACAGGTGTATATTCTGTAAAAGTGAATGTAAATAAAATTGTGGCGAAAGAGGATGAAGCGGTGATGGTTGTTAGAATTTCCGGACAAGGCGATTTATCTGATGTAGACTTACCCAATCTTTTGTCACAATTTCCTAATTCGTTGGGAGTAAAATCAGTGTCGCAAGATTGTAATACATATATGGAGAATGGTGTCCTTAGATCAGATTTATATTTTGAGTGCGGATTTTCTCCGATACAAGAAGGGATTATCAAGATTCCGGCAATCACGTTTACATATTTTAATCCTGATAAGAAAAAATTTGTAACAGCGGAATCAGAACCCATTGATATAGAAGTGAGAGAGTCAGTGCGAAAAACGATTCCAACAGAAATAATGGAGCTTTAGCGGCATATTATAATGCCTCATGAAGCTCAATGAAATAATCAGCTAACTTTGACATAATGAGATTATATAAGTTACGGTTACTTGTTTCACTGTTTGTGATAATGTTTTTTATCGGAGGGATGTTTGCAGCTTCCGTAAAGCTGCGAGTTGTCTCTTCAAATGGCGGAACAATACACAAGGGAGAGACATTTCATATAGTTTACAGCATACAAGGTGGCACTGAAATTCCATCTAATCCGCATGTCCCGGGTGCGAAATTGCTATATTTTGATATGACGGGAGGCTCTGCAAATATAAGCCAGGTAAACATCAATGGACATATAACGTCATCCGGTTCAATAAATGGAGAATATACGGCTACACTTAGAGCCACAGAAGAGGGTAAATTTACATTTGGACCGGTAGTGATAGGCGGTGTAAAGAGTAATGCCGTAACCTATACAATTGGCAAAGAAACGAATAATTCTGTACGTCAGGCTCAACAACAAGCCTATATGGATCCTGATGCCTCAAGTACAGGCCCTAAATTTATTGGTACGGGTAACGGGAATTTGTTTCTGAGAGCTTCTGTGAGCAAAACTAATGCTTATGAAAAAGAGGCATTGGTATATACTGTCAAGCTCTATTGCACATTCTCAGCTATTCGATTTATCGGTGCTACGGCAGCTCCTAAATTTGAAGGATTTGTAGTAGAGGAATCTCCCAATACAGACAAGTCTCTACATTTTGAAACATACAACGGGAAAAATTACGCTACGGCCGTTATAGCTCGCTATATTATTTTCCCTCAAATGCAGGGCACACTTAAGGTGTTGGGAAACACATATACTGTAGCTGCAGATGAGCGTCAATATTATAATGACCCTCTATTCGGATCACTTTCCACATCCGCACCGGTGCAACTTAACGTAAAGCCTAATGACCTTACTGTAACAGTAAAACCGCTTCCTCAACCGCAACCGGCTGATTTTTCAGGAGGTGTCGGACAGTTTGTGATTACTTCCAATTTGCCGAATCAGAAATTCCTGACAAATCAGGCTGCTTCGATTGTATATACCGTAAAAGGGTCAGGCAACTTGAAATATGTAAAGATTCCTGATTTAAATAATGTTTTCCCCAAAGAACTCGAAGTATATTCTCCGGAGACAAATGTGAGCGCAAATGTTGGAGTTTCCAACGTAAGTGGTGATGTTAAATTCGATTATTCATTCATGCCTCTTGAGGAAGGTGAGTTTAAAATCCCGGATATTACGTTAGTATATTTTAACCCCTCCACGGGCCAATACGAAAAGAGCGTGGCAAAAGGGTATACAATAACAGTCGGGAAGGGACAAGCCTCTGCAAAATCACAGACCAGACTCGGAATGAGATTTGATGACAAACTCCTCCCGGTCCTTCCTAACCTGAATCATAGTCATGTCCCATACGTAAACACTTTCCTCTATTGGCTCTGGTACATCATTCCGGTAATATTATTCATAGCTGCCATGACAGGCTATAGAAAGCATCTCAATGACATGGCTGATATAAAATCGCTGAAATCCAGGAAAGCCAATAAAATGGCTCTTAGACGTCTGAGAAAAGCGGCAGCTTGCATGAAAGCCGGTGACTCCGATATGTTCTATGATGAAATCCTTCATGCTATATGGGGATATCTTGGAGATAAACTTAAAATGCCTGTATCTGATCTTAACCGTGAAAATATTGCAGACAAACTTGGTGTTGTGGCCGGAGACAGTAAATCCATCTGGGATGTCATCGATTTGCTCGATGAGTGTGAATTTGCGAAATTCTCACCCGTGCAACAATCCAAAAATATGCCCATAATTTATCAAAAAGCGTCCGAAACTATCGCAAATCTTGAGGATTCAATCAATGCAAAGAAGATTACAGAAGGTGCGGTAGAATCAGCAGCCACGGATTTAAAAGCGGGAAATAATAAAATCAATGATAGATATGTGAATGACGACAGGATATCCACTTCTCTCTCCCAAGGGAATGATGATACTTACGAACAAACAAATATTGACACAGAAAATCTAAATAAATACAATTCAGAAAATCCGGATGATATGAAAGGAGGTGACAAATGAACAAGATATTAATTAATGCCATAACTGTCATTATTTTCACCCTTACCTATGTCGGTCTTTCCAATGCTCAAAATAATATCGCACCGGATCCCGCTGTCTCCGGAATCGCCAATGCAGATAAACTCTATGCAGAGCAGAAATATGAAGATGCCATAGCTGTATATGACGAGGTTATGGAGATAGATGGTGTCTCAGCTCCGATTCTTTATAACTTGGGCAATGCTTGTTATAAAGCTAACCAACTTGGCAGAGCGGTGCTTTGTTATGAGAGAGCGTTGAAGCTTGATCCTTCCAACACTCAAATTCGGAACAATCTTCAATACGTCCAAACACGTATTGAAGATATGAATAAGGCTGAAACTAAAGGTAGGAATCTTGTGGTTACACCGGATGCTCCATCTTTCTTTCTTGGTCTTTATTCTAATATCACCACTGAGACATCATCAAATTATTGGGCACTCTTTGCAGCATTCTCATTTGTGCTTCTTGTAGGATTTCTTGCTTTATATTTCTTCACAAAGAATGTAAATGCCCGTAAATGTGGATTCTTTGGTGCTATACTATTCCTTGTGTTCTGTGTCATATTCTTAATCTTTGCCTTTGCCGCCTCAAAAGAGTATTATAGCAAGGATGATGGAATCGTGACAGCATATAAAGTAGAACTTCGCACAGAGCCTAAAATGGATGCAAAGCCTTCTACAACCCCACTGAACAATGGCACAAAACTGTCAGTGATAGAAATCGAAAACGATGCTAAAGGTAATGCCGTATGGTATAAAGTGCGATTAAATTCGGAATTTCTGGGATGGATTAGTGCCAAAGATTTCGAATTGATATAGAACCGTCAAATTTCTTATTCGGAATCCTTAGAGGTTGGTTAATAATAAAACTTAAAATGATTAGTTTATAAAATTATTAAATGGGTTATTATCAACTTTATAACAATTTTATTCACTCAAAATATTTTAATTGTTAATGTCTTTGGACTTCTTTTGGGTTAATCTCTGCAAATTCGACAATCATGTAGCCCGCTACACTCATTTCTCATTTACAGAAATTTCCACAAAATTATGCCCAAATCCATTAACATTTATTTTTAAACAACCTCTTAATATAACAGCAAAAAAGTAAATCCGTCCATCAATGACCATTCATTGGTGGACGGATAATATTTATCCTAATTATATTTTCGAAATCTATATCGATATCGGATTAGCCACAGTGCCAGAATTTGCGAACAAGGTCGATCATCTTGTGGCTGCCCTCCATCTGTTTGCGTAGATTCTTGTCATCATATCCGCGCAATTTCTTTATAATACCGTCAATCATCTGAGGTGAGAATACATCAAACTCTTCAAATGCCTTGCGATTTGCCTCCAGTGCGTCAGCAGAAGCAGCACAGCTGTCGGGAAGAGATTTGAGCGATTCAAGTTTAGCCTTATTTTCATCGTTGTGGATATTTACGCTCACATAAAGATCCTTGGCGCGATCAAGTGCATCTTCCATCTCAAATCCAATCCTTGCTGCTGCAATCATCCCGGCCATAAGCTGATAGATATCTGCAGAACCATCAGCACTGCGTAACTCAACTGTTTGTTTTTCGGGAGCTAAAGTGTTATGTCCGGCTTCAAGTGGATTGGCTTGTGATACCATATCGTTCTCGCCTGTCCATCCAAGTGGGACACGCACCAAAACAGAACGATTTCTGTCGCCCCAACATACAGAGGTCGGTGCCTCCTGATGAGGCACAAGACGGAAATATGATGTGGGAACTTTGTTGCCCATTGCTGTGATAGCGGGAGCGTATTCCAAGATGCCGGTGATAGCTTTTTTGGCTACGTCGCTCAATTGTCCGTTCTCTGTCATCATATTGTGGCCATCCTTCATTATTTTGAAATGGATGTGAAGACCGCTACCGGCTTTTCCGGCTGTAATCTTGGGCGCAAATGTTACATCGTAACCTTTCTTTGCACCGAGTGTGCGGATTATCCATTTGGCAATCATGAGGTTGTCGGCAGCTTGCATTGCAGGTATCGGAAGGAATTCGATTTCGTTCTGCTCATAGATTTTACCATCGAGAGTGAAATTTCCCACCTCATTATGACCATACTTGATTTGTCCTCCTGACTGTGCAATCAGATACATACATTCAGCACGGAAATCATTGAACTTAGCGTAAGGCGCTGATTCGTGATAACCCTTTTGGTCTGATGCCGGAAAAAGTCCGTTGTCATCAGCAATTACGTAATATTCGAGTTCGCCCATAGCGTAGAATTCCATTCCTGTGACTTTGGTAAACGCTTCACTTGCTTTACGCAAAGTCTGATCCGGTGCAGAGCTCAACGGTTTTCCTTCCTTGTCGAAGAATGAGCAGAGCATGCTAAGAGTGGGAATCTCTGCAAAGGGGTCGATAAAAGCTGTTGAAAAACGAGGTATGACATACAAGTCGCTGTTTCCGGCCTCGATGAAAGGGAAGAGACTTGAACCATCCACACGTTCACCATAGGTGAGGATAGAATCAAGATATTCCTCTGAATTAATTACAAAATTAAGAGTCTTCAGACGATTGTCATCTGCCGGATACATGAAATTAATCATCTTGATATCATTATCCGCAACGAATTTGATAATATCAGCTTTGCGGATCTGATCCGGAGATTTCTGAAGATACTGCACCAAGCGATTCGGGCAGAGCTTGAGATTCTGTTCCATTATTAGATTCTAAGTATTTTGAGCAGCTAAAATTCTGCTCGTATGGTTCATGGTATAAGTTAGTCTGATTGCTTATCCGGCAGATATTTGCATACACATATCAGCCGAAAAAGTTTGCAAAGATAATTATAAAATGTGATTTTTACAATAGGAAGTCATTGAAATTACATCAGATTTTTGCGAAATATGCTGCAAAACATATATAAATTTCCCTTAAGGCAGAATAGGTGTGATTTCATATGGATATTTCACCGCAATCTCCGCAACTTTCCAAGCTATTTTTGCATCTTCGGGTGTTACAGTTTTTGGAAAAAAAGTATTTTCTTTAAAAGGTGTTCTGAAAATTGCTTCATACCATGTGCATGCAGCTATATAACGTCCGATGGTTAGCTCGAGATGATAACCGTCTCGTGTTAAATCTTTTCCGGCTATAATGGCTGTCCGTGCATCTTGAATGGCGGTTCCCGTAGGGATAAGTATTTTCAATTGTGGAAATTTGCGCATCACTTTTCGGGATGTGGAAACTATATCATGATACATCTGAAGCTCATTATTTCCATATGCTTTGAATCCTGCATGATTGGAGCCGGGAGCGTAAGCCCATGTAGAGTGCCAACAAAAAATCGGATGACGTCCTACTATAAGTCGTACACGCCTTATAAAATCGCCCAACGACGTAAAAGTTGAAAAAATACCGGAGTCTTTACTTGCTTGTTGGAAACTGATATAATTCCATTCACCGTCATGGAGTGCTGTTTCCAATGTGACATTTTCAGTTGTAGTCTTAATACCATCTACACTTATTTTTCGATAAGAGTAGGTCGGTGTGTTGTTTGTAAGATTGGAATAATGCATATCGATGGTGCAGGCGGGAATAAACAAATTCGCAATTTCCACTCCTATACCTTGTGGCGCGCATATTTCCCGAAGATTCTGCTCTACAGCATCTTCCGAGAAGCTGTTCCCTATGGCAAGAATACGTATAACATCTTCTGCAGATATAGTTACTGCCGAAATGCCCATTATGATAAATGTTACAATACGCAAAAAAACATTGTCTGTCACAGCAATTTTTTTAATTAATTTCCGTTAATCTTTATATGTTATAGGCTCGAAAATAATCGGGTCATCCAATTATATGACGCATAATTCATGAAAAAGTTTATTCTATCTTTATTTGTGGCATTGTCGTTGCCAACAATTTTTTCTGCCTGTAGTGAGGATGAACCTACACCACCGGAACCAATGCCTCCTATAATTACCGAACCGGAGAATCCCGATAATCCTCAAGATTCCGATTTGAAACCAGATCGTATTCGCACAATAGTGGTTTATGCTGTGGCAAGTAATAATCTGTCTGCAGATTTTAATGATGACTGCAAGGAGATGCTTGAAGGGATGAAAGGGATTGACAATGAAAAATATTCTCTTCTTCTATATAGAGTCGTAATTGGTGGAGATGTCGACCTTCTTGAGGTTAAAAATTCAGAGAAAGGTTTGGATTTTGTTTCCATCAAGGAGTATGACAACAATACTCTTTCCACTGATCCTGATCGACTCTCACAAGTTATCTCAGATGTCAAGGAATTGCGTCCGGCTCAAAATTATGGATTGATATTTTGGGCTCACGGGTCTTCATGGGAACCGGGAAGCAATAGTCATGGCAAAGTTGAAGCTCCGATGCTCTATGCCTATGGTGGAGATGAGTCAACCGGTGTCAGGGATTGGATGAATATTGATGAGATGGCGCAAGCTATTCCCGACAAAGGATTTGAATTTATTTGGTTTGACAACTGTTTCATGAGCAGCATCGAAGTGCTTTATCAGCTTCGCAATAAGTCGGAGTATATAGTTGCATATCCTACAGAGATTTATTCTCCGGGAATGCCTTATCACGCCACTTTACCCTTGTTGATGCAGCCGGACTGTGACCTTGTCAATGCAGCTGTCGAAACCTTTGATTCATATAATGCCTTTGATCAAGCGTGCACCATAGCTGTAATGGATATGAGTGAAATAGAACCTGTGGCTGAAGCCGCTGCCAAGGCTTGCGAGAATTTCAAAATACTTCCCACTACGTCCGGAATTCAGGTATATTCAAGATTCTCTTATGGGCCGTATTTTGATTTTGTACAGCTATATAAAATGTTTGGATCTGACAAAGACTCTTTTTCAGCTGATGAATTTGATGTAGCTATGTCAAAATTTGTAATTTATAAGGCTTGTTCGAATAAAGATTTTAACAATCGTCCGATTGATAAAAATAATTATTCCGGTATCTCTGCCCACCACTATAAAAAATTCTCCAACAACGATTATTTTTACACTACTCTTGATTGGTATCACAGAGTATTGAACGGATATTAAAGACCATTGAAAAAAGACTGATTATAACGATTAAAATTTTGTAACAAAACTTATCAAATTCACTGTAAACATGATTCAATCTGAAGCTATACCGGTTGTCCCTATACCCGATAATCCTCCATCGGGCAAAACATGGTTTTCAATGTTTGAGGGATTGTCATTTGACGATGCAATATCAAAGATGGCTAATTCTATTGTGGATTTCGGATTCAAGCTTCTGATTGCAATAGCGATTTTTTATGTCGGCAAGGTGATAATCCACAAGATATATCGCATGACAAGAAGCGTGCTGATTAACAGGCATGTGGATCCATCGCTTTCCACATTTATTCTCTCTTTAATCAAGATTGTGCTTTATTTCATCTTGATTATTACGGTTATAGGAATTATTGGAATTGAGACAAGTTCATTCCTTGCACTTTTTGCCTCCGCCGGTGTAGCTATTGGTATGGCACTCTCCGGGACTCTTCAGAATTTCGCCGGTGGAGTCCTTATTCTTCTGCTTAAACCATATAAAGTGGGTGATTATATAGAAGCGCAGGGATTTACCGGAACCGTCAAAGCTATACAGATTTTTCATACTGTCATAAATACAGTGGATAATAAAGCGATTATTATCCCTAATGGTGGATTGTCTACCGATTCTATCAATAATTATTCTCATGAAAACTATCGACGTGTAGACTGGACAATATCACTCGCTTATGGCACAGACTTTGAGTCAGCCCGTGATGTAATTCTCGAAATGCTCTTGGAGGATAATCGTGTAATAAAAAAATATGTAGATGAATTCGAGGAAAAAAGAGCATCCTCGGATAATTCTGAAAATATGCCGGAAGGTAATGATTCTTGCAGAAATAAGGAAGAATGTGAATCGGAAATTAAGCAATCGGCATGGAAACGATTTCTCTCTCGTAGAAAAAAGCATCGTGAAGATATTCTCCACAAACTTCACGATCAAGAGTTAATGAACTCCGGCTTGCCCGTGAAAGCAGACCGATCACCATTTGTCGGTCTAAATGAACTTGCTGACAGCAGCATCAATCTGACCGTCAGAGCTTGGACAAGATCAGAGGATTATTGGGGGGTATATTTCGATATGAACCGGAGATTCTACTCTGAACTTCCTCAAAAAGGATTTGAATTCCCATTTCCACAACTTGACGTACATCTCTCAAGAACGTGTTAGAATAATTTTAGCTGCGAATAAAGTTGGTGGACGGGAAGACCCATTACATTATAAAAGCTTCCGTTGATTTTTTCTACGGCTATACATCCAATCCATTCCTGAATACCATATGCCCCTGCTTTGTCCATAGGAGAGTAATTGTCGATGTAATAGTTGGCCTCATCTTCATTTATATCCGCAAATTTTACATCTGTCACAGAGGTGAACGAAACTCTGCGATCTAATGTTGTGATTGCAACACCTGTTGCCACTTTATGCACTTTGCCGCTTAATGACATCAGCATGTTGAGTGCATCGTGTTTTGTATGAGGTTTGCCAAGAATTTTTCCATCGTTAATCACAATTGTATCGGCTGTAATTAATAGCTCATTGCTTTTCATAACCGACATAAAAGCCCGAGCCTTCTGTTCTGCCAAGAATTGAGGTACCGACATGACATCCATATCCTTCGGATAGTCTTCTTTCTTATTCCCAACTGAGATTGGAGTGAATTCAATTCTCAATTCTCTCAGTAATTCTCTTCTTCTTGGCGATTGACTTCCCAAGAGTACTCTATATTTTTTTAGATTCTTTAGCATAGCGATAAATATTGTTTATAACATTTTGACTCTCACCAACCGAAAGCCTTGGAATCAGCCAACCACATATCATTACACTTCAATATCTGTTCAATGACGTCTCGTACGCATCCATATCCACCGGTGAATCGTGATACATACTTCACTGTCTGAAGCACTTCAGCTGCTGAATCGAATGGTGCACACGAAAGTCCGACTTCTCTCAAAACCGGCAGATCCGGAATGTCATCTCCCATATATAATACCTCTTCCGCTGTTAATGAATTGTCTGCCATCCATTGATGCAGACATGGTAATTTTTGAGCTATTCCTTGAAAAATATCCTGTACTCCAAGTGCAGAATATCTTACCAGATTGGCTTGGGAATTTCCTCCGGTAATGATGGCAAGTTTAAAGCCGCATTTCACTGCAAGTTGGATTGCATATCCATCCTTTATATTGACCATACGCAAGGGCATCCCTTCCGCATCCATCGGAATTGTAGAGGGTGAAAGGACTCCGTCTATATCGAAGGCCATCCCCTTAATTTTTCTTAAGTCATAATTTATTCCGCTCATCTTCTTTTGTCATTATGGATTTTGAGAGAAGTGAATATATCTGTTGTAAAGTATAGTTGTCCTGCAAAATGTTCAGATGCTTTCTCATGGTCGTGAAATCGTGTCTTGCGGCCGGACCTGTTTGCCCCAGAAAGGGATTGGAAATCTCAAAACATTTTTTGACTGTTTGATGCACCAACGGCTTCAAAACATCGAAGGGAAGACCCTCTTTATGAAGTATATCGGCACTTATTCCAAATAAATGATTTACAAAATTACATGAAAATACTGCCGCAATATGAAATTTCTCCCGTGTCTTGCTGTTCACTTGGTAACAATGAGGTGATATCAAATGAGCAACCTTCTGTAGAATTGGTAAATCGTCTTCCGCTCTTGCTTCTATAAACATCGGTATTTCATTATAGTTCAGTTTGCTCCCCTTTGAGAATGTCTGTAAAGGATACATCACTCCACACCTGTCATAAAAGGACTCAAGGGAAGAAAGGGGAGTGGAGCCTGAAGTGTGAACTACGAGTCCTGAAATATGTCTGTTACTCAAATGTGAAACTACATGTGGAATTGCTTCGTCTGAGACAGATATTATGTAAACATCAGCATCTTCAGTCAAACCCTCAAGGGTGCGGGAGTTTACTTGACATAATTCGCATTTCCCTGCTAAGGCCTTGGACAGATGCCACGCCACATTTCCATTCCCGATTATACATATCTTCATAGCTCTATCTCTTTGCCGGGTGTAAATCTATACGACATTTTTGATGTAGGCATATTTGCTGCTATATGTCCCATTGTCATTCTTAAATTAATCTCCAGACATGGCCTTGGACGTCCTTCAGTGTCTATACAACAATCTATCCCGAGCGGTCCGGAATAATGGGGTGCTATTAATTCTCCAAGCATCCGTTTTTGAGCAATAAGAATTTTGTTGAGACTGAATTTTAATTCTTTTTCGATAATGGAACGCAATTTGTCTTGCGGTTCAATAAGATTGCAAATATATGAGCCTCCGGGTGTAGTTTCAAAAAGCGACAATCCGATAAAATCTGCAGCTCCGGCAGAGATTTTCCATTCTGTGCCAAAATCCAATTTCCTGGTACTCGGAATTTCAGCCATTACCGAACCTTGTCTTCTGATTACCCCGTGAAGCCATTCATTTGTTTGTCGCTCATTAAGCATCCCGCCAATCATAATTCCTCGACCTGAACTGCTCCATGGAGACTTAAAATAGCAATTGGGAACATGAGTCATGAAGTCATTCGCTTCCTCTACACTAAACAGTTCCACGGGAAGGGGTGTTTTAAGCCCTGTGAACTTGTTTAAAAGCCTATTTGACTCAATGCTCAGTCTTCGATGAGAAAGTCGTCTGAGAGTCTCTATTCGCGATTCTGAGGGGATGGTGCTTTCGTCTATGCCTAAGCATAGAAGTTCATGCCGCAGAGACTTATTCCATCCCCAGGGAGATACGTTCAATGGCACTTGAGGTAATGAATTGATTATGTGGATTCCTTTTGAAGTCGCAATATTATAATATGCAAGTTTTGCAATGTCACGATGACTCATAGCCCGGTCTACCAGAATATAATCATCTTTAGAAGCGTATAGAGCAGGCAGAAGCGCCAATCTGTTTTTAAGGGTAATTATTTGTTTTGGCGGGGTATAACGCACAATTTCCGAGGCTAAAGCAAAGTCAGTCTCGGGGTTAAAAATCCATAGAGTGGCACGGCTTGGATGCCGCTCCGCCTCATTATTCATTGATAGAGGAACTCCTCGTGATTAATCGTCGAGCTTGTTACGCTCTTTGACGGGATTGGAGAAATATAGCTTATGTTCAATGTATTCTTGTGCCGCGATGAGAGTAGGTTTGGGAAGTTTTTCATAAAATCTTGAGATTTCAATTTGTTCGCGGTTTTCAGTCACCTCTTCCATATTATCAGAGGAAGCGAACTCTTGAAGTTTCTTCTCCAAATCCTTTTTCATTTCGACAGCAATCTGGTTGGCTCTTTTGCCAATAACACATACTGTCTCATATACGTTGCCGGTCTGTTGTGACATTGCTATCATGTCGCGTGTCACAGTGTTGGTAGGTGCGTTTGTTTTCTTATAGTCCATATCTGAATGATAATGTCTAAAATTGTCAAATTGTTTAAGGACTGCTTTTAATAAGCAGTTCCGGCATGTTTGCTTGCTATTTTAAAGATGTCGTCAGCC
Source organism: Bacteroides sp. (assembly GCA_023665145.1). Lineage (GTDB taxonomy): Bacteria > Bacteroidota > Bacteroidia > Bacteroidales > Muribaculaceae > Lepagella. The sequence goes on from JAMPEM010000022.1 coordinate 18,878, forward strand.
TCTTTACGATTGGGTGTATCGGGAAAATTGTTGATAAAAGAGTAATATTCATCCACAACTTCTCGATAACGGTCGGCTTGACGGTCTGTTACACTCTGTCGTGCTTCTTGAAATTTTGATTTGAGAATCAATAGTTCAAAGTCTTCACGATATTTTGAGTAGGGGTAATTTTTAAGGGCATTCTGAGAAACGATAATGGCAGAACGATAGTTGTTGCCCATAAAATTTCCCAGATTATAGTAAAGCTGAGCATTTTGCAGGTCTTTAAGTGTCAGTTTGTCCTGAAGCTCAAAGATGGCGTTTTGTGCTTGTGAAGCATGTTCACTGCGAGGAAAATATTCAAGGAAAGATTTCAATTCTTCAATACCCTTGATAGTCATGCTTTGGTCAAGCTGGGCATCCGGACTGTCAAGATAATATCCATATCCGGAATAGAAACGTGCATCTTCAGTGAATTTCCCTTTCGGATATCGCTGATAATATGTTTTGAAATAAAGACCTGAATTTAGGTAGTCTTTATTTTCGTAATATGAACGAGCAAGAAGATAGAGTGCTTCCTCTCCTTTTGGTTTACCTCTTAGGGGAGTTATTATATCGGAAAGAACCGTATATGCTTGTGTGTATTTTTTTGCATTATATGCACGTTGAGCGAATTCAAATTTATAATCCAAATCCTTGCTCTTTAGCACTTTGTTGTATTCCCCACAAGAGGAAAAGAGTGCTGCACAGGCCAAGCAGGCCGGTATGAAGAAATGCAGTCTGCGCATGTAAAATAATCCTTGGGACTGCAAAGTTACAAATTTTTTGTGAATTTATCATTATAGTATGAGAAAAAATCATTAACTTTGAACTCCCAAAATTAATGGACAGTAACAGTGAGTCAATATAGAGAATTTGAAGATAGCGGGCGGAACGGGGATTCCAAGTCGAAACATCCTGTTCTTGCCAATATTGTAATAATTGGAGTTGTAGCTCTTTTAGGTGTAGTGATTTTATATCTATCTCTTGCTATTTTTACTAAACACGGACGTGAAACCCGTGTCCCGAGAGTTGAAAAAATGAGCTATACGGATGCAATTTCAAAACTGCATGATGCGGGGTTTAAGATTGAAATCAGAGACTCGGTATATACGGATAATGTCAAGCCGGGATATGTGATTGAGCAATTTCCCAAAGCTAATTCGCTTGTAAAACCGGGAAGGAAGATTTTTCTCTATATCCAAGCCGTTCATCCCAAAGAAGTAGTGATAGACGATGACAATAACCCACGTCTGGACGCACTGCGAGGAATGTCGTTGCGGTCTGCGGTATCCCATCTTGAGGAGCTTGGGTTCAAGAAGATTCGTCTTGTTAGGGTGCTCGGTGCTTATGAAGGGGTGGCCAAGGTGATTTGTAATGGAAGGGTGGTCAAAAAGATGCAGAGAATTCCTATTAATTCGCAGCTGACACTTCAAGTATACGATGGAAGGCTCAGAGAACTGAGCGATTCATTGTTGAATATAGAGTTTGGCAATCGCAGATTTGAAGAATTAAGCCACGAATCAGGATATAGTTCAGAACCGTCTGTTGAATATTCTACAACAAGCAATTACAGTTCAGAACCTGTTGCGGAGCCGGAATATACATCTCCTGAGCCTTCAGAGGGATCCAAAGAAGAGTCTAATCCATATCTCGAATAATGTGTTTGTTATGGATCAGACAATTAACGCTATCGACAAAAGTACAATAGCGGAGGATTTACAAGATACTCCGGATGTCCCGTCTTTTGTAACAGAGGACGGGCGCGAACTTTATGAACATTTCAGATTCGAAGCTGACAAAGGACAGCAGCTCTTGCGTGTTGACAAGTTTCTTGTGGCGAGAATGGAAAAGACATCTCGTAACAGAATACAACAGGCTGCGGATGCCGGATGCATAATAGTGAATGGCAAACCGGTAAAATCGAGCTATAAAGTCAAGCCCGGTGATATCGTGAGCATTGTGATGGATCGTCCACGTTATGAATTTGAAATCATTGCGGAAGATATACCTATCGATATTGTATATGAAGATGATTATGTCCTTGTGGTAAATAAACCGGCGGGACTCGTGGTGCATCCAGGACATGGAAATTATCATGGAACTTTGGTAAATGCATTGGCATGGCATTTTCGTGATAATCCTGATTATGATGTGTCTGACCCGAGGCTTGGATTGGTACATCGAATAGATAAAGATACATCGGGACTTCTTGTCGTAGCTAAAACACCGGATGCCAAGACTCATCTGGGCAAACAGTTTTTCAATAAGACCACTAAAAGAGAATATGTAGCTTTGGTGTGGGGTGATTTCAAAGAGCCAACCGGCACTATAGTGGGAAACATTGCTCGAAATCCGCGTAATCCATTGCAAATGGCAGTTTTTGAGGATTCAAATATTGGGAAACATGCCGTTACGCATTATAAAGTTATAGAATCGTTTGGGTATGTAACTATAGTGAAATGTGTGCTTGAGACTGGTAGGACTCATCAGATAAGGGTACACATGATGAGCAAAGGACATCCTCTATTCAATGATGCAAGATATGGTGGCGACCGCATTTTGAAGGGCACGACTTTTCCCAAGTATAAGACATTCATCGAAAATTGTTTCGCGACATGTCCCAGGCAAGCGCTACATGCGCGAACACTTGGATTTGTGCATCCGCACACAGGAAAGGAGATGAATTTTGAATGTCCTATACCCAATGATATGTCCTCATTAATTGAAAAATGGCGTGCCTATAAGAGGGATTAGCTGCAAATATTGGATAGATTGACGGGAAAACAGTAAAAGGAGGTTCAGGGAGGATAAAAATTGTATTTGTACGCACTTTTATGCGCCTAAATTTGTTAACTTTGCAGGGTGTTGTCTTCAAATGCGTAAAAAGCGTGACGACCCTAAGCAAAATTGATTACTTTTTATGACCCAAGAGTACGATTTTAAAGATATAGCGCCGTATGATGATTCCATCTTCAAAGAGAAGATGGAACAGCTCGTCAAGGAACCGGGCTTTCTGCATGCTCTAAATTACACTATGCCCTCTTCCGATGTGCCGATGCTCATCGAGGAGTTGCTGAAGATTGATAACAAATATGATTTCCAGCATCAAGTGATGTTCCCATTTCTTGAAATGCTTGCAAAGACTACGACAAAGGGAATTTCACTTGGTGGTATCAAATATATTAATGCATCATTAAATTATACGTTTATCACAAATCATCGTGATATTGTACTTGATGCTTCATTCCTCAATCTTGCCTTTTTGCGCAAAGGACTTCCCACATCTGAAGTGGCTATCGGGAATAATTTGCTTATTTATGATTGGATAACAGACCTTGTACGTCTAAATAAAAGTTTTATTGTAAAACGAGACACCGGTCTTAGAGAAGCTTTGCTAGCCGCCAAAAAATTGTCAGCGTATATCCATTACAGTATTATTGACAAGCGAGAGAGTGTGTGGATAGCTCAAAGAGAGGGTAGAGCCAAAGATAGTTCTGACAGGACACAGGAATCTTTGGTGAAGATGCTTGCCCTTGCCGGAGAGGGTCAATTTATCGACCGATTAAAGGAAATCAATCTAATGCCGGTGTCAATTTCGTATGAGTTGGATCCTAACGATTATCTTAAAGCAAAAGAATTTTTGCTGAAACGCCGAGATCCTAATTTCAAAAAATCGCAACGCGATGACTTGTTCTCAATGGAGACCGGCTTGCTTCAGAATAAGGGTAAAGTGCATTTCCAATTGACTCCACGAATCAATTCAAAACTTGATCAAATAGGTGATTTCAGCGATAATAATGAGGCGGCAAGACATGTTGGCTGTCTTATAGATCAGGCCATACACCGCAGTTATGAGATTTTTAGTATTAATTATATAGCATACGATATGCTACATAATTCCAAACGTTTTGTCAGAAAATATGATGAGACGATGAAACAGCAGTTTGTAGAATATATAAATTCTCAAATTGCGAAAATCGAGCTTGAGGATATTAGCAATGAAGAACATGAATTTCTTATAGAAAAGATGCTCATAATGTATGCCAATCCCTTAAAAAACAAGTTGAAGGCACTTCTTGGTGGCGTGGAATAATTGTCGGACTGATTAATAAATAGTCTGATAGATTGAATCATTAATGTAAAGATTCAGGAATATGAGAATACCAATATTTGCAGCTGTTCTATTGGTGACTTTCTCTGTATTGATAGATTTCTATATATATGGATCCATCTGCAGAGCAAAGGGGAAAAAGTCTGTATGGTCGTGGGGATATTTAGTTTCCTCGTTACTGTTCTGGATATTTTTGATTGTGGTTCTTTTACTTCCCAGACGCAACGCTGATGACAGTATTCATTCTGTGATGTGGATGTTGTACTCCTATATTTCTATCTATGTAGTTAAGATACTCTATGTGATCTTTTCTGCAGTCGGACTTTTCGGTTTTGTCAAAGGAAAAAGACCATGGCGCACCGGAATATATATAGGTCTCCCCTTAGGTTTAATCTGTTTTGTCATTATGTGGTATGGTGCTACAATCGGGAGATCAAAACTGCAAGTGACCCGGGTAGTGGTGGAATCTCCCAAATTGCCTGAAGCGTTTAACGGATACAGAATTGTACAATTCTCTGATGCCCATGTCGGGACATGGGGGAATGACACAGTATTTGTAAGTCGCATGATTGATACAATCAACGCCTTGCATCCTGATGTAATATTCTTTACCGGAGATGTAGTCAACAGACGTACTTCAGAAATTGAACCATTTGTCAGCATACTCTCGCGACTCCATGCACCGGACGGTGTTTATTCTATTTTGGGTAATCATGATTATGGAGATTACATAGATTGGCAGAATAAGGATTTAAAGGATGCCAATATGCAGCAGATGTATCAAGTACAAAAAGAGATGGGATGGAAACTGCTTGATAACAGCCATGATTTTCTTGTAAAGGGTAATGACACCATTCCGGTGATTGGCGTTGGGAATTGGGGAGAGCCTCCTTTTAAACAGTATGGGAATCTAAAAAAGGCGTATCCCGAATCGCCGGATTCCAGCTTTAATGTCAACGATAATCGTTTTAAAATTCTTCTGAGTCATAATCCTGAACATTGGAATCAGCATGTGTCAAAAGAGACCAACATAGATTTAACCCTTTCAGGTCATACTCACGCCATGCAATTTTTAATAAAGCTGGGATCTTTTAAATGGTCGCCGGCACAGTATATCTATAAGCAATGGGGAGGTCTTTACGAACGTCTCACTCAAGATGGGAAGCCTATAAGAATATATGTCAATATCGGGAGTGGTGAGGTAGGAATGCCATACAGAATAGGTGCAATCTCTGAAATAACTGAAATAACGTTAAAGTGTACGGAGGGCAAATGAGTCGGGACGGGGATATAATACTGATTAGTCTGGGAAGCAATTGTGGACAAAGGGAGAACAGCATATGCTCCGCTATAGAATGGCTGAAAAATAGGCTCGGAAATATAATATGTTCTGAAATATATGAAAGTGAGTCGATATCGAAGGATGGGAAAATGTATTTGAACTGTGTGGTTCAAGCCTTCCTGACCGGTGATATCGGTGAATTTGAAGCGGATTCAAAAGAATATGAACTTCAATCGGGTCGTGACAAAAGGGCAAGGGAAAATGGCGATGTACCGATAGATATCGATATAGTAGTGCATGGAAACAATGTGCTGCGGCCTAAGGACTATACTCAACAATTCTTTATACGAGGATTAAGGATGATTGAAGATAAGCTCAAATCATAAAATAATCGGAAACCGGGATAATTTTGCTGACAAATATGATGTAACAGGCGTAGAAAATCGGTCTGAAAATCAAATTTTGCAATTATAAGCGTCCGGTTATAATTATTTTTTGTATTTTTGCAACAAATTGTAGTTAGCAGCAGTGAATTATATAGCCCATAATTCTCTTTCAATGTGAAAGAGATTTTATATTGATTTAACGCAAATAAAAGAAACTGAATGAAATATATAGGCGCGCATGTCAGCATATCGGGAGGTGTATCAAATGCACCATTGAGGGCTCATGAATTGGGCGCCAATGCATTTGCACTCTTTACCGGGTCAAGCAATAGATGGGTCACTAAGCCAATCTCCGAGAAGGAGTGTGAAAAGTTCAAGTCCAATTGCAAAAAGTTGGGTTATTCATCAGATGTTATACTCCCGCATGACAACTTCCTGATTAATCTTGGCAGTCCCGATAAAGAAAAGCTTGCAATGTCGAGGAAATCGTTCGACGATGAAATCTCAAGATGCATGCAATTGGGACTTAAAATGTTAAATTTTCATCCCGGCAGTCATCTTAAATTAATTTCAGAACAGGAATGTCTTAATCGAATAGCAGACTCCTTGAATATGGCATTGGAAAAATCTGAAGGTGTGACAGCGGTGCTTGAGAACACAGCAGGTCAAGGGTCAAATCTCGGATATGAATTTGAGCAGCTTGCTTATATCATAGACCGTGTGGAGGATAAAAGTAGAATAGGTGTATGTATAGACACCTGTCATGCTTATTCAGCCGGATATGATTTGGCAACCGAATCAGGATATGAGAAGACTTGGAGAGATTTTCAAGAGATAATAGGGTTTAAATATCTCAAAGGGATGCATCTTAATGATGATAAACGGGAACTGGACTCAAGAATTGACCGACATGCTTCAATAGGAGAAGGCACCCTTGGAATGGATTTTTTTGTAAGATTGATGCAAGACCCCAGATTTGACAATATACCGCTTATTTTAGAGACTCCTGATGAGTCTCTATGGCCTCAGGAGATAGAAATGCTTCGTAAAGAAGCGTCTGTCTGTTAAACCCGATAATAAATAGACGAAATTAACGCAAATAAAACATATACCTTATTCGTATTAGGATGAAAACCAAACCTGATTTAAGTTTCTGGAAATTATGGAATCTAAGTTTTGGATTCTTTGGTGTTCAGATTGCATACGCTCTTCAGAGCGCGAATGTATCGCGTATCTTTGCCACTATTGGCGCAGATCCGCACGATTTGAGCTACTTTTGGATTTTACCACCATTGATGGGGTTGATAGTTCAGCCACTTGTCGGAGCTGCCAGTGATAAGACCTGGACACGTTTTGGCCGTCGCCTTCCATATTTGATTGTAGGAGCTTTAGTGGCTGTTCTTGTCATGTGTCTTTTACCTAATGCCGGCAGTTTTGGATTGACTGTTTCGAGCGCAATTCTTGTAGGATTAATAGCACTGATGCTTCTTGACACGTCCATCAATATGGCAATGCAACCCTTCAAGATGCTTGTCGGTGACATGGTGAATGAGAAGCAAAAGGGTCTGGCATATTCGATTCAGAGCTTTCTTTGTAACGCCGGGTCTATTATCGGATTTATTTTTCCGTTCTGTCTGGCTTGGGTGGGGCTGAAAAGTACTGCACCACAGGGTGTTGTTCCTCAAACAGTTATATGGTCGTTCTATCTTGGAGCTGCAATTTTGCTTTTGTGTGTGCTTTATTCACTTGTCAAAATTAAAGAGTGGCCTCCGAAACTATATAATGAGTATAACGGAATAACGGATGAACCCAAGGATGGTAAGAAGGAGAAAACTAACCTTATCAAGCTTTTGATAAAAGCACCCGCTACATTCTGGACTGTCGGTCTTGTGCAATTTTTCTGTTGGTTTGCATTCCTCTTTATGTGGACTTACACTAATGGTACTGTGGCAAAAAATGCCTTCCATGCGCCTGAGATAGAGAAAATCGTGGGTGTTTCAGACAACAATCATCTATATTCTGCCAAATATTTGTTGATAAAAGATACGGTTCCAATCGTAGAGAATGGGCAGGCACTCATTGAGGGTATAGAGATAGGTGGTGTATTCCATCCGGCACAGACTGTTGTGATAAATGGTAATGATACAATTATAAAAGATCATAAGGTGGAATTTAACGAGCAGGGTTATCCCAAAACTGTGTTTGGAAAACCATTTGCGCAGCCTTCTGACAAAATATCTGTTGATGGAAAGGAAATACCGATTACCGGGGAAGTTTATGCAAAGGATTATTTAAGCAACATAAAGGGAGGTTTTCGCCTTACAGAGGCGGGGATTGCGGCTCGTGATCATCAGACAGGCAAGATGGTGGTGGAAGATGCCACAACACATATGATAGCAGATGCCAACGCAGCAAAATTCGAGACAAAGATAGACCTTAATACGGCGTCACACCAATATAGTGAGGCCGGGGATTGGGTCGGCATCCTGTTTGCAGTACAGGCCATCGGCTCTGTGCTTTGGGCTGTAGTGCTTCCTCGATTCCGCAGCCGTAAATTCTCGTATTCACTCAGCCTTGTTCTTGGTGGAATCGGATTTGTGCTTGCCGCTCTGATATCCAATCAGTATCTATTATGTATTCCTTTTGTATTGATAGGATGTGCATGGGCAGCGATGCTTGCTTGGCCGTTTACAATCCTGACCAATTCTCTAACAGGGGGGAATATTGGATCGTATCTTGGGTTGTTCAATTGTTCAATCTGTATTCCTCAGATAATTGGTGCATTGGCAGGTGGTTGGATTTTGGGATTGTTCAGTGTGCCGGGGCAGCTTGCACCTCAATATATAATGATGATAATAGCCGGAATATCATTGTGTGTGGGAGCATTCTGTGTCACATTCATTAAGGAAGGGAAAGGAGATGAAAAGCCGGAAGAGAATTTCGGAGCTCCGGAAGATGCCATTTGATCAAAGATAATAAGAACAGATTATAGTCGGGAATTCATATTTTATATGGATTCCCGATGTATCTTTCCAGTTATTCAAAGTATGTAATGTTTTGATATTGGTGTTTGATCGGAACGCAAAAAAACATTTGTTTAATAAGATGTTTTTTTGTAATTTTGCATTTAGGATTTACGCAATACCGTATAATAAAATTTTATGAAGGTACTAAAATTCGGGGGCACATCCGTAGGCACTTCAGAAAGCCTGAAAAATGTAAAAGCCATAGTCGAAGGGCTTAACGAGAAAGCGGTCGTGATAGTTTCAGCACTTGGCGGACTTACTGATAAACTTATTTCCACTGCACGCATGGCTGCTGATGGTAATTGCGGCTATCGTGAAGAGATGGAAGGTATTCGTCTTAGGCATCATAATATAGTGAATGAAGTTATCGAACCTGCCAAGCGAGAAGAGGTGTTTTCTCTAATAAATCCTCTGTTGGATGAACTCGAACGAAATTATGACGGTATATCATTAATCGGAGCTCTTCCAGACAAGACTCTTGACGTAGTGGTAAGTTTCGGTGAAAGAATATCAAGCATAATAGTCAGCAGGCTTATAAAAAATGCCCGCCATTTTAATTCACTTGAATATATCAAAACTGAAAAATGGTTTAATAAAAATATAGCTGATGCAGAATTGACAGATTCTCTTATTCGCCAAACATTCAATTCAGAATTTGATATAGCTGTGGCGGGAGGATTTATCTCAACGGATAGAGAATCAGGTGAAATTACCAATCTCGGAAGAGGGGGAAGTGATTATACAGCAGCACTCATCGCCGCATCGATGAATGCATCTGTGCTTGAAATATGGACAGATGTGGATGGATTTATGACAGCCGATCCGAGGATTATCCCCGGTGCTTATGTTGTGAATCACATGACATTTATTGAAAGTATGGAGCTTTGCAGTTTTGGAGCCAAAGTGATTTATCCTCCAACGATATATCCCGTTTTCCATAAAAATATCCCTATAAGAATATTAAACACATTCCATCCGGAAGCTGCCGGGACATGGATTACAGATTCCTCTCGTCCGGATGATATACCAATCAAGGGAATATCGGCTGTACGCAACACATCACTTGTGGAAATTTGGGGAGAGTATGCCTCCAATGTTGCTGAAATCAATTCCAGATCGTTCAATGCGCTTGCCAAAAATGGCGTTAACGTATTTTTGGTAAAGCAGCCGGACGAGGATGAGCAGGTATTTGCTTTTGCAGTTGGAACATCCGATCTCGAGAATGCACTTAAAGTGGTGGAAGAGGAGTTTGCCCCGGAAATAACATCCGGACAAATTACTGAGACTCGTGCCATACCGGAATTGGCTACTCTTGCATTAGTTGGAGAAAATATCCATACATTACCCAGAGTGAAAGGACGTCTGTTTAATACTTTGCAGCGAGATGGAATAGATGTGCTTGCGTCATCGGCCGGAGCATCGCAAACCACAATTTCCTTTGTAATAGCGGAAGCGGATGTGACAAGGGCACTTCAACTTGCGCATCAATCTTTTTTTTAAGATTGATTGGAAACATTGTTATTGATTGATTGTTAATAACACAAAACAAGGAGGAGTATGGAAATTAAGAATGCTAAATATTTGATCAGTAATGCGGATGTAAAAAAATGTCCTGAAACAGACGTTCCCGAATATGCATTTATAGGGAGATCGAATGTTGGAAAATCATCGCTGATAAATATGCTGTGCCGTAACAAATCTTTGGCAAAAACATCACAAAAACCCGGCAAAACGTTATTGATAAATCATTTTTCAATAAATGACGGGAAATGGTATATTGTTGACCTGCCCGGATATGGTTATGCGGCAAGGGGGAAAGGTCAACGGGAGCAATTCAGCAAGATAATAGAATCGTATATATTGAACAGGTCTCAGATGACATGTCTTTTTGTGTTAATCGATATCAGACACGATCCGCAAAAGATTGATGTTGAATTTCTTGATTGGCTTGGCGAGAATGACGTTTCGTTTGCAATAGTATTTACCAAGGCTGACAAGCTCGGTCCTAACGCAGGAGAAAAAAAGGTTGCTGCCTATAAGAAATTTCTGCATCTGCATTGGGAAGAACTTCCTCCTATCTTTATTACATCTTCAGAAAAGAGTAAAGGAAGAGATGAGCTTTTGGATTATATCGACTCTATTAACAAAGAGATTGCCAAATGTGATACATCTAATCCCCCGAGAGAACCGTAATACAGTATTTGCCTAAAAGGTAGAATCGTATAAATGTTAAAAAACTTTTAATTATATTCTGCCGATAACCTGAACCATGAAAACCGTTACCTTACTCATACCATGTTATAATGAAGAAGAAGCTTTGCCACATTTTTACAAAAAGATTCAAGAAGTGGTCAAAGAGCTTTCAAATTCATATAGATTTGAATTTCTTTTCATTAATGACGGATCTTCAGACAAAACTCTTGATATTTTAAGAAAATATGCAGCACATGATAATAGGGTGAGGTGTATTGATATGTCTCGCAACTATGGGAAAGAGATTGGGATGTTAGCCGGTTTTGATCATGCGTCCGGTGATTGTGTTATAACTATTGATGCAGATCTTCAAGAGCCTCCGGAGCTTATTTCAGAAATGTTGTCCGAATGGGAAAATGGAGCATCTGATGTATATGGACGCAGAAGACATAGATCACAAAGCATAGCGAAGAAGGCATCGTCAAGATTTTATCACAAGCTTTTAAGCAATGTATCTGATGTTGAATTGTCGGATGATGCCGGTGATTTCCGACTCCTTGACAGGAAATGCGTAAATGCACTTAAATCAATGCGCGAAAGCCAACGTTATACCAAAGGTATGTATGATTGGATTGGTTTCCGCAAAACACCGGTTGATTACGATATATCACCGAGAATAGCCGGTTCTACAAAATGGACATTACCAAAGCTCATACATCTGGCGGCTGACGGAATCATGAGTCATTCTGTTATGCCCCTGAGACTTGCAAGTTTTGCAGGAATGATAATATCAATTTGTGCATTTATTTATCTTGCATATGTAGTGATAAAGTCCATCTGTTGGGGAGATCGAGTGGCAGGTTATCCATCATTGATGGCGGTAATACTTTTTCTGGGTGGCTTTATCTTGTTGGCACTCGGTATTATAGGGGAATATCTCGGCAGAATATTTTTGGAGACGAAGCATAGGCCGGTATATTTTGTAAATGAAGTTATAGGACAGAATGCAGACAACAATACAAGGAGTGCGTAAGGTAAAAAATATCGTAAAAGGAGATAGTAAATGGAGTGAATTAATACGCTTCGGACTTGTAGGCGGTGTGGCTACCATTCTTCAATATATAATTTATGTTGTCTTTGTAGATGTAGTAAAAGTCCCGGCAGTACCCTCTACGCTCATTTCCTACGCGATATCATTTATATATAACTATATTGCTTCTTCGCTTTTTACATTTCGTAAAAAGCCCAATACCCGCAATGCTTTGGGTTTCATAGCAAGTCATGCGTTAAATATGGGATTGCAGACAGGAATTGTGGCTATATTTAAGGGAATTACAGGACCTTCTTTGGCATTGCTTCCCGCTTTTGCAATCTGTATTCCCGTTAATTTTTTACTTGTAAGATTTGTTTTTAACAACGAATTTTTCTGCAAAGAGAAGTCCTCTTAAGGATGTTTTTTTTAATTCTTAAGTCAATATTACTACCAACATCCCCCAGATAACAAGCAATATATTACTCACGGCATAAGTTACGGTATACCCTATAGCAGGTGTTGTGCTTCCCAATACATCCTGCACAGCTCCAAGAGCTGCAGTGCAAGTTCTTGTACCTGCGCAACATCCCAATGTTATGGCGGGATTAAATTTAAATACCTTGTTGCCAAGCCATATCCCTATCAATAGCGGAATTATAGTGCATACTCCACCGACTACAAAAAGCAAGGCTCCCACATCTTTTATTCCCGAAACAAATGATGGAGCTGCCTCTAAGCCAATTACCGCTATAAATACATTTAATCCCAAATTATTCATCAACCAAAGAGCCCCGGGGGATATGTTACCATAAGTAGGACGCTTTGATCTAAGCCATCCGAAAACAAGACCTGCCACTAATGACCCACCGCTTGTACCGAAGCTTACAGGAATACTACCTACCCAAAAACTTAATGCACCGAAAAGTCCACCTATAAAAATTGCAAGTCCGACAAACATCAAATCACTTGAAATTGTAGGACGCTCAACGTGTCCAATATGTTGACCGGCACGATTCACCTGTACGGCACGTCCCAATAAAACCAGATGATCTCCTTTCTGAAATGTCGTTTCAAGATTTATATCCAGAATTTTCCCATTGCGTTCCGCCTCCCTTATTACTACACCATTCATATATTTAATCTCTCTTATTTCCCGAATGCTTTTGTTAATGAAATCATGGGAGTTTACTACGACACCAATACGTTGCAATGGATAAGAGAGCAGTTTTACATCGGAAATCTCGTTACCGATAAAAGGTTCCACCTTTATAATATCTTCAATTGAACCGCAGGCAACAATCTCGTCTCCGGCATATATTAAATTATCATGACGCGGCGCAAAAATCCTGTTCTCATGACGGATTCGATCTATATATACCATAACACCGTTATATGCAAGGTATTTTTCAACTTCCCTTACGGAACGGGGTGTTGCAAAATATGATGCCGTGACCTTATAACTCCTGTAATCAACATTCCGCAATGCGTTTTCATAAGCAGGATCTTTCTTATATTCTGCATTTTTAAGATGAATCTCAAACTTCGCAGTGGCTTCCTTCACTTTTTCTATTCCCCCCAACAATTTAGGCCCGACATTCCCAAGAAGAATAACTGTACCCAACGTGCCGAATATGTATGTTACGGCATAACATACCGGTACAATATCCAGTTGTTGTTTGATTGAGTCTTGTGGAATGTTCATCCTCGATATAGCTTCACTACCTACACCGAGCAAGGCAGAACATGTCTGTGATCCGGAAAACAATCCAACTGTCTCACCACTTGAATACTGCATAATCATTGCGCCACACCATACAGTCAAAAATATAACACTGCTCATCACCACTGCGAAAAGAGCTTGCTTGGCACCACCCCCTCGCAATGATTTGAAAAAATTGGGGCCGACACTATATCCAATCGAAAACAGGAACATCATAAAGAAGACCATCTTGACGGGTCCTGAGATTGAAATTCTCATTTGTCCGATGATTACGCCAACTATAAGTACGGCAGTAACACTTCCAAGTCGAAAATTACCTATCCTCACTTTCCCTATTAAGAATCCAAGGCCCAAGGTGAGGAATATTGCCAATGTCGGAAATTGTCTGAGGATGTCTACAAACCACTGCATACTCTCATTATATTTCAGATATCTAATATATAAAAAAAACACGTCTACAAAGAGACGTGTTCATTTAGAGGTTGTTTAAAAATAAATGTTAGAGGTTGTTTAATAATAAAACTTAAAATGATTCGTTCATAAAATCATTAAATTGATTGTTACCAATAATTTAACAATTTTATTCACTCAAAATATTTTAATTGT
>JAMPEM010000023.1 GCA_023665145.1 Bacteroides sp.
CAAATATTAACATTTCTAACCCCGCCATTGAGTAAAGGTTTTTCAGGACGGGACAGAGTAAATAAAATTGTTAAATTATTGGTAACAGTTAATTTAATGATTTTATGAATGAATCATTTTAAGTTTTATTATTAAACAACCTCTAAGAGTAACGAAAAAAACCGGCGTTCCCTCTCGCGAGTTACTAACCGGTCAACAAATAATTTAATCATGCTACAAAGTTAGTAAAAATTATTTAATCAAGCTATTTAAGTTTCTCAAGTTGCCTGAAACCTTGGAAAATTGAGGTTTAAGGTTTATCGTTTAAGGAACGTCTTCGAGTTAACATTAATATAAAATTTTCGATAATGCTCTAACTTCCTAACCTCAACCCCCTAACTTTTCGCAAGTTAAAGGTTGCTAAAGCTGAGTTAACAGCCTCTTAAATATCGCGTGTAGGTAAAATTATCAAAGATGAGCAATTATCAAAGATGGGCATCACCCGATTGTACGAACCACAAGAAAAGGGCCAGCACCCTCGAGTACTGCCCCTTTCATAAAATAAGCAAAGTGTTTTATTATTTTATGGAGTTTTTGATGTCCACTTTTTCTGCATGATTAAGCTCATGCCGCACTCTTTTATCTCCCCGCAGGATTATTTTCCTATACGAGCCTGCTCACGTGCGATGTAACCGTCGATTGACATTCCGCTTCCGGGAACGAACTGAGGGAATTCGTCGCGTATGATTTGATAGCACTCAAGTGCTTCGTTATATTTCTTTAGATGATCAAACACCACAGCTTTCTTAAGTTGTGCACGTGGCACTATCTGATCGTTACCCTCGCCTGCTTTGATTCCCTTATCAAAAGCGGCAAGTGCTTCAGGGTAATTTTTGAGGTTTACGTAACAGTCACCTACTAAAATATCCACATTAGCCATCAAAACCTTGTCTGAAGTTGAGAACTTCTTAAGACACTCAAGGGCTTCTTTATATTTGCCGATGTTATAGTATGACTGTCCGGCAGCGAGATTTGCAAGATTACCGCCATCGTGGCTACCATATTTCTGAGCCACTTTTTGATATTCGCGTGCCGCTATTGTATCATTATCGGCCGTAGTTGCCACTTTTGCATAAGCCGCAAAAGAGTCATCATTGCCCGGATTCTTGTAAAAATAGAAATAACTCATGACGAAAACGGCCACAAGTACTATCGCTCCGACCACCCAAAATATCACTTTCTTATTGTCGGCTATTCTTTCAGACGCTGAAGTGAGCGTTTCATTAAGCTCATCTATCTTGTTCTGTTCCTGCTGGTTATGATTGTCTGCCATATCAGTTTATGATGTTCTTTATTTTCTTACCGGACATTTTCCGGTTTCGAAGTGCAAAGTTAACAATATTTTGTGGAATATAAAAAATTTTTTACCAATATTTTTTTGTGTTTTTTTTCGCTTGCTCCCAAATTCTTTATAATTTTGCATCCCTAAACACTCCTCCCATCTCTTATGTTACCATTAAAGTATCCTCATCGGTCATACATTCGCATACATGGCTAAAGATATCAGAATTCAGCTTAACCAACGGCAACGATTGCGCATCATGCAGTCGCAGCTCCGTTTTGTGCGACTACTCGAAATGAATTCACAAGAGGTGGAAAACGCTGTCCAAAAGGAGCTTGAAGAGAATCCGGCTCTCGAAACTGTCGCTGATTCTACCGAGACAGAATCGAACCGACTCACTGAAGATGGTGAACTGTACGCGGAATCTGCCGAAGATTTGCAACGCGCTGATTACCGTGAGGATGACATACCATATTATCGGCTGCATATCAACAACCGAAGCTCCGATGCCCCCGCCATCGATTTCTCCCCGGCCGACAATTCCGAATCAATGTATGATATTCTCAATGCACAACTCGCAGAACGCGACATACCACTCGAAGTTCTCCACGTGGCCCAATACATTGTCGGAAGCCTTGACCGGAACGGATACCTCAGAAGAACACTCCCGCAAATTATTGACGACATAGCATTCACTACCGGACGCGAAATATCAGAGAATCTCGCCAAAGCAGCCCTGCACACCGTCAGGTCACTTGACCCTCCCGGCGTTGGAGCCTCTGACCTTCGCGACTGCCTTATCATGCAGCTCGAGCGTTTACCCCACTCCGTGGAACGAAATAACGCACTGCGAATCCTCAACCAATGCTATGAGGCGTTTACAATGAAACATATCCATCGGATAGTCAGCACTCTCCACATATCTTTAGGGGAAGCTCGCAAAGCTCTCGACCTTATCCTGACACTCAATCCCAAACCCGCAGCTTCCCTTGGTGGAGCTGACGATGCCGCTTCTCCGATAATACCGGATTTTATCGTCAACAACGAAGATGGCAATCTCACAATATCGCTTGCCAATCCAACTCCTGCACTCAGAATAGACGAATCATTCTCCGATGCCGTCAAACGAATGGAGCTTAACAAAAACCGTCGCGCACAAAATCGCGAAGAACGAAAATTCATCACAGCCCGTTACAATAACGCTAAAGAATTCATCGACATTCTGCGACAACGACGCGAAACTCTCTTTGCTGTTATGACAGCTATCGTGGAATTGCAACGTGAATATTTCGAAACAGACGATGAGACAAAACTTCGGGGAATGACAATAAAGGATGTAGCTGAACGCACCGGTTACGACCTGTCGGTCATATCCCGCGCCACGGCAAATAAATATGTGGCAACAGCTGCAGGAAATTTCCCGCTCCGCCATTTCTTCAGCGCGGAATTGGGCGACGAAGGTGAATCCTTCACCAACAAGCAGGTAGAAGCCGAAATACACAAAATCATAGACAACGAAAACCCCGCTCGACCCTACAGCGACGCATCCCTCAGAGAACTTCTCGCAAAAAAAGGGTATGACATCTCACGACGGACTGTGGCAAAATATCGCGACCGACTACAAATCCCTGTAGCAAGACTAAGAAAGAAGCTTTGAACCACTCTCTCCCTCGAGGCGTTTAATGTGTGAATATGAGTATTTGGATGAAAATATTGTTTGTCGGAATTGGAGGTGGCCTGGGTGCCATCTGCCGTTTGCTCATCTCTACATGGATGCGCACCACCGGTGAATGGCTCGGACTTACCACCTGGGTCATAAACACCTCCGCCTGCTTCCTTATAGGCCTGTTCGCCGGATTACTCATATCATCCGATTGGACTCCTTGGGCAAAAACAGCGTTCGCAATGCTCACCATGACCGGATTCTGCGGCGGTTTCTCCACTTTCAGCGAATATACACTCGACTGCATTAAATATTTCGAAGCCGGACACGTCGGCATTTGGGTTATCTTCGCGTCCGCCACAATATTCGCCGGCTTGTTTTGCTGCGCACTGGGGTATTGGTGGGGGTCCAGACTCGGATAAAATGAAGTTTTTTTACGTCTAATAACTAAAAATCATCATTCCTCACGTTAATTTACACAAATTATTTTTGCCGACACACTATAAATTGTTAATTTTGCAGTTCAATATATTTTACTCTGAGAAGAAAAAATGACACTTTTCGAGACTGCAAACTCATTGAGAAGAAAAGTAATCGTCTTAATGGCGGGAGCCGCAGCGATAATACTGACAGGATGCTCTGAGAAGAAAGCGGAACAAAAACCGGACACAGACACCGTCAAACCCGTTGCAGTGGAAGACATCTTCCATGCCAACAACGACATTGCAATGATTGTACGCTCCATCGCAGACGCTCTCAAACAGGGAGAGGAACTCGACTCCGTAATCTACAATTTCGAGGGAGTACTGACAGATGGTTCCGGCGCAGCCCTTTATACCAACGCAGCAGGTGACCCCGGAACATGGCGCGTCAAGGTGGAAGCGGACAAAGCTGTAATAGAAAACCTCGACCTCGGCAGCTTTTCCCCCGACAATGTAAGACATTACATTTGCGATGAGATTGAACTGAACGAAGACGACATCGTCAAAAAAGGTGTTGTCAAAGGACCCGGTGGCGTAGAGATGACCAACTACGATTTTGACGGTGTCGGGATTCATTTTGAATCCTCCAAAGCTCTGACTGCTGCCGGGAAAGAGGGACCGGTATTGAGCATCATCATTTTGACCTCCCCCAAAGAGGAAACAAATCACAGTCAGCCCGCGACAAAGAAAAAATAGATAGTTGGCCACTACAACTATCCCACATAATACCTTCGCCTAATTTCGAGGTAGAAAAAAAATGGCACATGAAGAGTCTGCGTATCTTGCGTGTGCTTATTAGCACACTGTTTTTTGCGGCAACCGTGGGTTTCTTTATAATAGGACTCACGGAGCATCCTCTTGTCTTGGCCACCATACATTCCCAAATTATCCCATCCGCAATCTCACTTACTTTGGGAGCATCAATCGTATGGCTTGTCGCAACACTGCTTTTCGGCAGAATCTATTGCTCTACCATTTGTCCGGTCGGCACTCTCCAAGACCTCATTATCCCACTCAAAAAAATAATGCCCGGTGCAAGAAAGACGTATCGTTACAAAACCGGCGGTATAATCAAATATCACATACTCGGCATATACATCATCTGTCTGATTATCGGGTTCTCAATTGTACCTGTCATCCTTGAACCATGGAATATGATGCGAACCATCTGCGCCACCTTTCGAAGTGACATTCTACAACCTGAATGGCTCGCACTCGGTTATGGCACCGGTGTCGGTATTTTGGCCGGTATCATTTCCCTCCTCTTTGTTTTTCTCGCCGCTATATATTTCGGCCGCGATTTCTGCAATGAAATATGTCCCCTCGGAACTGCCATGAGCCTCCTAGACAAGGGTACACTTTATCACATTGAAATAAACCCCGACAAATGCAACGGCTGTCTCAAATGTGAAGAGGAATGTAAAGCATCCTGCATCAAAGTCACAGAAAGAAAAGTGGACAATTCCAGATGTGTCAAATGCTTTGATTGCATCAACATATGCAATCAAGATGCCATAACATATCGTCGTGGACGACATCGCCCACGTACACCAATTATGCAATTAAGCGACAAAACTTAACCTCACTCCCACACACCTCACTATGAAAGAATATCAAGATTTACTTCGTCACGTGCTCAAAAACGGCAATCGACGCGATGACAGAACAGGAACAGGCACCATAAGCACCTTTGGCTACCAGATGAGATTCGACCTCTCAAAAGGATTCCCTCTGCTGACCACAAAAAAAGTACACCTCAAAAGTATAATTCATGAGCTGCTATGGTTTCTGAAGGGAGACACCAATGTCAAATACCTTCAAGAAAACGGCGTCAGGATATGGAACGAATGGGCAGACGAAAACGGTGATTTGGGACATATTTACGGATACCAATGGCGCTCATGGCCCGGATACGACGGCAAACACATCGATCAGATAAACCGGGCTATCCAAGACATAAAAACCAATCCTCACAGCCGGAGAATCATCGTCAGCTCATGGAACGTAGCCGACCTCGACAATATGAACCTGCCACCCTGCCATGCCTTCTTCCAATTTTATGTCGCTGACGGAAAGTTATCCCTGCAACTCTACCAACGAAGCGCAGACAGTTTCCTCGGAGTTCCATTCAACATTGCAAGTTATGCCTTGCTGACTATGATGATGGCTCAAGTTTGCGGTCTGCAACCCGGTGAATTCATTCATACATTCGGCGACCTGCACATCTATCTCAATCACCTCGACCAAGTAAACGAGCAACTGACACGCACCCCTCGCCCACTCCCAAAAATGATTTTAAATCCCGATGTTAAGGACATCCTCGATTTCAAATATGAAGATTTCACCCTCGAAGATTACAACCCTTATCCGGCTATAAAAGGGAAAGTGTCAGTTTAATATCCCATTTCTCAATCAATTACAATTCATCATGGAGATTAATTCCGTATACCCCTCCGACTCGGAAGAGAAACGCGAAAAGGAACAATGGAACATCCGGCCGCAAAGCCTCAATTCAGCTGAACACCATTCTGAACACGAGCTTGCTATCATTGTGGCTTTAGGACGCGACCTCGCAATAGGGCGCGACAATGACCTTATTCGTCATCTTCCCGGTGACCTCAAGCGATTCAAAGAACTCACCATGGGACATACCGTAATTATGGGAAGGAAAACTTGGGAATCTCTTCCCAAACGTCCTCTTGCCGGGAGACGGAACATCGTGGTGACTCGAAATAATGACTACCGTGCAGATGGAGCTGAGACAGCCTCTTCTCTCGAAGAGGCTGTCATCATGGCAAATGATGACTCAATCCCATTCATCATCGGAGGTGGAGAAATTTACCGACAAGCACTCCCCATGACCACCCGACTTTTTCTGACTCAACTTGACGCCGACACACCGGATGCTGACACTTTTTTTCCCCCGATTGACTTTTCCCGGTGGGAGACAACATTCAAGTCGGAACCTTACACAAACTCTCTCGGAGAAAAATTCCGTTTCATAGATTTAAAACTCAAATGAAAGTCATCATTATAAACAAAAGCGACGAAACGGGAGGTGCCGCAATAGTAAGTCGTAGACTGATGGAGGCCCTGCGTTCTCTCGAAATAGACGCCAGAATGTTGGTGATGGAGAAACATACAGATTCTCCATTCATAGAAAGAGCCGGATCCCCAATGGAAATGCGTAAAACATTCCTGGCTGAACGACTCAAAATTTTTATGTCCAACGGAATGAATCGCGACACTCTCTTCAAGGCAGACACAGCAAGTGACGGAATCTCGCTTTACAAACACCGTTGGGTCAATGAAGCCGATATCATCTGCCTCAATTGGGTCAATCAAGGAATGCTCTCCATGAACGGCTTATACGAACTTATAAAAACCGGCAAGCCAATAATTTGGACCATGCACGACCTTTGGTGCATGACCGGCATTTGTCATCACCCCGGCATATGCTCACGTTTCGAAGAGAAATGTGGACTTTGCCCGTTGCTCGGCATAAAGGCATCCCCAAAAGATTTGTCCCACACCGTTTGGAAACAAAAAAAAGACACTTACTCCAAAGGGAAAATTAATTTTGTAGCAGTCAGTAATTGGCTCGCTGAGAAAGCGGCCAAGTCATCACTCCTGTCCGAACAACATGTAACAGTTATCCCCAACGCTTTTCCTCTTGAAGAATTTTCATTAGGCGATGGAAGCACCGACGGCAGATTTCGTATTGTCATGGGAGCTGCCAGACTTGACGACCCGGTTAAAGGACTTCCGCTAATGCATGAAACATTCCGTCAACTCTCCGAAAAAGACCCGGAATTGGCCTCTCGCACCGAGTTGATAACATTCGGAGGGGTAAAAAATCCAAAATCGTTGGAGGGGATAGCAGTCAAACACCACCACATAGGGAAAGTGAGCGGCACCGAGGCATTGGGGAAAATATACGGAAATGCCGATTGCGTACTCTCCACTTCGCTATATGAGACACTCCCCGGCACTCTGATTGAAGGACAGGCTTGCGGATGTATCCCGGTAAGCTTCCGCAGAGGAGGTCAGGCAGACATTATTGAACACAAAGTGACGGGCTGGTTGGCTGAATTTTCAGAAAACGGGAATGACATAAAAGGTAGTGCTTCCGACATCGTAGAGGGATTGCAATGGGCTGCCGCTCAAGGGAAAAGCATACGTGGAGAATTACGCGACAGTGTGGAGCGAAAATTCTCTTCAAGAGCAGTGGCACAACAATATGCCACTCTTTTCACTAACTTGTTAACAAAATGACAAGACACAGCTTGACGCTTATTTTAATGCTCAAGCACAAATGCAATAATTTGAACGGATAAACGTTTATACAAAGAGAAAAAAAGAGTAAAACGGATATGAAAATAGCTCTGATTGGATATGGCCGCATGGGGCGGATGATAGAAGAAGCCGCAAAAGAACGCGGTCACGAAATAGTATGCCGAATCGATGCAGACAATCTCGAAGATTTTGCAAGCGACGAATTTAGAAGTGCCGATGTGGCTATAGAATTTTCTGTACCCTCATGCGCTGTAGATAATATTTTGAAAGCGTTTGCAGCCGGTGTTCCGGTGGTATGCGGCACAACCGGTTGGCTCGATTCCCTTCCTGAGATTCAACGTATGTGCGACAATGGTGACGGCACACTTTTTTACGCATCCAATTATTCAATCGGAGTAAATATCTTCATGAGCCTCAACCGCAAATTAGCGGCAATCATGAATCGATTCCCACAATACTCCCCTACTCTTAACGAAGTGCATCATATCCACAAACTTGACCATCCAAGCGGAACAGCACTTACCCTTGCACGGGAAACAATCGACGAGGTGGGTCGTCTCAACGAATGGATTGAAATTGAGCAAGGCGTATCTACCGAAGAGTATCAGCTCGGAATTTCTCACGAACGACGTGGTGAAGTCCCCGGCATCCATACAATCACATGGGAATCAGATGTTGATTCCATATCAATGACCCATTCTGCAAAATCCCGTAAAGGGTTCGCAATCGGAGCTGTGATGGCGGCCGAATGGCTGAAGGGACATCGCGGATTCTTTACAATGAGGGAAATGCTTCCCGAACTATATTGATTCAGTTTATCTAACTACGTTTATGAACGACAACAACAAATCACACGGAAAAACTGTCTCCCAAAACAGCAATCCCTCTCCCCATATATATCAAGGACGTCCTCCATTTACCCCCGCCACAGAACCAAAAAAATTGAGCTTCGGTGAGGATTTTGCAAGACGTCTCAAAGAGACAAAGACATCCCGTTGGATACGCTTCGGATGTGTTTCTTTAGTCTTTTTCCTGTGGGTCTTTTGGATGGGAAATCCATGGCTTTCATTCATATGGCTACTCCTTTTTGATATCTATATTACAGGATACATACCTTTTACATGGTGGAAAAAAAGTAAAAACGCAGCTACGCGATCCGTCATGGCCTGGGTGGATGCGATAGTATACGCCCTTGTGCTTGTTTATTTTATCTTCGCTTTCATTGGGCAAAACTATCAAATTCCATCATCTTCCTTGGAGAAATCACTCCTTGTGGGCGATTATTTATGGGTCAACAAAACAGTGTACGGACCACGGGTACCTCAGACACCGATTCATTTCCCATTGGCCCAACATACTCTCCCCATCGTAAACACAAAAAGCTATCTTGAAAAGCCTCAGCTTAACTACCACCGTCTCAAAGGGCTTAGGAGCATCGAACGCGGTGATATTGTAGTATTCAACTTTCCGCAAGGGGACACTGTCGCACTAAAAATACAAAATCCGGACTATTACCAGATAGTCTACGAACTGACCTCACGCGGAATAAAAGACGCCAGAGGATATATCAAACAACATCCGGAGGAATTCGGTGAAGTGATATGGCGTCCGGTAGACAGACGGGAGAACTATGTAAAACGCGCCATCGGTCTCCCCGGAGAACGAATTAAAATTAAAAACGACAAAATCTTCATCAACGGCAAAGAGATAGCAGAACCTACTGAAGTACAGTTCAATTACATCATACCCGTCACTTCTGCCATCCCCACCGAAATGTGGCAGGAGATTGGCGTCAGAATGGACGATCACGGGACATCGCCGGTACGTAATGACTATACCGGTGAACTCTTCTACGATGTTCCTCTGACAAAAGAGGCAAAAGAAATTGTGGAAAAATGGCCGCAAGTGAAAGGGAAACTAATCAGTGAAAGAGAAAGTGGATATTTCGATCTCGGTGGAGTATTCCCGCTCGGAAACTCATATGGCTGGACACGTCCGGATATGGGTGAGTTCTGGATTCCCAAACGAGGAAGCACGCTTCATCTCTCTATTGCCAATCTTCCGATTTACCGCAGATGTATCGAGACGTATGAAGGGAACAAACTGGAGATCAAAGACGGCAAGATTTACATCAATGACAAAGAGACTGAATATTATACCTTCAAAATGGACTATTATTGGATGATGGGCGATAATCGGGACCGTTCACTCGATTCCAGATATTGGGGATTTGTCCCGGAGGATCATATTGTCGGCTCACCGGTATTCGTCCTTATTTCATTTGACGAAGAGAAATCACTCTCCAACGGCAAAATCAGATGGGAACGAATCTTCCGCGATGCCAATCCGGACAAGAGTGCATCAATGTGGCAATGAAGTCCATAACCTTACCTTACGGCGCAACTCTCTCCACACTCTGTACATTAATGCAGAATGTCGATGCAGATAATAATCTACATCTCGCTTGCAAAGAATTGACACGATGCAAAATACGTGGCAGAGGGAATCAGCCTGACCAATTGCTCTCCGTACCTATAACCGGTGGCAACCGCTCCTTGCGAAGACTTTATCGCGATGGATGCGATGAAACTGTATTGGAATCAATAGAGCTTTCAGAGCATGGCAATTGGCGACATGTTCATATCTCAGCCTTTGAGACAACTTATCGTTCGATGCCATATTTTACACATTATTCCCCACAACTCCTTGAGGGAATACAAACGGCAAAGACTCTTGGTGAACTTTTAAGGATGACACAGACTCCGGTTATGTCTCTGTTATCATCCAAACTTAAAAATCAGCTTCACCATATAAGAATCTCAGATGCGGAAAGGACTCACAAACTGAAGGCCGAGCGTATGGACGGGATACGTCCCGATATCAGCATCTACGATACATTGTTCAAGCTTGGACCCGAAACAGTATTTTTATTATGATGCTGTTTCTTTAAGAAAATCAACTTAATATTTTGAAAAGGATAGGATATATATTAGCTCTTATAACTGCCGTGATTGCGCTATTGCTTCCTGCAAAGGCACAATCACAGGAACTTACCGTCAAAGTGACTGCTTATAAGGGGTATTATAAATTTAAAGATCAATATGGTGACAGTGTGTTGATGACAGTCATCAAGGATGTGTATGTCTATCCACCGCTAAAATTCAAGAACAAGGCGCAAGAGGAGTTCTATTGGCGTACTGTCAGAGATGTACGCAAGACTTTACCCTATGCAAAATTGGCGTTTCAGACACTTTGCGAGACGTATGAATACATACAGACCATTCCGGACAAAAAAGAGCGTGAGGCGCATCTGAAGCGCCTTGAAAAGGATATTTTCGAGCGATACAAACCGGTGGTTAAAACAATGACCAAGACTCAAGGGAAAGTCATGCTCAAGCTTATTAATCGAGAAACAGACCAGTCCTCGTTTAATATCGTAAAAGCCTTTTTAGGGAGTTTTCGAGCCGGATTTTGGCAAACTTTCGGGCGATTCTTCGGTGTCAATATGAAGGCCGGATTTAATCCTGACAAGAACAAGGAGGATGCAACGATTGACCGCATAGCACATCTTATAGAGCAAGGTGCTCTATAAGAGATGTATTTAACGGTTTGTGTTAATGGGGACGGCTGATTGGATGTCAGTCGTTATTTACGTTTGGCTCTCGGTTTTGCCGGAGCTGCATCTTGTTGCTCGATGATTTGTCTGACATCAGCAAGTTTCAAATCTTCCGGCTGGTTCCCTTTGGGTATTTTATAATTCTTAGCTTTTTTACCGTTCTCTTTTATAGCGATATACGGGCCATAACGACCATTTAGTATCTGAATTTCAGGTGCCTCTTCATAAGTTTTGATTACCTTCTTTGCATCGGCTTCCTTCTTAGCCTCAATCAATTCGATTGCCTGTTGAAGAGTAATAGTCTGCGGAGTCAATTCTTTTGGAATCGACACAAACGATGAGCCGAATTTTACGTATGGCCCGAATCTGCCCACATTAGCTTGCACCTCTTTCTCTTGGTATTCCCCCAACGAACGTGGCAATTCAAAAAGCTTAAGAGCCTCTTCTAAAGTTATAGCATTGATACTCTGACCCTTTTGTAGACTCGCAAACCTCGGTTTCTCCTCATCGGAGGCATCACCTATCTGCACCACAGGACCGAATCGTCCAATCTTCACAGATACCGGTTTACCGGTTTGCGGTTCATTGCCAAGCAACCGTTCCCCAACTTTGTGTTCCAGTCGCATCGAATTGATACTCTCAATGTTGGGATGAAAATTTCCATAGAAATCAGAAATCTCACTTTGCCACGGGAGCTTTCCTTCAGCTATTTCATCAAATTTCTCTTCGATGCGCGCAGTGAAATTATAATCCAGAATATCTGGGAAATATTGAGTTAGGAATTTATTGACTATCATACCTACATCCGTAGGGACAAGCTTCCCTTTGTCGCTTCCGGTATTTTCTGAAAGTATCTGTTGAGTCACTTCGTCGTTGCTCAGAGTCAGAAGTGTATAGTCGCGTTTTACACCCTCTTTTTCACCCTTCACCACATAATCTCTCGACTGAATGGTGGATATGGTCGGAGCATAGGTGGAAGGACGACCTATACCGAGTTCCTCCATCTTCTTTACCAACGAAGCCTCTGTATATCTTGCCGGAGCCTGAGTGAACCTTTCCGTTGCAGTTATCTCATCGGCTTCAAGCATCATTCCGGCCTTGACCGGAGGTAAAATTGTACTCTCCATACGATCTTCAGCAGACGGGTATAATGCAAGGAATCCGTCAAATACGATTTGCTCACCTGTGAGTACCAATTTCTCTGAACGGGTGGATATATTAATATCCACATGAGTTTTGAGCAATTCGGCATCAGCCATCTGAGAAGCCACCGCTCTGCGCCAAATGAGCTGATAGAGTGCTTTCTCCTGTGATGTTCCGTCTATTTCGGTATTTGATATATATGTCGGACGTATTGCCTCATGAGCTTCCTGCGCACCTTTTGTCTTGGTGTGATAATTTCTTTTATGCAGATAATCATCACCATATGCTTCCTTTACCTTTTTAGCTATTTCTCCGACGGCAAGCGTAGAGAGATTCAACGAGTCTGTACGCATGTAAGTAATCAAACCGGCTTCATAAAGCTTTTGAGCCAACATCATTGTACGATTGACAGGAAGACCGAGTTTGCGGGCAGCCTCTTGTTGCAGCGTAGATGTGGTGAAGGGTGGCGCGGGAGTCCGCTTTGTGGGACGTTGTGTCACATTCTCCACAGAAAAGATAGCTTTGTGGCAATCCTGAAGGAATTTCTCCGCTTCAGATTTGGAGTTAAGCCGGCGGTCAAGTTCCGCTTTAACGCATTTGCCATCGATATTAAAGATGGCATTTACGCGATAGAACGTTTCCGACTTAAAATTGACAATCTCTTCCTCCCTTTCGCAGATAAGACGAACAGCTACACTCTGCACCCTTCCGGCAGAAAGAGCCGGCTTTATTTTTTTCCAAAGCACAGGGCTGAGTTCAAATCCCACGATACGGTCAAGGACGCGTCTTGCCTGTTGAGCGTTGACACGGTCGATGTCGATTGTACGCGGATTGCTTATGGCGGCCAGGATAGCCGGTTTGGTGATTTCATGGAATACGATACGACGGCTGTTATCGGGATTCAGTCCGAGCACCTCATAAAGATGCCAGGCAATAGCCTCTCCTTCGCGGTCTTCATCAGAAGCAAGCCATATCATATCGGCTTGTTTAACGGCACTTTTAAGCTGTTTGACAAGATGCTCCTTATCAGGTGATATTTCATAATCAGGCTCAAAAGGTTTTTTACCGTCGATGTCAAACTCTTTGTTCTGCAAATCGCGGATATGACCATAAGAGGACATTACCTTATAGTCCTTCCCAAGAAATTTCTCTATAGTTTTTGCCTTGGCAGGCGATTCGACAATTACCAGATTTTTCATAATTAAAATGGTGGACTGAAACGAAGCCGTTATTTCCGACCGCAAAATTACAATTTTTTTCTTAAACAGACGCTAATATGTAATCTAAATGTGATTAGTGCGGTTATTTCTTATAACGGAATTTCCGCAAATGAGTTCAAAACAGAGCCATTTTTGACTTTGCTGACCTGTAATTATATAAATCAGCATAAAAAAATCATTGGGCAATTATCCGATAATAAAAAACAAAAAAGTAAACAAGGGATATTGCATGAATCGATATTTTTTTGTAATTTTGTATGAATTTTCCACCCTGCGAAGAAGAGAACTCAGACAAGTATTCAAAGCCGTAATACCGGGTGGAGGATAAAAAAGAATATTATGGACGACAATCAGATAACTACACCCGAACAGTCAAAATCTTATCAGGCCGACAATATTCAAGTGCTTGAAGGACTTGAGGCTGTCAGAAAACGCCCGGCGATGTATATCGGTGACATTTCGGGTCGCGGACTTCATCACCTTGTATACGAGGTGGTAGACAATTCTATTGATGAGGCTCTTGCCGGTTTTGCCAATCACATCGACGTCACCATCACTGAAGACAACAGCATAAAGGTGGTGGACAATGGTCGCGGTATTCCGGTAGACATGCATGAAAAGATGCACAAACCGGCTCTCGAAGTCGTGCTTACTGTGCTTCATGCCGGTGGTAAATTTGACAAAGGTTCATATAAGGTGTCAGGAGGTCTGCACGGTGTCGGAGTAAGCTGCGTGAATGCTCTTTCAGATTATCTTCGTGCAGAGATACATCGCGACGGTAAAATCTACATGCAAGAATATGCCTATGGCAAACCGACTTCTGAGCTTTGCACCATCGGTGATACAGACCGCACCGGAACGACAATATTCTTCCACCCTGACGCTTCAATCTTCACAGAGACCATTTATGACTATGAGGTGCTTGCCAACCGTCTTCGCGACTTGGCATTCCTTAATGCCGGTATCACATTGACACTCACCGACCTTCGCCAAAAAGACGAGGAAGGGAATCCCCGCTATGAGAGATTCCACAGCGACGAGGGGCTTAAAGAGTTTGTCAAATATATAGATGAAGGGAAGGAACATCTGATTGCCGATATTATCCACATCAATACCGAAAAGAACGGAATTCCGGTGGAAGTGGCAATGACCTATAACACTACTTTCAACGAGAATATCTTCTCTTACGTCAACAATATCAACACTATCGAGGGTGGTACTCACTTGAGCGGTTTCCGTCGCGGCCTTACTACTACACTTAAGAAATATGCCGATGACAATAAAATGCTCGAGAAGCTCAAAATAGAACTAAGCAAAGAGGATTTCCGCGATGGTCTGACAGCGGTAGTATCGGTCAAAGTGGCAGAGCCACAGTTTGAAGGACAGACAAAAACAAAACTCGGAAACAGCGAAGTAAATGCGGCCGTCTCACAAGCCATCAGCGAGGCGCTGCGTTATTACCTCGAGGAGCACCCGGCACAAGCCAAAGCCATCGTCAATAAAGTGATAATAGCAGCCACGGCAAGACATGCCGCCTATAATGCCCGGATGAAGGTGCAGCGCAAATCACCACTTGCCGGAGCCGGACTTCCCGGCAAACTTGCCGATTGTAAGAGTCGCGACGCTGCCGCTTGTGAGCTGTTCCTTGTCGAGGGAGACTCTGCAGGGGGGTCAGCAAAACAGGGTCGTAACCCCAATTTCCAGGCAATTCTTCCACTTCGAGGCAAGATTCTCAATGTGGAGAAGGCTATGGAGCATAAAGTGTTTGAGAGTCAAGAAATTGTCAACATCTTCAAATCACTTGGAGTGACAATTGGCACAGAGGAAGATAGCAAAGCTGTCAACATGAGCAAATTACGCTATCACAAGGTAATAATCATGACCGACGCCGATGTGGACGGTGCTCATATTGCTACGCTTCTGATGACTTTCTTCTTCCGTCGCATCCGCCCGATAATTGACAACGGGTATCTATATATCGCCACTCCACCATTGTATAAGTGTACACTTAAAGGTAAAAAAGGTGTATCTGAATATGCTTGGACTGACCAGCAAGTGCAACGTTTCATCGACGACATTTGCGGTGGCGATGCCAATAAGCTTGTTCTTCAGCGATACAAAGGTCTTGGTGAGATGAATCCCGAACAACTCTGGGAAACTACAATGGATCCTGAAAATCGTATGTTGAAACAGGTTACACTTACCAATGCAGCCGAAGCTGACCGAACCTTCAGTGTGCTTATGGGTGAGGATGTGGCACCACGTCGTGATTTCATTGAAGAACACGCCACCTACGCCAATATTGACGCATAACAACGGAAACGGGTCGTACAGACCCTGGTTAATTTAAAACAGCTGTGGATTTTAAAATCCACAGCTGTAATTTTTAAGAGACGTAATCATTGAGATGTGTGGAGACGTCTTGTATCAGATAAGTTGCAACATACGCAATTCATCATATATCTCACGACCCGACAAAGAACGACGGCGCATAAAAGTCAAGGCAAGCTCATCGAGAGCCGGATGCAATCGTCTGTTAGAAAATATAGGTCTCATCCGGGTCAGAGCCCTTGAAAAGATTGATTCAACCTCTTCCGACTCCAGTCCGCAACTATCCTCCCCCTCCTTTACCATTTCATCACGAATCATAGAGAGTTGCGCTTCCGGATATTCCCCTTTTTCCCTGACCATAGCTCGCGCCATTATATTGGAGAGTACCATTGTGGATGTTATATAAAAATTATTAATCAGGTTGCTCCACGTAGCCTTAGGGGAGATGGATGGCGAACCGGAAAAATAATAGTCATGAGAAAAGGAGACCATCGGACCTTCAGAATCAAGTGAGAAAAGGGCTATACGGTCGAAGGCATCAAGAGCAGCTACCGATACAGCCATACCGGCCAGGCCGTATGCACGGTCTTCGTCGGATATATAGCTGAAGAGAATATCTTTTTTATCCATTGCAGTAACTTATATTTTCACATATTAAAATAGGAAGGAGAAGCCACCCATGACAGCAAGGCGTTCGGAGGTGACTCCCGGAAGAATAACATTGCGACGGCAAAGAATGTTGTCAGCGCGCAACCATAAAGAGAACGGTTCGGATAGGAAATACTCTGCACGCAAGGACAATTCAGAACTGTTGGGTACGTTCATCCTACCCAAAGGGAATTCGGGATCAAAATTTATTACACCGGTCTGTGGTTTGTCGGCCACTTCTACCGGCAGGCGATAATAGAATTTTCTGACAGCACGAAGATTGTATTGCACCTCGAGTGATAATTTTTCTATGGGGCGAACCAGCAGAGAACCGGCCACAGTCCAACGCGGTCTGTCATATCCGTTGAAATATCCGTGTCCATTACGTTGGTGTTGGTAAGTCCCCTTGGCCGACAATTCAATTTTTCTGCCATATTTATAATCAAGATTTAAGCCGAAGCTCCATCCTTTAAGGGTCAAATCGTTGTCAGGACTCAAATACCCGCCGACAATTTTTTGTGCCGGATTGAAGAGTGGATTCGAATGGGACAACCACATCTGATACCATCCACCCAGCGGTGTGTGATTATTTATTTTATAAGCTATGGAGAAAGATGCGGTAAATCCGGAGAATGGACCTGCGACAATACTTGCAGACGCATCCACAGGTGAATAGCAGGGACGAGTGTTAAGAATTGCCGGTATGGCATAATAATCTGCCCGACGAAGCGATTTAAGCGTTTTTAGCTCACTTCCGCCGAGAAGATGAAGAAAGAATCCGACTACATCTTTTCGCCAGTCAAAACGGATGTCAGGGGCTATATGGAAGAAATGGTAACGGTCACCGGGGATTCCGGCATTGACAGTCAAATCCACATCTGCCCCGAGACGAACATTGAGAAGGTCGCGACGGAAGGTGTAATAGGGAGTCAGGGATAACTGAGCGTAATTGTCAGCGTCCGGTACTGAATATGAGGGATCAGAGAGAGATACACGATCAGTGCCTGAATAAAGCAATAGATTGAAAAGGGCATCCAATCCTACGTTTGAACCGTTTTCCCATGGAACGTTCACGCCTGCACGTAATGATATGTCAGTCTCGCGCTGTCCACTGATTTTTTCCCTGTAATCATTATATAGGGGAAAATAGAAAGTTCTATACCCTAAATAATTAACTTCGGCACCGGCATACCATTTGAGTTTGGATGCATTATCGGATACCCATTCTGCACTAAAGTTTATGTCATTGAGAGTCTGGGTAGGAGCTTTTATATCGGTGTTTGAGGGAATGGATGCGTAATAATTGAAATAGTCCAAGGCATAGTCTATTTTTGCGGAGAGACGACCTTTCCCCTCAAAAAGATGCGAGGCATAGACTCCTGCTTTCCCGTCATATCTTCTTCTATAAGGATTTTTGACAGCATCTTTATTTTCGGGATGAAAAAGCGTTGAACTATTGAATTGCAGCCAAGCTCCGACTGTTGTTTCTTGCGAGTCAATGAATCGGTATCCGGCTGAAAGATTGCTGTTGAGATAACTTCCGAGGCCTGCCTTTATATACCCCCTGTTGTCATAAACATTCCGCGAAGCTCTCCATGGAGTGGCAATCATTGGGGTGAGTGTCGGTGAGTATTCAGCACGTCGTCCCTCGGTATCATAAATAAGGGTTGAAGAGGCGACATCAATTGCGGGAGGTACGGGAGACACTGTGATGCGTTCCTGACGGATAATATCGGGAGAATAACTGCCTTCCACCTCTACATTTCCTTTCAAATCTTGAGCGAAGGCTATACCTGAGGTTGCTGTGAGCAGAAGAAACAGAAAAATCTTTTTCATTGATTGGCGAATTGAGAGATTAATGGAAGGATTAAAGTTTTTTAAGTCGTGAGTCAATCATAGAGCGTATATCAGCTTCGTTACCGGGATAGTTTTCACGTAAGGACTCAAGATACTCTTTTGCAAGATATTTCTTTCCTTGCGCTGAATAAACATCGGCCAAGAGGATAAAACCTCTTGCAATCCAATAATCGTGAGGTGAGCCTGAATCCGTGAAAGAAGTCAGAGTTTTTTCAGCTTTTGCATACTGCCCTGCTTCATATTGGCAGCGACCAAGTTCTACAGCCGCTCTCGCACCGTAAAGGCTCATCGGATTGGAGGCAAGTGCTGAGAGAATCTTCATCCCCTCTTTGGCATTACCTTGCTTTATATAGGCTTCAACTTCATAAAAAGATGCTTGCTCCATCACATCGGAATCACCGCCGGACTCACGGATTTTTTTTGCAAGTGTGATACGTTCTTTTAGTGAAGCTGAACACCTCAACATACCGAGCATTGCTTGTTGTCGGGAATCAGCGTTGCCACGCTCGGACAATTCGGAATAAGCCTTGTAAGCTTTCTCTTCCCAATCAGCCACAGGGTGATGATTTTCAAGGATTTCACCTTTAAGGAGAAGAGCGGCTGACGCTTCCGTGGCATCCGGGCGTTTTTTCAGCAATGTATCAATGGCTTCGAGCGCACCTTTAAAATCTGAAGATTCAGCCTTCCCGTCAGCAATGTCATAAAGAGCTCGCGAGAGGTGGTCACCGTCAGGATATTTTGCGACATATCTCTCAAGAAGAGCGTAATCGTTGACATTGGCAGCGAAGACATCCTCAGCGGCATCAAATGCGAGTTGCTGCATTTCATCCACACTTATTCTCGGAGCACCGGGAATCTGTGCGAGGCGATCGGCATAATCATCCAGAGTGTCGGCTGTGGCATGGAGAACTCTCAAGTCTTGATGAGCCAATTTTGCTTCTTCGCTGGAAGGCCATGACTTGATAATATTTTCAAGTTCTTCCATGGCGAGAGTTGTTTTCCCCTGTTGCAAATAGCTTTGTGCAAGGCGGAGCAATGCGATGCGTGCTTCAGAACGGTCAGCATACTTATCAGCAACCTCTCTGTATGTAGATTGAGCGGCTGAGGGATTTCCCTGCTCAGAGAGGGTGGAAGCCTCCTCGAGAAGGGCAGCGGCATCCCAGTCAGAGTCGGGATATTTTTGGGAGAGATTTCTGAGTTCTGAGAGTTTTCCGGGCACATCGCCAAGAAGACCGCGGAGTGTGGCATGGCGCAAAGATGCGTAATCAGCACCGGGGTCGCCCGAGGATATTATCTCTTGATAGGCGGATTTTGCGGCTTTGTAATCTCTACAATAAAAGAGACAGTCGGCACGACGCAGTTGAGCATTAGCGCGCTGCGATGTATTCAATTCAGCTGACTTTGAAGCCTGCGAAAAATATTTTTCCGCTTTTGCAAAATCGTCTTGCCAATAGAGAGCATAGGCGAGGTTGTATACTCCCAAATCATAGTTTTGAATATTCCTGCCGTTCTTTATAAATGATTCGTAGGCTTTAGCTGCATCGCGGAATTGTTTAAGAGAATAGAGAGCATCCCCGAGCCAAAGTTGTGACTGTGCAGCAATCTGTTTGTCGGAAGAAATCAAGGAAGCCTCACGAAGATGAATAACAGCATCTGAGCTGCGGCCATTACTTTGCTCCTCTACGCCGAGCTGGAAGAGCACTTGTTGACGCAAAGCAAGTACTTTGGCTGATGGATTGGTAACTCCATTGAGATATTCAAGGGCTTTGGCAAAATCACCTTGTCGGCAACAAGCTTCTGCCAAAGTAGCCCTCACATCAGCGGCATGTGGAGATTTGGGGAATCTGTTGATAAATTCCTGAAGCAGTTCGGCAGAACGACTGAAAGGCACTGTTCCGCCATGCATGAGTGCCGACGCATAGTTATAAAGAGCCTTCTCAGATATTCCACTGTCATAATTCATACGATAGGCCTTTTCGAAAGCAATTGCAGCCGCCCTGTCATCATTCTGATGCACAGCACATTGTCCAAGATAAAGCAATGAGCCTTGAGCAATTTCGGATGGTTCGGATGTCAATGAAGCAAACAAAGCTGCAGCTCGGCTATATTCACCTTCATCATAAAGAATTTGAGCAAGGGTATATACAGCCGAAGAATTTGGTGAATCCGTTGATTCAAGATAACTCTCCAGGTATGGTTGAGCCATTTTGGGCATGCCGGTAAAGAAATAACTCTCACCGATTACTCTCTCGGTCTCCGGAACAAGCTCCGGAACAGGCTTCTTGGCAAGCAATGATTTTCCATGGGAAATCACATCTTTGTATTGACCGCGAATAAACTCTATCTGGGTCATATAATACCCGGGTTCGATTCCGTCTGATATATACTGACGGTCTATTCGCCGGCTGTAAGTCAGTTTGTCTGTTTCCGGTATTTTACTGAATCCTTCATAAGCTTTATCGTAATCACCTTCCACATAATCAATATATGCAAGATAATAATCAGCCGGCACACCATATTCTGCATTCACGGATAGCAGTTCCAACAAACTTCGTGCTTCGTTGAAATACCCTCTGCGAATCATGCAGAGAGCTTTACGATATGAGTATTGATTACGCACTGCGGGATTGAGCTCCTCCGGCTTAATCTCTTGATAACGTAGCACAGCATTAGCGAAATCATGATTGAAAAAGAAATAATCGGAAGCAAGAAGCTGAGCCTCAAGCGTATGTATTGATGCCGGATAAGTGGAGGCGAAAGAATCAAGCAGAGAGATGCAATTTTCATCACCGCGATTATAGGCTGTAACGGCTATAAGAAACAGAATCTCTTCACGTTCATTCTGTTGCAACGCATCCATATCTATGGATTCGAGCTGGTCAAGAGCGCCTGTATAATTATGTTCCTCTATCATGGCTCGTGCCCTTGTCAAGTAACCTTGCACTTGAGGGGAGACAACCACAGGAGTGGCTGTAGCCGGAAGGACAGCTGTCGCCGGTGAAATCGCAGCGAGCGCAAGAGTAAAGGCCGACAGTAATTTCTTCTTCATTTTATCGTGATGTTTTTCCTTTTAGAAGTTGTTAAAAAGGTTTTATTATTAAACAACCTCTTAATCTTTTCTTTCTTCGTTGATAAGCTCCATTAATTTAGGGAGTGCCTCAGATGTGGGTATATTCTTAATTTTTAATTCCTTGCCTTTGTACAGACTCACTCTGCCTGGCCCGGCGCCTACATACCCGTAATCAGCATCCGCCATCTCTCCGGGTCCATTAACGATACACCCCATCACTCCAATCTTCAATCCCTTAAGATGAGCTGTAGCCTTTTTTACTTCCTGCAATGTAGATTGGAGGTCAAAAAGGGTGCGTCCACATCCGGGGCAAGCTATGTATTCAGGTTTGGAGAAGCGTATCCTTGTGGCCTGAAGAAGGGAGAGTTGGGTATCGGACACAATCTTCGGGTCAATTTTTGGAGCTGTGAGCTTGATAGCAGAGCAATATCCGTTGAGCAAGAGCATACCGAAATCAGCACCCGCCATTATTCGTAACCGATCTACAGAATCAGTATCGTAGTTGAGGCACACGACAAAAGGATTTTGACAACCACACTCCACTGCCATGTCGATATAAGACATTATTTCTGCCGGAGCATTAACATGACGGGATGTCAATATTACAGGGAGGAGATCATCAAATTTTTTTGGATTCTCGGATGCATCCACTCTGTGCCAAGTGTCACGTATTTCGAAATCAATATCAGCGATACCCACTTCACACTCTACTGACATGCCGGGAATCGGAGCTGCTTCCGCACGTGAATGAGTTGACACCGCGTCAGGTTCCTGGATGTGTGGATGATTCTTTCTGCAGTCAAAGTAATCACGCAGCATTGCTGCCACCGGAATCTCATTTTCCGGATCTTCACTCAGTGAGACACGAATAGTGTCGCCATAACCTTCAGCCAACAGTGTTCCTATTCCTACAGCACTTTTTATTCGTCCGTCTTCACCATCTCCTGCCTCGGTGACTCCGAGGTGTAGCGGATAGTGCATACCTTCGTTCTCCATCGATTGGGCAATAAGACGGACCGTCTGAGTCATCACTACTGTATTTGACGCCTTGATTGAGATTACCACATTGTGAAAATCCTCGTCGCGACACACTCTGAGAAATTCCATTGCCGATTCCACCATCCCCTCCGGTGTATTGCCGAAATGAGACATTATACGGTCACTCAAAGACCCATGATTCACGCCGAGCCTTATGGATGTACCATTAGCCCGACAAACATCCAGAAACGGCACAAGAGCATCGCGAATCCCTCTCAATTCGGCTGCATACTCTTCATCGGTATATTCAAGATGCTTAAATTGTCGCGGTGCATCGACAAAATTACCCGGATTAATACGAACTTTCTCGCAAATCTTCGCTGCGACAAAGGCTGCTTTGGGATTGAAATGTACATCTGCCACAAGTGGTATATCCATTCCCATCTCCTTAATTCTACGCTTAATGTCGGCAAGGTTGGCGGCTTCTTTGCTTCCCTGTGTGGTAAGACGCACTATTTCGCCTCCGGCTTGTGCTATTCTGACAGCCTGCTGCGCGCTCCCTTCCGTATCAAGTGTTGATGTATTGGTCATTGACTGCAATCTTATCGGATTGCAGCCTCCTATTGTGACGTTGCCTACTTTGACCTCTGTGGTGGGTCGTCTCTGATAGTTATATCTGCTCAATTGGTCTTATATTGATATTTAATATTGGCAAGCTCTTCGTTAGCTTTGACAATCTTATTTGTCAATCCTTCCTTATATGCTTCTATTTTATCAGCTATCTGTGAATCACTCACACCTAAAATCTGGACTGCAAGTATAGCAGCATTTAAAGCGCCGTTAACTCCTACTGTAGCAACCGGGATGCCGGGAGGCATCTGCACAATGGCCAGAAGCGAATCAAGGCCGTCAAACGATGACCTGATAGGGACTCCGATAACGGGCAGGCTGGTCAGTGAAGCTATGACACCACCAAGATGAGCAGCCATTCCGGCACCGGCGATTATCACCTTTATACCTCTCTGTTTTGCACCGGAGGCAAATTGCTCCACTTCTCGGGGTGTACGATGTGCCGAGAGGGCGAGCATCTCAAAAGGGATTTCCATTTCTTCAAAGAAACGGGCAGCTTTTTCCATTACAGGAAGGTCTGATGTGCTGCCCATTATGATACTTACAATTGGCTTCATGAAGTTCGGTTTTATGATTTGTGTTGTTATATTTTTCTCAATTATATATGAATCCCCGATATGAAATAGACTGTAAAGAATCCTACTGCATACCCTGCAAGCACTTGCCCCAAAGTATGACGTTTAAGGTATAGTCGGGCACTCCCTGTGAGACCGGCCAGAAGAATCCATACCATAAGCCACACAAGAACATTCCCCTGCGGGAAGCCATCGCTTGCTATTCTGAGAATCAAGGCCACGATACCGGCAACACCGGCTGCATGGGCACTTATTTTCCAACGGAAATTTATAATCAGATTAATCACGCCCCCCACTGCACCACCAAGAAAGAATAGCCAAACCCACGCCGGTGACTGTTTGCTCCACATAAACCATGCTGTAGCACATAGTGCCATAATACTTGCCAGATAGGGAATCAACCGTTCTTTCCTGCCGTTTAATCCTAAATCCTGTACCACACCGATACGCTTAAGCACCACTATGATAATTGCCGGCAAAAGCAAATTTATTCCGGCTACGATAAGGGTGACCCAAAGTCGTGTGGACGGAGATATATAATTCAGTACACTCAATCCGAAAATCAACAGTATGGCATAGACGGGCATCATCATGGGAACCATCAGCCATGAAATGATATTTGACAATCTTCCCCACACTCCCCCATTTTTCCATTCAGAAGTTACGGATTTATCTTCCTCATCTTTTTTTTCCTCTCGCTCTGACTCATCCACTTGAGACCTTTGTCCAATCTCATCTATTGCTATATCTTCTACAGATTCAACCACATTGCCCTCATCTTCCACAAACTCCACAACATCTTCATTTACAGTCGGCACAGCATCTGCTTCCTGTCCGGGTGGAAGGAATCTCGAATGATCGTCAACCTTCGGACGACATGATTCATTCTTTATCTCGTTAGTATCGTTATTCTCTTGCATAATTAACCGTTATTTCAGGAATGACGCAGCAATCCGATAAACTTTGAAGGGACAGGAAGCTCAAAATTCATATCACGGCGCGTAATCGGATGGGCAAATCTAAGGGTGCGAGCATGAAGTGCAAGACGCTTAATCGGACTTGCGTTTGCCCCATATTTACGGTCGCCTACAATAGGATGTCCAAGGTCTTTGCTATGCACACGTATTTGATTCTTTCTGCCCGTTTCAAGCGAATACTCCATCAAGGTATACCCTCTTCCGCGCTCAAGCACCCTATATTGAGTTATCGCCAATTTCCCGTCCTGAGGATTTTTCGTCGAATAAACCTCAAATTGACTTGTTTCACCAAGATTACTCTTGACGATTCCTTCGTCATTTTCCACTACACCCTCCACAAGTGCCACATACGTGCGGCTTATTACCATATTGTTCCAATTATGCTGCATCGCTTCCTGTGCCTCAATATTTTTAGCAAACATCATCAGCCCGGAAGTATCCCGATCAAGGCGATGCACCACAAAAATTTTATTGGCAGGATGCTTCTTTTTCACATACTCCTTGAGAATGTCGTAGGCTGTAGCCTCCTTTTTGGCACTTCCGGTACCGACCGACAGAAGACCATACCCCTTGTTAACTACTATTATATCGTCATCTTCATATACGATTTGCATTCTCGGATGCTTGAAGGTAACAAACGGTCTGACCTGATTGAGTTCAACCCAATCTCCGGCATAAACCGTTGTCTTGACATTTGTCTGCACTACACCGTTCACCATGACATGTCCATATTTAAGCCAAATTTTCAAATCAGCCTTTTTAGGCATATCACCCCTGATTTTGCCGAAATCGGGAGAAGACAGAAAATCCATCAAGGCAACGGGAGAATCTCCGTTGTTTTGCTTGGCAATAACCTTATCTTCTACAAATCCCCGTCTTCCATTTCTTCTATGAACCATCATTATCTGATTTCAAATTAGCGAAATGCCCACATATCAGAGCATCAAAATAAATCTGCAATTATTTCTAACTGCAAATTTAACAATTTCTTATAAATTAAGGTTGATTTTACTGTGGAAAAATCTACGATTGAAACACGAATTTGCGTAACCTGCAATTAATATAGTTTGTAAATTTCAATATTTTTTGTAATTTTGCAATGCCGCAATATCGACAATTTGTACGGCTTAAATCTATTTTATATGGAATCGAAAAAGACAGTGTTAGTATCAGGTGGTGCCGGATATATCGGCTCACATACAAGTGTAGAATTAATAAATGCCGGATATGACGTTGTAATCATCGACAATTTGTCCAATTCTGAGAAAGATTCTGTAGAAGGCGTCAAGAAGATTACCGGCAAAAATGTAACCTTTGAAATCGTAGATACTTGCGATATTGTGGCTTTGAGAAGGATTTTCGAAAAATACAGTTTTGACAGTGTTATACATTTCGCAGCGTTTAAAGCTGTAGGCGAGTCAGTGGACCAACCGCTTAAATATTACCGGAACAATCTGACTTCCTTCATGAACATCCTTGAATTAATGAAGGAATATAATCGTCCAAACATCCTCTTTTCATCCTCTGCAACAGTATATGGCGATGCGGAACAGCTCCCGGTGACGGAAGCCACTCCCCGGCAACCCGCCACATCGCCCTACGGCAACACCAAGCAAATAGCTGAAGATATTCTAAGCGATTGCTGTCGGGCCTATGAGGGTATTAACGGAATCTCTTTAAGATACTTCAATCCAATAGGCGCCCATCCTTCAGCTTTGATAGGTGAACTTCCCCGAGGTGTTCCCAACAATCTGGTGCCTTTCGTCACTCAAACAGCCGCCGGAATACGAGAACAGCTAAGCGTCTTCGGCAATGATTATGACACTCCTGACGGCACTTGTCTTCGCGATTATATCGATATAGTGGATCTTGCCAAAGCGCATGTTGCCACTATCGACAGAATGACATCCGGCAAAATGGAGCAGAAATATGAAATCTTTAATGTAGGTACAGGGCGTCCCGTTTCTGTGCTTGAACTCCTCACCGAGTTTGAGAAAGTCAATAATCTCAAACTTCCATATCGGATTACGGGTCGACGCTCCGGTGATGTCCCCGCTGTCTGGGCTGATACAACAAAAGCCAACAAGGTGCTGGGATGGAAAGCGGAACGCACTCTGGATCAAACTCTCAAATCAGCCTGGGACTGGGAGAAACATGTTCGCGGTATTGATTAAAAAATCGTTTTAGAGGTTATTTAAAAATAACTGCTAATTAATGGGTTTGGACATTAATTTTGGGAAAATTTACGCAACAACATTCCATTAATAACTCAACTTTCGCAAGCTTTAACTTACGAAAAATTAGGAGTTTGAGGTTAGAAAGTTAGAGAATTATCGAATAATTTATATCAATTTTAACTCGAAGGCGTTTCGTAAACTATAAACTATAAACTATAAACCATAAACCTCAAGTTTCCAAGTTGCCGGCAACATGAGAAAATTGAATTAATAAAGAATCTTTGCCAAAATCCTGAGTAAACTGAATCCACCGATATAGGTAGATAATATCCCTATCTTATTCCTCAATCTCACTTTAGGATTAAAAAGACAGCTACGCCTCAATTCAAGTATATTGCCGCGTGCTCGGCTCATTATTTCTTGGTATTTCAGTGCATCCTGAGGGGTTTCATGCATCTTGTCACGACTTGCACATAGACAATACATATTGAAATTGGCACTCAATTTCCTGTCAGCTGCAGCCCTGCCAAGCCGTTCGGAAATGCCGGCCATTT
The DNA here is from genome assembly GCA_023665145.1 of Bacteroides sp. GTDB lineage: Bacteria > Bacteroidota > Bacteroidia > Bacteroidales > Muribaculaceae > Lepagella. Next base: position 27,539 of record JAMPEM010000023.1, read on the forward strand.
TATGATACAAACGATCAACGACATCAAGCACGTCCGCCCGTCCCGGAGTAAAGGTATGCGTTATGCTATGGGGCTGACGCACATAGAGATAACAGACTCTGTCGGTTTGCACTATCTTATTGGCTTTAAGTAAAGCCAAGGGGATTTGGTCAAGATCCTCATATATCACACCTTCAGGAAATTTTATGTCGCTGAACAATTCTTTACGGTATAATTTGGCCCACGGAGAATGAGAAGGCTGTCCTGATTGGTATAAAACTTCCTCAACAAAAGATTCCGGCTCATACTCCATTATCTTCTCATTCCCTTTATTATCATTTTGCTCAATTCCGTCATTCCAAGAATCAGCATCCCCATCAGATACCTCTATATAATTCCCTGCAGCTATTTCAGCGTCATATTCTTTAATAATTTTCAGTAAAATGGAAATTGCGTCAGGGAGTAATACATCATCCGCATCAAGAAACAATAAATATTCTCCCGACGCCTCCTCTATCCCCCTGTTCCTTGCAGCAGAGACTCCACTGTTAGGTTGAGCGACAACCTTTATTCTTGAATCCCGGGCAGCAAATTTTTCAGCTATAGAAAGTGTTTTATCAGAAGATCCATCATCTATTACGATTACTTCTATATCAATATAATCCTGATGCAGAGCACTTTCCACACTCCGCATCAGGAATTTTTCGCAATTATATGCAGGAATAACGATTGAGACCGCCGATGACATTATACTGTCAAAATCTCCTTCTCTTTAGCTGCAAACAGTTCGTCTATCTTCTTAATATATTTGTCGTGAAGCTTCTGCACATCATTCTCGGCATCCTTCTCCACATCTTCGCTAAGACCATTCTTAATCTCCTTCTTAAGACCATCGATAGCATCGCGACGTGCATTGCGCACACTGACCTTTGCATTCTCTGCCTCAGCTTTAGATTGCTTAACGAGTTGCTTACGGCGATCCTCTGTAAGAGGAGGGATACAGATACGTATCACCTCACCATTATTTTCAGGCGTAACACCCAAATCAGAATTAATGATTGCCTTCTCTATCTCCTTAAACATGGATTTCTCCCACGGCGTTATGGCAATTGTTCTTGCATCCGGCACACTGATATTGGCAACGTTGGAAATGGGTGCCTGTGTGCCATAATAATCCACACGAATACCATCGAGCAAACGGGCTGAAGCTTTTCCGGCACGTATGTGAGAAAGTGTATCATCGAGATACTCTACTGCCATTGCCATAGAGTCTTCGGCCTCTTGCATAAATTCCTTTACTTCCATATTTGTATATTATAAATTTTCAAATTAATCAAGCATGTACAAGCGTCCCAAGATTCTCCCCGCGAATCATCTTACCCAGATTCCCTTCCACATCCATATTAAAGACATAGACCGGCATATTATTCTCCTTACAAAGAGCTGTGGCTGTCAAATCCATCACTCTCAGGCCACGTTCTATCACCTCATTGTAACTGATATCGTCAAATTTTACAGCTTTCGAATCTTTCTCCGGATCAGCCGTATAGATACCATCAACACGTGTACCCTTAAGCATCACATCCGCTCCTATCTCTATACCTCGTAACGCACTGCCGGTATCTGTAGTGAAAAACGGATTGCCGGTACCGCAGCTCATTATAGCGATTTTACCCTCCTCAATAGCTCTCACCGCCCTCGCAGGAGAGTAATGTTCCCCTATCGGAGTCATCCCTATGGCTGTAAACACCTGCGCCGGCTGGCCTATTGCTTCAAGGGCTGATTGCAATGCAAGTGAATTAATCACTGTGGCCAACATCCCCATTTGATCACCTTTCACTCGGTCGAACCCCTTCGACGCTCCGGACAAACCGCGAAAAATGTTACCTCCACCAATGACAATTCCTATCTCGACACCAAGTTCTGATACCTCTTTGATTTGGCGCGCATAGGCAGCAAGTCTGTCCGGGTCTATCCCATAACCCTGTTTCCCCATCAACGACTCCCCTGACAATTTAAGCAATATCCTCTTGAATCTCATATTCTGTAACAATTTTGACAAAGATAATAATTTTTTTGTCAACTTCTTAACTTCCACGCTCCAAACTCATTACTTTTCTCAAGTTGCAGCTTGCTAAAGTTGAGTCAACCAATTGATGTTTTCATTTAGAGCCACGGATTCACATTAAAAACGAAATCCGCGGCCCCATATAATCCTAAAGGTATTCTCGGTTAAAGGAAAGAGAGATTGTAAGAAGAGAATTCCTTATCAGTCTTCGCGCGATTAATCAACGATGGATCAAGACGTCCGGCCTGACGCAAATTGCTCATCACCATGCTTTCATTGCCGGTGCGGGCACCAAGCACAGCTGTAAGGTAATAAGTAGTAGCATCCGGATTGGGGATTGCGGCAAGTGTCTGTTTGGCTGTAGTATAATCCTGTGAAAGAATCTGTGCTAAAGCAGCATTATTTGTCTTGGTTGACCCGAATGAGGTCTTTGCCTTGCTCAGATCGCCATTGCACAGATAATAAGTGCCAAGTGCATCACCGGCTTCGGGGACACCGGCCGCCTTGCCGAAATTGGACTGCGCTGTAGTATAATCCTGACGAAGCATCGCAATAAGACCTTTATTCATTGCCACCTCTTTAGCATCCGGTGCAATTTTGCGAGCCTTTTCGAAATTGGCATCGGCCGCATTGTAATCCTTTGCTACATATTGAGTCATCCCAAGATTGTTAAATCCTCGATAATCATTGGGATAAAGCTCGGTAGCTTTACGATATACCGCCTGTTTCTTTGTATTGTCATCAGTCAATGTGGCTACATACAATATCTCATCGATAGTCAGCTTCTGAGGCTCATTGTTGAAAGTATTGATTAATTCTTCATCACTCTTACCCAAAACATTGATTTTAGCCTGAATACGTGAATAACGAAGCTGCGGAAGAATCTGGTCAGCCAATTCATTGAAAACCGATGACAGATTGCGAATCTCTCGTTCACGGTCTTGTGGATCCTTATACATTGACAGAACACTCAAAATCAATTCCTTATCTTGAATATTACTCTTCTCTACCAATTTCTGGAATCCCTCCCAGTCCTCCGGGGTAAATGATGACGTAAGCTCACCAAACTCTGTTATTTTATCCTTCTTAAGCTGATTTTCCACCGTTGCTGTAGTGTTCTTCTCACGCTTCTCTGCAAGCTGTGTGTTAAACTCAAGCGAACCCTCCGGAGATGCATAAGAATTAATTGTAACACCGGCAATCTCCATATTCGGAGCACTGTTAGCCTCAACAAGCTTCTTATTCAAATCAATATAATCAGATGACGATGTTTGATTTGACCTAACATTTGCCTGATTGATAAGAAAATGTATGTCAGCCGAGTAAGTTTCTGTAATAACCTTCTGGAAATTATCCGGTGCTACGGCCGGATGTACAGTCTCCGCTGAAGCCAAAGTAGATGTGGCAATTACTCCATTTCCAACCTTCACTCGAGGAAGAGTATAAGTCTTGTTTCCCTGCTGAACATTAAAGTCAACATAAAGATCGCTCTGGGCCATATCGGGATTATAACCCACAGAGAACGGAATTGTAACCGTACCTCCCCTCTCAAAGCTAACCACCTGCCCATTATCACGGACATTCTCACCCTGGAAAACCGTTGGACTTCCCTTGGCCATACCATCATAACCCCATGTAAGAACAGGTGTAGCAGTGACAAGAGCATTCTTAACCATGAATTTCTGTGGCACAGAAAGAGTAATCTTAGCCGGCACATTCTGTCCTACAGTTTCAAGCGGTGTAGGATTGGTAGTAAAATAGTCGCTCTGAAACTGATTGAGCTTCTTAGAGCATCCCGTGAGCGTCAATGCCAAACCGCCCAACGCGAGAATTACAAAACCTTTATTCATTGCTTAATCTAATAAAATTCAAATAAATATATTTTTGAATTGCAAAACAATTCACAACAACAGATTGACCGAAAGTCATTCCACGGCTCAAAGATACACAAAAAATCTCAAATCGACATCATATATCCAAAACTTTTTCATCTACTCACAAAAAGAAATCCGTGACATCATTATATTACCTTATTCGACGAAGGTTCGAGAGAAACAGAGTGGAAAGCGTCTATTTTCTCTGTATGATTTATCTCTCCAAGCATCACACGATAAATAAGTCGCTAAGGTAGCACGTCAACGCATTAAGGAACAAAGAGAAAGGCCACCAACAAGCCATCAAAGGCTATAAGATATTTATCGGAATCCTGCAATTTCAGATATGAGGCTGGAAATCCACCGCAGTCTCAAAGCGACGTAAAGCCTCGCCAATCATACGAGTGGTCTTGTCGCCAATTTCCTGACCGACAATATTGCCCGAATTTTTGACACCAAAGACCACAATGCCACCGTCACCATTGAGCATACCGCACAATGTTTCCATCCCTCGGTCAAGTTGCCCGGCGGATTCCTTAAACTCAACGTCAACGCCCTCATGATTTTGGGAGAGTTGCAGCATGTAGTCTAAATCAAAGTTCATAAAATCGGAGCGTTACAATATGCAAAGTTAATAAAAATTTCGCAATATTCAATGGTTCATCATGTTAAAAAAATCAATAGCTCCAATCATAGAGCCACCGTGGAATGTCAACAATACGTATG
>JAMPEM010000024.1 GCA_023665145.1 Bacteroides sp.
TCCTCAAAAATTATGCCCAAATCCATTAACATTTATTTTTAAACAACCTCTTAATTTTTTAACAACTTCTTATAATGAAAAATAGAGAAACCCTCAAAGCCGTGATGACGCTCTGAGGGTTTGTTTGTCCGGTCGCTTATATTGTATTATGCGAGGCGTTTTTCGAGGTTGCGGCGGATGGCGGTCAGGAATTGCTCGCTGTTGACTGCCGTCGGCGTCATCCCTTCGTAGAGGTTTACAAGGTCTTTTGTCACGATACCTTCGTTGAGTGTATCGAAGCAAGCACCTTCAAGATTGTCAGCGAAGGATACAAGGTCGTTGAGCGAGTCAAGTTCACCGCGCTTGCGTAGAGCACCGCTCCAAGCGAAGATTGTAGCCATGGGGTTGGTGGATGTTTCTTCCCCTTTGAGGTGTTTGTAGTAATGGCGGGTCACTGTGCCGTGAGCAGCTTCGTATTCATATTTGCCGTCGGGGCTTACGAGTACTGACGTCATCATAGCCAGAGAACCGAAGGCGGTAGATACCATGTCGCTCATCACGTCGCCGTCATAGTTCTTGCAAGCCCAGATATAGCCACCTTTGCTTCTTATAACACGAGCTACGGCATCGTCAATCAGGGTATAGAAATATTCTATGCCGAGGCGTTCGAATTCAGCTTTGTAACCTTCGAATACCTCATCGAAGATGTGACGGAATTGAGCGTCATATTTTTTAGAGATGGTGTCTTTGGTAGAGAACCAGAGGTCTTGTTTTGTATCGATTGCGAACTTGAAGCAGCTGTGGGCGAAAGAGCGGATACTCTTGTCGGTGTTGTGCATACCTTGGATTACACCTTCCCCTTTGAATTCGTGTATAACCACCTCTTCGTGTTTGCCATCCTTTCCGTCGAAAACGAGTTTGGCTGTACCGGGTTCGTCTACACGGATTTCAACGCTTTTATATACGTCGCCGTAAGCGTGACGTGCTATAGTGATTGGCTTTTCCCAGTTTTTCACAACAGGTTTGATCCATTTTATTGTGATGGGTGTGCGGAAAACTGTACCATCGAGCATGGAACGGATGGTGCCGTTAGGGCTTTTCCACATTTCGTGGAGCTTATATTCGGTCATACGTTGGGCATTGGGAGTGATTGTAGCACATTTCACAGCCACGCCGTATTTTTTGGTAGCTTCGGCCGCTTCTATGGTTATTTGGTCGCGAGTTTCGTCGCGTTTTGGCAGGCCGAGGTCATAGTATTCAGCTTTGAGGTCTACGAAAGGAAGGATGAGCTGATCCTTAATCATTTTCCATAGGATACGGGTCATTTCATCACCGTCCATCTCCACAATAGGAGTGGTCATTTTAATTTTTTCCATCTTAATGGTAATTTATGGTATTAGATATTATTTTTTGTTTTGGGAGGCGTAATAATTCATCAGGCACCCGTCAGCGAGGATTTGACGTTCTGTGGGGGTCAGATTGCTGAAATGGAGTTTAAGGTCTTTGATACCGTCAGCGGTGATAACTTTTGCCATTATCTCCTCTTTGCCGTCAAGGATAGCCTTACGGATACCGGGGACAAATACGAAATCTCCGGGGAGGTAATCGAACTTGGTGTCTTTGCTGATGGTGAAAGGCACGATACCCCAGTTGATACAGTTGGAACGATAACGTTTTGTGGCGTATTCATAGCAGATATTGGCGTCACCACCGAGCACTTTCTGGCAGGAAGCAGCCTGTTCGCGCGCACTGCCGTCACCGGGACGATTGGCAAATACGCAAGAACCCAGAGAGGTGTCAGCGGCGGATGCGCCTACCTTGTCCAGAACGGATTTAACATTTGCGGGACAATTTCCATCGCGGCGTTCGAGGTCTTCTTTCTGGATTCTCTTGGAGATACCAACATATTCGGGTACGCGGCGTGAGAGGGCAAATTCGCTGAGTTTAAGCGGGTTTGAGCGGTATGAGGAGGTTTCACCGGAGGGGATAAGCTCGTCAGTGGTAGTTACGGGATCGTGGATTACGGCAGCAAGTTCAAGGAGCATATTATCCTGCATGGGGTACATCTTGGGCCAATCCTTGATATTGGGTCCGTAACGGAGTTCGGTATCGAGATTTTCGTTGCCAAATCCGTTGTAAACGCGACGTTCATAGATTTTGGCATCAAATTCATAAGGATTATGTTCGTTGGTATAATCCACATCCGTAGCAGCGGTTATCACACCCCCGTTAGCGGCAGTGGCAGCTATGGAGCGGGCATCCATGAGAGCGACGAGAGAAAGTTGGCCGTTACCGGGTTTTGAGCCTTCACGGTTAGGGAAGTTTCGGGTGGTATGACGTATGGAGAGGCCATTGTTTCCGGGGACATCTCCTGCTCCGAAGCAAGGTCCGCAGAAGGCCGGTTTGATGACTACACCGGCTTCGAGAAGCTCTTCAGCTACTTTGTCGCGGGTAGCGGCCATATATACGGGAACAGATTGAGGATAAGCCGAGATAGTGAAATAGTCGTTACCTACGCTCTTCCCTTTCAGAATGGATGCAGCTTCAGCGAGGTTATCGTAAGTACCGCCGGAGCAACCTGCAATGATACCTTGGTCGGCCATCACTTTTCCGTCCTTTATTTTGCCGAGCATATCCACTTGCACTTTGTCGCCGAAGCGTTTGCGTGCATCCTCTTCCACTTCGCGGAGAATCTTTTCGGGATTGGACTGAAGCTCATGGATGGTATATGCATTGCTGGGATGGAAAGGAAGAGCTATCATCGATTCCTGCTTGTCGAGATTGATTTTGATTACACCGTCGTAATAAGCCACCTTGCCGGGTTTAAGCTCTTTGTAATCTTCGGGGCGATTATGTATTACGTAGTGATGTTTCACCTCATCGTCAGTGACCCAGATAGAGCTCAGGCAAGTTGTTTCAGTGGTCATGATATCGATACCGTTACGGAAATCGATAGGGAGATTTTTGACACCGGGTCCGGCAAATTCAAGTACTTTGTTTTTCACAAAACCGTTATCGAAAACGGCCTTCACCAAAGAGATAGCTATGTCGTGCGGACCGATACCTTTGCGGGGAGAGCCTTCGAGCCATACAAGCACCACTTCGGGGGCATTGATGTCCCATGTGTTGTTAAGGAGTTGTTTTACAAGCTCACCGCCACCTTCACCTACACCCATATTACCGAGAGAGCCGTAGCGGGTGTGAGAGTCGGAACCAAGAATCATATTACCGCATTTCACCATTGCTTCGCGAGCGTATTGGTGGATTACAGCCTGATTGGCGGGTACATATATGCCACCATATTTCTTGGCGGCTGAGAGACCGAAAATATGGTCGTCTTCATTGATAGTACCCCCTACAGCACAGAGAGAGTTGTGGCAGTTGGTCATGGCATAAGGGAGAGGGAATTTCTCGAGGCCGCTGGCACGGGCTGTCTGTATGATACCCACATAAGTGATGTCATGACTCATCATGGCATCAAATTTAATGCGCATTTTGTCGCCTCCGGATTTGTCTACATCGTGTGAACGCAAGATTCCGTAAGTGATGGTATTCTCACGGGCTTCTTTAGGGGTGGGAAGTCCGGTAGTGTCGCCGGCGAATTTTTCACCGTCAAGAAGATAGACACCTTTGTCGATTATTTCTACCATTTTTTGAGTTAGATTATAAGGTTATTTATTTGTAATATTATCAATAATAAAGAGGAGAGCGAGCATATCAGCAGCGCCACCGGGGGAGAGGTTGCGGTCGATGCACTCACGGTTGAATGTTTTCAGGGCATCGATACTGAAATCGGCAAGGAGCTGCGCGGAGCGGTTTTTGACGAAGTCAGCACCCTGACTTCCACCGCGGTGAAGTACATTTGTATCGTCGATTTCCGACATTATCTTAAGCAAAGTGAGGAGATCACCCTCCGGCCGGTTTTTGACCGTGCGATAAAATGGGAGCCAACTTTCATAGAGTTGACGATACCCTGATTGAGCATTCATCAGAGCACCCGGCACACCGAATCGGTTGACAGTCTGCATACCATTGGAATTGGAGGCACCGGGCATCAGAGAGGCGATTTTTGCCGTTTGAGCAGAGAGGTTTTGAAGTGAGAGAGGTATATTTTTGTTCAATAACGTTATGGCGGCATGGAGAGTAACGGAGATTGCAAAGAGGGCGCCGCGGTGGGTGTTGACCCCTTCGGTGGACTGCATGAGCTTCTGTTCCCATATCAATCCTTTGTAACGTCGGGGAGCCGGATTGTCAATACTTATATCAAGAATATCCTTAAAAGCCTCGCCAAGTGTGTTGATGCTCCGCTGCATAAGGTTATAATCCATATCCTTATGGGCGCCACAGTCGTTTTGGTCAACGAGTCCGGGTTTCGGAGTAAGGTTAAGCTCGCGTCTGAGAGCCTCTGTTGCTATGTGGGAGAGGAGGAATCGGAATGAGGAGGGGGGGATCAATTGCAATGCTTTGTCGGCTTGACCGTTTTTGATAAGTTCTCTTACCGAAGAAGCCGAAACGGGGAGGTTGTTTTTCTCGAGACGGTCTATCTGATGGAACAGGATGTTGTGCTCGGGAAGGATTTCTGCCATCATTTCGTTATAACGGGCAGTTAGAGGGTCGGAGGGTTCTGAGCCGGCATACCTTATCGACACACCGATAGCCGGAGCAATATGCCGGGTGAATATGTCAAGGTCGAGAAGTATCGAGACATCGGTTCCATCGGATACTTCTTTGAGGAAATAAGTCGGGAATGTGGCGAGAGATATTTGGTAAGGGCTACCCGGGCAAACTGTTACGTTAGGAATGTCGTTAGTGGCTCGCATCAGCATCTCTTTGCGGTCGGCATAGCTGAAAAGTGATTTCTCTTCGCTCACCGGGATAATGTACAGATGACGGCATTGACCGGCAGCCTTCTGAATAAGGAAGCGGTGTCCGAGGGTCAGCGGATTACAATTCATCACGATAACACCGTCGGGTAGAGACGATTGAGGGTTTGCTGCTACGCGGAGTTGCGATAATTTTTTGACGTATGATTGGATGCCGCGCGGATTGCTTTCCATCATCAGAGCATTAGCAGAACGTCCTACTGTATGGAAAGCGAGAGAGGCGAAGAGCCGTTCGTTTTCCGGCTTGGTAAAGACGAAAATATCCATATGTCCGTTTAAGACCGCTTCGGAACGCAATTGTGTGATTAGAGTGTTTGCAACATTAAGACCACGCAATGAATCGTCCAGTGCCACACATTTTATGACGTTACCATCCAGACCACCGCCACCGAGCAGATTGTCATCCCGGTCAAATACACCGATGTATAAATCCACAGGGTCAAGTCTCAAGCCGTTGCGCTCAAGCATTTTTTGAGTCATAACCCTTTTATTTGGGATAGATAGGGGTATTTGACGTAGTTCAAGGATTGGTTCGCACATAGTCATCCACCATTTGGTGTATCTTCTGTAATAGTTGGGTGTAATCATGACGTTGTAATCTCATGCACACCCTTGCGTCATCGCCGCATATAAGGCATTTGCGGGAAGGGAGTCCGAGAGTAGTGCGGCTTACGGGGACAGCATCACTTCCGAGGACATCAATATCGAATAGCCTGCCTAATGGATGCCGGTCTTCGATATTGCAAGCTATGGATTTGGCCCGGTCAACACTCAAATCAGTCATTAAGAACGCCTCAAACCCTGTGTCAAGGTCAAATATTTCCAACGAGCAGATATGATTGTCAAAGCCCTCACGCAAAGCAGTCATAGCGGCACGTGCAGCTACTTCGGAGAGATTATTCTTCTTAACGGCACCGGGCATGACGATAGTCAGCAGGACAAGTGTTTCCCCGGGTCGTGAGGAGAGAAGCTGATGTTGACGGGCTTGGCGTCTGTCACGACTTTCGAGCAGGCTATTGAGTGTGATCTCAGTCCGTTGCATATAAATGGGTCGGGGTGGAGACGGAATGAAACTGTCTCCACACCCGAGTTGATTGATTTTAATCGCAGATATTTTTGATAACGTCAAGGACACTGCCGTTACGATCCATAACGACACCTACAACCTTGTCACCAAACGGCAGGGGAGCCGGTTGACCGATGACATTGAGAGCCTTCTGCTTGAGGTCATTAATGTCTACTATGGGGAGGCCGGCCTTTTGGAGGCGTTCTTTGATTTCGGGTCGATGGGGATTGACAGCGATGCCGTATTCGGTGACAATTACGTCAACGCTTGAACCGGGAGTAATCAAAGTGGTCACTTCATCCACCACACAAGGGATTCTGCCGCGAAGCAGAGGACACACTATTATGGATAGGGCTGAATCAGCTGCTGTATCGGGATGTCCTCCTATCGCACCGCGGATTACACCGTCGCTACCCACCAGGACGTTGACATTGAAATTTACGTCAACCTCAAGAGCCGAGAGGATTACAATGTCGAGATAGTGAACGGCGCTGCCCGGTTCATCGGCACTTGCGTATTCATTGGCGGATACCTCCTTGTGCATGGGGTTGTTTTTGAGGGATTCGGCAGCCACTTTGTCAAATGATTGTACATCTATGAGACGTTTGATCAGCCCCTCTTCGTGGAGTTTTACCATGTGGGAGGTAATACCACCGAGAGCGAAGTCAGCCACTATGTTGTTTTCAATCATACTTTGACGTATGAATTTGACGGCAGCAAGAGACGCTCCACCGGAGCCTGTCTGGATTGAGAAACCGTTTTTGAAGTAACCACTGTTGATTATTACTTTGGCTGCTTGCTGTGCGAGGAGGATATCTCGGGGATTTTTGGTATCGCGAATTGCACCGGAGGATATCTTGGAGCTGTCACCAACACTGTCGGCTACGACAACGTAGTCTACGTCACGTTCCGATATTGAATTTGGAGTGTTGGGATAAGGGACAAGGTCATCTGTTATTATGACCACTTTATCAGCGTATTGAGCATCGGGAAGGGCGTAACCCAGAGAGCCGCAGATAGATTTTGCATTTTCCGAACGGGAGTAACCGCAAGCATTTCCGAGTGGGTCGGAGGAAGGTGCTCCGAGGAATGCGACGTCGATGTGGAGGTCGCCTGAAGCTATTGCACTTCCACGGCCTCCGTGACTGCGGAAGATTACGGGATTCTCCATCAGACCGTGAGAAATCTCTTTTGCCAGCTCACCGCGCAGACCGGATGTGGATATTTTGGTGATGACACCGTTTTTGATGTGACGGATAAGAGGTTCGTGCACATCTGAGAGAGAGGAAGCAGCGAGATGCAGATTCTTGAAACCCATATCGGCGAGTTTGTCCACAACCATATTCACCACTTTGTCACCACCGCGGAAATGGTGGTGGAAAGAGATTGTCATTCCGTCTTTGAGACCTGAGCGTCTGATAGCCTCTTCGAGAGTGGCGAGTTTGGGGCTTTTCTGTTGCAGTGATAGTTTTTCGGTAGGGTCTTTGATATGATTGTTGTCGTTATATACCTCCTTACCGAGGTGTGAAGCCATCGCTTTAATGGCATCTTGTCTGTCCTTATAAGTGTTCATTGTATATCCTCCTTTTTAATTGCACCGGAAGCGATAGCGAGTTCGATGGTGCGTTGTGCTCTGATGACTACCGGTTTATCAATCATTTTTCCGTTAACGGCAATTACACCGGAACCTTTCTTTTCGGCCTCTTTGATAGCGGCAATAATAGTTTGAGCCTTGTCAATATCTTTTTGCGAGGGGGTAAACACTTCGTTTACGACATCAATCTGACGCGGATTGATGATAGATTTTCCATCGAAGCCGAGAGTTTTGATATATTCCACCTCTTTACGGAATGTGTCCATATCGTTAAGATTGGAATATACGGTATCGAGGGCATCGATACCGGCCGCTCTTGCGGCCACTACGATAGTTTCGCGTGCGAGACGGAGTTCGTCGCCATCTTTGCTTCGTTGAGTTTTGAGGTTGGCGCAATAATCTTCAGCGCCGAGAGCGATTCCCATCATTCTTGGGGAAGCTGTAGCGATGTCGTAAGCGTTTACGACACCGAGAGCGGATTCGATAGCGGCCATGATTTGAGTTCTGCCCGGACAACCGATTTCGTTTTCGACGCGGAGTATTTCACGTTCCACCTCCACTACCTCTTCGGCAGTTTCAGTTTTAGGCATACGGATAACATGAACACCGGCTTTTACAACAGCCTCAATATCTTTTTTACCGTAAGGAGTGTTAAGGGGATTAATACGCACCACCATTTCAGTATCGCCGTAATCGATGGATTTAAGGGCGTTATGAACGAGCAGACGTGCAGTATCTTTTTCGGCCATAGAGACAGAATCCTCGAGGTCGAGCATAATAGAGTCGGGATGATAAATATAAGCATCCTGCATCATCGCCGGATTATTACCGGGGACGAACATCATGGTTCTTCTAAGTCTTTGCATAATGGTATTAGCTGAGATGGATGAAAGGAGTGTGAAGAAAAACGATTATTTCCAGACGTCAACACCTGTAGCACGGACGGCAGCGGCAGTGACACGGGCGCGGATGGTGCAATCGAGAGCACCCTTGTCAGTGGCATCAACAATAGCGTCGTGCACACCGAGACCGTCGAGAGTCTCTTCAATGACCTTCTTTATTTGAGCACCAAATTGGGCAGCTACAGTGCTGTCCAGATTGATGGTAAGCCCTTTGGAATCAGATGGGGAAATTCCGACAAGGATATCTCCGGATTCCAAAGTGCCTGCGAAGGATTTTTTAATTTCCATGGTATGATTAGATTAGATAGTTGTAAAAAATCTTGTGGTTAGGAATTCTGTGGCAAAGTTATATATAATATCATTAACGGCAAAATAAATTACAGAAATTTTTCCGTAATTTTTTTAAGGCAGTTTGGAGCGTTGAGAATTAACCGAAATGTTTTTGGTTTTTCCATGCAAATTGCTAACTTTGTAAATAAAATTTCAATACCTTTAACTTTAAAAAAATGAAACTTATTATTCGTTATGCATTAGCAGCAGTTCTCCTTGCAGGTTTCTCTGTTTCCTTCGTTCCTTCCGCTTCAGCCGCTGAAGTTTCAGCTACTCAAAAGAAAGCCGCAACCAAGAAAAAACCCGGTACACGCAAACAATCTGCAGTTGCTTCCATATCCTTGGCCGGAAAGAATTACAAAGGTACGTGTTATGATTTCTCCGAAAGAAATGTTACCATCAATTTCCTTGAAGGGAATGAATGTACCCTCAATTTTGGTTCCGGAGATATAAAGGGCACATACAAGGTGACGGGTCGTAAGGTGACCGTCAACTACAAGGATGATGGCTACAATGAAAAAAAGACGTTCGATATTCTGAATGGTGGCAAAGAGCTCTATTGTGAGGAGGCCACCTCTCACAATGTCTTCACTTGGGAGCTGTCTCTTGTGAAATAAACAACCTTTTGCTCAACTTTCGCAAGCTTTAGCTTGCGAAAAGTTAGGAGTTTGAGGTTAGAAAGGTAGGGAATTATCGAAAATAAATTAATATTAACTCAACTTTCGCAAGCTTTAACTTGCGAAAAATTAGGAGTTTGAGGTTAGGAAGTTAGAGAATTATCGAAAAATTTATATCAATTTTAACTCGAAGGCGTTTCGTAAACCATAAACCATAAACCATAAACCAAAAGTATCTCAAGTTGCGGGGCAAATTGAGATACTTGAACCTTTTATTGTATATGTAAAAACCCGGATTCTGATGTTACACCATCGAGTCCGGTTTTTTTAGAGGTTGTTCTCATGTTTTTTTGCAGCGGATTCGCATGCAAAATTTTAATTTTTTTATTAAATTCAGTGTAATATCAGATAAATTTTGTACTTTTGCAATCAATAAAGACTTTAGTAGAAATCACGTTATAAAATTAACGCAAACACACTAATTTTTAATTAATTATTAAAACCATGAAGAAATTTTACATGCTTTTGACAGCACTCATTGTAGCGTTGTCAGTAAATGCAGCTGATTGGTACATTTCGGGCGGCTTCCAAAATTGGAGCCATTGCAACCCGGATTATCAGCTGAAACCGGTAGAGGGTCAAGAGGGAGTATTCTCTATTTCTCTCCAATCTATTTACGGTAAGTTCGTTATCTGTCAGGGCACCGTCGGAACCCCGGATTGGAGTAACAAGATTGGAACCAACGGGAATCCGGTAGTAGCTGATACTCCATACAAGTATGTCAAGGGTGGCAATGATTTCTCGATGGATGGACAAGTTGATAATGCTTTAGTCACCCTCGATACCAAAGCAGGAACTCTTCTTATCAGCGGACAGGCGAAGGAAAATGAATATGACACCGTCTATCTGATAGGTGACTTCGGAAGCGGATGGAGTGAAACTACTCCGACTCCTTACGCTCTCAAGCTCAAGGAGGGTACTGAGAATGTATGGGAAGGTTCCTTTACACTTTCAGCCGCTACAAGCTATTTCAAGATGGCTGCCGGTGTGAATGTCTACGGCACCGGAGGTGATGACATCGCCATAGAGATGGGTAAGGAGTATACAGCCGCAATGAGCGGAAACGCTTTCTCGCTCAATTCCGGCGCATATGATTTCACCTTCGTTCTCGACAAGAACGCTGAAAGTGGCAAACTCACAGTAACCGGTTCACAGAAAATGCCGGACACATTCTATGTGCTTGGCAACGTCAATGGTAAAGGATGGAATCCTACTAATGGTGTGGCTATGACAAAGGATGCAGAAGGTGTCTTTTCCGTAAAGAGCATCTTTATTGGAAGTGCTGAGGGCACACCCAACGGATATTTCTCATTCTGTACTGAGCTGATGACGGAATATACTGAGGGTAGTGCATGGTCAGTCGGTGCACGCTATGGTGCCACTTCTGCCGACTTTGCTCCTTCCTTTGAAGATCTCAACACCATCCAAGCAGGCGAAATGGCATTTATGGTGCCGACAGGCAGCTATAATATGACTGTAGACCTCAATGCCAAGACTCTTAAAATAGAGTCAGCACCCATCGTGGCTGTCATTCCTGAAAACCTCTACCTTATCGGTAATTTCGACGGTAATTCTTTCGATCCCACCAAGGGTCTGAAACTTACTGAAACTCACGACGGTGTTTTCTCCACTACTGCCAACATCACTTCCGCTCCCGGTGCTTCTTACGGCTATTTCTCTTTCTGCACCGAGCTAATGGAGAGCTATACTGAAGGAACTGCATGGAATGTAGGTACCCGTTACGGTGCTCCTACTGCTGACCTTGAACCGGTCAACGGCGAACCTACCACTCTTTCACTCGGCGAATTTGCTTTCATGCTAATGCCTGGTGAATATAAGATTGACGTTGACTGCAACACAATGTCTATTGTGGTAACAGCTCAAGCCACTTCATATCCCGAGACTGTCTATGTAATTGGCAACATCAACGAGACCGGCTGGAATCCTACCAACGGTGTAGCTATGACCAACAAGGGTGAAGGCGTGTATTCAATTACAGACCTTGAAATTCTTGCTGCTCCCGAACAAGAGTTTGGATATTTCTCATTCTGCACCAAATTGATGGAAAGCTATACAGAGGGCGAGAGCTGGAATGTAGGTATTCGTTACGGAGCATCAGAAGCTGACCAACTGATTGACCTTGAGACTGTAACTGCAATATCAGTAGGTGAAAACTCATTCATGATTCCTGCAGTCAAGAAATATGATATCACTCTCAATCTTGCAGATAAAACAATCTATGTAAAATCCAGTAAACAGAGCATCAATGAAATAGAAGTATCTGAAGGAGAAGCTGAATACTTCAATCTTCAGGGTATCCGCGTAGCAGAACCTGCCAACGGACTCTATATCAAAGTTGTGAATGGTAAAGCCACCAAGACTGTTATTCGCAAATAAGTAAATAAGCGATACTAAAGTTAAGAAGCGCCGGAGCTTAATGTGCTCCGGCGCTTTAATATGTTTACGGGTTGTGAATATGTTTACGGGTTGTGAATATGTTTACGGGTTGTAGTAACGGGTATGTTTGTAGCGCTTAGACGTTGAAGCGGAAATGCATTATATCGCCGTCCTGCACTATGTAATCTTTCCCCTCTACTGCCATCTTACCGGCCTCTTTGACGGCTGTTTCGGAGCCTAATGACACAAAGTCATCATACTTGATTACTTCTGCTCTGATGAACCCTTTTTCGAAGTCTGTGTGGATAATTCCGGCTGCTTGTGGAGCTTTAGTACCTCTGATGAATGTCCATGCTCTAACTTCATCCGGTCCGGCTGTGAAATATGTCTGGAGGTCGAGCAGAGAATAAGCGGCGCGTATCAATCTGGCGACGCCTGATTCTGTTAGTCCGATAGATTCAAGGAATTCTTGACGTTCCTCGTAAGTATCAAGTTCAGCTATTTCGCTTTCTGTCTTGGCGGCTACAATAAGCATATTGGCACCGGTACCTTCAATAGCTTTTTCCACGGCTTTTACGTGGTGATTCCCTTCGACGGCTGAATCATCGTCTACGTTGCATACGTACATTACAGGCTTATTGGTGAGGAGGAAGAGTTCGCGGGCGAATTTTTGCTCATCTTTTGTTTCAAATTCTACGGAACGTGCCGGACGGCCACTTTCGAGAGCTTCTTTATATTGCTGAAGGACAGCGGCCTGCATTTTAGCTGTTTTATCGCCACCTGTCTGAGCTGCCTTGAGTGTTTTTGCCAATCGGTTGTCGACAGTTTCGAGGTCTTTGAGCTGCAGTTCATAGTTAATGATTTCGAGGTCTCTGACGGGGTCGACGGTTGTATCAACGTGAGTTACATTATCATCGTCGAAGCAACGCACCACATGGAGAATAGCATCACATTCGCGGATGTTTGCGAGGAATTTGTTGCCGAGACCTTCACCTTTAGATGCGCCTTTGACAAGTCCGGCGATGTCAACAATCTCCACCGTGGCAGGGACAGTGGATCGAGGGTTGCACATTTCTACAAGCTTGTTTAGCCTGTCGTCCGGGACAGAAATCACACCTACATTAGGCTCGATAGTACAGAAAGGGAAGTTAGCCGATTGTGCTTTTGCATTCGACAAGCAGTTGAAGAGTGTAGATTTACCAACGTTCGGCAGTCCTACAATTCCACATTTTAGTGCCATATTTTGATTCTTTTATTTTAGAGTTTATTAGGGGTTGTTAATTGGAAGATGAGTTAAAATATTCAACGTAGCCGGAGGACGGTACCGGGAATATCCCGGGCATTTGGATTCAGCTCCATTATAGTTTTCATCTTCATGCCGTATCTTTGTGCCACTGAATGGATGGATTCGTCTTCTCCGATGGTGACAGATTTTACATCTTTGGGAGCGGTGTCAGCTTTTTCCTGAAGATATACTTCTTGCCAAGGACGTATTTCACCATCTTTGCTCACGTCGTTATATTCTATAAGCTTTTTTTTACTGATTTTAAATTCTTTTGCAATTTTTGCATATGTATCTCCGGGGGCGGCTATGACATAATGTAGTCCACGCGATTTTCTAACGGGATGTGAATCGGCGAGATTGGCAATTATAAACTCAGCCACTTCGTGAGCTTTTCCGGCCTTATTGCTGTCGTAGCTGTAAAGGGCATATCGTTCGATGATGGTAATCAGACGGTCGGCATAGTTTGGATCAGTGGCGTATCCGCATTTTTTGAGAGTTTGCGCCCAACCGGCATAATCGAAAGGGTCAAGCTCAAAAAGAGGGGCGTACCTTTTTTTTGTAAGGAAAACTGAATGGTCTTGATAAGATTCTTCGGGATTGTGATAGACTCTGAAACATTCGTCGGGAGCATCATCGTCGCGGAGCATGGTGTCGCCTTTCCAATCGGTATGACATTTTATTCCGAAATGGTTGTTTCCTTGTGTAGCGAGAGTGGAACGTCCGGCGGCTGATTCGAGGAGTCCTTGCGCGAGTGTTATTGAGGCCGGGATGCCGTATTGTTCCATTTGCCGGACAGCGATTGGAGCGTATTTATCGATATAGTCGGAATAATAGTCGGCACGGGCATACTCGAAGAAGAGTAAGCTGCAAAGTACTGTTATTATTATCGACAGGGTTTTCATTCTATTTTTTAATTACCTCTTAGAGGTTGTTTTAAACATAAATAAACTCCTAACTTTTCGCAAGTTAAAGCTTGCGAAAGTTGAGTATAATTGATTTTATTATCAAAAAAGCACGGCGATGCCGTGCTTTTGATATTTTAAAGCCAAAAGCGGCTGTCAAATAGCCCAAATAAGATACATTGCTCCCCAGGTAAAACCTGCGCCGAAGGCTGTCATGAGGATTTTATCACCTTTTTTGAGTCTGCTCTTGAATTCGTCAAGGCAAAGGGGGATGGAGGCTGCGGAGGTGTTGCCATAATGCTGAATATTGATCAGCACTTTGTCAGGGTCGATTTTCGCTCTGCTGCTGACAGCTTCGATTATACGGAGGTTAGCCTGATGAGGCACGAGCCAATCTACGTCATCAACTGTAAGGTTGTTTCGTTTCATAACTGAAAGAGTGCTTGTGAGCATATCGGTCACTGCATTTTTGTATACTACTCTTCCTTCTTGATATACGAAATGTTCTCTGGCGTCAACAGTCTGGTGTGAAGCCGGGAGAGCGGAGCCACCGGCTTTCATGACGAGGTGAGTGAGACCTTCACCGTCCACATGGAATTCACCGTCGATTATCCCGACGTTTTCCTCAGTAGGCTCGATAAGGACAGCAGCGGCGGCATCTCCGAAGAGAGGGCAAGTAGCTCTGTCTTCGTAGTCGGTCATCGAGGACATTTTTTCGGCACATACCACTATAATTTTCTTATAAAGTCCGGAGAGGATATAGGCTCTTGCGGCTTGCAGAGTGACAATAAACCCTGCGCAAGCGGCTTGAATATCGTAAGCGTATGCTTTTGAGAGTCCGGTCTGATAAGCAATTATTGAGGCAGTGGAGGGGAAACGATAGTCGGGGTTGGAAGTAGCACAAATAAGGAGATCTATATCTTCTTTAGGTGTACCGGTTTCCTCGAGCAGTTTATTGACAGCTTTAATACCCATGAAGGATGAACCTTTATGGGGATCTTTAAGGATACGACGTTCTTTAATACCTACGCGGGTAGTAATCCACTCGTCGTTAGTGTCGACCATTTTAGAGAGCTCTTCATTATTGAGCACATAGTCCGGCACATAAGAAGCGATACCGCTTATTTTGGCATTAACCATATATAAAGCTACTTATATGAATTATGGATGAGCACGCGACGAATTGGCGTCACGGCGTGGTAGGGAGGTTATCCTCCCTGCCAACGGAACGCCTTCGCAGGCTCGATGTTCGACAATTAGTCTACAGCCTTTTCGATAGCCACTTTGCCGCGATAGTAACCACACTCACCGCATACTGTGTGGTAAACGTGCCATGCGCCACAATTGGGGCAGATGGCGAGAGTAGGTATCAGGGCCTTGTCATGAGTGCGGCGTTTAGCTGTTCTCGTGTGAGATTGTCTGCGTTTAGGATGTGCCATTTTCTTATTCTATTTTTTCTAAATTTCAATAATATGTTAAGGGCGGAACGTGGAGAAGTCCGTTCGAGCCTTAAAAATTCGTAATTTCAGCTGATTCTTGCTTCCATATCGGGGTTACAGCCGCCATCCGGATGGACGGCTCTGAGTGGGATGGTCAGCAGGACGGTATCGGCTATGAGAGGTGCGACATCGAGGTCGCGTTGGTTTTGCGGAATCACGAGGATGCCGTCGTTTGTGTCGTCGTATCGGTCACCGTATCTGAGGTTAAGCTCATAGCGGGCATCGACGGGGAGGGAGAGTGGGTCAAGACACCGATGACAGGGGATTGTGATATCACCCTTGACAGCAAAAGAGAGAATATAGCGGTCACCACGGCGGATTACATCCACAGTAGCGTCGATATTTGAGTTTAATATCTCGTCGTTTCCGAGGTTTTTAAAAAAGTCGGCATCGAGAGAGTACTCATATTGGTGCTCACCTTCTGTTAAAATAGCTACGGGGAGCATGAAATCTGTCTTTTTCACCTGTCGTATCTGTTATCGATTCTTCGCAAGAAACCATTCTAAGCTGATTGTAATGGTCTCAGACGAATCATCCGTTTCCACATATTTGAAATGCAGTCAAAAATGGCTGCAAGAACAGACGTTGTAAAGCCTCAGCCCGGGAGAAATTATCCGTGCCGAGACGCGGCTTTTTGGTCTGTAGATAAAAAAGCGCCACAAAGTTAGTGAGATTTTCGCAATCAGGCAAGAATTTGGGCGGTTTTTTTGCATATTGTGGTTATGAAAGTCTTGAAAAGGGGGTATTTTTGGTGTTTCGAACAAAAATCCCCATAAACGAGAGTGTTTATGGGGATTTAATGTTTATGTTATTTTATTTTACTATTACCTTGTATGTTTTACCGGCATAGCGTACGAGGTATAGACCGGCAGATAGATCTGTTTTAGCTGTGCGTACACCGTTGATGCTGTAGATTTCAGCACCTTCGGGGGCTACAATTTCTCCGATTGTGCCGTAAATTGCAACGTTATCGGTTGCGATGTCGTCGATTCCTGCAGTTTTTTCGAGTTGATTAGGAACGAAAGTCTGCACGTTTGAAGTGGTTGAGCAGGGGTATGTCACTTTGGCACGGACGTAAGCTGTCACGTTAAGACCTGCGTAGGAGTTAAGATAGTCAGATACTCGGAGGTAAGTTTTATTACCTACCCAAGTTTCGTTAAGACCTTCGAGGTAAGCACGTGTTCCGGAGGGGGTTGTCACATAGCAAGTGACGTAGTAACCTTCTGCACCGGGTACCGGAGACCAAGTAAGTTCGAAGAGGCGGTCTACGGGTGCATCGATGATTCTCGTGGGGGGGTTAAGTACCGGGGCGGCTTCTGACACTTCTTTATCGAGGTTGTAACGCAGCGATGTTTCAGCCTTGTTTTCGTCGAAATTAATATTGCTCAGATATATGCCGAATTTTTTAATACCTTGAGTGAAAACTGCTGAGTTGGCAAAGAGGGCATTCTGCATGGATGGTTCGACATAGTTGGTACCGGGAGTTGTGCCCCAAACGTATGATACCGGACGGGCGATTGTGGAGGGCATAAGCTGTACACGTTTGTTACCGTTGGTATTAACTACGTTATTTCTCCATACTTTATAGTCGTAATCGATGTGCCATATCATAAGACCTTCATCGCTGATGGTACGGTCCCAACCTTCTTTGATACGAGTTTCGAGGACATAGAATTCACCGTCGTAGAATCTTTCGCCCGGTTGATTTTTGCGGATTTTGAGTCTTGCTGCTTTATTTTCTCTGCTGAGAGCGGGGATGGTGATTTCATGTCCGTTGTCGTCATAGTCTTCAAATTCGAGCCAGTGGCATACCCATTTCTCGTAAGCGCTGAAGAGTACGGGGCATGTTGAATAGTCGTTATAAGATGCGTGGTCCATAACGGAGTTAGTACCGGGTGTTACGGTACCTCCGTCGGCAGTGTCATAAAGGTCGGGGAGTCCGAGTACGTGACCGAATTCGTGAACGAAAGCACCGATACCGTCGAGGTAAGGTTGCTGGGCACCCATCGGAGGTGTGCCGTTCAATTCGTTAGAGCAAGCGTACGGACCGACACGTTTTCCATCGAGGTAAAGGGGTTCGAGACCCAGTGTACCGTTATAATTAGTGGTGTAACGATCGAAGTCGCCTTGATGTGGCCAGATAGTAGTCGGGTTATGTGAGTCGGCCTGTCCGTATCCGGCATAGAAGAAGAATACGTTGTCGATATCGCCGTCTTCGTCGCAGTCATATTTGGTGAAGTCCATGCCTTGTTCGTCGAGCTTTTTGAGTGCTTCTTCAATAGCTGCACCGAAGCGTGCGGTTTTGCCGGCACCGCTTAAGCTTGTATCGGCACCTACATACCATGCACTTTCTTTAGATACGGGGATTACGTCGGTGACATCGAAAATAGGTTTGAACATACCATTAGAGCTTGCGATGTAGTAGTCGCGAGCTGAGCCACAGCTGCCGTAATCGGAGTATCCTTCTTCGTTGAGCATTTTTGTGAATGCTTCTTTAGGGTTTGGCACGGAGAATTTGGTATCTGCAAATTCTATAAGGACAACGAGGCTGTGCACATTATCGCCTATAGTTGGGAATTTGGTTCTACCTTCAGTTATATCGATGGGAGCCATTCTTGTGGAAGGGCGTTGCACGGGAGAGAAATCAAATGGATTTGCTTCTGCACGGAGAGAAACGAGATTGTTTGCGTTGATGGCTTTGAATTTGACACCGTTTCTTACGACGGGAACCCAAAACCCTTT
Source organism: Bacteroides sp. (assembly GCA_023665145.1). Lineage (GTDB taxonomy): Bacteria > Bacteroidota > Bacteroidia > Bacteroidales > Muribaculaceae > Lepagella. Next base: position 18,257 of record JAMPEM010000024.1, read on the forward strand.
TGAATTTCTCTCGACGATAGTTTCGCGGTCTTCGAGGGTGTAATAATTAAAGCGCTCGTCGCCGTTATTGATAACACGCACTACCGAGCCATCCGGATTAGTCATCGTAAGGACGCTGTTTGGATTTGCCGGTCGTGCAGCCAACAGAGCGGGAAAAGCGAGGGCTGCGAGCGGTAAAATATTTCTTAACTTCATATATATAAAGGATTTAATCGTTTCATGCGGCAACTCAGTGTGATAAGTTGTCGGGTTAAATAATGGATCTTAATTGTACCTCCGAGGAGAATCGAACTCCTATCTAAAGTTTAGGAAACTTCTATTCTATCCGTTGAACTACAGAGGCGTGATAAGCATATAACGCTTCAATGTGCAAAGTTAGTGTATTTTAGAAGAAAAAGCAATAGTTAGAGTATTATTTTTTTACCAAAAAAAGTTAAAAAAAAGAAGTTATGCAGTTGAGAGGTTGTTTAATAAAAAAAGAGGAAGCCGGCCAAGTAAAGGCGTGACTTCCTCTTCATCAAGGTTACGAAAAGGTGGTTTCGTAAGAAAATTTCAATAATTACATTGACACTACTGTGCACCTGCACAGGGATGCAGGTGCAATAAGTCAGTGTTTTGAATGGATGAAAAATCAATTAGATATAATGGAATCATTGAATGTAAAGGTGTGTGTTTTTCATTTTGTTTCGGCGTTGTATTATCAAGACACCGGATATGCAGGGCATTTATATTTTATATTATATAAATGATATGTTTTCAGTATAACTTATTTTATAATAAAAAGGTTCATGGCAGGCCGGTAGATTCTTGTATATAAGATAACCCCGCATCTTGATGCAGTGTATCTTTGATGCGGGGTTTATGATAATTTCAGAGGTAGATTAAACACCTTCTAAAGGCGTTCTTTGATGGCGGCTGTTTCTTTTTCGTATCCGGGTTTACCGAGGAGTGCGAACATATTTTTCTTGTATGCTTCTACACCGGGTTGATTGAAGGGATTAACTCCCAACATATATCCGGAAATAGCACAAGCTTTTTCGAAGAAGAAAATCAATTGGCCGAGTGTATATTCATCAATAGAATGAATTTCAACTCGTATATTAGGAACTCCACCGTCTACATGGGCGAGGCAGGTGCCGAGTTCGGCTTGTTTATTCACTTCATTTATACGTTTTCCTTGCATGAAGTTAATACCGTCAAGGTTTTCGGCATTACCGGGGATTCTGAGGGTATCGGCAGGTTCTTTTACTGAGATTACAGTTTCAAAGATGGTACGTTCACCTTCTTGAATCCATTGCCCCATAGAATGTAAATCAGTGGTAAAATCTACAGATGCGGGAAAAATACCTTTACCATCTTTACCTTCGCTTTCACCGAAAAGTTGTTTCCACCATTCAGACAAATAATGCAGACGGGGATTGAAGTTAACAAGGAGTTCAATTTTTTTACCGTCACGATAGAGAGCATTTCTAATCATGGCGTAGATCATTGCGGGATTATCTTCGGAGGGTCGGAGTGTGGTATTCTCCATATCTTTAGCACCGTTGATGAGTTTATTTATATCATATCCGGCACATGCAATCGGAAGGAGACCGACCGGGGTAAGGACAGAGAAACGACCACCTACATCATCGGGAATTACGTATGTTTCGTACCCCTCTTTATCGGCCATTTGTCGGAGGGCGCCTTTTGATTTATCAGTAACGGCAACAATAAGGTCTTTTGCTGCATCTTTTCCGGTTTGTGATTCGAGTTGATCTTTTAATATACGGAAAGCTATTGCGGGTTCGGTGGTGGTGCCTGATTTAGAAATTACGATTATACCGAATTTTTTACCCTTGAGCAGTTTTGAGAGTTGAGAGAGGTAATCTTCAGAAATGTTTTGGCCGGCAAAGAGTATTTTGGGTTCGTTTGGCTTTGGAGCATAGAAGTCATCAAACATATCAACTAAAGCTGATATGACGGCTTTGGCACCGAGGTATGAACCTCCTATACCTACCACAACAATATAATCACAATTAGCACGCAGTCTTTGAGCAGTTTTGTTGATATTATCAAGGAGGGAGTCAGGAGTTTGTGATGGAAGGTTTACCCATCCGAGGAAGTCGGCACCCGGTCCTGACATACGGTCAATTTTGGTAATTGCGTCCACAGCTTCGGGGCGTAAAGCTTCATATTTTTGCAATCCTGAGAAATAGACTGCGTGTTGGATATCAATTCCTAATGTTTTCATTATATAATCTTATTTACCTTATAAGTTTAGATACAAATTAAAAAGTCACACAATTATAATACAACTTATTTTGTAAATTGTTTTGAGAAGGTGTAGATAAGCTGTAGATAACTCATTCTTTTTATGTTCAAAAATTGTAGAAAAGATGTTTATATCAGGTTATTACAACAATATTCATATTTAAGAAAGTGTGTTTATATACATCATGTACAGGATTTATGATTAGGTTTTCTACAAGTTTTGCACTATAAAATCAAACTTATTTATTAACTTTGCAGTCCGTCGGAATAGAATGTAGATAAAATTCAGATTATACTGACGGTCAATAAATAGGAAACTGCAAAGAATGTAGATAAAATGTGTAACTTTACAATGGATGTATTGCTCAAAAGTTAAGTTAGGGAGTTTGTCTACTGTTATCTACAATCTTTGTTGTTGTTTATTAAATTTTATAAAATTAATTTAATTATAACCTATAAAATAAAAATATGAAAACTCCGGGCGATAAAGAGTTGGCATTAAAAGAAGAAATCTTGAAGCTGAAAAAAGAGAGAAACGCCTTGATAATGGCACATTATTATCAGCGTGACGAGATTCAGGAAATAGCCGATTATATAGGAGATTCGCTTGCATTGGCCCGCAAAGCCGCTGAAACGGATGCAGATGTCATATTGATGTGCGGTGTTCATTTCATGGGAGAAACGGCAAAAATACTTTCACCGGAGAAGACGGTATTGATACCGGATCCGGAAGCGGGATGTTCATTGGCTGACAGTTGTGACCCGGTGGAGTTTGCTGAATTTGTAAAGCAATACCCGGATCATACAGTGGTATCGTATGTCAATACATCTGCTGCGGTGAAAGCTGTCACAGACATAGTGGTGACTTCCGGAAACGCGCGAAAGATAATAGAATCGCTTCCGGCGGAAGAGAAAATAATATTCGGGCCTGACCGTAATTTGGGAGAATATATAAATGCGGTGACCGGAAGAGAGATGCTTTTATGGAATGGTGCTTGCCATGTGCATGACAGATTCTCAATAGATGCGATTATGTCGCTGAAAAAGGAACATCCCGGTGCTAAAATATTAGTTCATCCGGAATGTAAAAGGTCGCTTCAGCTCATAGCTGACAAGGTGGGTTCGACAGCAGCTCTTTTAGATTTTGCCCGTAAAGATGAAGCGCAGGAATTTATAGTGGTAACGGAGAGTGGAATACTCTTCGAGATGCAGCGTAATTGCCCGGAGAAAAAATTTATACCGGCACCGCCGGAAGAGCCGGGTTGCCAATGTAATAATTGTGAATATATGAAGCTCAATACATTGGAGAAAGTACGCAACGCATTGAGAGATAACAAGCCGCAAATAGAAGTGGATGAGCAGACTGCTCGCCGAGCCTTACGTCCTATCCGCAGAATGTTGGAGCTTTCATGAGAGAAAAGAAGACGATAATAGAACTTACACAAATCACCACCGAGGAGTATAGGCGCAAAGCAAAATTTCCGGTGGTGCTTTTGTGCGACAATATAAGGTCGGCTCATAATGTGGGTTCACTTTTTCGCACGAGCGACGCATTTCTTGTGGAGGAGATTATATTGAGTGGTATCACTCCCACGCCACCACATCCGGATATAAGTAAAACGGCTTTAGGAGCTCAGGAGAGTGTAAAATGGAGGAGAGTGGAGGATTCAGTTGAGGAAGCAAAAAATATGCGCCGGAGAGGATATAAACTACTTTGTCTGGAGCAGGCTCACGACAGCATAAATCCGGATGATTACAAAGTGAGCAAAGATGAAAAATATGTGTTGATAGCCGGCAATGAAGTAGAGGGAGTAAGTCAGGAATTAGTGGATATGTGTGATGTTGTGTTGGAGATACCGCAACATGGTGTGAAACATTCACTTAACGTAAGTGTGAGTGCTGCTATAGCCCTTTATCATCTCACCCGATAAGATTGATGGTTGATGGTTTATAGTTGATGGTTTGAGGATGAAAATAATTTGTAAAAATTGTAATTGAAAATTATTTTGTAATACAAATTATTTTCACTAATTTTGCAACGTGTTTGCACTTAATACAAGTACAGAGCAGTTTTTTGTAAAATACAACTAACATTATAAATTTATTACATGAAGAAAACATTACTTACAATGGCAGCTGCGCTTTGTTTCACAAGTGCTTTTGCCGCTGACGTCACTTATTCGATGAATGACGTCAAAGCAGACCAGATTGTAGGAGAAGGACATGAAACTACCTACAAAGAAGACGGTTCAGTGAAAGCTTATGCCAACTGGCAGCCACTCGAGAAAATCACTCTCGGTGATTATGTGCTTACTTTCGACCAAGGTACTGCTGCAACTGCTCCCGCTTTTTACACTGCAAAAGAGGGAAGTGCTTGGACTGTACGTTGTTACAATGGTGGTTCAATGACCGTAACTTCAACTTCAGACCTTAAGGGTATCATCCTTTCATCTGACAAGCCTGATGCCTACATAGGAAGTGCTTCCACAGGTGTTTTGAATAGTTTTAATAAAGATGGAAAATCATACACCTGGGCAGCTCCGGCTGATTGCAAATCAGTAACATTCAGTTTCACCGGTACTTTCCGTATCACAGCTGTTACATTCACAGAAAACACTCCTGAGGTAACAACTCCCGAAACCCCGGCTACCAACGGACTTCTCGATGTAACATTCTCAACTACCAACACCGGTGGTTTTACACTCGAACAGGGTACACTTCCCGAAGGTCTTTCTTACGTATGGGCGTTCGACGATAAATATGGCCTTAAAGCTACAGCTTACAATCAAAAGGTATTTGTTTCAGACGCTTGGGCCATCAGCCCCGTTGTAGATCTTACCTCGGCTGAGAAAGCAATTCTCAATTTCAGCCAGGCAGCCAACAACTTCAAGCTCAACGGCACTAATGTAGCTATTGAGGAAGCACTCAAATTCATCTCTGTAAACATCCGTGAAGAAGGTGGTGAATGGACTGCTCTTACAGTTCCTAACCAGATTTCAGCTCTCTCTTGGAATTTCGTGGAATCAGGTGACATCGACCTCTCTGCATATAAAGGCAAGAAAATCCAGATTGGTTTCCATTATACTTCTTCAGCTGATGTAGCCGGAACATGGGAAATCAAATATGTAAAAATCAGTGGTGAAGGTGGTTCAGTAGTAACTCCTCCGACCCCTCCGACAGTAGATGAATATCCTATCTCTGTAAACGACGCTACCGAGATTGATGGTACTCCCGTTGAAGAACAAGCTCCGAGTGCAAGCAATCAATACGGAACAGCTGCTCACTATCAGCCTCTTACATCATTTGTAATCGGTGATTACTATTTTACATTCAGCTCAACCTCTGATAAAGATAATCAGCAACCCGCTCTCTATCTCCCGATGAGCACCAGTACCACCGGTAACAAGAACGTCCGTCTTTACAGCGGTTCTTCGATGACTATCCAAGCTCCGGCAGACAAGAAAATGTTCTCAATCGCAGCTGACGGTTCTAACGCAGACAGCGGTCTTGAAATTACAGCAGACAGCGGTACAGTAACTCTTGATGGTGCTAAAATGAGTTGGACTAACAAAGAAGGTGTCAACAAAGTGACTTTCACTGCCAACAAGAAAATCCGTTTCTATGGCTTCAATATCGATACTACAGCTTCTGTAGAAGGCATCGCAGACGATGCTGCCATCTATGTTCTCGGTAATACTATCGTTGCTCCTCAGGGTGCTAAGGTTTACTCACTCAACGGTGTTGAGGTGAAAGCTGAAGGTCTTGCAGCAGGTGTATACGTAGTAGTTTACGGTAACAAAGCTGTCAAGGTGTTGGTTAAATAATTAATAAAATAGATAAATTATTAATTTCTAAAAATATAGGTTTAAATTAATTTATTAATTTATTAATTAAAAGAAGGCTTACCCGTGAAGGGTAGGCCTTTTATATATATAGAAAAAAAATGGCTGCTTAGCTATGGTTAATTAATATTATGTGTACTTAACTTTCGCAAGTTAAAACTTGCGAAAAGTTAGGAGTTGGAGGTTAGAGAGTTAGATAATTATCGAAAATTAATATTAATTTTGACTCAAAGCGTCCCATAAACTATAAGCCATAAGCCATAAGCCATAAACCTCAAGTTTTCAAGATGCCAAGCAACTTGAGAAACTTGAATATTTAAATAAATTCATATAATCCAAGAATTGCAAGACGTGACAATACACCCGGTGACTTTGCAGGATTATCAATGCGAAAATCTCTATATTCGGTACATATATCTTTATTCATATCGGCAATCAGCAGTTTATCATACATGTAATGATGAAGATCTATAAGTTCGGCCAGAGACTCGCTGTCAAGCTTTATAATTGCTTCATCGTCTTCGTTTCTTATCACATCAATATCAGCATCAGTAAGCCTTTTAAGAAGCCATTTGGCATGTCCGCTGTCGCTTGCTGTTCCGGAGGTAATAAGAGCTACAGAACCATCATTTTCTCTACTCCATTTTTCTATGCGGCGAGCCAATTGAGGTCCGGATCCCTCACTGTTTAATTGATTAGTAGCTATGATAGAGGACTCACTCACCCTAAATGTTTGAAGCACTCTCCTGGCCGGGTCGGAAGAAGATATAGTTACCAAAACATTTATTGCATTATCATCTGATTCTATTATAGATTCGATAATATGTGGCATTGAATCTTCAGTAAAATAATCAAATATACCTGAGGCGGAAAAAGCTTCGTCAGCTGTGCTTGGAAATTCAGCCATCATTGCTTCATGTGTTGGATATTCTTTTCGTTTATCGTGATACCATGCTATAGATTCCAATGTCACGCCTGATTTATAAAGCTCTGTTTCATAATCATCAAAAGAGTCAATTAAATCATCTCTTTCCTCTTCTGAGACTTCACGTCTGTAAATTTCTATCTCATACCAAGGCACAAATACAGCCAGTTTATCACTTTTGCCGGCTACGGCTCTTTGCCATTCATCATAAAAGTAATTACCCTTGCCATTAGCTGTAGATTCCATTACTATTATGGTATCTTTAGCTCGCGGCACACTGCCGCATACTGTCCGGATAATCTCTTCTGAACGGTCAGAGTCACCTTCTCCCCAATAAGCCACTTCGGAAAGATGTGCCATTTGGTAATTTGAACCTCTGACAGAGTTTGGCGCACCGGCTGTAGCAAGTGTCACTCTACAATCGCGTGCTGAAATTTCCATGACAGATTGAGATTTTTCATAGGGGGACAATACCCAGTCTTTTCCTTTGCCGGTTTTTAGTTGTTCCGGATATTCTCGTAACAAACGGGAATACATGCCTCGGATATTAGCCGATGCATCTTTTACATGGGCACAAATCACGGAATTCCAACCTCTGTGACGCACCAGCTGCATCCAAGCCATATATACCTGTACAAGTGTACTTCCACCCCATTGTCGAGCTTTGAGTAAAATAAGGCGAATTGGTTTGCCTGAACGACGTTGTTCTTCCATACAGGCTAATACACGTTTCTGTGGCGCATTAAGAAGGAAAGGGACAGAGAGTCCGCTCATTTTGTCCATAACGGTCACACAATCAGCTGCCCAGGACTCAAAGTCCTCAGCATAATCAATGTTTTTATTCATATTGTAAAAATTAAAAAGTTTAAAGTATAAAGTCGAGAGTTTAGTGTTTAGAAAATAGGAGGTTGTTTAAAAAATAAATGTTAAATTATTGGTAACAATCAATTTAATGATTTTATGAATGAATCATTTTAAGTTTTATTATTAAACAACCTCTAAATTCAAGTTTCTCAAGTTGCTTGGCATCTTGGAAACTTGAGGTTTATGGTTTATAGTTTATGGTTTATGGAACGCCTTCGAGTTAAAATTAATATTGATTTTTCGATAATTCTCTAACTCTCTAACCTCCAACTCCTAACTTTTCGCAAGCTTTAACTTGCGATCCATGAATAGTATAATACAAACATCGGCATTTCCTCCCGGAAATGCCGCACGTTTTAAGTCTTAAGGCCATATCTAACACAATGTATGCTTAACCATTAAAACCTTAGACTATTTGAACCTGTCATAAATAAGGTTCATTGTACCATTATTCAACCAAACATTTTCCTTCGGAAGAACACCGAAGATAAGAGCCGTTATATGCTCACGCACTTTGCGCTCTTGCATGATATGAAAAAATATTTAATCATATCAATTATAATAGCGATAATTTTAATGATATTATCACTGATTATCTTTCCGACTGCAAAATTACAAAAAAAAACAGCCGTTTCCAAATAAAATGAAATTTATTTTTATTCTTTCTTTATTATTTCACCCATTTAAGTTTTACATCTGTAGACTCTATTTAATATCAATTAGACAATTGTTTTATTTTTAGCTGTTTTGTTAACTTTATGATTTAAACTGTCATTTGTATAACAAAATACTCGTTTAAACTCAATTTTTAAGATATATACTTTACATTTGTAAATAGAATAAATCGATATAAACCCTTATTATACATTTTAGCTTGCATTTTGATTTTAATTTGTGTGCGACCTCTTATTTTTACGTGTGTAAAGTGAATCCTAACATAATGAAATGCGTGTCGCCTCTTTTTGAGACAACACGCAAATTACTATATAGTATCTTTAATTATAAGTACTATTTTTCTGACAATTTGATTTCAGTAAAAGAGGAAATTAAATTGTATAATTTTTTAACCGTTTACTTTCTTCATGTAAGCGATAAGATCAAGAACTTTGTTGGAGTAACCGATCTCATTGTCATACCATGAAACGACCTTAACAAAATTGTCGGTCAAATATACACCTGCATTGGCATCGAAGATTGAAGTAAGCGGGCAACCGAGGAAATCAGAAGAAACTACTGCATCTTCAGTATATCCGAGCACACCTTTAAGTTCACCTTCAGCTGATTCTTTCATAGCTGCGCAGATGGCTTCTTTAGTAGCCGGTTTTTGGAGATTTACAGTAAGATCCACTACAGAAACGTCAAGAGTAGGCACGCGCATTGAGATACCGGTCAATTTGCCGTTGAGTGAAGGGATAACTTTACCTACAGCCTTTGCAGCACCGGTAGAGGAAGGAATGATGTTTCCGGAAGCTGCTCTACCACCACGCCAGTCTTTCATTGAAGGACCGTCTACAGTCTTTTGAGTCGCAGTAGTAGAGTGAACAGTAGTCATAAGACCGTTTTCAATGCCGAATTTCTCGTTAAGCACTTTTGCTATGGGAGCAAGACAGTTGGTGGTGCAAGATGCGTTGCTGACTATCTTGGTGCCTTTTTCGTAGCTGTCAAGGTTTACACCGCATACAAACATCGGGGTGTCATCCTTTGAAGGAGCTGACATTACTACATATTTAGCTCCGGCCTCAAGGTGAGCCTGTGCTTTCTCCTTGGTAAGGAAAAGACCTGTAGATTCCACTACATACTCAGCACCCACTTCGCCCCAAGCTATTTCAGCGGGATTCTTGCATGCAGTTACGCGAATTGGCTTCCCATTGACTATCAAAAGATTCTTTTCCACGTCACATTCCACTGTGCCGTCAAATCTGCCGTGCATAGTGTCATATTTAAGCATATAAGCCATGTAGTCTACAGGAAGAAGGTCATTGATAGCAACTACCTCAATGTCATCACGCTTTGTGCTGGCGCGAAAAACAAAACGTCCGATACGGCCGAAGCCGTTAATTCCGATTTTTGTCATCTCTTTATTTTTTCTTTATTGGGTTATTATTTTCGGTTTTCCTTATAAGAAAATATATTTGTTATATTCGAAATGCGCAATCTATTTTTACCTGTTTTGCTTCGGAAGAACATCTCCGAGCTTTTTTCAAGTGCAAAATTACACATTTTTACTATATATACAAAATTTTTTCTAAACCGTTTTTTATTTTAAATGTTTATACTGCAAACAGCTTTTTTAATATGTTTACCCTCTCCACTATAATCAAAACAATTAAACTTCAAAAATTATCGCAATATGGGTAAATTTTTAACAGATTTTAAAGAGTTCGCTCTAAAAGGAAATATAGTAGACATGGCTGTCGGTGTAATTGTAGGCGGTGCTTTCGGCAAAATTGTTTCTTCGCTCGTCAATGATATTATTATGCCTGTTATATCTCTTATTACCGGTGGAGGTGGCTACAAAAATCTTAAATATATTATTACGGAAGGTCAAGCCGCAACGCAAGGTAAAGCCGCTGTAGAAGAAGTTGCTGTCAATTATGGTCTTTTTATCCAAAATATTGTAGACTTCCTTATTATTGCCCTTTCTATTTTTGTGGCTCTGCGCGTTATCATGAAATTTAAAAAGAAAGAGGAAGAACCAACCCCCGAACCGGCTCCCGAACCCTCTAAGGAAGAAATTCTACTCACGCAAATTCGTGATATACTCAAAGAAAAAAAATAACAATTTCTTCCCAACATACTCTAAAATACAATAAACCCAACAGATGTCCAAACCCGTAAAAGCTAAAAAAGCCCTCGGTCAACACTTCCTCAACGATCTTAACATAGCTCGTAAAATAGCTGATTCCATCTCTGCAGAAGATCTCGATAATGAATATCTTGGCTCCCTTCCCGTCCTTGAAATAGGACCGGGAATGGGTGTGCTCACCAAATTCCTTTCTGCTACCGGCCGCGATGTAAAAACCGTGGAACTCGATTCCGAAAGCGTTAAATACCTCGCAAAAGAAATGCCCGGACTCGACGTGATGGAAGCTGACTTCCTCAAACTCGATTTAAATCAAATATTTAACGGACAAAAATTTACCCTTATAGGAAATTATCCATACAATATATCTTCTCAAATATTCTTTAAAGTATTGGACTATAAAGAATTAATCCCTGTAGCTGCCGGAATGTTGCAACGCGAGGTAGCCCAGAGACTTTGCTCTCCTCCCGGCTCAAAAGCCTATGGAATACTTTCCGTTTTGCTGCAAGCCTGGTATGATTGCGAATATCTATTCACCGTAGACGAAAATGTATTCTCTCCACCTCCAAAAGTGAAAAGCGGTGTAATAAGAATCGTCAGAAACAAAAGAGAAGAACTTGGCGTCGATGAACAAAAATTCAAAACCATTGTAAAAACGGCTTTCGGTCAACGGCGCAAGACACTCCGCAACTCCCTTAACTCACTCATACCTCAAGACTCACCGCTGAGGCAAGACCCTATTCTCCAAATGAGGCCGGAGCAACTCAGCGTAGAGCAATTTATCGACCTTACAAAAAAAATACGATAAAACAAACTTTATTTGTTCCGTGGTGTATATATCCACGTATTTACGCACTTTGGGACGAGGTCCAACCAAACTAATATCTTCAAGAAATACATTGATTAGCTGTGGAAATTCATAAAGTTTGTATTTACGCTATTAAAAAGTAGTGTGCCGTATTATGCCAAAAACCGAATTTGTGCCTAAAATATGTCTGAAGTGGTCTTTTTTAGGTCTGGCTTCGGTC
>JAMPEM010000025.1 GCA_023665145.1 Bacteroides sp.
AATATTAACATTTCTAACCCCGCCATTGAGTAAAGGTTTTTCAGGACGGGACACTCTTTATATAACCATAAAGTGTTTACCTCTGACTCTATTTAATTCTACTTATATATATATCAACTGTTCTTAAATACAAGCTCGTCCCCTTCCCTATCAATAACGATTGGATGAGCACGATCTACTTTTTGTGCTAACATATCTTTTGATAATTGATTAAGCACCATTCTTTGGATTGTTCTCTTAACCGGTCTTGCGCCAAATTCCGGGTCATACCCGTCTTCAGCCAGAAGCTCAAGTGCGTCATTTGTGATTTTAAGTGAAACACCATTTGCGCTTAACATCTTCTGTACGCTCTTCACTTGAAGATCTACAATCTCTTGTATCTCTTTCTTATTGAGAGGAGTAAACATCACTATTTCATCTATTCTGTTTAAGAATTCAGGACGAATAGTTTGCTTTAACATATCAAGAACTTCCTGTTTCGTTTTCTCAATAGTCTCTTCCCTATTATCTTCCGTCATTTTTGAGAAATTCTCTCTAATAAGAGGTGACCCCATATTTGAAGTCATTATGATAATAGTGTTTTTGAAATTGATGAAACGACCCTTATTATCTGTCAGACGGCCATCATCGAGCACCTGCAACAGAATATTGAAAACATCCGGATTAGCTTTTTCTATTTCATCGAACAGCACAACACTGTATGGCTTACGTCTGACGGCCTCAGTAAGTTGTCCTCCTTCTTCATAACCGACATATCCCGGAGGCGCTCCAACAAGTCTGCTCACCGAATGTTTTTCCATATACTCTGACATATCAATTCTCGTCATCATATCCTCATCGTCGAATAGATACTCTGCCAAAGCTTTTGCCAATTCTGTTTTACCGACACCGGTTGTACCTAAAAATATAAAAGAGCCAATTGGTCTGCGCGGGTCATTAAGACCGGCACGAGAACGTCTCACAGCATCGCTGACAGCCCGGATTGCATCATCTTGTCCTATAACTCTCTTATGCAATTCTTCTTCCAGATGGAGCAACTTCTCTTTTTCGCTTTGAGCCATCTTCTTTACAGGAATTCCGGTCCAGCGAGATACAATTTCTGCAATATCTTCTGCATCAACTTCTTCTTTAATCATTGCGCCTTCGCCTTGCAACGTTTTCAGACGCTCCTGAATTTCTTTATTCTCATCCTCCTTCTGTTTGATACGAGAATATCTAATTTCTGCGACCTTGGCATAATCGCCTTCGCGCTCAGCGCGTTCAGCTTCAAGCTTCAGTTGCTCTATGTCTATCTTGTTTTGCTGTATTTTGTTTATCTCGGATTTTTCAGCTTGCCATTTTGCCCTAAGAGATTTCTCTGTTTCACGAAGATTCGCCAAATCCTCATCAATTTCCTTTATCTTATAATCGTCACCTTCGCGTTTAAGAGCTTCGCGTTCGATTTCAAGCTGCTTAATCTTGCGAGACGCCTCATCAAGAGCTTGGGGCATTGAATCCATCTCCAAACGCAATTTTGAGGCAGCTTCATCAATAAGGTCAATAGCTTTGTCCGGAAGGAATCTGTCAGTAATATATCTGACTGATAATTGAACTGCAGCAACTATTGCCTCATCCATTATTCTCACCTTATGGTGATTCTCATACCTTTCTTTTAGACCTCTTAGAATAGATATTGCAGACAATTCATCCGGCTCATCCACCATTACTTTCTGGAATCGACGTTCAAGCGCTTTATCCTTCTCGAAATATTTCTGATATTCATCGAGTGTAGTAGCACCAATGGAACGTAATTCTCCTCGAGCCAATGCCGGCTTAAGAATATTGGCGGCATCCATAGCCCCTTCACCTTTTCCGGCTCCCACCAAAGTATGAATTTCATCTATAAACAGGATTATTTCTCCATCTGATTTGGTGACTTCATTGACAATTGCTTTCAGTCTTTCCTCAAATTCACCCTTATATTTGGCACCCGCTACCAAAGCTCCCATGTCGAGTGAATATATCACTTTAGATTTCAGATTTTCAGGAACATCTCCTCTGACAATTCTATGTGCCAAACCTTCTGCTATGGCTGTTTTCCCCGTCCCGGGTTCACCTACAAGCATAGGGTTATTCTTTGTTCGTCTTGAAAGAATCTGAAGTACACGACGTATCTCTTCATCTCTGCCTATCACAGGATCAAGTTTACCACTACGAGCACGTTCGTTAAGATTTATTGCATATTTACTTAGAGCCTGATATGTTTCTTCCGCACTTTGATCGGTCACTTTATTACCTTTGCGTAGTTCCTCTATAGCCGATTGAAGACCTTTTTCCGTCATTCCGGCATCTTTTAATATCTGGGAGGCCTTGCAATTTGTACGAAGAATTCCCATCAACATAGCCTCAACAGATACATATTCATCTCCCTGTTTTTTAGAGTAATCAATAGCCTTTTGCATGGCATCATTACTCTCTCTGGAGAGCATTACATCCCCTCCGCTCACTTTGGGTAAATTCCCAATAGCCGCGTCTATATTTGCTTTTACTGAGTTGAGATTTGCGCCTAATTTCTGGAAAATAAAATTGACTATCGTCTCACTCTCTGATATTATAGCCTTAAGTATATGTACAGGTTCTATTTGCTGCTGTCCAACATCTTTGGTCAGTTCGATAGCCTTCTGGATTACTTCCTGTGATTTAATAGTGAAATTATTGAAATTCATAATGGTGTGTTTTTGATATATCAACTCATACGAGGGACATTTTTAACCCCTCACTTTCATATCAAATAAACACCATTTGGTTAAAAAAGGTTTACTTTTCAGGGGAGATAATCTGGAAGCACTTATTTTAAAACGTGCATTTCACAATTTCCACAGTCAAACTCAAGCAAAAATTGCACTCTCTCTGATTTTAATGTAAGAGGCAAAGGAGGATTCTTCTTCTCCTTTATGCACATTCCAAGCTCTCTGAGAATACAATGTCGAGTAGTCATAATGCGAGTCCCGGTCGGAATTTTATTACACTCGGACATCTCAATAGCATCCGCTATCTTATCTACACCATGTTCTTTATAAAATCTTCTTGCAAGTGAATTGCTTACATTGTCGGTATATGTCAATTCATTCAAAGGATATTTTGCCGGCAGCTGTTCAGCTCTGCGAAACTTAAGAGGATAGACAGCCTCGTTAGTCTTATCAAGAAGTTCCACCATCTTTCTTCTCAATTGTGATAAAGCAGATGCAGGTATAAATGAATCTTTTATGGATTCATCCGAAAATTTATTGAGAACATATATTGAATTTCCAAGTTTTGAGAAATTGCCATGGAAATCCTGTCTTTTTTTTGCGGGCTGAAGCTCTGTCTCCAAAGGAATTCTTATTTTAACACCGCGTTCATCCTCTGCAGTTATCCCCTTACGGTCAATGCTTAGATTCAATCCTATTCTGCGTTCAGCAGTCTTTGCGGATAATTCTTTTTCCCAACTCTTGTCATATGTAAGCCGCATTCCGGTTGTAAGCTTAATACGTTTGCCGGTAGAAAGCAATAGTATACCATCCTTACTGATACCGTTTATATAAGCGCCACTGTAATTCCCTTTATTGTCAAAAAATGAAATTCCGTCACCATTCTCCAGATCTCTAAAGTCCTTAATCTTTTCACCTAATGATTTAGGAGTCTCTATCGAAGAAATACAACGCGGTCTTCTTGAATTAAGGAAATAATCGGTAAACCCCCTATTAAAACTCTTGCTCGGATTTGGGATAAATTTATAAGAAGTTTTCCCTACCGAGGAACGATTATACAATTGGGGATGTCTCATTATCTCACTATCAATCAACTGTCGATAATAAGCCGTAATATTCTTGACATATGAAGCATCCTTCAATCTCCCCTCAATCTTAAACGAGCTTACCCCTGCACGGAGCATATCAGATATTGAATATGATGCATTAAAATCCTTCAATGAAAGTAAATGCTTGTTACTTTCGATAACGTTTCCTTTACCATCCTTTAGTGTAAACGGCAACCTGCAAATTTGAGGACATTCACCCCTATTGGCACTTCTTCCACTTACGCAAAACCCCGCACTGCATCTGCCGCTGTAACTTACACACAATGCCCCGTGAATGAAACATTCTACAGGAACACTTACCTCATTGCAAATTTCTCGTATTTCACCTATTGTCAACTCCCGCGCCAGGACAATTTGAGAAAATCCCACATCCTCGAGAAATTTTGCTTTGGATGCTGTGCGAGTGTCACATTGTGTGCTTGCATGAAGTTCAATAGGAGGAATATCAAGTCGCAAGATACCCATATCCTGCACTATCAAAGCATCCACTCCCGCCTCATAAAGCCGGCATATCAAATCCCTTACAATACGTAACTCTTCCTCATATATTATGGTATTAACAGTTACGTATACCCTCGCTCTATACTGATGAGCGAACTTTGTCAACTCTCGAATATCATCAATACTGTTTGATGCTAATCTCCTCGCACCGTGTGAGGATGCCCCTATATATACTGCATCGGCACCATGAAGGATTGCCTCACGCCCTACATTAATATCTCGAGCCGGTGCCAACAATTCTATTGGTCGAGAGATAAGTCCCATTATTTCTTATTTTCTATACCCTTTTTGTGTCTTGACCCTCGTAAAAATTTATAAAAGCTTGGTTAACCAAACGATTTCCTCCGGGCGTAGGATAATCACCACTAAAATACCAATCACCGGGATGATTAGGAATAGCTTTGTGCATCCCCTCAATAGTTTGATATACTATCTCCACCTCGGCATTTGTACCTTCCGGTATAAGCATCTCCACAATCTTTTTGCTTATTTCCTCTACACGGAACGGGGCATAAATCTCTTTAACATAATTGACTACATCTTCCTTTTTAAGCCCCACTTGAGCTTTACATTTCGAATAGACTTCATCTATGATATATTGCCTTCCGGATTCCTTAAGAAGCTCTATCGCAGCTTTAAATGCGATAAACTCTCCCATGCGGCTCATATCAATACCATAACAGTCCGGATATCTTACCTGCGGTGAACTTGATACTATCACTATCTTTTTAGGTTCAAGACGATCCAATATGCGGATAATAGACTGCTTAAGTGTAGTGCCGCGAACTATGCTATCATCAATTGCTACAAGTGTATCGACACCGGGATTAATAGTACCATACGTTATATCGTATACATGAGCTGCCAAATCATCTCTACTTTCTCCCTCAGCAATAAAAGTACGCAACTTTATATCCTTGATTGCTACTTTCTCGCGCCTGACACGATGCTTCAAGACTTCCTCTATGGCTAATGGTGACATTCTATTCTCTTCAGCAAGCTGCTGTAATTTACCTATTTTCTGAGCAATCAGTCGCTTCTCAAATTCCTCTGTCAATCCGTAAAAAGCTACTTCCGCCGTATTGGGGATAAATGAAAATACCGTATTGTCTATATCATACCCAATTGCGTTCATTACACTGTCTACGAGCTCACGTCCAAGATCCTTTCGCTCCTTGTAGATGTCAATATCACTACCTCTTGAAAAATATATTCGCTCAAACGAACAACGACAATTTTTACCTTCCGGTATAATCTCCTCTATGTGCCATGACCCATCCTTATCTACAATTATGGCAGACCCGGGAGTCAACTCTTTTACTTGATGCACCTTTAGATTAAATGCCGTCTGTATTACAGGCCGCTCGGATGCTATTACCATTATTTCATCATCCGCATAATAAAAACATGGTCTGATGCCATGAGGATCCCTCATCGCAAACATATCACCATTACCTATAATTCCACAGATGACATATCCACCGTCCCAAGTCGGTGCACATCTACGTAATATATTAGAAACATCAATATCTCGTGCTATAGCTTCTGAAAGGTTAAGCCCGCGCAAATCATCATCACGATGCTTATTGAATAATCTTTCATTCTCCCTGTCCAATGCATGACCCAATTGCTCCAATAATAAAAAAGTATCGGCATACAAACGCGGATGCTGCCCGGTCGATGTTATATCCTTAAATATCTCATCCACATTCGTCATGTTAAAATTACCACATAACAACAGATTCCTTGCCGACCAATTATTCCGACGCATAAACGGATGAACAAAACTTAACCCCGAACGACCCGTTGTGCTATAACGAAGATGACCCATATATACCTCACCAACAAACGGGGTCTGCCGGTCGCTGGAATTACTATTTTCCTCTATCTGTTTCCTCACGGAAGCAAATATTTTCTGAATAGCATCAGAGCCCTCTGCCCTTTCCCTGAATATATATTCCCGACCGGGGCTAACATCAAGTTTCACCGACCCTATACCTGCGCCTTCCTGTCCCCTGTTATGCTCCTTCTCCATCATAAGATAAAGTTTATTTAAAGCATATAGCTCCGAGCCATATTTCTCCTTATAATATTCCAAAGGCTTGAGTAAGCGGATCATCGCTATCCCACATTCATGCTTGATCAGTTCCACTGTTTTTTCTTGTAAAATGTAATTTATATTATATTAACGGATTATATCCCCGTATATTACTTATATCGTTATTCAATGTGATTTACGCAATCGATCCAGGCTTCGTTTATCCTCACGTTCTTTTATACTTTGACGCTTGTCATACTGTTTCTTGCCTCGGGCTACACCTATTACAAGTTTGGCATACCCTCGCTCATTTATAAATAATCGAAGCGGTATAATTGTATACCCGGGATCGGATGACTCCTTCATCAACTTAAGAATCTCCTTCCGACTCAACAATAATTTCCTGTCTCTCCTTGTGACATGATTATTATAAGACCCGTAAAAATATTCGGCTACATACATACCTTTAACCCATACTTCACCATTGTCTATTACACAATATGTATCTGCCAAAGAAGCCTTCCCTGCCCTAATTGACTTAATTTCCGTGCCCGTCAATACTATTCCGGCTATAACCTTATCCGTTATTTCATAGTCAAATGTAGCACGCCGATTTTTTATATTAATTTGTGACGAATTCATCAGTTAAGTCTATCTATCATTATACAGTTGGCACTATCACCTCAAACAAATAATTAATCCCGTACGGAACCGCTACACTTAGCAATCCCGCAGTCCATCCCGTCGCTGATTCTCCCCCATCCTCCAATCGCAAAAATCTTACCCCCTTGATGGCAAGATATAAAGTCATTATAGGTGTAAAAAATAGAATCGGCTCTAATACCGGTAATATTTCATACAGTATGTAAAATATTGTCAACGTCGAAATTAAATACTCAAGCCACATCTTCCCATATCTGCTCTCTATCTTCTGTTTTGCATCACCGGGTAATATCATCTTACATAATATCAACACAATGTAATACCCCGCAAAAAATGACACAAACACACCAATTGCACGTTCAAGCAACAATGACAAACTTCTCTCACCGGAATAAAATTTGTCCGCAAATACACTCAATGACGCAACTGATATTAACGGATAAAACATACCGGATGCAACCTTTTCCGGTGTAAGCCTCGAATTCTTCAACCGCTTCCATCCATTTAGCGGTGATACAAACAATCTGATTAATACACCCCACACAGAAACATCCCTCAATCGAGGATTCTCACTCCGTTGCTCAGAGTTTTCCTCCCTCCTCGCATCCGCGTCAGTATTAATTTCTTCCCCGTATGATTGATTTTCTAAATCCATTTCCTTCTTATCTAACTTACTGCAAAGTTACGAATTTTTCTTTATCATACAAACAACATTCCCCAATTTATCACGACTCTTTCATTAAAAAAACGCACGCATTGTAAAGATTTAATTTTTATCCAGGCAATTTTCGGCATTTATAAAAGACGCCATAAAATAATGATTATACGAAGTTTTATTAATTTAAAAGTCTTTGCAGGCGATGTGCTTTATCTATAAATTTCCTCTATTAAACGATGCTATCAAGAAATTATAAATAAACAAGCACTATAAATTTATACCAAAGATTACAATTTTTTTTGTTATTCAACAAAAAATATCTAAATTTGCAGTAAATTTCCCGCAGAAATGAAGAATAATACCATCAATGCACTTTGCATGTTGATAATCGGAATGTTACTAATATCAATAGTACTTCCCGGTGCCATGTTTTTTGTCTCGCTTATGGGTGCTATTTTTGAGCCCGTCAACGATTCATCCGGACTACATACATATTCTGAATTAACCCCGTTGGAAGTAAATTTCCAGCCTAAACCGGATGAATTATTAAACCCATCCAACACATTGACTTTCAACGAAGGACAAGATTTGCCGGTACTGATTCATCAAGGTATTGTTATGGTGTCTGATGAAATGAGTCATTCAGAATTTATGTGGATTGTCATTTTATCCGCCCTCAACTGCGTATTCTTCATTCTATTGATAATCGATTTTATAAAATTTATTATTAATATCAATAAGGGACGGATATTTGAAAAAAAGAATTTCAAATATTTAGGGAGATTTGGTGTATATCTTATCATTATTGGATTATTGGAATGTGCCGGTGGACTTATTCGGGAATACTATTTCTCAATGACCGGACTTTCCCTTCAAGGTTACGAATTATCCTCTGAATGGACTATTCCCTGGTCTACTTTCCTTCTCGGACTCCTTTCTCTTCTCCTCTCCAACGTATGGAAAGTAGGTATGAATATCAAAGAGGAACAACAACTTACTATCTAATCACATTAAAAATTTCAAGCAATGCCTATTATTGTAAATTTGGATGTGATGATGGCCAAAAGAAAAATCTCTCTTCTTGAATTATCACAAAAAATGGATATCACACCCTCAAATCTTTCTATTTTGAAAACAGGGAAAGCTAAAGCTATCAGATTCTCTACCCTTAATAATATCTGTCGTATTCTTGAATGTAATCCCGGAGATATTCTCGAATATGCTCCCGAGGATGATGTCAGAGTAAAATAATTGCCACTATTAAGAATACATTAATACTTAAAACTATACTACTAATGAACAATTTGAGACTCGCTGCGTTAGCCGCTACAGCTCTTTTATTCATGGGCGCAAATGCTCAAGAACATCTGAAAAGCTATGATAAGGCTAACACATCCGCAACGGTTTCCGCTAAAACTGATTTCTATCAGCACGCAAATGAAGGGTGGATGAAATCTCATCCTCTTACCCCCGAATATGCCCGTTACGGACAATTCAACATTCTTAACGATTCAAGCAATAATCGTGTAGAACGTATCATGACCAATTTGAAAGCGTCAAATCCTGCTAAAGGCACTAATGCTCAGAAAGTTGCAGACCTTTACGAACTTGGTAATGACATGAAACGCCGCAACAAATTGGGAGCCAAACCAATCCTTCCGGTGCTTGCAAAAATCGAAACGGCTAATCCGGACGAAATGGATGATCTTTTCCTTTACATGCATCGTGAAATAAGCAGCCCGTTCTTCACTGCAGTTCCACAAGAAGACCTTGATAATTCAAGCATATTCGCAATGTATCTCGGCGGCGGTGGCATGGGTCTGAGCGACCGCGACTATTATCTTAAGGATGACCAACGCAACAAGGAAGTTCGCGAAGCCTATAAAAAGCTTATTCAGAAACAGATGCAACTGGCCGGTTACAATAAAAAGGACGCTGCCCGTATAGTCAACAGCGTCATGAAAA
Organism: Bacteroides sp.; assembly: GCA_023665145.1. Classification (GTDB taxonomy): domain Bacteria; phylum Bacteroidota; class Bacteroidia; order Bacteroidales; family Muribaculaceae; genus Lepagella. Next base: position 9,664 of record JAMPEM010000025.1, read on the forward strand.
TTGAAACCGCTCTCGCAGACTCTGCATGGACTCGCGAACAAAGCCGCAACCTCCTTGCTATGAATAATCGTCGCAGCATGGAGCAAATCAAAGCAGCTTATCCCAATGTACCCTGGGATAAATTCTTTATTGAAACAATGAAGATTGAAACTCCTGATTCTGTTATCGTTACCGAACTCTCATGTATGAATCAAGCCAACAATCTTCTGGCTTCAACTACTGACCGCGAAAAGAAAGATTATTACCTCTGGAAAGCAGTCAATCAAGCTGCACCCTACCTTAGCGAAGCATTCGATAACGCCAACTTCGAATTTAATAAAGTTGTTTCCGGCGTTCAGAAACAACAACCCCGTTGGAAAAAATCTCTCGGCACTACCGAATCTATTCTTGGTGAGGCAATCGGTGAACTTTACGTTGAGAAATATTTCCCTGAAAGCTCTAAAAAATATATGGAAGGCCTTGTAGAGAATGTTCGCCGCGCTCTTGGCAAACATATCATCAACCTCCCTTGGATGACTGACGATACCAAGCTCAACGCTATCAAAAAGCTTAACGCTATAACTGTAAAAATTGGTTATCCGGACAAATGGAAAGATTATACCACTCTTACCATCGATCCCGAACTTTCATATTACGAAAATGTGCACAATGCTCACATGTGGCTGCAAGATGACTACCTTTCACGCTACGGCAAACCCGTAGACCGTACCCTTTGGCAGATGCTTCCGCAGCAGATTAATGCTTATTACAATCCTCTCAACAACGAGATTGTTTTCCCTGCCGGTATTCTTCAAGCTCCTTTCTATGACCCCGAAGCTTCTGATGCTGAAAACTATGGCGGTATCGGCGTTGTTATCGGCCACGAACTCTCTCACGGTTTTGATGACCAAGGCTGCAACTTCGATGCTGATGGTAATATGACAAACTGGTGGACTGCTGAAGATGCAAAAGCATTTAAAGAGCTTACTCAAGGTCTTGTAGCACAATTTGACGAAGTGGAAGTACTCCCGGGCCTTCATGCAAATGGTGCTTATACTCTCGGTGAGAATATCGGAGACCAGGGTGGTCTTCGCGTTGCCTTCACCGCTTTCCTCGATTCACAAAAGAAGAAAGGCGTGGATGTAGAAAGCCAAGAGGCTCTTATTGACGGTCTTACACCGGCTCAAGCGTTCTATCTCAATTATGCAAACCTATGGGCTCAGAACGTGCGCGATGAAGAAATCCGTTCACTTACTGTGGGTGATGTTCACTCCATCGGTAAAAACCGCGTAAATGTTACTCTGAAAAACCTTGATCCATTCTTCAAGGCTTTCGGTATCACAGAAGGAGATCCTATGTTCCGCCCGGAAAATGAAAGAATCGTAATCTGGTAAGTAGAAATATCTGTTCCTTTAAATTATTGAGAGGCATAATTGCTGCATTGGCAATTATGTCTCTCGAACTTTTACAAATAAAAATACGTTCATAAAGTAACTATTTTTATCACTCAATAAATTACCATATTATGAAATTCACACAACCTAAACTTCCATACGCCCCCGATGCTTTGTCACCGGTCATTTCTCAACGCACCGTAGAATATCATTGGGGAAAACACGAAAAGGGTTATATCGACACCCTCAACTCTCTAATTCAAGGTACAGGTTATGAAGATATGCCGCTTGAACAAATTATCACTCACAGCAGCGGTAAACTTTTCAACAATGCTTCACAAGCCTGGAATCATATTTTTTATTTCTTCCAATTTTCCCCCGATCCGGTAAAAGAGCCATCCGGAAAATTGGCAGAACAATTAGAAAAACAATTTGGAAGCCTTGATGAACTGAAGCGCCTTTTGGAAGAAGCCGGAAAAGGTATATTCGGCTCAGGATGGGTGTGGCTCTCTGCAGACCATGACGGCAAACTCCTTATTACTCAGGCGGGGAATGCTGCAAATCCGTTAACAGACGGGTTAAGGCCAATTTTAACTCTTGACGTCTGGGAACACGCTTATTACCTTGACTATCAGAATTTGCGAGCTGAATATCTACATCGCATTTTTGACATTATTGATTGGGATTTAATATCCATACGTTACGAATAATTTGATAATATCAGAAAGATAATTTAGAGGTAGTTAAAAAAATAGATGCTCGGGTATTAAGCCGGGCATTCATTTTTTCAAATCGATGCAATTTTATAAATTATATTCCGTTCCCTTTACAAAGAATAGTGATTAATATTTTTAGAGGTTGTTTAAAAATAAATGTTAATGGATTTGGGCATAATTTTTGATGAAATTTTTGTAAATGAGAAATGAGTGTAACTCTCTACACGATTTACGAATTTGCAGAAATTAACCAAAAAGAAATCCACAGACATTGACAATTAAAATTCTTTACGTGAATAAAATTGTTAACCGATTGAACAAAACCTATTTAACTATTTTATGAATGAATCATTTAAAGTTTTATTATTAAACAACCTCTTAATACTTGACACATTATAATATGAATATTATAAAAAAAGAGATTGCGGAATTGCTTGAGTCGGAAGCTCAAAGGATTAATTCTCCGGCGTTTATCGGAGATGACCCGGTACAGTTTCCTCGTAGATTCGAAAAAAAACAGGATATCGAGATAGTAGCTGTTCTTAGCGCAATCATGGCCTGGGGAAATAGAAAAATGATTTGTCGGGATATAGAAAACACTCTGCAAATGATGGATTTCAACCCATCAGATTTTATCAGAGAAGAAGCCTACGAAGCAATGAATCCCCATAAAAATATCCACCGTACGCTATTTGCATCTGACCTTAATCACTTATTGCGCGGATTAAGATACATCTTTAAAACCTACGGTTCCCTCGACGATTTCTGCACTGCCGTAAATGCTCCGCAAAACCCATATCCCGCATGGTGTCTTGTTGAAAATATGCAAAAAGTGATGACGGATGTCAATCATGGCACTACCAATTCTCGTGCCCTACCTTTAAATATGAATACTACTGCGCTCAAACGTATTAATATGGCACTTAGATGGTTGGTCAGAGACGATGGTATTGTGGATATTGGAATTTGGGATTCTCTAAAAAAAAGTCAATTGTTTATACCCCTTGATGTCCATGTCGGAAACGTATCAAGAGAATTGGGATTATTAAATCGTAAGGCCAACGATAAAAAATCCGTTATCGAACTGACACAAACGCTTGCCCGCCTTCGTCCCGATGATCCTTGCATTTATGATTATGCATTGTTTGGTATCGGTGCCGGAATTTAAACGATTATCAACCGAAAATATTTCCAAGTAATTCTTCAATTTTCCTTACCTCCACAATCTGAATTTTAAATCTTTTTGTCACCCCTTTCATATTGTGCTTTGGTATAAATATCTTCTTGAATCCCAGCTTCGCAGCTTCTGCCACCCTGCTTTCAATCCTCGTCACCGTACGTATTTCCCCGGAAAGACCCACCTCACCGGCCATTGCAATATCAGTTGGAATTGCAATATCAAAATTTGATGACATCACAGATGCTACCACCGCGAGATCAAGCGAAGGGTCAGAAACCTTTATTCCACCGGCTATATTAAGAAATACATCTTTCTGTCCCAATCTGAATTTTGCCCGTTTCTCCAACACCGCAAGCAACATGTTGAGTCGTCTCTGATCATATCCCGTCACGGAACGTTGAGGTGTTCCATATGCCGCGGTAGATACCAACGCCTGTACCTCAACAAGAAATGGTCTTATCCCTTCAGTGGTGACACCTATTGATATTCCCGACATTGATTCTTCTCGGTTGTCAGACAGAAGCATCTCTGAAGGATTCGCAACCTCACGTAATCCCTTTTCCACCATCTCATAGATACCAATTTCCGATGTAGAGCCAAATCGATTTTTTATCGATCTCAAAAGACGATAAAGATATTGTCTATCACCCTCAAACTGAAGGACTGTATCCACAATATGTTCAAGCACCTTGGGGCCGGCTATAACACCATCCTTATTGATATGTCCCACAAGAATTACGGGCACACCGGTCTCTTTGGCATATCTCAGCAATGCTGTAGCGCAATCTCTGACCTGACTTACACTTCCTGCTGCCGATTCCAATTCCGGATTATAAACAGTCTGTATCGAATCCACTATCACAAGTCCCGGACTCTCCCTCTCAAGATGATCAAGAATCCTGTCGAGCGATGTTTCACACAATATCAAAGTGTTCTCAGCCACTTTCCCAAGGCGGTCAGCCCGCAGCTTCAATTGTGTAGAGCTCTCCTCCCCGGAGATATACAATATTTTTCTCTGCCTTATAGAGAGGATATTTTGAAGTAACAATGTGGATTTCCCTATTCCGGGTTCTCCACCTAAAAGAGTAAGACTTCCGGCCACCAATCCTCCACCCAATACTCTGTTGAGTTCCTCACTCGGCATGTGGATACGAGGTTCCTCCAACGGCTTGATTTCCGACAGACGTTGTGGCTTGCTATTACTCTGAGTTACAAGGGATCTACCCTTCTGTTTCGCACTTACCCTCTCTTCCGCGAATGTATTCCATTCTCCGCATGAAGGACATTTCCCAAGCCATTTGGCTGAATCATATCCACAATTGGTGCACACATATGCTGTCTTGTTTTTTGCCATTGTATCCTTATCTTGTCATCTCACATCGGTTTCGGAGCGGAGGTGGGTTGCCACTCTTTTAAATATGTTGGTGTGGAGTACGCTACATCGGCAAATTTCCTTTCACGAAAATATTTCTCCGACAACGCCACCATATCACATGCCACCGGCATACCCTTCTCTATATACTTTACATCAGGCAATTTCAAAATATCCTTCGCCTTTACCACTCCATCCCCGATTAAAATTAATTTCTTCCCTGTTAGGGCTATGTCAGAATAGCTGTTTTCGTCAAGAATCATTGGGCCGGGGGATAGAACCTCATTCAGAGAAAAATCATACCCGGCAGTATAAACTTCCATACGTCTTGCATCCACCATCGGAATTATTATCTCATCACCTTGCCATTCAAAACTGTGAAACATAGCTTTGACTGCCATTATTTCAAGCGTATTTAGCGTAATAAGTGGTATATCAAGGCCAAAACAAAGCCCTTTGGCAAGGGATAGTCCTATCCTTAAGCCGGTATAACTTCCGGGACCGTTACTTACAGCTACAGCATCAAGCTTTCTCTCTTTTCTGGCAAGCTCCTCCATGCATTTCTCAACAAAAGGTGCAAGTTTTGTAGCATGATTCAATCCTTGTGTATCTTCAAGTGAATATAAGATTTGACCATCTTCTGAAAGTGCTACGGAACATGTTTTAGATGAAGTCTCTATGTTGAGTATTATTGGCATGACTGATGTTTATTATTATTATTTGTTTTTTGCTCCTCTTTATTTACATGAAACAGTACCATGAGGATTATGATTATAAAAATATGTGAACACTTGTGAAGCACAACGCTGTCCGTCTATGGCAGCTGAAACAATTCCCCCGGCATACCCTGCTCCCTCTCCGCATGGAAAGAATCCTTTCAATTCCACATGCTCCAATGTATCCTTGTTTCGAGGAATCCTGACAGGTGCTGATGTACGTGATTCCAAACCTATCATACAGGCATCGTTGGTGAGGAAACCCTTTGATTTTTTTCCGAATTCCTTAAAGCCTTCTCGCAACCGCTCTGAAATAAACGGAGGCAACAACTCATGCAATGGTTTACTTATAATACCGGGTGGATAGCTGCTACGAGGTAAAGATTTTGAAATACGTTTCTCTACAAAATCCGTCATTCTTTGAGCAGGTGCAATAAGAGTTTTTCCGGCTGCCTCGAAGAAAACTCTCTCAAGCCAACGTTGAAGTTCCATTATCTCAAGAGCTCCATGGTGAGAAAATTCGGGAAAATCACCGGGTAGAATCTGAACAACCATGCCGGAATTTGCCAATTTACCCGACCTCCCGGATGCAGACATCCCATTAACAACAAGCTCTCCGGGGGCAGACGCGGCCGGAACTATTACTCCCCCCGGGCACATACAAAATGAATAAACTCCCCTTCCTTCAGATTGGGTAACGAAAGAATATTCGGCTGCCGGCAACCATTTTCCTCTTCCCTCTGGGGAATGATACTGTATCTTGTCTATCAGGCTTTGAGGATGCTCCAGTCTCACGCCAATTGCTATTCCTTTGGCTTCTATGGCGACATTATCCCGATCCAACATCTCATAAACATCGCGTGCTGAATGTCCCGTCGCCAATATCACAGGTCCGAAATACTCTTTCCCCTCTTTGACGATAACGCCTTTAACTGTGTTATCTGAAATAATCAAGTCGGTCACTCTTGTATTGAAATGCACCTCTCCCCCATGATTTATTATACTCTCCCTAATATTTCTAATCACTCGCGGAAGCTTGTCACTTCCTATATGCGGATGCGCATCACAAAGGATTTTTTCAGATGCGCCATATTGTACCAGTAATTGTAAAATCTCATCTACATTACCCTTTTTCTTACTGCGCGTAAAGAGTTTACCGTCAGAAAATGCACCCGCACCACCTTCTCCGAAACAATAATTTGAGTCACAATCCACAATCCCATTACGAGATATCGCGGCCAAATCATATATACGCTTTTCTACCTCTTTCCCACGCTCCAAAACGATTGGCTTTATTCCAAGCTCTATAGCTTTGAGAGCTGCAAAAAGTCCGGCAGGCCCGGCACCCACTATTATCACAGATTCTTTCGATTCCGATACATCCTCAAGTTTTATATTATGCTTCGGCACAGAGGCTGAATTATCCCCATCTGCAGCCACCCTTACAGTCAGATTCATAACTACGGGCTTTTTTCGAGCATCTATACTCTGACGTATCACAACTATGTCATTGATATCCTCCTGAGGAATCCCCAATCTTTTTGAGACCTCTTTCCCAAGCATTGACGGAGTTGCAGCCACTTGCGGTGAGACTCTTATCTGCACTGTCGTTATCATGTTACAAAATTACAAAAATTCCATCGCCTTTCCAAATCAATGGATAATTACTTAATGCCATCCGAAAAATACTTATGTAATGTATCAAAATCTTAAAACATTTTTCAAGTATAAACGTTATATATTGAGAACAAACTATGTATAATAGATACATGTCGGAAACAAAAGATATTACTGCAGCCGTCATTGACGGTATTCAAGATAAAAAAGGATCAAAAATTACAATATTGGATTTGGCCGCACTTGGCGTTTCAAATGCTTCTAAATTTATTATTTGTCAGGGGAAATCAACATCTCAAGTAGCTGCTATTGCGGATTCCGTCAGAGACAAAGTTATTGAATTGAAGCATGTTAAGCCCATTAATTATGATGGTTATCGCAATTCTCAATGGATTGTACTTGATTATGGTGACATTTTTGTTCATATTTTCTTACCGGAAACAAGACAATTCTACAATTTAGAGGAATTATGGAGCGATGCCCCAACACAATTAATCCCTGACATTGATTGATTCTTTACCACATAATTCTCACTTCATTTCCTAAAGCTGATATTCTTTTAATAACCTGACTGATATGAAGAATATTCTTCCTAAAAACAGCCCCAATAAAAATAAACGTCCGCTGATGAACATGTATTGGATGTATGCTCTGATCGGACTCTCACTCCTTGCTCTATATTATTTCCAGGATGGTTCTCAAACAAAAGACGTAGACTGGACTGATTTTGAAGCAGCCGCTGTAAACGGTGAAATATCAAAAATCACCGTATTCGCTGAAAATGGCATCGCTGAAGGATTTCTCACCGATGCGGCTGCGAAAAAACACGGTTTTTCAAATGATGAACAATTCCAGGGTGATAAAAAAATTAAAACAATCATCCCCTCTTCGGACAAAATACAAGACAAAATTGATGCATGGAATTCTCACCTAATTCAGGAGAAAAAGCCGGCCATCAAAGTGACCTACGAAAAGGGTTCTGACCTGATGAAAATATTCTGGTATTTCGGGCCAATCCTCGTTTTTGTCTTATTCATGGTATTCATGTCAAGAAAGATGAGTGGTGCAGCCGGCAATGGTGGGGGAATATTCAGTGTAGGAAAATCCAAAGCAAAACTTTTTGACAAATCCGATGGTACAAATGTCACATTCAAAGATGTAGCCGGACTGGCCGAGGCTAAAGTGGAAGTGGAAGAAATAGTGGATTTTTTGAAAAATCCGCAACGATATACAGAACTTGGTGCCAAAATTCCCAAAGGTGCCCTTCTTGTTGGTCCTCCGGGTACAGGAAAGACATTACTTGCAAAGGCTGTAGCCGGTGAAGCCAATGTCCCGTTCCTTTCCATGTCAGGTTCCGATTTCGTCGAAATGTTTGTAGGTGTCGGTGCCGCTCGTGTAAGAGACTTGTTCAAACAAGCTAAAGAGAAAGCACCATGCATCGTATTTATTGATGAGATTGACGCAGTCGGTCGCGCCCGTGGAAAAAATCCCAATATGGGGAGCAATGACGAAAGGGAGAATACGCTAAATCAGATGCTAACGGAAATGGACGGCTTCGGCTCAAACAATGGAGTTATCATTCTCGCAGCGACCAACCGCGCTGACATGCTTGACAAAGCTCTCATGAGACCGGGACGCTTTGACCGTCAGATAAATGTAGATTTGCCCGAACTTACAGACCGCATTGAAATTTTCAATGTACATCTGCGCAAGATTAAGACAAGTGCTAACCTTGATGTAGAGCAACTTGCACGCCAGACTCAAGGTTTCAGCGGAGCCGATATTGCAAATGTCTGCAACGAAGCGGCTCTGATTGCCGCGCGCAATAACAAACAGGAGGTTACATGGGATGACTTCATGGCTGCTGTCGACAGGATAATCGGTGGAATGGAAAAACGTTCACGAATTATCACTCCCGAAGAAAAAGAAACAATTGCCACTCATGAAGCCGGACATGCATCTGTGTCATGGCTGATAAAATATGGCGACCCTTTGGTGAAAGTTACAATTGTGCCAAGAGGTATGGCTCTCGGAGCTGCATGGTATGCTCCGGAATCAAGAGTTGTGGCTCCGGCTCAGGCTCTTCTTGACAGTATGTGTTCATTGGTGGCCGGAAGGGCAGCTGAAGAGGTTTTCCTCGGTGAGGTGGGTACAGGAGCAAGCAACGACTTGGAACGTGCAACAAAACTTGCCAGAGCCATGGTGGCAGTTTATGGTATGAGCTCAAAGCTTCCCAACCTTAACTATATGGATTCTACAGGTCAGGAATACGGCTTTACAAAACCATATTCGGAAGAGACGGCGTCACTCATAGATGAAGAGGTCAAAAGAATAGTCAATGAACAATACGAACGTGCGAAAAAAATTCTTAGAGAATACGCCAAACAACACAACGAAATGAGAGATCTACTTCTTGAAAAAGAAGTAATTTATCGTGCAGATGTTGAGCGAATCCTTGGTCCCAGAAAATGGAAGTCCCGTACAGATGAAGTGATTGAGCTATCAAAGCATGAGGGGAATGAACAGAATTTATTACCATCGTCCGACAATAATGATGACGATGCCGGTACACCTCCACCACTTGACGAAAAGGAATGACAGAATCTTCTAAAATAAGATATTCAAGACAAGTCAAAGTTGATGGAATAGGACAAACCGGTCAAGAGAAAATATCCAACTCCGGCGTAGCTGTTATCGGTTGCGGAGCACTTGGGTCACTTACTGCCATGTACCTTGCCGGAGCCGGTATAAAAAAGCTCGTTATAGCCGACTTTGACACCATAGATGTATCAAACCTTCACCGACAGCTCTTCTTTAGCTCAGACGAAGCCGGAATGCCCAAATCTGACATCCTGAAAAGCCGCATCAGAAATCTCAATCCCAAAGTGAAAGTGGAAGTAATACCAAAGCTCGTTTCACATAAGGAGGCAGAAAGAATAGCCGACATAGTTGACGTAATGATTGACGGCTCTGATAATCCGGCTACAAAATACATGCTTGAAAAAGTGTGTACCCTAAAAAAGAAGCCACTTATTATAGCCGGTGTTTCCGGATTTCGTGGCCAAGTGATGACAATATTGCCTGGAAGTACAAAATTTTCTGAAATATTTCCGGAGGGTATAGACGGTGGGATAACACCTTGCTCCATTGATGGAGTTGTCGGGCCTGCTGCCGGAGTAGCCGCTTCTATAATGGCTGCAGAAGCCATTAAATTATTTACCAATACGGGTACGCCTTTATCAGACAAAATTTTGACATTTGACCTTTCTAAAGGAAATTTCCGGACACTTGAGGTATAATCGTCATTAGCGGTAATTGACTTTATACCACAATTCTACCATTAACGCAAGGCAAGATAAGAGATTATTTTAACCTCTTACTCTTAACCTTATCTTTAGTGCATAGAAGTAGCTATCTTAACATTGAAGCAAGTAGATTTCCAAATTCTTCGGCAGCGACTTTAAAATCTATCTCATGTCCTATTTCTTGTGCTATTGATGTGACGCCTTTGTCAACAAATCCGCATGGATTTATTAGCGAAAAATAATTAAGATTGGTATTAATATTCAGGGCGAGGCCGTGCATTGTAACGAATTTGCGGCATTTCACTCCGATTGCACAAATTTTTCGCTCTTTCGATGTCCCCTTGTCTATCCACACTCCTGTTGCGCCATCAATTCGTTGACCAACAATGCCATATCGTGCTAAAAATAGTATAACAGCTTCTTCCAGCAGAGTGACATAATTCTTTACACCCAGTGAATGTTTTCTCAGTGAAATTATGGGATAAACCACTAACTGTCCCGGGCCATGATATGTTATGTCGCCTCCGCGCTCTATTTTAATACACTCGGCTCCATATTGCGATAGGCGTTTTTCGTCGGCAAGCATATTTTCGGGGTGTCCGTGTTTGCCGAGTGTATAGACATGATTATGTTCTACAAGGAGTATATGTTCGTTCGGATTTTCAACTCCTTGTTGAGTCTCATAAATGAGATTGTTGAAAAGTCGGAGCTGTTTTTCCCACATCGGGCGATAGTCACACACTCCTTCAAATGAGATGTTAATGGACATGTCTTTCGGCGTGATAACTGGATCTTACCATTGGAGCACTCTCCATGTGTTTGAATCCTTTGCTGAGACCTATCACACGGTATTCCTCGAATGTGTCAGGATGGACATATTCTTGAATCGGATAATGCTGCTTGGTAGGTTGAAGGTATTGTCCGATAGTCATAACCTCACATCCGACTTGAATCAAGTCATCCATGGTCTGCAAGATTTCTTCGCGAGTTTCGCCAAGACCGAGCATAATTCCACTTTTTGATCTGATACCGCTTTGAGCTATATGTTTAATAACATTCAGCGAGGTGTCATATGTAGCGAAACATCTTACGTCCGGAGTCAGTCTTCTGACAGTCTCCATGTTATGAGAGATGATATCGGGCTTTTCTGCAATGATGGTATCAACGAGCTCCATATTTCCCTTAAAGTCAGGAATCAACACTTCCATTGTGACACCCGGACAGTTTGTTTTAAGTGTTCTAATCATATCAGCCCAATGAGAAGCTCCACAGTCAGGGAGGTCATCTCTGTCTACAGATGTTATAACGACATGTTTGAGATTAAGGTCTTTGACTGATTTTACAATATCGTCAATCTCCTTTTTGTCAAGAGGTAGAGGTCTTCCGGTAGCGACATTGCAAAATTTACAACTGCGGGTACATATATTCCCCCCAATCATGAAAGTCGCTGTTCCTGCTCCCCAACATTCACCTCTGTTAGGACACATTCCGCTGCTGCATATTGTGTGAAGATGTTTTTCGTTAAGCAGACCTACAACCTGGCTTGTTTTGAATCCTCGGGGAAGTTTTATTTTAAGCCAGTCGGGTTTACGTCTGAAATCAGGTTTCTGTTGCATGTTATTTGTATTCGCTCCAAGGTTTTATTTTGATATCTTCAAGAGTAAGTTCGCAAAAGGCATTAATGAATGCTGAAGCGAGTCGGGTGTTGGTGAGGAGTGGTATATTAAGGTCTACTGCGGCTCGTCTTACTTTGTATCCGTTGCTAAGTTCTTTGGGTGTAAGATTCTTTGGTATGTTAATCACAAGGTCAATTTCCTTGTTGTGAAGCATTTCAAGAATTTGCGGCTGTTTTTGCTCGCCCGGCCAATAGACTCTGATAGCGGGTACACCATTTTCGTTGAGGAATTGTTGTGTTCCCTCTGTAGCACATATTGTATAACCCTTTTTATGAAGCATACGTGCTGGTTCGAGCAAGTCGACTTTCTGCCTTGCCGTCCCGCTGCTCATCAATATTTTCTTTTTGGGAATGGAATATCCTACTGAAAGCATGGCTTTAAGTACAGCTTCGGAGGTATCATCACCGAGGCATCCCACTTCTCCTGTAGAGGACATATCGACACCGAGCACAGGATCTGCACCTTGTAAACGAGAGAATGAAAATTGAGAGGCTTTAATTCCCACATAATCCAGGTCAAACGCTGATTTAGACGGTTTGTCTACGGGGATTCCGAGCATTACCTTTGTGGCAGTATCGATGAAATTCTGTTTTGACACTTTAGAAACGAAGGGGAACGATCTCGAAGCTCTGAGGTTACATTCTATTACCTTGATGTCGTTGTTTTTGGCAAGGAATTGGATATTGAATGGTCCTGAGATGTGAAGAGCCCGGGCAATTTTACCGGAAATTTTCTTTATGCGTCTCATTGTCTCCACATATAATTTTTGCGGAGGAAACTGAATGGTAGCATCACCTGAGTGAACTCCGGCAAATTCGATATGCTCGGAGATGGCGTAAAGTTTTATTTCTCCGTTTTGGGCTACGGCGTCCATTTCAATTTCTTTTGCCTGGCTGATAAATTCGCTTACCACAACGGGATGCTGCTTTGAAACATTTGCAGCGAGCTGTAAGAATCGGGTCAATTCTTCTTCATTTGAGCAAACATTCATAGCAGCACCGGAAAGAACGTATGATGGTCTGACTAATACCGGGAATCCTACCTCAGCAACAAATTTATCGATATCTTCCATTGATGTCAGTTCGCTCCATCGCGGTTGATCCACACCGATTGTGTCACAAAGAGTAGAGAATTTATTGCGATCCTCTGCCCTGTCGATATCCACAGCTTGAGTACCCAGAATGTTTACATCAGAGTCAGCCAGTCTTACAGCGAGATTGTTAGGGATTTGTCCACCGGTGGAAAGGATAACACCATGAGGTGTTTCCATATCGATGATATCCATGACACGTTCGAAAGTGAGTTCATCAAAGTATAGTCTGGCACACATGTCATAATCAGTGGAAACGGTTTCCGGATTATAGTTAATCATCACCGGACGATACCCTTCATTTTCTACGGTCATCAAGGCGTTGACTCCGCACCAATCGAATTCTACGGAGCTTCCGATACGATATGCACCTGAGCCAAGAACAATTACACTTTTGGCATCATATTCGTAATCGATATCATTTTCTTCACCGTTATAAGTCATATAAAGATAGTTTGTCTGAGCAGGATATTCTGCAGCGAGGGTATCAATTTGTTTGACGACGGGAAGAATACCTTTTTTGATTCTATGATACCTTACCTTGTCTGAGGCTTTGTTGGACTCTTTTGCCATCTTTTCAGGCCATAATGCTCTAGCCACTTGGAAATCACTGAAGCCCATTTGCTTGGCAATACGAAGCAGTTCATCCGGCAGTTCATCGAGAGAATCATATTTTTCAAGGTTCCGCGATGTAAGAATTATATTGTGCAATTTTATAAGGAACCACATATCTATTTTTGTAAGCTCATGGATTTTTTCCGGTGTGTATCCATGAGTTAACGCTGCGGCAATTGCAAATATGCGGCGATCAGTAGGTTCACTTAATGCTTTATCCAGGTTATCGAAATGAATATCTTTGTTTTCCACAAATCCATGCATTCCCTGTCCAATCATACGGAGACCTTTCTGGATTACTTCTTCGAAAGTACGACCGATAGCCATTACCTCACCTACGGACTTCATAGAGGAGCCGATTTCTCGTTGCACGCCGTGGAATTTACCTAAATCCCAGCGGGGGATTTTGCAAACAATATAGTCAAGAGCCGGTTCGAAGAATGCTGATGTAGATTTAGTAACAGAGTTTTTCAAGTCGGGAAGGCCATAACCGAGTCCTAATTTGGCGGCAACAAAAGCGAGGGGATATCCTGTAGCTTTTGATGCTAGAGCAGAGGATCGAGAGAGACGGGCATTCACCTCAATTACTCTGTAGTCCATTGATTTGGGGTCAAATGCGTATTGCACATTACATTCACCAATGATACCGATATGTCGAATAATCTTGATGGCAAGTTTTCTTAGGAAATGGTAGTCCTCATTGCTTAATGTTTGCGAAGGAGCGACAACGATACTCTCACCGGTATGTATACCGAGAGGGTCAAAGTTTTCCATATTGCAGACAGTAATGCAATTATCAAATCTATCTCTCACCACCTCATATTCGACCTCTTTCCATCCTTTAAGTGACTTTTCCACAAGCACTTGTGGTGAGAAAGACAGTGCTTTTTCCACGAGGGTAATGAGTTCTTCGCGAGTATCACAAAATCCGGAACCAAGGCCACCGAGAGCGTATGCGGCTCTGACAATTACCGGGTATGTTAATCTGTCAGCAGCGAGCACTGCCTCTTCGAGAGAGGAGCATGCTTCGCTTTTAATTGTTTTTATATCAATCTCATCAAGTTTTTTGACAAAGAGTTCTCTGTCTTCTGTATCAATTATTGCTTGAACGGGAGTTCCAAGCACTTTTACGCCATATTTTTCAAGGATACCGTTTTCATATAAGGCGACTCCGCAGTTTAGTGCTGTTTGACCTCCGAATGATAACAAAATGCCATCCGGGTTTTCTTTAGCAATAACTTTTTCAACAAAGTATGGAGTAACGGGCAAGAAATAAATATTGTCGGCAAAACCTTCAGAGGTTTGTACCGTCGCAATATTAGGATTAATCAATACAGATGTAATTCCTTCTTCTTTAAGAGCCTTGATGGCTTGTGAGCCACTGTAATCAAATTCACCGGCCTCACCAATTTTTAGGGCACCAGATCCGAGGATGAGAACTTTCTTGATGTTTTTGTCTTGATTCATGGCTTATTTTTTCAGAAGGTTAATAAAATCATCGAAAATAAATTCTGTATCCTTAGGTCCGCTGCTTGCTTCAGGATGGAACTGAGCTGAGAAATATGGTTTTGACTTATGTCGGAGTCCTTCATTCGTACCATCATTGAGATTGATAAAGAGTGGCTCCCAATCATCCGGTATGGAATTATTATCGACGGCAAAGCCATGATTTTGGGAGGTAACGAAACATCTGTTCGTTCCATTTAATCGTACCGGTTGATTATGGCTGCGGTGACCATATTTCAGTTTAAATATTTTGGCACCTGCGGCTTTAGCAAGAAGTTGATTACCCATACAGATTCCGCAGATTGGTTTGTCGGAATTCATAAATTTACGAATATTATTAACCGTGGCATCGGCGAATTCCGGAGAGCCGGGTCCGTTACTAATAAAAAGGCCGTCAAACTCTAAAGAATTAAAATCGAAATCCCAGGGGACGAGAGTTACTTTAACTCCTCTTCGGGTGAGGCATCTGATGATATTGAATTTAGTGCCACAATCAACAAGGACTACATGCTTATCACCTGTTCCAAATTCTTTAATCTCTTTGGTGGAGACTTTTGCAATCAAGTTCTCTTTGTTTGGGTCACGAAAATCTATATCGTCGCCATTTTCAAAAGTGATTTTTCCAAGCATACTACCTTTTTCTCTGAGGTGCTTGGTGAGACGCCTTGTATCTACACCGAAAATACCGGGAATATGCTGTTCATTAAGCCAATCGCTCAAGGTTCTGATGGAGAGATGATGGGATGGAATGGATGAGTAGTCTTGACAAATAATCGCCTCACAATGAATGCGAGACGATTCAAAGTATTGCTCTACGTTGTCATCCCCCTTTACATCATGGGACGGCACACCGTAATTACCAAGAATTGGATAGGTTGTTACTAAGATTTGACCTTCATAAGATGGGTCGGTGAGGCTCTCGGGATATCCGGTCATCGCGGTATTGAAAACGACTTCTCCGGCACAAGGTGACTCATATCCAAAAGAATATCCTTCAAAGGTAGTACCGTCTTCAAGAGTCAGGACGGCTTTGCGGGAGTCTGTAAGCATTTGCTGTTGTATTTGGTTTTGCAAATTTACGAAGAAAAAATGGATTAGACAACTTTCCGGATAGTAAATTCATCTATTGTCGGTCGAGAATTTTTTGAAAATAATAAACAAATTTAGTACTTAGTATTGCATAGTACTAAATTTTTAATTAACTTTGCAGCGTAAACATTAATCCACTTGTGATTGCATCATTTAACAATTTGAATTTCAGAAATTAATTAATCAAGAATGAAAAAAACAGACTTCTTTAGTCAGATTATGGGGGGACTATATGCCTCTTTATTATTATTGATGATTGGAATGATCGATGCTTATGGCATGAATCAATCGCCTGACAGCATCTCCGGTTATGATGAACTTGAAGAGATAGTGGTAACTGCCGATAAGCCAATCATCACCTCGGCAAATGGAAAGGTAAATTATAATATAGATGAGGATCCTTCTGCTGCCGGAAGTTCATTAATCGACGTTCTTAGGAAGGTTCCGTTAGTAACGGTAGATGGTGACGGGAATGTGAAAGTGAATGGGCAGTCCAATTATAAGATTTTGATAAATGGTAAGGAAGAGCCTACCATATCAGCTAATGCATCGATGATTTTCAAGGCTATGCCGGCCAATGCAGTTGTTAGGATTGAGGTCATCACAGAGCCCGGGGCTAAATATGATGCCGAGGGAGCTTCCGCTATATTGAATTTTATCACTGAACGGGCACAGTCTCAAGATGGGTATAATGCAAATTTAAACCTTGATTTCGGCAAACAATCCCAGAGCGTTTCCGGATTTGGAAGAATGAAATATGGAAAAATTGTCGGCAGTGTGAATGCGTCATACGCCACTAATTACATTTTCCCTGTGGCATCTGAGCAGATCGTAGATACGAAATATTTCGATAAATCAGGAAAGACTACATCATTAGAAAACGGTTTCACAAAGCAGTCGCAAAAATTCAATGTAATAGATGCCGGATTCAATCTTTCGTATGAGCATGATGCAAAAAATCTTTTTACGGGTAGTTTCAATTTCACCAGTGTCGGAATAGACGGTCTCTATCATGAACTATATTCCCGCATGATGTTATCCCCCGCCTCCGGTATCAAGTATACTCGAGATATGGCTCTTGATTTAGGTTTCTCCAATATGTCGACCGGTTTTAATTATCAACATTCTTTTACCTCGAATCATTATTTGGTTGCGGCCTATCTTTATAATTTTGGAAAATCTTCAATAGATTGTAATAACGATTACCTATTTGAAGATTCAGAAACATTCGTTCCGGCTTCTATCAACAGGACAAACAATTATACCAGGGAACATACTATACAAATCGATTATACATTACCCTTGTCGGGGGAGAAACATCTCTTGGAAATAGGTGCCAAAGGGATCTTCCGCCATAATACAGCTTATGGTAATACTGAGATGGAAAACTATACTCTTGAGCTTACACCGCAGAATGGTTTGACGAGCAATATTCTTCAAAAGCAGAATATAGAAGCTGTATATGGGGAATATACCGGGCACTTTGGAAATCTGACAACGAAAGCGGGGTTGAGATATGAATATTCTCGCACTGATATTGACAATAGAGTTAATGAGGAGTTGTCGTTTGGGAAGAATCTTGACAATTTAGTCCCAAGTGCTACATTATCATGGGCATTTAATCCCATGTCGCAAATACGCATTAACTATCAACATTCAATCAATCGACCGAATATCAACGATTTAAATCCATATAACGGAATTAATTTGAGTGGTGTCAGCATTTCGGGAAATCCGAATCTTAAATCGGTGAACAATCATAAGGCAGCACTCTCCTACTCTAATTTCGGGAGTGTATTTGGAGTATCGCTGACGTTGCAGTATACTGCAATTACCGATATGATTGTAAGATGTTACACACGTACATCTGATGGATTGTTGCAGATGCCTATGAATATCGGACATTCAGAAACTCCGGAATTAAATGCTATTTTTACATGGCAGATAGCTAAAGGGATGAATCTAAATCTTACCGGGGCAGTCAATTATACGGATATAAAGGGTGACAAATGGCATAATTATGGATGGGGAGGAAATTGGAATGCAAATTGGTCATACTCCATTCCCTCATCATGGATATTCAATGCTTACGGTGGTCAAGGATTAAGAACTGTATCTTTACAGGGCACGTCTTCAGGATGGTATTATTACGGAATTTCAGTCTCAAAAAAGATGCTTAAGGACAAATCTTTGACGCTTAGTATGAATGCGATGAATTTCCTTGAAGATACGCAGAGTTATAAAAGTATGACAAATATGGATGGTGCAGAAATGAGAACTCTTTGGCGAAATAAAAATTGGAATGTGGGAATGAGTATTTCGTGGAATTTCGGAACGCTTAAGAATGTTCAAGACAAGCGTACTAACACTGAGATTAACAATGATGATATTACCAAGAGTGGAAATTCCACATCATCAGGAATAAATCTGTGACGGGAAGTGATATCGAAGGGGTGTATATCGATTAAATTAAACAATTAATTATGCCTGAGCAAAATAATAGTAAATCACAAATGAGAAAAGGGATACTTGAGTATGTCGTTCTTTTAATGATGAAAGAAGGGAAAGAGTATCCTTCCGGAATCATACAAAAACTAAAGGAAACAAATTTTATTGTAGTTGAAGGTACGATTTATACATTGCTTAATCGTCTGAAAAAAGAGGAAAAGTTGACGTATGAATGGTCTGAATCTTCTGAGGGGCCTCCGCGTAAATACTTCAGCATTACATCCAAAGGTATAGAAGCACTCTCACTTCTTGAAAATGAGTGGCAATCATTATTAGACACTGTAAACAATATCAAAGGAAAATGAAAATAACAAAGAACATAAATTTGGGTGGATTTCTTTTCACCATTGACGAAGACGCTTTTGATCTTCTGAATAATTATCTGGACACGCTTAAAAACGCATTGAAAATTGCAAAAGAGGATTCCGAACTTCTTGATGATATTGAAGGTCGCATAGCAGAGCTTTTGCTTGAATATACAGATAATGGGAAGCGTATAGTTACATTCCGGATGGTCGAAAAAGCGATTGATTGCCTGGGAAAGCCGGAGGAGTTTATCGATATTGACATTTCCAAAGATTCATCAGGAAATGAAGATATCAGGATAGAAGAAGAGGTAACTCCTCCCCCATTTTCGCAAAATATAGATGAAAAGAAAGTGAAACATCGTCTGTATAGAGATCCGCGTACGAAGATAATAGGAGGGGTATGTTCGGGCATCGCCTCTTATTTTGACATTGATGTAATCTGGGTAAGACTAATTTTTGTATTATCCGTTCTGCTTTCCGTAGCAAATGCTTTCTGGATTTATCTGATTCTTTGGGCAATAATACCCGAAGCCAAAACCTCTTTACAATTTATGGAATTGAAAGGAGAAAGTCCTACATTATCCAACATTGGGAAGACTGTCAAAGATGCATTCTCCAGCTATTCTGATTCATCAGAAAATTGTACAGAAACAGGATTCAGGAGTTTTCTAACATCGTTTATGAACGTATTGGGAGTAATTGCCAAGGTATGTATTGTGGTTATGGCAATAATCGCCATCCCTATAGTATTTGCACTTGCTCTTGCCTTGTTTGCCATTATTATTGCAATGATTGCATATTGCGTTGCCGGAGGTGTTATTGCGCCTTATACCATACCTTTTATTTATGAGTGTCAAATTCCGGTATGGGCAGTCTTCGGTGGTAGTATAGCCACAATCTTTGCAATAGGTATTCCGTTATGTATATTCCTGCTCATTTTATTGAATGCTTATTACAGAAAGAAGGTCTTAGGAAAAACATGGGCTATTGTTCTTACCGTAATATGGTTGATAGCATCATTATGCACATGGATTTTCTGGTACTACATCAATTTTATAAGTCTGTAACGATTGTAAAAAATTAAATCCAAATCCATTAAGAGGTTGTTTAAAAATAAATGTTAATGGATTTGGGCATAATTTTTGAGGAA
>JAMPEM010000026.1 GCA_023665145.1 Bacteroides sp.
TCTAACCTTCAACCTCCTAACTTTTCGCAAGTTAAAGCTTGCGAAAGTTGAGTTAATAAATAGATTGCATCTATGCCGTCTCTTGTTAATTTTATCAGAATTTTACTCAATCCCATTGATGTATATTTTTGAACAACCTCTGAATCAAGCGGGTGTGCCAAATAAAAGTTTGGCACACCCGGTATATTCGGTTGGTATATTATTAATTGAATTATTCCACAGTGACTGACTTTGCAAGGTTTCTTGGCATGTCGACATCTTTGCCTTTATTGATAGCTATGTGGTATGACATAAGCTGGAGGGGTATGGATGTTATGACAGGTGTCAGGCATTCGGGCATTTCGGGGACTTCGAGGACGTGGTCGGCAATTCCGGCGATAGTTTTATCACCTTTTGTTACTATTGCGATAATATTTCCGCCACGGGCTTTGACTTGTTGCACGTTGCTTACGATTTTATCGTAAAGGTGGTCTTTGGGGGCGATAATCACTGAGGGCATTTCGGAGTCGATTAGCGCGATAGGGCCGTGTTTCATTTCAGCGGCAGGGTATCCTTCGGCATGTATATAGGATATTTCTTTGAGCTTAAGTGCGCCTTCGAGTGCAACGGGGTATGAATATCCTCTTCCGAGGTATAGGAAATTACGTGCGTAGGTGTATATGAGTGAGAGGCGTTCAATTTCCTTGTTAAGTTTGAGTGTTTCTTTAACTAATTTTGGGATTTGAAGTATATGTTTTCCAAGAGTTTCGACTTGCTCGTCGGAGAGTGTACCTTTGAGGCTTCCTATGCAGATGGCGAGCATTGTCAGCACCATTACTTGTCCGGTGAATGCTTTGGTGGAAGCGACACCGATTTCGGGGCCTACGTGAATATATGTACCGGAGTCAGTTTCTCGCGGGATGGAGGAGCCTACTACGTTAGATATACCATATACGAAAGCACCCATGCTCCGGGCTATTTTAATAGCAGCGAGAGTATCAGCCGTTTCACCGGATTGCGAAACGGCGATGACTATGTCGTTTTCATCGAGGACGGGGTTTGAATATCTGAATTCGGATGCGTATTCGACAGTCACAGGAATTTTGCACATATCCTGAATGAGGTATTTACCGAGCAGAGAGGCGTGCCATGATGTACCGCATGCGACGAGGGTGATGCGTTTGGCTTTGCGAAATTTCTCTTTATTGTCGTTTACACCGTTCAGGAGTACACGTTTTCCGTTCTCCACTACCCTTCCGCGAATGCAATCACGGAGTGTTTCAGGTTGTTCAAAGATTTCTTTGAGCATAAAGTGGGGGTATCCTCCTTTTTCGAGTTGTGAGATGGAGAGTTTGAGTTTTTTTACGTCGACGGTGGATTCCTGATTGTTGAGGTCGAGAAGGCGTAGTGGTTTTCCTCTTTCAATTACAGCAATTTGTCCGTCTTCTACGTAAACTACGTTGTCGGTATATTCTACAAAGGGAGTTGCGTCAGATGCGAGGAAATATTCATCTTTTCCGACACCGACAACGAGCGGTGAGCTTTGTCTGGCTGCAATAATTGTATCGGGGTTGTTTTTTTCAACGACGGCTATTGAGTATGCACCAATCACTTGGTTTAGAGCTTCGCGCACGGCATCCACAAGAGAGCATTTATTTGATACGCGGATGTATTCGATAAGCTGAACGAGCACTTCGGTGTCGGTTTCAGAATGGAAGGTGCAGCCGTGTTCAAGGAGTGCATCTTTGAGGATTTTATAATTTTCTATTGTCCCGTTGTGTACCAAAGCGATGTTTCCATCTTCGGAGTAATGGGGATGTGCATTGCAATCGGATGGTTCGCCGTGAGTAGCCCAACGGGTATGAGCGATACCTACAGAAGCTTCTGTATCTTTTTCTTTGCAGTATGCTTCGAGGTTACTTACTTTTCCGAGAGTTTTATAAACGCTTAGTTTGCCGGAGGGGGCGACGAGAGCGACACCGGCTGAATCATATCCACGATATTCGAGACGGTGGAGGCCATTGATTAAGACGTCATAAACGTTGCCTCTACCTATATAACCTACAATTCCACACATAGGATTTCAAATTTCAGTAATTTGTATGAACTCTAAAGGAGAGTCCGAAAAAAAATGTATCCGATCGGTGCATAATAAGAGGTTGTTTAATATTAAAACTTAAAATGATTCATTCATAAAATCATTAAAGTAATTGTCACCAATAATTTAACAATTTTATTTACTCAAAATATTTTAATTGTCAATGTCATTGGACTTCTTTTTGGTTAATTTCTGCAAAAATTATGCCCAAATCCATTAACATTTATTTTTAAACAACCTCTAAATCCGGATTAGAGAGATTGTTATTATGCGTCGGAAGCATCGGATTGTATATATTGGAAAGTGACTCCGGGCTCAATAAAAATATGAGGCCGGAGCAATTGCAGCGCAAAGATAATATTTTTTCAGGGCAAATCCAAATAATTTGCAAAATCTGAGGATTTTTTATAATTTTGCGACACATAAGATGTGACAAAATGGATATGAATTATTTTAAAAATCGTGGTACGATACGTCAATATACTTCTGAAAAGATATCGGATAGTGAGATAGACGCGATAATATCAGCAGCGAGCAAGGCTCCTACGACCGGGAATATGCAGCTCTATAGTGTGATTGTGACTAAGAGTGATGAAGGGAAGCGGGCATTGTCGGGGGCACATTTTGGTCAGCCGATGGTGGAGAGTTGTTCGCATTTATTGACAATCTGCGCTGATTTCCATCGATTTGTAAAATGGTGTAAAATAGGCCACGCTGATGCGGGGTTTGACAATATGTTATCGTTCATATCCGCGATGACAGATGCTGTAATTTTTGCGCAACAGATATGCACAATAGCTGAGATGAGAGGGTATGGGACGTGTTATCTTGGCACGGTGACGTATAATGCGGGACAGATAGCTGAGATTTTAGGATTGCCGGAGCTGGTTGTACCTGTTGCATGCCTGTCGGTGGGTATTCCGTCAGAGGGAGCTGTGGAAACTGAGCGACTTCCATTAGATGCGGTACGTTATAATGAGAGGTATCCGGAGATGAGTGACGAAAAGATCGTGGAGCTATATAAGGCGAAGGATGATTATGAGCCAAATCAGCAGTTTATTAAGGAGAACGGGAAGGAAAACCTGTCGCAGGTTTTTGCTGAGGTGCGATACCCACGCTCTATGAATGAAGAATTTTCGCGGAGTTTTATAGAGTTTTTACATAAACAGAGGTTTATGTAAGTGTATTAGTGTGAAGAAGAATATGAGGTAGCATAATAATAAAAGTATAAATATATGAAAATTTTACAATTAACATTAATAGGAGTATTAAGTATTTTCCTATGGAGCTGCAGTAAAAACACAGTCAAGCCTGAAGATACAGAAATAGATGGTGACCTTGCAGGGGCGTTTGAACTTGTGGATGAGGAATATGCTATAGAGGGAGAGGGTGAATCACAGTATATAGATGTGAAAATTCATCGTACGAATGTGACAGTGCCGTATACAACAAAGGCTGTTGCAGCGCTTGGGAAATCTGTAGATGATGATGAGGTTATGGTACAAGCCGGCTTCGGATATACTCTGTATGATGCCAATGGGAAGGAGATAGAGGAAGTAGAGGCTTCGGATAATGAGGAGTTTAAGGATGTCAAATCGGTGTTGTCGCTTGAGAATGGCGATGAGGGGACGTTACGCATAAAGCTTGGGGACGCAAAGGATGTGGCGAGCATTAAGTTGACAACGAAGGCGAAGATATTGTCGTCGGGCCCGCTTGAGTTTGTTGGAGCTATAGGGAAATATGGTGTAAAGAATTTTGAGGCGGATTTCAACTTTGCGAAGGGAGAGGAGAAAGGTAAGTATCAGTATACGACATCGCCTGCCGGGGCGTTCCTATATTTCAAGGGGACAAATGAGAGTTATGATTTGACATCGAAGACTCATACCTGGAAAATAACAATGACGGAAACGAATGAAAATGGTAGCTGGTGCGGTAGCTATGAAGGAACTATTACTCTGTGCAGGGATAATGAGAAGACACCTTATTATTATAAGATGGAGGGTAAGTTTACAAATTTCAAATTTGACACTTACAGTTTTACCATTTCATCCAAGGGTATAACAAAGTAAAAGAAAATAGAAAACAGTTCAAAAAAAATCACTTCCGGTCATGAGGCCGGAAGTGATTTTTGGTATCAGATAAGTAACTTTTTTCAGAGATTGGTATTTGAAATGTGAAAATTCCTGTCGTGCAATCTCAGTATAAGGTTTTCATGGTGTTAGATAAGTCGTATATTTTTATATTCTTCTCAATTGTACTTTAGCAGTTTCAAGTTTCCCTGGTATTATAGTTGGATTAACGCAAATAAAGACGTACATACCGTATATATTTTGCACGAACGGACAGCGGAAAAACCGACTGCAGGAATTTTCAACATTTCAATTATTGTGAATTGCTCTTCAATTCTGTTGCAAAGGTACAACATTTTTCTTCTGTTTGCAAATTTTTTGTTGGGCAACAACTTATCATTTGTAAAGTAAGAATATTCACAATCGGCATTTTATTGGTAATTGTCACCTCAAAAACACATTATCTCGTCATAAAAGTTAACATTTTGTCAGTTTGAGTAATTTTTAACGTTTGCAAAATATGTTGCAGAACATATCTTTTTATTAAAATTTCATTAAAAAAATTCAGGAGAGCGCGAAAAGTTGATTACGCACTCTCCTGCATATTATGTAAATGAGTTTCGTCGACTGACGGGATTAGTATTCTCCTTGATTAATTTTATTCAGTTGGCACAGAGACGACCTCTCCGGCACTTCCGGCGATTACATTAGATGTATCGGAGTCCGGAGTTTGTTCAATAAATCCTGACACATTGGGGTCATCCTGAATTGTAGCCCAATCGGGAGCGGTAAACCATAAGTATTGAGCAAGTTCATTAACTTTTCTGACATTTTCATTGCCTACCTGTTCAGGAGTGGCAGCCATGAGTGCCTTATTAAACTTGTCAAGGTATGGGAATTTCTCTTTAAGCTCAGCGAGTTTTTGGTTATCTTTGGAAGCTTTCACAGAGTTGTCGGGAAGTGCATCAATTTGATTTTGAAATTTCTGAGCTTCTTTAGCGAATTTGCCGCAATAGTTTACGATTTCAGTATAATCATCTTGGGTGAGCGGTTTGTTTTGATCTATTTTGTCTGCAACGGATTTTGCATCAGAGCCGCAAGAGGCCATCAAAATGGTAAAGCAGAGCATGATAAAGAGTTTGAATGCTTTCATAATATGTAAATATTTAAATTTTAAACTTGTAATTATTAAGGTTTTAATGGGGACATTTCAGACAATCTGTGTTGTCAGAATATATCACCGAGAGGCTCAACGGCAGGCTCACGAAGGCGATAAAGGAGACTGCGTTTCAGCTGGGGGTCTCTTTGTATCAGCGAGGATATTTCCCAGTGATATCCGGCTTCCTCTTTGAGTAGCGGTGAGGTGGCATCGACATTTGCAAGATTCCACGTGAGCAATACCGTCTTTATTTTCAGTGCCTTGAGCTTGCGCACGAGCATTTCATGGTCAGCGTCACCGGTGATAAGAACCACATAATCGAATTTTCTGAAAGTGGCTAATTCGTATGCTTCGAGAGCGAACCAGACATCAACGCCTTTTTCTATAACTTGCACTGCACCGTCGCGTTCTATCTCGCGCAAATGTTTGTAATGGAAGATGACATCGTTTTCTATCAGTGTGTCTTCAAATTTGCGTTCGTTATACAGCAAGTGCTTATCGTATGCATCTTTAACTCGGAAACGACCGCGAAAATAGTGAGCTTCCGTAATCTGGCAATCAGAAATATTGACACCCTCGGCGGCTCCTATTCTTGCAGAGATGAAGTCGAAAAGTGAACGGACACGGATGATGGAAGATTCCGTGGCTTTAAGTGCACGATTGATTTTAGCATAATATCCACCGTCGATGAAAACGCCTATTGAAAGGAAACTTGTCATATTGTGTGTTTTGAAGAATAACACTTTAAGGGCGAATACAGTTCATTTATGACACAGTCCGTTGAATCTGTATTCGATTCAACGGACTGTGTGTATTATTCTATATGGATAAGGGAATCTTATCCCCCGTCAAAGGGTTGTTCAGGCAAGATTTTTAAGGATTTCGCACAGGAATTCCCAATATTTCTTCACAGTTGGAATATTTGCCTTTTCACTTGGTGAATGAATATCTTTTAAGGTCGGGCCGAATGAAATCATATCGAGTCCGGGCATTTTTTCGAGGAATAATCCACATTCAAGACCGGCATGCAGAGCCTCCACCCGAGGTTCTTCACCAAAGAGATCCTTGAAGCTTTTCTTAGCGACGGCAAGCACTTTTGAATCGGGATTTGGAGCCCAACCTACATAGGCATCGTCAAAGATGACATTTCCGCCAATCATTTCGAAGAGAGCTTTAACCTTGTCGGCTATTTCATCACGGCGGGAATCAACAGAGGAGCGCTGATGCACAGTCACTTCAATAACGTCATTACCAAGGATTTTGACAGATGCGAGATTACATGAGGTCTCAATAAGCCCGGGGACAGCATTTGACATCTCTTGCACACCGTTAGGACAAGCAAAGACTGCCGCAATAACTTTGTCGGCCACTTTGGGGTCGATGATTTGTGCGGGAGCATCTGCTGATTTTGCCTCGAATATGAAATCGGCACCTTCAGCAAGGAGGAATTCTGCATGTATCATGTCATTGAAGATCTTGACATATTCTTCGAATTTATCCTTTTTATCTTGCGGGATGCCGATTACAGCGTGACACTCGCGAGGAATTGCATTGGCGAGATTACCACCGTCGATATCTGCAAGGACAAGGCCGAACTGCTGTTGAGCTTCCCATAGGAAACGACATAGTTGCTTATTGGCATTTCCGCGACCGAGACCTATTTCCATACCGGAATGGCCACCTTTCATGTGGTCAATTGCGACACGATACCATTCACAGTTTCCGGGTGCATCTTTTCGAGTAAAGGGGATAGTGGCTATAGTCACTTTTCCACCTGCACATCCGATAACTACTTGGCCGAAATCTTCGGAATCAAGGTTGAGAAGAATCGAGCCGGTGACGAATCCGGGTTGCAGCCCGTTGGCACCGATAAGTCCTTGTTCTTCATCTACTGTGAAGAGACATTCTATAGGACCATGCACAAGTTTATCATCGAGCAGGACAGCCATACCGGATGCTACACCCATGCCGTTATCAGCACCGAGTGTTGTCCCATCAGCTTTTACCCAGTCACCTTCAACGATGGTCGTAATGGGGTCGTTTAAAAAGTCATGAACCTTGTCTCCGCGTTTTTCGGCTACCATGTCCTGATGGCCTTGCAGGATAATTGTCGGAGCATTTTCATGTCCGGGAGTGGCGGGTTTTGTCATGACAACGTTCCCCACTTCATCTGTTTTTACGGGGATATTGTGAAGGTTTGCCCAATCTACAAGAAATTTTTTCATCTTGTCAAGATGATGAGTTGGACGCGGTACTTTTGTTATTTCGTCAAAACATTGCCAAAGAAGTTTTGGCTCGAGGTCTGTAATCTTCATAATTATATAATAGGGGTAATTAAAAACGGGCAGTGTTTGTACTGCCCGTTGGATTATTTTTTAGAGAATCGAGCGTAGGCTGCGGCCATTTTGGTGTGATAACCGCGGCGAGCATAGCTCGGTCCGTTATATTTGCGGGAGAATGACGCCCAGTTTTTCGCCTTCAAGTCTTTTACCATTCCCGTATTGACAAGGAACGTTGCGAAAAGTTGCAACTGCTCGAGCTCAGACATGGACATCAATTTGACAAACTCGTCGACGGAAGAACATCCACAGAGTTTATAATTGAATCCTCCGATTTGGAACATCCCCCAGAAGGTCCCCATATTAGCGCCTTGAGCGTTTACTTTACGGGCGTTGATAAGTTGTGTCCATTGGCGCAGACCATAACCGGAAAGACCGTCCGGTACTTTCTCGCCTTTGGCGCCTCCTTTTTTGGGGGATGAATTGCGATACTTATTATACATCGTTCTGTCAAAGTTGATAACCGGTATACCGGGAGCCCAAAATCCTTTCATTGCGGATCCGGCCTCGATAGAAACAACGGCTTTCATAGCTGCTACCTCGACACCGATTTCTTTTGACACGAGTTCGAAATCGGCATCCGTGAGTTCAGTATAACGGGTTTTCTCTTCGCCGGCGAGCAGAGAATCTCGTGGAGCTTGCATCAGATAATTTGGTGCAGGTTTAGTGGATTCAGCGGCAGGCGATTGAGAGAAAGTTTTGCCGGAAAAGATTCCTACAAGAAGTATAACGATAACTGTAGCGGCCTTCAACCGCGAGGTCATCATGATTGAGCGACTTTGGTGAGTACTCGGCAGAGGTGCTGCCAGAATTTCTCCACGGTCGGGATGTTAAGTTTTTCATCCGGAGAGTGTACGCCTGTCATAGTCGGACCGAAGCTTACCATGTCGAGATGGGGATACTTCGCAAGGAAGAGTCCGCATTCAAGACCGGCATGTATAGCCTTGATAGCAGGCTTAACGTTGAAGAGTTCTTCGTATGCGTCAGCTGAAATCTTCATGATTGGGGATTCCATGTTAGGAGCCCAACCGGGGTAACCATCAGAATGAGACACTTCGGCCCCGGCAAGTTGGAAATGAGCTTCTACCTGTCCCGCGATGTCATTCTTACGGCTCTCTACAGATGAGCGTTGTGATGTGGTGACACGAATCTTGTCACCCTCAATCATTTTTACAGCTGCGAGGTTGGTGGATGTTTCTACAAGGCCTTCGAGGTCGCGGCTCATGGAATATACACCGTGAGGTGCAGAATAAAGAGCGCGCACAAGGGCGAGAGAAGTGGCCGAATCGATGCAGTATTCAGGACGTGATACGGGTTCGAGTGTGAAATTCATCACCGGTTCGATACCTTTATATTCGTTTTTAATCTCTTCGATATATTTGTTGAGGTGATGTTTCATTGCCTCTTTATGTTCAGTGTTGATACCGAAGATAGCGTAAGCTTCACGCGGGATTGCATTGCGGAGGTTGCCGCCATCGAATTCAGCTACGATAATGTTCCATTTTTGAGAACATTCCCAAATGAAACGAGCTATAAGCTTGTTGGCATTTGCGCGTCCTGTGTTAATATCTGATCCGGAGTGTCCTCCGAGGAGTCCGGAGATAGATACTTTAAGGTATTCGAAATGTTCGGGAGCTACGCTTTTCTGATAAGAGAAGATGGCTGTAGTGTCAATACCTCCGGCACATCCGACGAATATTTCGCCGTCATCCTCTGAGTCGAGATTGAGAAGCATAGAGCCTTTAATCATCCCCTCACCGAGATTTTGCGCACCTTCGAGACCGATTTCTTCATTGACAGTGAAAAGTGATTCTACCGGGCCGTGTTCCAATGTGTCGTCAATCATGACAGCCATTGCAGCAGCCATACCGATGCCGTTGTCGGCGCCAAGAGTAGTACCTTTGGCTTTTACCCAATCGCCGTCGATATATGTTTCGATAGGGTCTTTGAGGAAGTCGTGCTTTACATCATTGTTTTTCTCGGCTACCATGTCCATGTGAGCCTGCAAAATCACGGTGGGAGCATTTTCGTGACCGGGAGTAGCCGGTTTGCGCATCACGACATTGCCACACTTGTCAGTCTGGTATTCAATGTTGTGTTTTTTTGCAAAGTTAACAAGAAATTCGCGTATTTGTTCTTCATGACATGAGGGACGAGGCACTTTTGTAATCTCGTCGAAGCACTGCCAGATCAGTGCCGGTTTAAGGTCTTTTATTTCCATATTTAAGTTTTGGGTTTTATATTCTCTATTACAATTATAACAAAACGGCATAAAAGCCATTTGCTCTATTAAAGGCCAAAGATACAAATAAAATAGCACTCATGCAAATAGAACAACAAAAAAGTGCCTTCGGGTGAAAATTTTAACAAACTTTATGGATTAAAGTCACTATGGATAATTTTTTTTTAGTACTTTTGCAAGTTGAAACGCCTGCAAACAAAATTTTGCAGCTCGCTAATGATTATGAAATTGATTCTGCTTACAATCGCAATAATTGCGTTAAGCACACTTTTGCTGTGCGTAAGGATTATCTTCGGGCGGAAGAAAGAATTTCTGCGCCACAGGCATCATAGGTGAGCCGTGCGACATTAAAAACCAATTGGATTAACAAACTTCTATAAATAGAAATATGAACAAATTCATTGCATTGACAGCCGCAGCTGCCCTGTTAAGCGCCGGGGCAATGTCATGCCAAAAAGAGGAAGCCGCAAAAAGCGGAGAAGCAAAAACTCCCGTTAAAACAGAGTCTAAGAGTGCTTTGCCCAATTACCGTTATGTAGACATCGACACAATTCTCAGTAAATATAATCTTGCCAAGGATTACAATGAAGAGATGACTCGCAAACAGACTCAAATGGAAAATGAGGTAAGATCACATCAAACCAACATTCAGAGCAAAGCCAACTCCATCCAGCAAAAAATGCAAAGCAACGGTTACACCTCTGAAGCAAGCTATAAGGCTGATACCGATCAGCTCGCGGCAATGCAAAACAGCGCTCAGAAAAAGGTGGGCGACCTTGAAACCAAATTCCAAAGCGAAGCTCTCAAGGCTCAACAGACAGTCCAGGATTCAATTGATGCGTTTATAAAAGATTACAATGCATCGCATGGTTATGATGCCATTCTCTTTAAGAATGCAACCCTTTACATCAACCCGGCTCTGGATATCACTAACGAGGTGGTGGAAGGACTCAACGCCAGATACAACAAAGTTAAAAAATAAAACTAACTGCCGAGGAGAATCAAAAAACTTTGAGTCCCCTCAGCTTGTTTATTCTGAAAAGGACATGAGAATCGTGTCCAAGATTTATATATCCGGATTGTCACAATCCCGGTCAAATCGTTGCAAATATTAAGCGGTCGATTACCATCAAATGATTGAGGATAACATTATAAACAAAGAGGCTAATGAAAAAACCGTTCTCGTGGCGCTCATCACTCAGAAGCAAAACGAGAGCAAGGCCAATGAATACCTTGACGAGCTTGCTTTTTTGGCCGAGACAGCAGGAGCCGAGCCGCAAAAAAGATTTCTGCAAAAGCTCGATTACCCTAATCCCCGCACTTATGTCGGTAAGGGTAAACTTGAGGAAATAAAAGAATATGTGGAAAATAACGGTATCGGACTTGTAATCTTTGACGATGACCTTACCACAAAACAGGTATCAAACATCGAAAAGGAACTGCAAGTAAAAATTCTCGACAGAACAAGCTTAATCCTCGATATTTTCGCAAAACGAGCTCAGACTGCCACAGCCCGCACTCAAGTAGAGCTTGCTCAATATCAATACCTTCTACCCAGATTGACCCGAATGTGGACTCACCTTGAGCGTCAACGCGGAGGTATCGGTATGAGAGGCCCCGGTGAGACTCAAATAGAAACCGACCGACGTATAATCCTCGACAAAATATCCCGACTCAAAGAGGAACTTAGAAGCATTGACAAACAGAAAAGTATCCAGAGAAAAAATCGCGGAAAACTTACTCGCGTGGCTTTGGTTGGATACACAAATGTTGGTAAGTCGACCATTATGAATCTGCTTGCCAAAAGTGATGTCTTTGCAGAAAACAAGCTCTTCGCGACTCTCGACACTACCGTCAGAAAAGTCACAATCGACAATCTCCCCTTCCTGCTCACTGACACCGTAGGGTTTATTCGCAAACTCCCCACTCATCTTGTGGACTCTTTTAAAAGCACGCTTGACGAAGTGAGAGAAGCTGACCTTCTGGTGCACGTGGTCGATGTAAGCCATCCGAATTTTGAAGAACAGATTGAGGTGGTAAACCGCACTTTGAGCGATGTTTGTGGTAACAACACTAAACCGATGATTCTTGTCTTCAATAAGATTGATGCTTTCAGCTATATCCCCAAAGATGAAGACGACCTTACCGAACGACGCCGCGAAAACATCCCTCTTGAGGAATTCAAAGAGACTTACATGGCTAAGATGAACAATAACTGCGTGTTCATCTCTGCCAAAGAAAAAATTAATATTGACGAACTCAAGGAGATGCTCTATCAAAAGGCTCGTGAAATTCACGCAGAAAGGTTTCCCTACAACGACTTTCTTTATCAAAAATATGATCAGGACAGCGACCAATAACCTCCGAGAACTTTCACAGGAAGAAATAACACAGCTCAAGAATCAAGGATGTTCAGCGGATGATTGGAGCAAAGTGCTTGTTTCTGACAATACTGACCTGTCACTTATTCAAGATACCGATTTTGAGGGAGACATAAAAATCGGCAGCCTAAATCGTGCCTGCGGACATCGCTGCGGAATAAAACATGCACGTATTATAGACTGCACTTTGATGGACAATATTCTGATACATAACATTGGACGAGAAATCCGTGGCGCAACTGTTGAATCGGACGTTGTAATCGAAAACGTCGCTGCCATTATCTTCGAACCGGAGGCTCCTTGCGGTGCAGGCGTCACAGCCGCCGTACTTGACGAAACCGGGACACGCCCTGTCAAACTTTACCCCGACCTTAACGCTCAGATTGCCACATTGATGGCACTCAAACCACGATGGGCTGAAGACAACCTTTTCCCTCTTATTGACGATATTATTGATGAGAATCCGATATCTCATTCCATAGGAGAAGGCGCTGTGATACAAGACTGCGGCATCCTGCTAAATGTTCATGTCGACCCGGGTGTCACAATTGAAGGGGCACGAAGACTTGCCAACGGTGCGATATTCAACAATGCTGATTCAAACCGGCCTTTCTCATATATTGGTTACGGTGTCGACGCTGAAAATTTTATCATCGTAGACGGCAAAGCCGATTCAGGTGCTATTCTGCGAAACACATTCATCGGTCAAGGTGCTATCCTTGAAAAAGGGTTCACCTCACATGACTCCGTTTTCTTCGCAAACTGCTCTCTTGAAAATGGAGAAGCCTGCGCCGTTTTCGCCGGGCCATACACTGTCAGCATGCACAAATCTACTCTCCTGATAGGGTGTATGCTATCATTTATGAATGCCGGAAGCGGAACCAATCAAAGCAACCATATGTATAAACTCGGACCTGTACATTGGGGTATTCTTGAACGTGGTGTCAAAACATCAAGCTTCTCCTATATAATGTTAGGGGCTAAAATCGCACCATTCTCCCTTGTTATGGGTTCACACAAAAACCACCCGGACAGCTCGGAATTCCCTTTCTCTTACTTGTTCGGAGATGATAAAGGTGCGACCACAGTCGTTCCCGGCATGATGCTCAGAAGTTGTGGTCTGCTGCGCGACGAAAAAAAATGGCCGACAAGAGACCGTCGCCTTAAAAGAAAACTCACATTCCTTGACCGCATAAATTTTGCCGTACTCAATCCTATGACTATAGGACGAACTCTGGATGCACTTGAATTGCTCAGAGATTTGATTATGCGTCCGGCAGAAGACGATGGTTTTATCCGATACAAAGGGATGAAACTGCGACGTGCCCATCTTCAACGCGCTGAAACAATATACACCGAAGCCATCTGCAAATATCTTTACGAAAGAATAGCTGACAAGCCCTTCCCGTCAAAAACAGCTGAAAAAGCAGAAGAATGGATAGACCTCGGAGGTCAATTAATCACACGCTCAAAACTTAAGAATATCCTTCGAGAAGATTCCGTAGAAAATATTAATAAAATGCTAAACGATGCGTTCGATGATTTTGAGGCGGACGAAATAAAATGGATTGGAAACAGATTTTCCGACGAATGGCGCGCACGAAGCAATGAACTGCGAGCCGGAGCTGAAGCTTTTGACCGCCACGTCGAAGAAGACAGGATGATGTATCGCGATAATCTTACCGCAGAACATTCTATGCTCGCGCTTTAAAGTCCGTCGTATAAGAAAGGCAACTAAGATTCGAGAAAACATTATTCACAAAAATCTGTTTAATCAGCTGATTTGCTATTGCATATCGCTGATTTTTTTTGTAACTTTGCACCGCGAAATCGTGTTCATCACATTCGCATATATTTATTTATTAACCCGGCCTGACGGAAAGCATTCGCACAGTTTATTGATTCACAATAAATTAAAACATTGCGAACGGCTCTATCAGTGACCATTTTAGCAACTTATATTTACTTTAATGACTGAAGAAGTTAAAACCCCGATCGCTGACTTTGATTGGGATGCCTACGAAAAAGGCGAAACCGCTGCACCTCAAACTCGTGAGGAGCAGATGAAAACTTATGACCAATCCCTCAAGACTGCAAAAGACAACGAAGTAGTCACCGGAGTGGTAAAATCCATCGGCAAACGCGAAGTTCGCGTTGACATCGGCGTTAAATCTGACGCCATCATTCCCGTTTCTGAATTCCGCTACAACCCTGACCTTAAAGAAGGTGACGAAGTGGAAGTGTTCATTGAAGCACTCGAAGACAAAAACGGCCAACTCAAACTTTCTCACAAGAAAGCTTGCCAGACTCGCAGCTGGGATCGCGTTAACCAGGCGATGGAAAACGACGAAATCATCAAGGGTTATGTCAAGAGCCGCACCAAGGGTGGTATGATTGTCGATGTATTCGGCATTGAAGCATTCCTTCCGGGCAGCCAAATCGACGTTCGTCCTATCCGAGATTACGATGTATTCGTTGACAAAACAATGGAATTCAAGGTTGTAAAAATCAACCAGGAATATAAGAACGTGGTAGTGAGCCATAAAGCTCTCATCGAGGCAGAACTCGAGCAACAGAAAAAAGAGATTATCTCCAAGCTTGAAAAAGGCCAGGTACTCGAAGGTAAAGTTAAAAACATCACCGCTTATGGTGTGTTTGTTGACCTCGGTGGCGTAGATGGTCTCGTTCATATCACCGACCTCAGCTGGGGTCGCGTAAACGATCCTCATGAAGTGGTAGAACTTGATCAAGACATCAAAGTTGTTATAATCGACTTCGACGATGAGAAAAAACGTATTGCTCTGGGTCTCAAACAACTCCTTCCCCATCCATGGGAAAGCCTCGACCCCAACCTCAAGGTTGGCGACCATGTACGCGGTAAAGTTGTTGTCATGGCAGACTATGGCGCATTCGTAGAAGTTCAACCCGGTGTAGAAGGTCTTATCCATGTTTCAGAAATGAGCTGGAGCCAACACCTCCGCAGCGCTCAGGACTTCATGAAAGTGGGAGACGAAGTGGAAGCTGTAGTTCTCACTCTCGACAGAGACGAGCGTAAGATGAGCCTCGGTATCAAGCAGCTCAAAAAAGATCCCTGGGAAGATATCGAAAATAAATATGCTATCGGCAGCGTCCACACTGCAAAAGTACGCAATTTCACTAATTTCGGTGTATTCGTTGAAATCGAAGAGGGTGTAGACGGCCTAATTCACATCAGCGATTTGAGCTGGACTCGCAAAATCAAACATCCAAGTGAATTCACTCAGGTAGGTAACGAAATCAAAGTTCAGGTTCTCGAAATTGACAAAGACAACCGTCGCCTTAGCCTCGGCCACAAGCAAACTGAAGAAAATCCTTGGGATCAATATGAAGGTCTCTTCGTTGAAGGCAGTATCCACCAGGGCACTATCGCAGAATTTGTAGAACGCGGTGCAGTCATCACTCTCGATCACGGCGTAGAAGCTTTCGCTACTCCCCGCCACCTCGTAAAAGCTGACGGCACTCAAGCTAAAGCAGGCGAAACTCTTGACTTCAAGGTAATCGAATTCAACAAAGACACCAAACGTATCTTCGTCAGCCACAGTCGCATCCACGAAGACGCAAACGGAGAAGCTCCCCGCGCTGCAAAACCTCGTCGCAACAACACCCGTCGCAACGAAGAAGAAGCTGCTGCTACTCCGCAAATCGAACGCACCACTCTCGGTGACCTCGATGCTCTTCAAGCCCTCAAGGAGCAAATGCAAAAAGACGAAAAAAAATAATAACCGTCTGACTCTTATGCGGACAGGTGCATTATAACTCCGGCATCCTTCCGCAAAGCATATATGACATGCCGGACTGGGAAATTCCAATCCGGCGTGTCCTTTTTATCATCTATTATTCCTCTGACTTAAATAAAAAAAATGAAAAAAACACTTCTTATTGGTACAGCTATATGCTCACTTCTTGCATTGGCATCATGCGCCAACAAGCAAAACACCGAAGTAAACGATTCCGTCGCCAAAATAGAGGTCGACTCTACCACAATCATCGTTACAGAAGATACAGTGGTTAAAACAGACACCGTAAAAGTGACTGAACAGCCATCAGCGACTTCCGACTCACTTAATTAACTCCTGTTTTTTTAATTAATTTCTTCCTCAAGACTAAACTTTTAATACAGATTATTGTCTAAGCAATAACAATAATCACCAAAATTCACAAAATCTCTGTCCGCTCCATTATCGTCCTGTAATGAACACCATTAAACGCATAATAACATTGGTCACAGCACTCACCCTTATGAGCGCCAATCCCGTTATGTCTGCACCTCGTTCATGGGAAACTCAAAAAACAGAACGGTCTGACGCAAACACTGCCGCAAAATGGACAGATATTGAGATTAAAACCGTGCGTGGCGCAATCATAATACACACCAATGTCAAAGTGCAAATAAAGGTATTTACAATATTAGGACAACTTGTAAGCAGCGACACACTGTCGCCCGGAACATGGCAACTAAGCATGCCTGCTCACGGAGTTTACATTGTAAAAACTCCGGATGCCACATGCAAAGTGGCAGTCTGACTGATATACCTTTTCCCAAACTTCAATACTGACAACAAGGATACATTCTATTAACGTTATCTCATAACATTACTCAAATGCTCCGTTTGGCACATACTGCCGACGAAGCATTTTTATTTTTTCCATACTTTTTATCACAAAATAATCAGAAGATATCATTGGCAATATTAAAAAAAAGTTGTATCTTTGCAAACAGAAAAGAGCATGCGGAAACAGTTTTGACAACACCATTCATCATGCTTAAGCACAACAAAATACGACTAATAACACTTAAATCTAATAAAAATGAAAGAGATGGACATTGACTGGGGCAACTTGACATTCAGCTACATGCCTACAGACTACAATGTACGCTGCACTTACAAAGATGGCAAGTGGGGCGAAATTATGGTAAGCGACTCCGAATACGTACCTTTGCACATAGCATCATCCTGCCTCCACTATGGTCAGGAATCATTCGAAGGGCTCAAAGCTTTCCGCGGCAAAGATGGGAAAGTGCGCATCTTCAGAATGGAAGAAAATGCAAAGCGCTTCATCCGCAGCGCAGAAGGTGTCAAGATGCAACCTATGCCCGTAGAACTTTTCTGCGAAATGGTTCGCAAAGTCGTAAAACTCAACGAACGTTTCATTCCGCCTTATGGCACCGGCGCTTCACTTTACATCCGTCCTCTTGAAATCGGCATCTCACCCCTCGTAGGTGTAAAACCGGCTACAGAATACATGGTTATTATGCTCGTAACCCCGGTTGGGCCTTACTTCAAATCCGGATTCAAACCCACCAAAGTTTGTCTCTCTCGCGAATATGACCGCGTTGCTCCTAAAGGAACCGGCAGCATTAAAGTCGGTGGCAACTATGGTGCATCCCTCGTGGCAGGTGAAGTGGCTCACGACAAAGGATACTCTGTTATGCTTTACCTTGACCCCAAAGAGAAAAAATATCTCGATGAATGTGGTGCTGCCAACTTCTTTGCTATAAAAGACAATAAGTATATCACCCCACAGAGTCCCTCTATCCTCCCTTCTATCACAAACATGAGCCTTGAACAACTTGCACGCGACCTCGGTCTCGAAGTGGAACGTCGTCCCATACTGCTCGAAGAGCTCGACTCTTTCGAAGAAGCTTCTGCTTGCGGTACTGCCGCTGTTTGCTCGCCCATCGGACAGATTGATGACCTTGAAACCGGTAAAATCTGGAAATTCGGACAAGAAGGCGTTGCCGGTAAATGGACTACTGCTCTCTACAACAAACTTCGCGCTATCCAGAATGGTGAAGAAGAAGACACTCACAATTGGTGTGAAATCATATGATAATATCCTTGTTTAGATTTTGAAATTGGACCTATACCATTTTTGTCAATTATCAAACTCTAATACATATATTCACAATCCAATAAATTTGAAATAAATCCTTTGACTCATGTGAGTCAAAGGATTTTTCCAATCAAACACCCATTACTGCGAGGTTGTTTAAAGGTTGATTAAAAATAAATGTTAATGGATTTGGGCATAATTTTTGAGGAAATTTATGTAAATGAGAAATGAGTGTAGCTCCCTACACGATTGACGAATCAGCAGAAATCAACCAAAAAGAAGTCCAATGACATTGACAATTAAAATCCTTTAAGTGAATAAAAAAATGTTAACCGGTTGAATAAAACCCATTTAACTATTTTTATGAACGAAACATTTTAAGTTTTATTATTAAAACAACCTCTTAATCATAAACCTCTAAACCTCACCAAGTCTGCCACAATGCATCCACATCAAATCATCGATTCTATCTACGCAAAGCAACCCGCCTTGCGGCAACTTCTCATTATTCACAGCGAAAATGTCGCAAAAAAAGCATTGGAAACAATCCATAACGCCGGAATTGCCGCAGATACAAGGTTTATATATGAAGCCGCCATGCTGCACGACATCGGAATAATTCGTACCAACGCAAAAGATATTCATTGTTTCGGCAATCTACCATATATATGCCACGGAATTGCCGGAAGAGAGATTCTCGAATCTCTCGGATTCCCAATGCATGCACTGGTATGTGAACGTCATACCGGCTCCGGGCTTACCATTTCAGACATTGTGCAACAAAATCTTCCTCTCCCCCACAGAGACATGTGCCCAATCTCTTTAGAAGAAAAAGTAATTTGTTATGCCGACAAATTTTTCTCAAAATCATCAAACCCGAACAATGAAAAATCTCTCGAAAAAGTCATTGCATCCATGAAACGCCATGGGAAAGACTCTCTTGAAAGATTTCTCGCCCTACACACTCTCTTCTCTTCCTAATAATCCCCCAACCCGCTACTATCCTTAATTCTTTTTCTATTAAAAATCTTTAAAATTCCTCTACGCTTACCGAATAGATATTGGGCAACCCAATATTTTTCATTAATTTTGCAAGTTGAAACAACCGCTCCGATTTTTCATGATGAACTTTCGCAGCTGACACATGCACGGATTTTCATAATCTTTCGATTAATATCCAAGCATCAATAACACAACTTTTTCTTGAGAAGAGCACTTTTCTATATAATGGCCTTCGTGATTCTTGCCATCACCTATGCCGCCAACAATTCAGCAGACAGCCGACAGCATTTGTTGCCCGGCAGCACTGACAGCATCTCTCAAAATACTATTTCTCAAGGCTATACCACCTCTAATCCCGATTCTAATTCTTCCACCACAGACACAATACCACTCAGACAACCCCTTGAACCGGAAAAACTTGACACTGCCGGAAAATCCACTCTCACAAGATTAAATCGTGACAAAGTAGATATCGAAGACGTCGTAACTTTCTCTGCCAAAGACTCACTCGTAATGTTCGGGCAGAATAACGCATACCTTTATGGGGACGGAATCGTCAAATATACTGACCTTGAGCTGACATCCTCTGAAATCCGCATGAACATGGACTCTTCTATGGTCTATGCCAATGGTGTTCCGGACTCTGTAGGCCAATTGATTGGCACCCCCGTATTCAAAGATAAAGGGGGCGAATATGAGTCTAAAACAATGGCTTACAACTTCAAAACCCAGCGAGGATATATCACTGACGTCATCACAGAACAAGGAGAAGGATACCTCACCGGCGGTATCACTAAAAAACTTGAGGACGGAACATTCAACATTGCTAACGGCCGATACACCACATGCGATGACCACGACCATCCCCACTTCTATTTCAATCTCACAAAAGCCAAAGTTCGCCCTCAAAAAAACATAGTCACCGGTCCGGTATATATGGTACTTGCTGACGTTCCACTCCCCCTTGCTCTCCCATTCGGTTTTTTCCCTTTCTCCAAAAGTTACTCCAGCGGTATCATTTTCCCCACATTCGGTGATGACTACAATCGCGGATTCTATCTGCGTGACGGAGGTTACTATTTCGCTATAAACGACAACGTCGACCTCGCCCTGAGAGGCGAAATTTACACCAAAGGATCATGGGGTATCAGTGCTCGCTCATCTTACGTCAAACGATACAAATTCAACGGCAACTTCGACATAAGCTATCTGACTACAATTACCGGAGACAAAGGCTCACCCGATTACTCAAAACAAAACAACTTCCGGGTGCAATGGAGTCATACACAAGACCCAAAGGCAAATCCTAACATGACTTTCTCTGCAGCCGTAAACTTCGCAACCTCAGGATACACCCGAAACGACCTTAACTCTTACTACAACAGCGCCTTTACCGAAAACACCACAAGCTCTACAGTCAACATGACTTACCGCTTTCCGGGTTCTAAATGGTCTTTCTCCACCACTGCCAACATTACCCAACGCACCCAAGATTCCACTCTTGCCGTCTCTTTCCCAAATATTACAGTCTCCATGTCGCAGACTGCTCCATTCAAACGTAAACACTCCGTTGGAGGCGAAAAATGGTATGAGAAAATCAAAATGTCCTACTCCGGACAATTCCAGAATTCTCTCACAGCCCGTCAAGACCAATTCTTCAAGAAAAGCTTGATTCGCGACTGGAGAAACGCTATGAAACACTCAATCCCAATCTCCGCCACTTTCTCAATCTTTAAATACATTAACATCTCCCCATCTATCTCACTCAACGACCGCATGTACTCCTCAAAAATCAAACGAGATTGGGACTCTCAAGCCTCACGTGAAATCCTCGACACTATATACGGATTCTACAACATTTTTGACTTCAACGCATCCGTTTCACTTGATACAAAAATCTACGGATTCTGGAAACCACTAAAAATATTTGGCAACAAAATCCAGATGATTCGCCATGTCCTTACCCCGACCATTTCATTCAGCGCATCACCCGACTTCGGTTCGCCCTTCTGGGGATATTACGGTTCTTACTCATACATCGACCAAAACGGAAACCCGCAAGTCAATAACTACAACTACTTCTCACATGGTCTGTTTGGCTCCGTTTCTTCCGGAAAAACCGGTATGGTCTCTGTCAATCTCGCCAACAACCTCGAAATGAAAGTAAAAAGCGATGCCGATTCCACCGGCGTCAAAAAAATATCTCTCATCGAAAACCTCGCTATCTCACAATCCTACAATTTTGCTGCCGATTCCATGAGATGGTCTAACATCAATACCTCAATTATGCTTAGACTCATCAAAAACTTCAATCTAAACCTCAGTGCTACATGGGACCCTTACATGTACGCTCTTAACGAATACGGCAGACCAGTCAAAGTCGACAAACTACGTATCGGCCACGGCAAATTACCACGACTCTCATCCACCGGAACATCCTTCTCATACACCTTCAACAACAATACCTTCAAGCGGAAAAAGAAAAACGAAAACTCCGACAACGACACCGATTCCGAATCTGAATCCGAAGACCAACAAGAAGAAAACATCCTCGCCGCCGCATCCCGACGCCGCGCCCAACGAGAACAATCTTCTACTCAAACCGATGAAGACGGTTATGCCCAATGGGACTGCCCCTGGAGCCTTACCCTCAACTATTCCGTCAACTACGGTTACGGTGATTTCAACTACGACAAAATGGAATACAAGGGGAAATGGACTCAAAACCTTTCCCTCAATGGGAATATACGCCCCACCAAAAACTGGAACTTCTCCTTCTCCGCCTCATATAACTTCGAACTCAAAAAAATAGCATACATGAACTGTAGCATCAGCCGTGACCTCCACTGTTTCACAATGAGCGCATCATTCGTACCTCTCGGCCCATATAAAAGCTACAACTTCCATATCGCTGTCAAATCATCCCTACTCAGCGACCTCAAATACGATAAACGTTCCTCTTACAGAAACGGTATACAATGGTATTGATTCTGATCTCACAACGCCAAATGGAACGCACTATAAATCACTGCGATTGAACTCGCGCTACCAAATTTACATTTTTTTTATACCTCATTCCCTTTCTCATCTCATTTTTTTTTTGTAACTTTGAAGAAAATTTGGCAATCATGAGCGCCCCATTAAGCGTACTTATAGCAGAACTCTCCCACAAAGCTGAACAGCTCGCTGATAAATACGCCAAACTTCTGGACAATTACAATAAGCTCCTGACAAAAAATCATGAGCTTTCAATTGACCTCCAAGATGCAAAAAAACAGCTCGAAAACGCTCGGCTTGACAACCAATTCCTAACTCTCTCCCACCGTCTAGCTGATTCACCGGACGCCCTCGTCGATTCCAGACGAATTATTGCCAACTTAATACGCGACATCGACAAGTGCATTGCACAGCTTAATGATTGACGCGATGAAAAATACGGACAAAATTAAAATGACCGTCGACGTTGCCGGAATCCCCGTCTCACTCTTCGTCCCCTTCGACGAACAAGACGCTGTCAGAGACACTGAAAAAGGCATCAAAGACCTATATAATAACTGGAGAGCCCGCTTCCCCAACAAATCACAGGAAGCTCTTATCGCTATGATAGCTTATCAATACGCCTCTTACTATCACGCATTGTCCATTCACAACGACAACCTCGCAGATTCAGTAAGAAACACTATCAATAAAATCGATAATGCACTGAAGCTCCCCTGACTCCCCCGAATTTCATCCCAATATTTAAGCATTTATAATCGATGTCACGGACAGTAATTTTCACTGCCCCAACATTGAATATTTTTATCAACATATATAAAAACTAACAAAAGATGTCAATCACAATATGGATAATCATCGCCATCGCTGCCTGCATTGCTGGTTACGCCCTGGCTTCATACCTAAGCAAATCTAAAGCTTCATCACACGCCAACGTCATTATCGACGACGCCAAACGAGAAGCAGACGTCATCAAAGAGAAAAAACTCCTCGAAGCTCGCGAAGAACAACTCAAAATCATCAACGACGCCGAACGTACAGCTCAACAAAAAATGCAACGCGTTCAATCATCTGAAGCTCGTCTCAAACAACGTGAAAACCACCTCAACCAACAACAAAACGAAATAAATCGCAAAAAAAACGAAGTAGAACAACGCACAATTAACCTCGACAATAAAGAACAAGCTCTTCACTCAAAATCCGAAGAACTTGAAAAAGATATCCGTAAAGCACAAGAAG
Organism: Bacteroides sp.; assembly: GCA_023665145.1. Taxonomy (GTDB): domain Bacteria; phylum Bacteroidota; class Bacteroidia; order Bacteroidales; family Muribaculaceae; genus Lepagella. The sequence goes on from JAMPEM010000026.1 coordinate 23,380, forward strand.
AACTCGAACGCATTTCCGGACTCTCCGCCGACGAAGCTAAAGAAAAACTTATCGAATCTCTCAAAGACGAAGCAAAAACCGCCGCCGCCGGATACATCAACGACATAATGGACGATGCCAGAATGACAGCCTCCAAAGAAGCCAAACGTATCGTTATTCAATCCATCCAACGTGTCGCAACCGAAACCGCTGTAGAAAATTCAGTCACCGTATTCCACATCGACAACGATGAAATTAAAGGACGAATTATCGGTCGTGAAGGTCGAAACATTCGCGCACTTGAAGCAGCTACCGGTATCGAAATTATTGTCGATGACACCCCCGAAGCAATCGTACTTTCAGGATTTGACCCGGTAAGACGCGAAATAGCTCGCCTCGCCCTTCATCAACTCGTCCTCGACGGCAGAATTCACCCCGCCAGAATTGAAGAAGTTGTAGCCAAAGTCAAAAAACGCGTCGAAGAAGAGATTATCGAAACCGGTAAAAGAACAGCAATCGACCTCGGTATCCACGGACTCCATCCCGAACTTATAAGAATGGTCGGGAGAATGAAATATCGCTCCTCATACGGACAAAACCTGCTCCAACACTCAAGAGAAACAGCAAACCTCTGCGCTGTCATGGCATCCGAACTCGGACTAAACCCCAAAAAAGCCCGTCGAGCCGGACTCCTCCACGACATCGGGAAAGTACCCGACGATGAACCCGAACTCCCCCACGCACTCCTCGGTATGAAACTCGCAGAGAAATTTAAAGAAAAACCGGAAATCTGCAACGCTATCGGTGCTCACCACGACGAAATTGAACAAACATCACTCCTGGCGCCTATCGTACAAGTCTGCGACGCCATCTCCGGTGCACGTCCCGGAGCCCGTCGAGAAATCGTTGAAGCATACATCAAACGCCTTAACGACCTCGAACAACTCGCGCTTTCATACCCCGGTGTCCTCAAAACTTACGCTATCCAAGCCGGTAGAGAACTCCGCGTTATTGTAGGTGCTGAGAAAATTTCTGACGAAGAAACAGAAAAACTCTCTAACGAAATAGCAAAAAAAATTCAAGACGAAATGACATACCCCGGACAAGTAAAAATTACCGTCATTCGTGAAACTCGAGCCGTAAGCTACGCTAAATAAACATATTGAGAACATGTCAGAATCAGATATCCTAAATCAAGAAACTGACCAAAACACGACCCCAAAAAAGCACTGCTGCAAAACCTCTTGTCCAAGAGGCAAATGGCAGGCCTTCAATTGGCTCGACGACGTCTCCTCAATCAACGACTGCGAGTTTGTGCAAGTCCAATTCAAAAACACAAGAAACGGATTCTTCACCAATCCCGCTCATCTCGACCTCAAAATAGGTGATATCGTCGCTGTAGAAGCTTCCCCGGGTCATGATATCGGTGAGGTAGCTATGGTCGGACCTCTCGTCAGACGTCAAATGCTAAATGCTCCTCAAAAATCCGTCACCGACTGCAAAAAAATATTTCGAATCGCCAGGCAAGCAGACATCGATAAATACAACGAAGCAATCGCACGCGAACACGACACGATGATTCAATCCCGTCGTATAGCTGAAGAACTCGGCCTTGACATGAAAATTGGCGACGTCGAATACCAAGGAGACGGCGGAAAAGCAATCTTCTATTACATCGCAGACGAACGTGTCGACTTCCGAAAACTTATCCGGATTCTCGCTGATACCTTCCACGTCAGAATCGAAATGAAACAAATCGGGGCAAGACAAGAAGCCGGACGAATCGGTGGTATCGGCCCCTGTGGAAGACCACTTTGCTGCTCATCATGGATGAACCATTTCAATTCCGTCGGTACCAGCGCAGCAAGATTTCAAGACCTATCAATGAACCCGCAAAAACTTGCCGGTCAATGCGCTAAACTGAAATGTTGCCTAAACTTCGAAGTTGATACTTACATGGAAGCATCCCGAAAACTCCCATCCAAAGAAATTCAACTTACCACTAAAGATGCCACCTACTTCTTCTTTAAAGCTGACATCCTTAAACACGAAGTAACCTACTCCACCGACAAAAACATACCCGCAAACCTCGTCACAATCCCCGCTAAAAGAGCCTTCGAAATAATCGCTCTTAACAAACAAGGTATTAACGTAGACGAACTTGACCCCTCCCAAAACGACGACAAAAATCAAAAAGAATTCATCGACTCAGTCGGCGAAGACTCCCTTACTCGTTTTGACAAATCCAAGAAAAAGAAAAAAAAGAAACCCACAAACAACAACAAAGAACCACTAAACACCGCCAAAGCTCTTAAAGACAATAATCGACAAGGCAAAAAAAACAAAAACACCAAAAAATCCGACAACAACAAACTCAAAGAATCTTCAGAGAAAAATAACGACCCCTCACCTAAAAAAGAAAAAAACTACCAAAAAAACTACAACAATAAAAAATCAAACAATTACTCGCCATCCCGGAAATCTGAACCTAAAAATCAGCAATGATTAAACATATAATCACATATCTGACATTTACACTATTGCTGCTCGCATCCTTTGCTTGCGGCAATAGCAATGTCGTTTACTCACAATTTGCTGACATACCCTCATCCGGATGGCCTCAATCTCTGGAAATCCCATTTAACCCTATCCCTAACGACTCAATCCTCGACCAATACTCTCACGACCTCATACTTATTATCAGACACAACGATTCAATGCCATTCGACACAATCTGGATCGCTGTCAATGAATCATCCTTCGGAACAACCATTCATTCCGATACCATCCCAATAAAACTCTCCCAACCCTCCGGGAAATGGATTGGTGCAGGCTCTCATGGCCTTTACGAAATAAAACAACCCCTGCACGCATTCAAAAAACTCCCCGCCGGGTACGAAATTTCCCTCTCACACGCTATGAACAAAGATCCCCTTACAGGTATTAAAAACATAGGTCTAATAATTCGCAGACGAAAATAACACAATTTAATCACAACAAAAAAACAAAATTATGAATACAACCCAAAACGACATAATACCACAAGGCCTCGAAAATGAAATAAAACTGCGAACACACAAAATCATTCTCCAACTCAACAATCTAGGAATTGACTCTCTTCTCATCGCATCCAACGCAAACATATTCTACGCCTGCGGACGATACTTCCGAGGATATATTCTCATTTCCACTCATCATGACCCAATCTATTTCCCCATTAAACCACTCGGACTTAAAGGCCAAAACACCTTCTATATCAGAAAACCGGAACAAATCCCTGAAATATTAGACGAAAACGCAATCCCACAACCACAAAACCTCGCCCTCGAATTTGACGCACTCTCTTTCTCCGAAATTACACGCCTGAAAAAAATATTTCCCAACGCAGAATTTTCTAACGGTAACACCCCACTCCGAAACGCCCGAATCACTAAAACAGAATACGAAATCGAGCAAATGAAACAAGATGGGATTCACCAAGCTGAAGTTTACCGCAGAATTCCACACTGCTGGAAAGAAGATATGACAGACGTCGAACTTCAAGCAGAAATAGGTAGACTACTACGACTTGAAGGATCACTCGGTTACACAAGAGCCTTCGGACCACTTATGGAAATCAACGACGGCTCACTACTCGCCGGAGAAAACGCCGACAACCCATCTCCATACGAATTCTCAATGGGCGGAGCCGGAACATCCCTCGCAATGCCCGTAGGTGCCAACGGTAGCATTATTCATCCCGGAGAAACAATAATGGTCGACATGTCCGGTGCATTCAATGGATACCAATCAGATATGACCCGAACATGGCGCGTAGGTGACATCCCTCAATTAGCAATGAAAGCCCACCAATGCTCAATCGAAATCCTTCACACACTCGAAAAAATCGCCAAACCCGGAATCAAAATTGCCGACCTTTACCACCGGACTGTTCAAATTGTTGAAGAACAAGGACTCACTGAATACTTCATGGGGCATAAACAAAAAGCATCCTTCATAGGACACGGCATTGGAATCGACCTAAACGAACCTCCGGTCATTACACCTCGCACCAAAGAAATCCTGCAAGAAAACATGACAATAGCCATCGAACCCAAATTCGTAATACCACACATCGGAGCCGTCGGCATAGAAAACACATACGTCGTCCGAAAAGACCATCTCGAAAACATCACCATATTCCCCGAAGAACTCGCACCCATCAGATAATGAACCTCAAAGACTCACTGTCAAACCCAATATTCAAAACCATCGGACAAACCGCCGACCAACTCGGACTCCAAACCTACGTCGTCGGCGGATACGTCCGTGACATATTCCTTAATAGAAAATCCTCCGACATCGACTTCGTCACCGTTGGATCCGGCATACAACTCGCCACTGCAGTAGCAAAAAAACTCGGTAAAGGCGCACACCTTTCCGTATTCGCCTCATTCGGAACTGCACAAGTAAAATACCACCACCTCGAACTCGAATTCGTCGGAGCAAGAAAAGAATCATACTCACGCAACAGCAGAAACCCAATCGTAGAAAACGGAACACTCAACGACGACCAAGCACGACGTGACTTCACCGTTAACGCTCTCGCAATCTCAATCAACAATTCCACTTTCGGACAACTAATCGACCCCTTCAACGGAATCGATGACCTAAAAGCCAAAATCCTTAGAACACCTCTCGACCCCGACATAACATTCAGCGACGACCCCCTCAGAATGATGAGAGCAATACGCTTCGCCACTCAACTACAATTCCAAATCCTGCCTCAAACATTCCAGGCAATCAAACTAAACAAACAACGCATAGAAATTATTACCCGAGAAAGAATTAACGACGAACTCACCAAAATAATCAAATCCCCACGACCATCCATCGGATTCAAAATCCTTGACATGGCCGGACTCCTCGATATTATATTCCCCGAACTCGCAGCACTCAAAGGAATACAAACAATCGACGGAAAAGGACACAAAGACAACTTCCTCCACACACTCCAAGTACTCGACAACATAGCCAAAGTATCCGACAACGAATGGCTCAGATGGGCCGCACTCCTTCACGACATAGCTAAACCAATCACCAAACAATACGACAAAACACTCGGCTGGACATTCCGAAACCACGAATTTATAGGGCAAAAAATCATCCCGAAAATATTCCGGAAATACAAAATGCCACAAAACGACAAAATGAAATACGTCGCAAAACTTGTCGGAATGCACATGAGACCTCAATCCGTCGCTGAGCAAGGAGTTACCGACTCAGGCATACGAAGACTAATAACCGACGCCGCAACAGACCTCGACGACCTGATGCTACTCGCCGAAGCAGACATCACATCCAAAAACCCCGTCAAAGTAGCAAACATACTTAACCACTTCGCAACACTAAGACAAAGAATAGCACAAGTAATCGAAAAAGACGACTACAGAACATGGAAAAACCCAATAAAAGGTGACGAAATAATCAAAACATTCGGAATAGCACCCTCAAAAATAATAGGGCAACTACTCCAAAACATCAAAGACGCAATCCTCAACTGCGAAATAGAAAACACACACCAAGCAGCATACCAATACCTACTGAAAATCGCAGCACAAAACGGACTGCACCCAAAACAGCAATAACCACAAAACAAGAGCATCGGAGATGCGACATCGTCTGAAACCCCACACGAAGGAGCGAAGCGACCCAGTGTGGGGAGATACAGAAACTCATAAGCCAACCCCTAACTCCAAACCCCTAACTCCAAACCCCTAACTCCAAACCCCTAATCCCTAACTCCTAACCACTAACACCTAATCCCTAACACCAAACACCTAACTTTGAGCTTCAACGAAGCTCAAGTAGATCCTCCGAGCATCGGAGAAGCGACATCGTCTGAAACCCCACACGAAGGAGCGAAGCGACCCAATGTGGGGAGATACAGAAACTCATAAGCCAAACCCCTAACGCCTAACGCCTAACTCCTAACTCCTAACTCCTAACTCCTAACTCCTAACTTTGAGCTTCAACGAAGCTCAAGTAGATCCTTCGAGCATCGGAGATGCGACATCGTCTGAAACCCCACACGAAGGAGCGAAGCGACCGAGTGTGGGGAGATACAGAAACTCATAAGCCAACCCCTAACTCCTAACTTTGAGCTTCAACGAAGCCCAAGTAGATCCTCCGAGCATCGGAGATGCGACATCGTCTGAAACCCCACATGAAGGAGCGCAGCGACCGA
>JAMPEM010000027.1 GCA_023665145.1 Bacteroides sp.
TTTGGCATTATATGACACCCCACAATATCAACCTTTGTTTTCTCGTCCTCTCCGCTGAGAGCTATTCAGAACACTTCTGAATAGCTCTTCTTCTTGCATTGACATGGTTGTAAATCAAATAAAGATGAGTATGACCCGAAATATTCAGGGCATAGGCTTAAATCAAAAAATCTGATAGCCATGCTTACTCGTTCAGATAGATTTACAAAAGATGATAATTTTGTGGCGTTGCATCCGGTGTACAGTGTGACCGCTAAAGAAATAGAGTGCCGTATAATTTCTGCATTGGCAGATAGATTGTAGTAAATTGAAAATTCACGGGCGCAATAAAATTTTTATCTCATGTGTGCCTGACTATTTCGCCGGCATGGGAAAGTTAGTTACTAAATCAGCAAGGAAATGAGGATGAGAATTAATCCGAGGATGATTATTGTGCGGCCTATGAAGCGTTTGTGTATAAGCGATTGCTTGACTTCGTTCCATTTTTGGGGAAGTCGCTCGTATTCTTTCTGAGCGCGTAGTTGTTTGGCGGCGAACCACGACAGTGTTACCCAACCTATAATAATAAGAGCGATTCCGATGTAGAGCAATATGTTGGCCATGACGGACGGTTTTTAGTATAAAACCCGGCGGATGACAAGAATGTTTACTTTGAGGTTGATTCTGTGTGCATTGGAAAGTGCTTTGGTTTTTTAACAGATGTAAATCCCGGCATAATCTCTTGCTAATCCAACTATTTTTCGTAATTTTACGCCGTGAAAATAGCAATGCATGCGCTCCGACAGTGAACGATGCATTCTGCGATGATGGATTGACATACCCAAATAGACCAGTCGATAATGGATGTTGGCATGGCGAAATTGACCGCTATTTTTACCAATGATACTCGTAACTTGCAGTGTTGTAGTTTGTTGCACAATGTTGCGGGACTTGGAGAATTGTCTTCATCCAAACAGTGACCCCCACCCTCCCTTGATGGCGACCTCGGATTATTGCCCTGTTTTACAGCCCCAGTGGTTTGTTTTACGGGACCTTAAAAGACCCAATTCAAACACTCCGGCCTATAAAGTTCTTACAGAAATGGGGCTGGATGTTTTCACTCCAATGCAGTGGGTGATGAAGGTGACCACGCGGGGAAAGAAAGAACGACGGTATGTCCCGATTATTCCAAGCTTACTTTTTGTGAGGTCGGTCAAGGAAGACCTTGACCCGATTGTTGATAAAACAGTTACACTCCAGTACAGATTCGTAAAGGGAGCACCGCAGAACACGCCAATGACCGTTCCGGCCAAAGAGATGGAAATCTTCATCAACGCTGTAAAAAATTCGCCCGGAATCACTTACTATACCCCATCGGAGATTACTCCCGACATGATTGGCCGGAAAGTGATGGTGGTTGGTGGCGAACTTGAGGGCGTTACGGGAAAGCTGCTTAAGATGCGTGGGTCAAAGAAGAAGAGGCTCGTAATCAGCATTGAAGGGCTCATATCGGCCGTGCTCGAAGTGGAGAAAGACTATATCCGGATAATTTGAAATTTGTGCGTTGGCATGCGGATTTTCGTGTCACGCACCGAACGCTAATTCACCATCTCGGTTTAATACAGCTATAAATATAGGTGTACGGTCGGTTTCGGACTTATTGGCTCCCCTCCAATTCACAGACAACATTGAGATTCGCATATAGCATATAGCGTAACAACCGCCGGGGCTTCAACGACTAAGGCCCGTTGGCCAAAATCATATACGATGGCGGGAAGCTAAGAAACTCTCAGATGTCTAAAATTCATTAAGAAATATTTGAAAATAAAGTATCAAAATCAATGGAACCTTCATTTATCGTCCAAGCAAGAATGGGTTCGTCAAGGCTCCCTAACAAAATCATGCTTCCTTTCTTCAAAGGAAAATGTATTTTGGAGCTTTTAATTGAAAAGCTAAGAGAAGTTCCTAATACCAAAATAATTATTGCAACATCTATAAATCCTGACAATAATATTATAGAGGAATTTTGTGACAACCATGGCATTAATTGCTATCGTGGGGATGAAAATGACGTGATTCAGCGTTTTATTGACGCCGCTGAGAAGTTCAATGTAGAAAAAATCATTAGAGTATGTTCGGATAATCCTTTTTTAGAACTTGACTCATTAAACATTTTAGCGGAAAAAGCGCAAAATTCATTGGCTGACTATATTAGCTTTAACATTAACGGCATTCCAAGCATAAAAACACATTTTGGCTTTTGGGCTGAGTACACTACTCTTTCTACTTTAAAACAAGTACGGCAGATTACCAATGAACTTATTTATCATGAGCACGTCACAAATTTCATTTATTCCCATCCCGAAAAATTTCAAATTGAATGGATTCCCGGCCCAAAATGTCTCAATGATAGAAGTGATATCCGTTTGACATGCGATACTTTAGAAGATTTCCAAAATACTAAAGAAATTTTTGCTGATATATGTAATGAAATTCAATATCCATATATTGAAACACTTGTTCAATATTTAGATGAACACGTTGAATACACATCAAAAATGAAAGAACAAATTTTGCTTAATTCAAAATGATTAAAAAAGATGAAACCTACATTATCGGTGAGATAGGGCAGAATCATAATGGATCTCTCGATGTGGCAAAGCTGATAATTGAGCTTGTGTCTCGTCCCGTTAGAGAGGAGACCTTCGGAATAAATCTCAAGCCGATGAACGCAGTCAAAATGACCAAGAGAGATTTAAGCGAAGAGCTCACCCCTTCTCAAATGCAACGTCCATACAATACAAAGAATTCATTTGGCAAGACGTACGGTGAACATCGAGCCTTCCTTGAGTTGGACGATCAAGCTCATTTTGAAACATACAAATATGCCAAAGAAAGAGGATTGGACTTTGTTGAAACTTTGTGTGCCGTAGGATGCCTTTCAATATTGAAGCTGTTTATTCCTGACTTTCTTAAAGTTGCAAGTAGGGATTTGACAAACCTTCCTCTTCTCACTGCTCTTGCGGAAACCAAAATACCAATAATTCTTTCTACTGGCATGGCCGGAAAAAAAGAATTAGACGAAGCCCTTGACACTATTTCACGTTATCATAACGACATTTCCATTTTGCACTGTGTTTCGCAGTATCCAACGCATCCGGACAACCTGAACTTAAAAACAATAACGTATCTGAAGAAACATTATGGGCAATACAAAATAGGCTTCTCTGACCACACAATTGGCATCGCTGCTCCAGTGGTGGCTGTCGGAATGGGTGCAGAAATAATAGAGAAGCACATAACGATAGATCGTCACATGAAAGGAACCGACCAAGCTGGGTCTTTGGGCCCGGATGGGGTGAACAGAATGATCCGCGACATTCGCATAGCGGAACGATGGCTTGGTAAAGAAGATATTTTCGCTGACGATTGTGTTTCCGGCTCAAAAGAAAAATTGGAACGAAGCATTGCTTCAAAAAGAACATTAAAAGCTGGAGAAATAATTTCAGAGTTAGACATACACATGCTAAGTCCGGGAAATGGCTTCAAATGGTCTCAAAAAAATGAAGTCATAGGAAAGAAAGTCATAAAAGACATTCCCGCCAATGAAATTATATATCCTGATCTAATTTCATGATTTTACCAGGACTTATATTAACAGACATTGATGGTGTTTGGACAGACGGAGGAATGTACTATGACCAAACTGGAAACGAATGGAAAAAGTTCAACACCTACGACAGTGCCGGAGTTCTATTTGCCCACGCACTTGGCATACCGGTAGGGATTATTACAGGAGAGAGTACAGCGATTGTAAAAAGAAGAGCCGAAAAATTAAAAGTTGATTATTGCTACCTTGGTGTTAAAGACAAACTTGCTTTAGTTAGGGATTTAGCAAAGCAATTAAACCTATCGTTTGATCAAATTGCATATATTGGGGATGACATAAATGATATTAAGCTTCTACAAAATGTGGGTTTTAGAGGAGTTCCTTCCTCAGCTCCAGAATATGTAAGGAAATTAGCTAACATAAAACTCATAAAAAAAGGTGGAGAGGGAGTGTTTCGTGAATTCGTAGAAACCATATTGGGCACAGAAAGAATTGAAACTTTAATCGGCAACGCCGTTTTAACGCATCAATAATATTAAGATGACAGTTAGTGTTATCTAACCTGATAAGTACAATCCTGTTAAAACTCAGATTATTGGATAACAATTGTTGATTTAATGGCTGAACCAACGCTTAAGAAGCAGACTGTTAATGGTGTGGTGTGGCGCATCCTCGAGACGGGGGGTACGCAGGTCATACAGTTGGTGATAAGCATTGTTCTGGCACGATTAATCATGCCGGAGCAGTTTGCCGCCATCGCTATGCTTTCGATTTTCCTTGCCGTTGCTGGCCAATTTATTAATTCCGGTTTCTCTACTGCATTATTAAGGAAAAACAACCGTACTCAGGTGGATTGTAGCACGGTGTTTTATTTTAATATTGTAATATCCGTAATATCGTATATTATATTATATTTAATTGCTCCCTTTGTTGCCGATTTTTATGATTTACCTGAATTAAAATCCATACTAAGGGTTACGTCCATTTCGCTGATAATAGGTTCGTTTGCCGGGGTGCATAGAACGCTGTTCTCGGCAAGAATGGATTTTAAATCTCTCGCCAAATACAATATAGCCGCTCTGATTATATCGGGATGCGTAGGCATGTATATGGCATATAAGGGATTTCAAGTGTGGGCTCTTGTAGCCCAGTCAATTGTGTCCGTACTTGTCAACAGTGGATTTATATGGTTTTCGTCTCCCTGGCGGCCATCGTGGGAGTTCTCCTGGACGTCGCTGAAGGAATTTTTTGGATTCGGTTCTAAATTGTTAGCTTCGGGCCTGCTTGATACTGTATATACGAATATGTATTCGGTTGTCATTGGAAAGTTCTTCCCGCACTCCGATTTGGCGTTCTACAATCGGGCTTCCGGGCTTAAGGCATTGACCTCAAGTACTCCAACAAGTGTACTTCAGTCTGTGACATTCCCTGCGCTCTGCAAGCTTCAGGACAGTGATGAGGCACTTCGATCAGCTTACCGAAGGATGCTGCGTGTCAGTGCATTCATTGTTTTTCCCCTCTGTTTGGGTGTTGGCGCTGTCTCATATCCACTGATCAATGTGCTATATACGCATGTGTGGATTTACGCCGCGGTGTTGTTGCAGATTATTGTTTTCGCCGGTATGTGGTATCCCATCCATGCTATCAACCTCAACCTATTGCAGGTGAAAGGCCGCAGCGACCTCTTTTTCCGGCTTGAAGTCATTAAAAAAATTCTCGGGGTCACGATGCTTTGCATCACCGTTCCGATAGGCCTTGAAGCCATGTGTTACGGCAACATAGTTAATTCAATCATTGCACTTGTAATCAATACACACTACACCGGAAAGCTTCTCAATCTCGGGTTCATTACCCAATTGAAGGATCTGGTGCCATCGCTGTTGCTGTCCGTGGCTATGTTCATTGGATGCAAGCTCCTGTCCACAGCCCTTGGCGACGGCATGCTAAGCCTTGCGGTGTCAGTTGTCGCCGGCATAATAATCTACGTTGGAGGAGCAATCATTTTCCGTTTCCCCGAATTTAAAGAAATAAAAAACTTAAGGAAGTGACTAAGGACCAGTTGATTACCCCCCCCCATTTAACAAGCGCTAGCGGCAAGAAGCCGCGAAATTCCAATCTTGAGCTTTACCGTATCATTGTAATGCTGCTCATCGTGGCACATCATTATGTGGTAAACTCCGGATTGATAGGGGTTATTCAACAGTCGGACAACACGCTGAATTCCGCAATAATGCTGTTGTTCGGTGCCTGGGGTAAAACAGGCATAAACTGTTTCGTGCTTATAACCGGCTATTTTATGTGCAAGTCACAGTTTTCATTCAAAAAGCTTCTTAAACTATATCTCCAGATTGCATTCTATGCAATGGCGGTTTATCTGATATTCTGCATCACAGGACATGAAACATTCAGCCCGTTTAGGGCATTGTGGATGCTGTGGCCGGCAAAGTCAATAGCTTTAGGATTCACAAGTTGCTTTTTGATATTTTATATGTTTATACCGGTGCTGAATGTACTTGTCAACGCTATGGATAAGCGGCTCCACAGCCAATTGACGGCTCTCATAATAATAGCTTTTTCCATTCTTCCATCATTCCCGATGATAAACATGACGCACAACTACGTCACATGGTTCATAGCCCTTTACCTGATAGCTTCTTACATAAGAATGTATGGACTGTTTCCGAATATCTCTCACCGCCGATGGGGGTGGTTGGCGCTCTTGACTTTCTCAATAGGTTCTGCTTCCGTCCTGTGCATGTATACATTTTATAAAATGGGGTTCCTCAAGGGATTTCAACCATATTTTTTCGTGGCCGACAGCAACAAATTCCTATCGCTTGCAATCGCTGTGTGCTCGTTCATGTATTTCAAGGATTTGAAAATTGGATATTCCCGCTATATAAACCTTATCGGAGCCTCCACCTTCGGCGTTTTGTTGATTCACGCCAATTCCGACGCCATGCGTCAATGGTTGTGGCGCGATACGGTGGATTGCATCGGTCATTTCAATGACTTTGCGCTCAATATGTTAGGCTATGCCTTGCTCTCGGTGCTGATTATTTTCTGTGTGTGTTCCGCAATCGACTGCTTGCGGGCAAAATACATAGAGCCCAAACTGATTGATTTCATTTACGATAAATCCAGGACAGCAATTAAAAAAATTCAACCGGCATAATAAATTTGTAAATACGTCACAAAATGGATAAGCAAATCACGGTAACATCACCGCTTCTACCCTCGCTTGAGGAGTTCAACGAGATGCTTCGTCAGATATGGGACAGCAAGTGGGTCACCAACAACGGACAATTCCACCGCCAGCTTGAAAAGGAACTTGCCGAATATCTCAAAGTACCGTACATAAGTCTGTTCACTAACGGCACTCTGCCGCTTATCACCGCTCTGCAGGCTCTTCGCATTACAGGCGAGGTAATCACCACTCCTTACAGCTTCGTGGCAACTACCCACTCCCTGTGGTGGAACGGCATCAAGCCCGTGTTCGTCGACGTCGACCCCGCCAACTGCGGCATTGACCCGGCTAAGATTGAAGCGGCCATCACCCCTAAAACCACGGCCATAATGCCGGTGCATTGCTACGGCAAGCCTTGCGACACAAAGGCCATTCAGGAAGTGGCCGACAAATACGGGCTGAAAGTTATCTACGACGCAGCCCACGCATTCGGCGTGGAGGTTGACGGCGAATCGATACTCAATGCCGGCGATATGTCAACACTTTCTTTCCACGCCACCAAGGTCTATAACACTATTGAGGGTGGTGCAATGGTTATGAAAGACGAGCAGGCAAAGAAACGCATAGATTATCTGAAGAATTTCGGTTTTGCAGGAGAGACTACTGTTGTTGCACCCGGCATCAACTCCAAGATGGACGAAATGCGAGCAGCATATGGTATTTTGAATCTCCGTCAGGTTGATGCCGCAATTGAAGCTCGGCAGAAAGTGGCTATCCGCTATCGCGAAGCGCTTCGTGGCGTGCCCGGAATCACATTCTTCGACGATATGCCCGGAGTACGTCACAACTATAGCTACTTCCCCATCTTCATTGATGCAGAGAAATTCGGTAAAACCCGTGACGAACTATATTTCGAAATGAAAGAAGCCAACGTCCTTGGACGCCGCTACTTCTTTCCTCTCATCAGCGAATTCTCAACTTACCGCGGCCTTTCCTCCGCAACTCGTGAGAATCTCCCCAACGCCTATAAACTCGCCGACACCGTCCTCTGCCTCCCCATGCACCACGCCCTCACCGATGAAGACATCAACCGTGTCCTTAAATTTTTTTAGAAATGAAGCATTTACCATATGATGCAACGCCTGTTGATGCATTGTGCTATCATTCAATAGATTACAAACGGGGGGGGGTAATTGTTAAGCGTGATGACAACTTCGGAAAGAATGGAGGTGGAAGCAAGGCTCGAATGTTACAATATATTTTTGGTGAAATTAATTCTTCAAACTGTGAGGTATTGGTTACTGCCGGTGGGCCTTGTTCAAACTTTAATCGCGCATGTGCATTACTTTGTGCCCAATTAGGTATAAGAATGCACCTTGTGGCATATACAGAGCATGAGGAGGAGTTTTCAAAATCTGAAAATTATTTCATCTGTCAAATAGCAAACGTCATTATAACAAAATGCAATAAGCATGATGTTGTGCAGACAATTGCATCTGTAATGCAAGATTATGAAGAAAGAGGTATTAAAGTAAAGAATGTATATGGTGGAGGACGTTCTATTGAAGGCATTTACGCATATTACGATGCCGTAAGAGAATTAAAAGGACAAATAGGTGACCAAAAATTGGACAGGATATTTGTTGCATGCGGTACAGGTACAACCGCATCAGGCATTTTGGCCGGCTGTCAAAAATATTTACCCGATACAAAAGTGTATGCAATTTCGGTTGCTCGCAAGAAAGAAGTGGAGATTCCCATAATAGAGGAAAATCTGACATGGCTAAATAGTTACCTTCATTCATCATATAACACCCGCAACCTGGTTTTCCGTGATGATTATATCAGCGGTGAATATGGAGCAACAACTACTGATTTAATTAATTTTATAAAAGATTTTACTTCCCAAACCGGCATTCTCGTAGATCCAATATATACGGGAAAAGCATTGTTCGGAATGTATGATATTCTTAGACACACAGATTATAGGGGCATGAATCTTTTTTGGCATACCGGTGCAATATATACTTTGTTGTCAAATCGAGACAGGTTTTTGTGAAAGAAGGTATTTGTACATTTCTGAAAAAAATTGACCGGGACTTTCCGACTCCATTAACCAATAAGGTCGATTTAAATGAATACACTGAAAAAATTTTAGATAAGGCTGAAATTTTATCAGTTGTCAAAGATGGTGAAATAGCGGCATGTGTTATCTTATATTGTAATGATATTGTTAATAGCCGTGCTTACATTCCATTAGTTGGTGTACTAAGACAATATCGTGGATTGGGATTGGCAAAAGGGCTTGTCCGGGCTACCATAAGTTTGGCAAAATCAAGAGGTTTCAATATATTGGGAATTCATACGGAAAATGACGCCGCATTGCGGCTCTATCAATCCCTGGGTTTTGACATAAAGCAAGACGGATACAGGAAATATCTCGAACTAAAGTTGTAGCCTTAAATGAAAATTGTTTATAAAGAATTGGTGAACGTCACAGAAGACTTTAATGCTTTAGTAAACTTTCTACGAAAAGTAGATAACGACTTCCGAGTGCCGCTTAGTTCTAAATGTTCTTTAGAACAGTACGCCCATAAACTTTTAGAGAAAGGCCGTGTAATAGCATATATTGATGTTGACAGTAATGCTATACTGTCAGCTCGTGGATTCTATTGTAATGATAAGATTAATAAAACAGCCTATGGCACTATGATGAGTAGTTTGCCCGAAGCTCGTGGAATGGGTCTTGCAAAAAAATTAATCTTGAAGATGTTTGAAATCTGCTCTACGAATGGTATGAACAAGGTTATTTCAAGCAGCGTCAATCCCATCGCAATACACCTTTATAGAAGTCTTGGCTATGAAGAGGTTTCTTCTATTGATGAAAATGGAATATCAACTGTAAAATTATCTTATAAATTGCGTAAATGAATATTCTTGTAACAGCCATCGGCTCATTTTCAGCTATGTGCGTAATAAATAGCTTGAAAGAAAAAGGGCACAGAGTGATTGGATGCGATATATATCCAGGGGGCTGGCATGCTGAGACATCTCGATGTGATGGCTTTTATCAAGCACCTTTTGCTACAAAAAAAGAGGAATATATAAAGTTTCTATTAGAGACCACGAAGGCTGAAGATATCAATATGATTATCCCGTTAACGGATTTGGAAATTGATGTCCTTAATAAAGCAAGAACTTGTTTTGATGATATAAACGTCATCCTGGCAATGCCGTCGGAAAAGACTTTGGAAATAGCACGCGACAAATATAAACTATTTTTACAATTTGCTGACGACATTGAAATACCCTCTGTCCCAACTTTCAAGGTCGGAACTGACAATATCCCCAAAGATATCATACCGTGTATTGCCAAACCCTACAATGGCAGGAGCAGTGAGGGACTGAAAAAAATACAGTCATTAGAGGAACTTGTTACAGTGAATAATAATCCGCAATACATCATACAACGTATGGTTGATGGACCTGTGTTCACGGTTGATTATGTTCGCAATTCGCAATCCGGACTTTCATTTTCGGTCCCGCGTCAAGAACTGCTGAGAACTAAAAATGGAGCGGGTACAACTGTACGTGTTTTCAGGGATAAAGACTTAATGACAATGGTAGATCACATTGGCAAGCGAATAGGCATAAACGGCTGCGTCAATATGGAATTTATAAAAAATAATGGATTATATTATCTCATAGATATTAATCCTCGTTTTTCAGCCGGCGTTGCATTCTCATCTGTTGCAGGATATGACATGGTAAATTCACACGTTGCTTGTCATATCGGTGGGAAAATCTGTCCTCCAATTAAAATTGATGAACAGATTATTACCAAGACTTATATCGAGGAAATTACCTCCAAGCAATAATAGTTGTAGTATCTTGATTTCACACAATGGCAAAGAAGTCAAGGGCGGAATTCGATTGGTTGCTGAGTGTACTCGCTTCCCAGCGAGAGATGCTATCCAATAGGGAAGACGCGCTTTCTGAGTTGTATAAGATGTGTGATTCTGAAAGTCAGTTGAATCTCTTGTCGAGTCTTATCAATAGATTTTGTTATATGACCACTGACCGTTACTGCTCTTTGTTGAATGGAATGGCTGAATATATTTTCAAAATCGGTTATCCTGAAAATGAAATATCGGTTACTGCCATGGAGATTAAAAGTGGGTCGGATAGCTCCCAAGCTATATTGCAGGATTTGAAAGTACCGTTGGCTCTTGCGTTTGATCATCGGGTAAGAGATTGCAATAAATTTACAAAAGAAGATTTAGAACGGAATTATTGGGTCGGATGCCGCCATTTTATAGCGGTTGATGAGTTTACGGGAACCGGAAGTACAATAGTGGAGAGACATGATAGATTTAAAAAGATGGGATTCAAAGATGCCACGCTCGATTTCTGCATAATGTCCGGGATGGAAGATGCTGTTAAACACGTTACCGGCAAAGGAATAGGAATAAAAGTTTTCAATGTGATGAGCAAAGGTATTTCAGGTTATTTCTCAGATAATGAAATTGACTTGAACTTAAAGCTGATGAAAGAGCTGGAAAGTAAACTTGCTGAGAAGATCAAACGGACAAAAATATCAGAAAACTCTTTAGGATTCCGTCAGTCCGAAAGCCTGTATTATAAGTTTAACGGAAACATACCCAACAACGTCTTTCCCATTTTCTGGTGGAAGGCGTATGCCGGAAATAGGCGGAGAAAAACAATGTTTACTCGTGTACAAGAAGGATATTAGACTAATATATAGGGATATTCTAAGAGAATTGTTTGAAAGCAGCAACGGGCTTCAAGCATTTACGCTGTATTCTCGCTGTTTGATAAATCCGGAGGATATTCTGAGATTTATAGATGTTTATGGCAAGAAGGGTTTCATCAGTATATCCGAGGATAAATCAAAATTAGAACTTACCGCCAAAGGAAGACAGGAGTGTGCGGCAGAAATTCAAAGCCTTAGTAATGAGGCAGGAATTAAATCGGACAATTATTTATCCACAATACTGACCTCTCCAATCAATATTTATTCTCCATACGTGCCGGTAAATCTCGCTGAAACAGCAGAGAAAGACATAAAACCATTCTGAATGGGATTGACTATGGGATTAGAGAATAGGAGTGTTGTCGCTCCGTCAGTTAAGGCTGATTATTGCACAACCGGGCTTCCAAGGAAGGCGCGGCGGTCTTGCGACAGTGTCGCAAGACTTGTATTTGCATTTCAAGAATTTGGCTGTGCCAAATTCTCGCAATGCAAATAAATGTCTCGCGTAAGGAAAGTAGTTCCATAGTTGATTCCATTCAGTTTTCAAACTTCTGACATATCAGATAGAAATGCGCAAAAAGGCCGTTGATGAAATTTTAGCGAATTGGCGTAAGGAATGTTCCAAATACGGAATGTCTGTTGACGAGGCCAATTCCTATATAGAATATGTGGCAAATCTAATTAAGCAAGATTTACCGCCTATAGTCGATTTACGGCATTTAAGTATGTTGATTGGCATTGATTACAAATTTTTGACAATGGCAATCAATGCGCCTCAAGTCTTATATAGGGAATTCAGTGTGCCGAAACGCTCCGGAGGATATAGAACTATAACCGCCCCTTATCCATCGCTTAAGTATATCCAAACATGGATATATGATAAGATTCTGAAAAGCAGAAAGACGCATTTCTGTGCTCACGGATTTGTAAGACATCGTTCGATCTTGTCAAATGCCGGAGTGCACCGAGGCTGCAAAATGCTTCTGAAAATGGACGTTTCCGATTTTTTCGGTTCTATTTCTCAGAATTACGTTGTCAATTTATTCAAAAAAGAGTTTGGCTATAACTTGAAGGTATCGTGGGTGCTATCATCGCTCTGTTGCCTTAACGGAACTTTGCCGCAAGGTGCACCGACAAGTCCTATTCTAAGCAATTTAATCAGCATGAGTTTTGACCGTCGCCTCTATCGATTGGCTAAACGATACAATTTAAAATACTCACGATATGCCGATGACATTGCATTTTCAGGAGATTCAATACCAAGCACATTCATCCGCTATGTGGAGGGCATTGCAAATAATTGTGGTTTTAAGATAAAGACCGAAAAGACTCGCCTGTACTCAGCAGGCGGAAGTAAAATTATAGCAGGTGTGAGTCTGGCTACCGGTGAACCGCGTCTCCCAAGAGATTATCGCCGGAAACTACGTCAGGAACTACACTATGTTGAGAAATATGGACTCAAAGGTCACATGAAACACGAAAAGATTCGAAAAGCCAACTATCTGGAATCATTACTTGGAAAGGTTAATTATTGGTTATCGATTGAGCCGGGAAATGAGTACGCACTAAGTAGTCTGCAAAGAATCAAGTCGTTGTCAATATAAACAAATACAATATTGATATTTATCATATTCTTTTTAATATAATATGAGTGAATTGGTAAAAAAGATTGACCCCAATATTCAGCAGCAGATAAATTGGATTGCAGAGAAGTGCGAGAAGATTAAACCGTTGGTTGCCATCAATTGCATCACATACAACCACGAGAAATATCTGCGCGACGCATTGGAGGGATTCGTAATGCAAAAGACCGATTTCCCCGTGGTGGCGTTGGTACACGATGATGCTTCGACCGATGGCACCGCTGCCATTCTGCGCGAATACGCCGAAAAATACCCCGACCTCATCTTCCCAATATACGAAGAGGAGAACCAGTACTCCAAGGGGGAGGGGACTGTCCGCCACGTAATGCAAGCAGCCCGCAACGCAACCGGCGCAAAATATATAGCCTACTGCGAGGGCGACGACTACTGGACCGACCCTCTGAAACTGCAAAAGCAAGTAGATTATCTTGAGGCTCATCCCGATTGTTCTTTGTGTTTCCATAATACAGTGATGCATTGGGAAGACGGCAGAGAACCTGACAAAGTGATGTTTGATATTGATGAGAATGTCAAATATACGGGTCGCGATATACTTGAAAATTGCCCTATGCAAACAGCATCTATTGTCGTAAGACACGAAATACTGAAATCCGATTTATACATTGAAGCAAAAAAGAAGGCTCCGGTAGGTGATATTTTAATTATGATGTCTGCGGCTTTGTATGGATATCTTCATGGGTTTCCTGAGGCAATGTCAATATACCGAAAACAACCTGGAGGCGTAAGTAATGTTATTTACAGGAAATCTGAGATTTTTTTTAAATATATGCGTCAGTTGGAACGTATTCCCGAATTGTTTGGTGAAGAACACCGTAGGAAAATAAATGAAATAGTGTGTTCGCGGTATATGTCCAATTCTCTTGAATATCTTAGGCATGGACAATGGGCAAACTTCGCGAAATGCATCAGCGGGAGCTTCGCTTTATCATTCTCTCAAACAGTGAAGGAGTGGGGAAAATACATGAAACACAAACTCATGAAAGTTTTTAACTAATAATTATGCTGATTAACAGATGTTTACCCCCCCCCGTAGCTAAACACACGTTAAATCAATCACTTAGCGGCGAAAGGCGACTTAAAGAGTTTGACGCCCTGAGGGGCTTCTCAATGCTGTCAGTGGTTTATATGCATGTGTTGCTTGGTGCTGGCATTGGCAGTTTTAGCACCATTTCAGGATCTTTCATAATGAGCTGGTTCATGCCGTTATTCTTCTTTATTAGCGGATTTTTCTCCTTTAAGCCTTTGTGTAAATGGAGATACAAGTCTTTCCCAAGAACACTTTTCCAAAAAGTAAAAGCATTGATAATAAGTGCGATTGTCTTTTACTTTCTTCTGAGCTATTGCAAAGGAGGCAATGTTTTGGGATGGATTCATCATGGTTTTAAATGGTATTGGTTTACTCCGGTATTGTTTGAGATGTACTTGTTTTATATGATTGCAGTATCTATATCACTTCTGCTAAAACGAGACATTTCTATGGTCATGATGATTGTAGTTACAATTATCCTATGGATAGAAAAAGATTGCACGGTTTTAAACGATGCGGGTTGGTGGGCGGTAGTTAATGGTTCTGCTCTTTGCTATTTCATTCAATGGTTTGTAACCGGGATAATTGTGCGCCGATATGATTCAATGGTTCTTAAATTCTTGAATAGTAATATTGTAAGGGCGATGCTGGTTATTGGATATGTGGCTCTTATGTGCCTGACATTATCCGAAGGTATTTCTTTGCCCCCTTTTATAAAGAAATTAACATCTTTAGCTGTATCATATTTCGGTGTATTCCTATTATATATGCTGTTTTATCAAGGGCGCCAATATTTTGTAAGCAATAATCGATTTGCAAATATGCTGTGTTTTACTGGGCAACGCACACTTGACATTTACATGATTCACTATTTCTTTATTCCGACATTGCCCATTATTGGAGCCTGGATTGCACCGAATTCTATGGTACTGTTTCAATTGCTCTATGGTCTTTGTACGGCAATAGTGATAACTGCTATAAGCCTGCTGCTTAGCTGGTGCCTGCGCACAAGCCCTTTGCTGGCCGATTGGCTCTTTGGAGTTAGACCAAAAACACAAATTGCATGATATGAAAAGGAGGATTAAGGTTTTTCTGGGTGGATATGTGAATTTTTTGAACGCTCAGAACATTAATTGCCGGGCGCTGTCGGAGCATCTTGACAAGGACCGTTTTGAGGTAACGACTATGCTGCATTGGCATCAGAATGCCAAAGACTTCAAGCATGTTCCGAGGGTAAAGTATATTCAGCTTCGCAGACCTTCAAAACTATGGAGCCGTTTGTGTTATCTCAGGGGCATTACGTGGGCTGATGTGGCATACCTGCCGAAAGGTGAGATTGACACGTTCTGCAAAAGAGTGGCCAATCTGTTCGGTACAAAGATTTTTACTACTGTGGAGGGCATGATTGATGAACTCAATATCAGTCTATGTCGGATGAACGGCCCGCAAAGGGATAATTTTATAAATCATTTCCGATTATATGAGCCCAACCTTTATGCCATTACAAAATATATTGCAGGGAAGGTGGGTGAGTCACGCGGCTACAATTTCCAATCGAATGTTCTTTATCTCGGAGTGGACAGCGAAAAATTTACGTGTCCCGATAAGAAGTTGGACGGGTTGAAAAATGTTGTTTTCATTGGCAGTACACCCTCAATTAAGAACGTTTACGATTTGTTTGAGGCAGCGGCTTTGAATCCCGACATTCGTTTCCATGTTGTTGGCGGAAATGAGATAAAAGAGGGTACAATAGAGAATTATATTGCGGAACATGCGCTGACGAACGTCACTTACCATGGACGTCTTGACCACACACGCCTTGCCGAGCTTCTGCGGGGGATGGATCTGATGTATTTTCCAAGCCGAAGCGAGGGCTTCCCGAAGGTGCATCTTGAAACGGCTTCGGCCGGTGTGCCTACTCTTTGCTATGGCGATTATGGCGCGCGAGAATGGATTACGACATGGCGGGATGGCATTGTTGTCGACACAAAGGAGGAGGCTTTTGATGCCCTAAGCCGGCTAAAGATGTGTCCGGAATTGTTGCAGAGTCTGTCGAGGAATGCCGTGATGCTTGGCCAAAGGTTTGATTGGGAAAATCTTATAGCTGATTGGGAATCAGAAATAGAACGAATTTACAATTCATAGAATGAAAAATCTGCTATTCTATTATCCGCAGCATTTTAACCGTACGAAGGAGGGTACAAATCCGTTCTTTGACAAGCTTCTGGAGGTATGTGATCGCAACGGCATAAGCTATGACGTTATGGAAGAGCCTGACCGGGGCACCGACAAGCCTCGAAACGCCAAGGCAACAAAGGCCGATTCATTCTTTTGGACGGTGACAATAATTAGAAAAATCCTCTCGTTGGTGTTGCCAAAGATGGATTTTTTCCAGCGTGAAAAATTTGTTGCACGCATTTTCAATTTCCTTACGCTTGGCCGATACAGATACCGCAACTATATTACTATTTCGGGCTCGATGTATCATTTGTTTGCCAATCTTAATTCCAAGGCTCAAGTGTATGACATGCAGCATGGGATACTTGACAAGCAGCATCCCACGTTTTTCAAAGATGGTCACTTACTGCCGCAATTCTTCCGGAGAAATCTCCACTTTATTTTGTGGGGAAAGGGATATAATGACGATTTTACTAAGGGTGATGAGACGGTACTCAATGGCAGGACGCACGTTATGGGTTATCCCATGCCATTGGTTGAGGAGTGTTGCCAAATAAGTGAGAACCGCAGTATTATTGTCTCCCTCCAGTTTACCGAGTCAATAGAGGGTGACGAGCGGGAGAAGGACAAGCGTAAATTGCAAGAGTTTCTGGAGGATACGAAAGATTCAGACTATCGCATATTGCTGAAGCATCATCCACGTTTCAACAATTGCATTGACATTGACGACCTGCTTGATAAGTACAGCCATGCGGAAATCACAGCAAAGCCCTTGGCGGAATTGGCCAAAGAAGTACGCCTCCACGTCACCTATTTTTCCACCACGGCATTTGAGTTCGCTGCATTCGGAATCCCCACTTATTTCATGCCTTATTCCAACCGTCCTGCCAGATACGCGCTCTTCTACAGTGAATATGATTATCCCCTTTTCAAGGGCATGGATATAAGTACTGTGCTTTCGCTGGTGGATGACGAGAAATCGCGTAAGCAATGTGCCGAAACCGTAAGATTATGGTACAAGCGTTTCTATTCGCCTTTCAATGAGGCTGCATTTCTTGAATTGATAAAGTGAAATGCCACGATATTACGTTGTAATTACGCCTTTTTTCCCTAAACCGGATTCTTTCCGTGGTCCATACGTGTTGGATCAAGTGAAAGCTATTGAGCGCAACTCTGACTATAAGGTGATTGTGTTGATGCCGTCGCGATTTTACCATCCGGAGGATGACTATCAGTTCGATGGAATCCAGGTCCACAGGTTCACTGATTATAATTTGCCCAGTAATGTATGGCCCAATTCATTAACTGATTGGCTCTCTATCCGTTCAATGCTTAAGAAGCTTGGCGAGCTGGGTGTGGATGTTGAGGATGTTGCCGTGGCGCATGCGCATGTCACACGTTTCGGCGTTTGGGCAAAAGCTCTGAAAAAGCGAAATCCGAGAATAACAAGCATTGTTCAGCATCATGGATTTGACGTAATGTCGGAAACCGATGGCATCTTAGCCAATTATAATTTCCATAAACGCCATTGTATCAGTTACGGCCGAAATATTTGCAATGCGGCCGACATTAATGTGGGTGTAAGTCGGGCAACATTGGATTACGTGAAAGCCGTTCCGGGCATAAAGTTGAAAAATGAATATGTGCTTTATAACGGTGTTGACACTTCCATTTTTCATCCCACGGACAAGTCATGCAAGCGAAATGGCGGTCTATTCACCATTGGATGTGTGGCCAATTTTTGGGAACTCAAGGACCAGATGACTCTTATACGGGCAGCAGAAAGTTTGATTGAGGCCGGCCAGAGGAATATGCGTGTGATTTTCATTGGAACAGGCTATACCCGTCAGCAATGTGAGGACTACGTTGCAGAGAAACGTCTGTCAGGATTCTTTGAATTCCGCAACGAGGTGGACCATTCACAGCTGCCCGATTTTTACAGAGGGCTTGACTTGTTTGTGCTCCCATCCTATTGGGAGGCTTTTGGTTGTGTTTACACGGAGGCATACGCTTGCGGTGTGCCGTTCATTGGCGTGAATGGGCAGGGTATTGCCGAGATAGTATCGGAAGAAAACGCTGACCGCTGGCTGATTGGCAAGGGCGACGCCGTCCGTTTGTCGAAAGCGATTTTAACGAGCATTCAATCACCAAGCATGCCTCAGCTTAATACGCCTATTGATATTGACAGCCTGATTTCCGCTTTCCTTGAAGTTTTAGAAAAAAGATGTTGACAATAAGGAAATATCTATTGTTTGTTTTTCTGCTGGAAAACATTATGGTGCAAACAAGCCTTATGGGGGCCATTGCCAATCCGATGTTTTATATCTTTCTGGCTCTCGGACTTGTTTGCGTTTTCGACAACAGGATTTGGAGAGGACCGGCCATAAAGAAGTTTGGGTGGATGTATGCCCTGATGGTTCTTTTAATTGTTTATGAATTCATAATAGGAACCGAATACATTAATCAAAGGACATTATTATACCTGATCAGCCGCATTGTTACGTTTGTGATAATAATTTCCGGGCTGAATTACAACCAATCATTTTATTGCGGAAAGGCCATAAAATGGTTCATCATAACCATGTCGTTCTTTTTGCTGTTTGGCTTGGCGTCAGGCGGTTTTGCCGACTCAAGCGGGCGAATGTTAGCTGGATACACTAATGCTAATACAGCCGGTTCAATGGGTGCTGTTATTGTTGGCATGGTTGTGTTCCATACTAAAGGGAAAAGGTGGAGCAAGCTGGATTATTTGTGTGTGTTTGCAGGAATGTTCGGCGTATTGGCCAGTGGTAGTCGTGCGGGATTTTTAATGCTCGGGTTGCTTGTGTTCCTAAGATATGGCATAAATGTGAAAACGGTGGGCATGTGCTCCGCCCTACTGATTCTTGGCTTATTCGTGCTTCCGCAGTTTGGCATTGAGACCGTTGGCATTCAACGTATGCTTGACACAATTAATGGTGTGGAAGGCACCAACAGAGATATAGAACGAATGGCGGCGGAATGGATGATAGAACAGAAGCCCATGACCGGCTGGGGGTTCCAAGCCGTTAATCAAGGCTATGCTGCCGAAATATCAGAATTGCCGTCACACAATGGTTATCTTGAAATAACCAAGCAAATGGGTTTCCCATGTGCGATAGCCTACTTCTTTATTCTTGCTTCAGTCCTATTTATGGGTGTGCGCGCCGTATGGAAAATGCGCATTCGCATGAGCTTGTTCTTGGCCATTGCTATAGTCCTCGCTCTTGATGCCAACTATGAGGCTCTGTTCGTTGGTGTCCATGAATACGTTACCAATCTGTTTTTCTTTTCAATGTGCATGGTGTCCAGCTCTATTTATAGATTAAGACGCTAATACACAAACAATCACGTAATATATCATTTATGGTAAATATAATAAAAGATAGAGAAAGTCTAATTGCTATTAAGCCCGAGTGGGATTCATTATATAATGAAAGTAAGTCCATTACGGCCTTTCAATCTTTTGGCTTTGTGGAATCATGTTTGGATTTTGTGGATTTAGAAAATAGCGGTAACACACTTTACATTATCACTATATTTGATTCCCAACTTAAATCGATTGTCGCAATTTTTCCGTGCATTCTTTCTCCAAAAGGAGATTTAGAATTCATCAATCAACGTCATTGTGACTTTTGCATGCCATTGATCAAACCCACAAAGGATCATTATAATTTATACAAGGAGTTAGCCGAACACATAAAGGACAATTCGAAGATTAAAGGAATTAATTTTCAAAATATACCTTCGGGACTGCCAATATTATCAGCCTTAAAATATCATTATAAGTATATAATAGTTCGGGATATAAATTTTTATCCAATTGTACCGATTATTCCAGATGAAACCAATAAGCATTTTACCGACTCATTCATAACAGTGCCTTCAAAGAAACGCTGGAATCTTAAAAAGTCGTTTAGTCAGGCCAAAGAGAATATCACTTTCAGGATAATTTCCAGTTCCAGAGACAATGAGTATCCAGAAAGAGTTATAACGGATTTAGTAGAAGCAATGGTTCATAATGGAAGCCGTACAAGTGAGTACTTTTCTGAAAGGATGTTTTCTTGGTGGAAAAAACTTTACTACAATGGTGTACTTTCCTTTGCTGTTGTCTCTGAAGGTGACGTTCCAAAATCCTGTACATTAGTGTTCTATAATGAAATTAAGAATGAATGTGTCACATGGATTATGCTCTATGAGGATAGTAAATGGAATATGCGTTCAAACCTTTTAATCTCAGAATTTATCTATAACAAAGGTAAAGGGGTTTTAAATTTGGCCAGAGGTATTTACGATTACAAAGTTTCTAATTTCCACCCTGATGTAAAGCCACTTTTCAGTCTGAAAATCGCTAAATCAAAGTGGGGACATTTTAAGAACATCATATCCACGGCTTTCCATTACTCAAAACCCATAATCAAATCATGGTTGGGAAGATGATACGGGTATTTGCCATTCTTCAAGAGCCGGCATCATATACGGTGGATCGTAACCGGGCTGTGTATGACAAACTTGGAATTGATTATTGCTATATAAACAACACCTCTGAGGCTAAATCCGGCGAAAGAAAAACGGATTGTCTATCAAATTTGAACGACAGAGAATTACATGCTAAGCTCAATGCCATTCTTTCCAATTATGACATTGTAATAATGAATGGATATACCGGCAAAGTTTTCCGCTGTCTTTACAAGCTAAACAAGCACCACAAAAGAATAATAGGCATTGATTCTGACACGCAGCTGCGAATACCCGGAAATCCGGTGAAAAGGCTGGTGAAGTGGATGTGGTTGTCCACGGTGTTCCGAAATAAACATTACTATGGCCTTGCCGGAGGTTCCAGTAGCCATAAGGATTTGTTCCGCTATTATGGAATGAAAGAGCAAAGGATATGTTTGATGCCAATGATGGTGAACAATGAAAAATTTACGCGTAAAGAAACGTCACCTTGTAAAGAGGCAGGTTTCAGATTCTTGTATGTTGGGCGCATAATTGAGGTGAAGAATATTCCGGTGATGCTTGATGCATTTGTAAAAGCGTTCGGGAATTGCGGGGATGTTGAATTGCGCGTTGTGGGCAAAGGTGAATTGCTTGATTGCTATAAGAATAAGTATAAACAATTCAGTAATATTGATTTTGCCGGACCTAAATATGGTGATGAGTTGGTGCGGGAGTATCATCAAGCATCAGTGTTTGTGCTCCCATCTTTGTCTGAACCTTGGGGATTGGTGGTAAACGAGGCTATGGCCGCGGGGTTGCCGGTTATTGTAAGCAATCAGGTAGGTGCTGCCCACGATTTGGTTGAAGGCCACGACAGCGGATTCATTTTCCCTTATGCGGAGGTTGATAAATTGTCGGAGTGTATGCAAAGGCTGGTCAACGATAAAGAGTTGTATGATAAATATGCCTCAAATGCCACCGATTTTATGAAAAATCATTGGAATTACGATTTATACACAAAATGTCTTCTTGACTTTATCAATAAGGCTTCTTCTGAAAAATGAATCCGAAAGAAATAATAAAAAAGGCACTTATGAAGACAAGTGCTTTGTTTAACAACAACCGAGGCAGCAAGATTTTGTACTATCACGATGTGTTCCGTACTATCAATTATCGGGCTCTTGACGCGGACATCTACATGGGGACTCCGTTCGAACTGTTCGCCAGACATATAGATGCTGTTCGCAGCGAGGGATATGAGTTAGTTCCAAAAATCACCCTGCCAAAGGGCCAGGTGGCTATTATGCTTGACGATGGATTTCGTGGCATTTACGAGTGCCGGGATTATTTTTCTGATAATGGTATATTTCCAACGGTATTTTTACCGGCCGGGTATGTTGGAGAAGTAGACAAGGGCTTGCTCTCCAAGGCGGAGATTCTTGAATTGCAAGCTCATGGGTTTAGTTTCGAATGTCATGGATGGAGCCATAGACCGTTAACAAACGTTCCGGAGAATGATTTAAAACGCGAGTTGATTGAGTCCAAAACCTATCTTGAAAACTTTTTGGACAAGAAAGTCAGCGGCCTGTGCATGCCTTTGGGTTATTTTACGTGTAATCTTATAAACCGTATAAAGCAGGCCGGCTATACGGAAATCTACAGTTGCATTCCCGGTTGTGTGACGGGTAAGCCATTCGGACTAATTACAAGAAATCTATGCCAATACGCATCGCCCGAAGAGGTGCGTCTGATACTCCGCGGTGGCAACGAAATTTTGAAAAAACATTATCTCAAACTCCATTGTCATGGATAGCAGAAAGCCCATCCTAATTGATGCATTACATATATGCATGGGTGGAGGGTTGATGA
The DNA here is from genome assembly GCA_023665145.1 of Bacteroides sp. Taxonomy (GTDB): domain Bacteria; phylum Bacteroidota; class Bacteroidia; order Bacteroidales; family Muribaculaceae; genus Lepagella. Next base: position 22,747 of record JAMPEM010000027.1, read on the forward strand.
TTCTTAACCATTTGATTAACCACCTTGTGGCGCGAGATGTAAGCTTCGTCCTGCTAAAGGATGCCAGGTGCCCTTCCCTCCAATCGGAGGAGAAGGTAAAGCGTATTGAAACGTTACCGTCATCCTTTAGAAACCGATATAAGTATTATAAACGGCACAAAGAAGAGTTCCGGTCGGTGCTGTGCTTTGGCAATGTTCCTCCTTACGTTAAACTTGATGTCCCGGTGCATACTTACATGCATAATGTGAGTTTATTGAAAATCCCCAAGGATTATTCATTTAAACGTAAAGCATTGTCATACTTGAAACGATGCGTTCTTCTTCGCTTCAGTAAAAATACAACCGACTGGATAGTGCAGACATCGAATACAGCAAGTCTTGTACGGGAAGTTTTTAGTAACGCCAATCAAAACGTATTGGAATATCCTTTTTTTTATTTACCTAAAGAACTGTCTGAGAAATCCGAGCGGGATAGAACTGATTATGTGTTTGTTGGTGATTACACAAATGCAAAAGGACATGAATATCTTGTTGAAGCTTGGACAAAGTTGCATCGTATGGGTATTGATCTGACACTGCATCTCACCGTTAGCGATCCGGTGTTCTGTCGCTGGATTGAAGCCTGTCAGGCCGAGGGTGTTAAAATTGTAAATCATGGCTTAATTCCATTTAGTTATGTTATTGGACTATACAAAAAGTCTAAAGCAACTATCTACCCATCGTTGAATGAGAGCCTTGGACTTGGAATAATTGAAGCCATGGCAGCCGGATGCGATGTGATTGGGTGCAATCTGCCGTACCTGCATAGTGTATGTAGGCCATCAGCTACATTCGCACCTTGCGATCCGCATCAGATTGTAAAAGCTGTTCTAAAATATGAAGAAGGGAATTGTCATAAAACACAGGCCTTGATAAGTGATAAGATAAACGAATTTGTTTCCTATATAGTAAGTTAGTATGAAATTTCTGCCGATATTAATGACCGCCTCTATAAGTACCAGAGGAATGGTGGGCGCCTGCTTTAGCGATGAAGAAAGATACAGAATGTACCTCGGGACACTGCATTATTATATAAATGAGTTCTTCATCGACAAGCACATGGAAGAAGTCAGGCTGGTATTCGTAGATAATTCCGGATGGGATTTATCACAGTTGAAAGGAAATTTAGCAGATTCGTATGGATTGGAGACTGTAAGTGAAAATGTAGAATTTCTGTCATTAGAACCGGAGTGGTTTGACGTATCCAAAGGTAAGGGGTACAACGAACTATTGATGATAAATATTGCTGTTGAGAGGTCTCGGTTTATTGGTAGAGCCGGCGCATTTTTTAAGGTTACAGGCAGATACCCTATCTATAATCTTGGATATTTCCATACTCAAGCTTTTAAGGCAATGAAAGAAGGTGTGAGTTTCTACTGCGACATAAAAGACCATAATCTTTACAAATATTTAGGTCTTAACTGGAATAGTCATAGCTTTGAAGCTCGCCTTTGGGGGAGCAAAGTAGACTTTTATAAGCAATTCATAGCACCTGAATATATGAATTGTTATGATTATGACGGCAGATTTGTGGAAAGCGTGTTGTTTAATAAATTCCATAAGCCTACCAATGGGTTTAAGTTTCTGTATATCAATAATATAACGGGGGGGGGTAAAATCAGCGTAAGATTTGGGAGGGAGCCGTCCTTTGGCGGTCTTGAAGGGAGTGATTCAAACTCGGCATCTTTCTCAAAGGACCAACAATCGCTAAAGGGTAAAGCCAAACGTTTTATTGGGAATTGCTTCAGAATTTTTCTTCCATTCATAAAATTCTAACTTATCGGTATAAAATATTCTAAAATCATATGAGTTTGGATTTAACAGCGATTATACTCACTAAGAATGAGGCCATCCATATTTATCGGTGCATTGAAAACATCAAGCTGCTGTGCAAGAAAGTGTACGTGGTTGATTGTTTTTCAACGGATGGGACACAGGAAATTGCTCGCGCGCTTGGGGCCGAAGTGGTGGAACATGAATGGCCGGGGAATCAGGCTGCGCAGTTCAATTGGGCTCTTGAAAATTTGCGGATTGATACAGAATGGGTGCTGAGGCTTGATGCTGATGAATATCTGAGCTACGAACTTAAAGAAAATCTTATTGAGACATTGCCAAATTTGCCGAAAGATATTTCGGCTGTTGATATGGAGCGGAAACTGTTCTTCCTTGGCAAGCAGATTAAGGGAGGAAATGGCAAGACGTTTTTTACAAGGATTTTCAAACCTGACAAAGCCAAATGTGTTAGCCGACGGATGGATGAACATATTGAAGTGCTTGCAGGAGGGACGATTAGAATCAATGGGGTTTTCTTTGATGATAATCACAACAATCTGACGTGGTGGATAAATAAACATAATGATTACGCAATTAGAGAAGCGGCAGAATTGTTAGAAATGGAGTTTTCGTCCGTAGAAAGTACAAAGTCAAATAAAAGGAATTTGTCCGTACAAGCTAAAAGAAAGAAGCAATTCTACACACGCTTGCCTTTGTTCACGAGGTCATTCATTTATTTTATTTATAGATATATAGTGAAAGGTGGATTTTTGGAAGGTAAAGAGGGGTTTATATGGTGTTTCCTCCAAGGATGGTGGTACCGAACATTAGTGGACGCTAAAATCTATGAAATTAAGAAAGTATGTGGCAACGACTATCATAAGATAAGATACTACATGCTTAACCATTATAATATAGAACTAAAATAAATATCCCAATCATATGTCAGTTTTTAAGGATAAAATTCTTTTGATTACCGGAGGGACAGGTTCTTTCGGTAATGCCGTGCTTCGTCGCTTTCTTGATTCCGATATTAAAGAAATCCGTATTCTCAGCCGCGATGAGAAGAAGCAGGATGATATGCGTCATAAACTTCAGAATCCTAAAGTGAAATATTACATTGGCAATGTGCGCAACAAGGAGTCGGTTGACATTGCAATGCGTGGCGTTGACTATGTTTTTTCAGCAGCTGCTTTGAAGCAAGTTCCTTCATGCGAGTTCTTCCCAATGGAGGCTACCCGCACCAATGTTGAGGGTACTAATAATGTGCTTCTGTCGGCTATTGAGCATGGGGTGAAGAACGTGGTGGTACTCTCCACCGACAAGGCGGCATATCCAATCAATGCCATGGGCATATCGAAGGCGCTGATGGAGAAAGTTGCAATTGCCAAGGGCAGAGAACTTGGTGAGGATGCGCCCACAACCATCTGTTGCACCCGTTATGGCAATGTGATGGCAAGCCGCGGCTCCGTAATTCCTTTATGGGTCGACCAGATGATGAATAGCGAGCCGATAACCATCACTGATCCTGAAATGACTCGCTTTATGATGACTCTTGATGATGCTGTAGATTTGGTAATATACGCTTTTACTCACGGCCACAATGGCGACCTGTTCGTTCAAAAAGCTCCGGCTGCAACACTCTCCACACTCGCACAGGCTCTGAAAGAAATCTATGCTAAGGTTGACCCAAAGTATGGTGAAACCGAAGTCAAGGTAATCGGCACTCGTCATGGTGAGAAACTTTATGAAACACTTGTGACACGCGAAGAAATGGCAAAGGCAATCGACATGGGAAACTATTACCGAATTCCTTGCGATACCCGCGACCTCAATTACGACAAGTATTTCACCGAAGGCAATGAGGAAGTAAGCAAGATTGAAGACTACCATAGTCACAACACTTGCCGTCTTGATGTTGAGGGTATGAAGGAGCAGCTTATGCGACTGCGTTTCATTCAGGCTGACCTCGGCTTGATTGAGGCTGATACCAAACGTGAGATCCGTTCTGAGTAATGAAGATATTAGTCACTGGTGCGAAAGGTTTCGTAGGTAAAAACCTCTGTGCCCAACTCAACGCCATAAAGGATGGCAAAGACCGTCGTTTCCCTGACCTCACTATTGATGAGGTTATGGAATACGACATAGATTCTACGCCGGAGCAGCTCGATGAATATTGCTCGAAAGCTGATTTTGTATTTAATCTCGCTGGTGTAAACCGGCCTACTGACCCGGAGGATTTCAAGAAAGGGAACTTCGGCTTTGCCTCTACTTTGCTTGAGACTCTCAAAAAGTATGGCAACCGTTGCCCGGTGATGCTATCAAGTTCAATCCAAGCGACCTTGATTGGGCGTTATGCCGGACATCCTT
>JAMPEM010000028.1 GCA_023665145.1 Bacteroides sp.
CTCATTGTCCTTAAAAAGCTTTAACCTTCGAGTCAAGCTATGTCAGGACGAGACACTCAAAATATTTTAATTGTTAATGTCTTTGGACTTCTTTTTGGTTAATTTCTGCAAATTCGTCAATCGTGTAGAGAGCTACACTCATTTCTCATTTACAGAAATTTCCTCAAAAATTATGCCCAAATCCCTTAACATTTATTTTTAAACAACCTCTTAATTATTAAACAACACTAAACAACCTCTTACTCTGCAATGGTATACCGGAGAAACTCTCGATTCTAAACTATCAACCATCAACCATCAACTGATAACTTATCGGTGAGAACTGCAATATTTTTCTTATCTATGCGTTATAAAGTTAATGGGGCGTTTGTCCAAAAATATATCATCGATTGGAATCGCTGTCGCTTTTGTGGCTATGGCGTCGCTTGTTGTACTCTTTTCTGCATGTTCGCCTAAAAAGAATACGGCGGCTTCGCGGAATTGGCAGGCATTTAATACCCGATATAATGTATTTTATAACGGGTCAGAGCATTATATACAGACTTTGAAAGATATGGAGTCGAAATATGAGGATGATTATACGAGGACACTTCTTACTCATCCGGCTCAGGCACGCTCTGACAATAAGCTTCCGCAACCGTCGGGTGATTTTAAGCGCACTATCGAGAAGATGCAGAAAGCTATTCAGCTCCATTCTATCAAGAAAAAACCGGTGAAACGCGGTTCGTCGAAGAAAGAGAAGGAGTTCCGTGCCCGCGACGAGTTTAATCCTTTTCTTCATAATGCCTGGCTGATGTTGGGGAAGTCACAATTTAACGGTGGTGACTATCTTGGTGCAGCGTCTACATTTTTCTATATCTCGAAGCATTTCACATGGTTGCCGGCGGTAGTGACGGAAGCTCAACTGTGGGAAGCCTATTCTTACAGCACAATGAATTGGCTTTATGAAGCTGAGAATATTCTCCGTAAGGTGAAGGAGAAAAGTCTGACGTCTAAGTCATTGAGGTATATGTATAATCTCGTACAGTCGGATTATCTTGTACGTTCCGAGCGATATAAAGAAGCAGTGCCATATCTTCAGAAAGCGGCTGCAGCTTCCCATGGGTCGCAAAAGAATCGGCTCTATTTTCTTTTGGGACAGGTGTGTGAACGTCTTGGCGAGAAGACACAGGCCTATGATGCTTTTCGCAAAGCCGGCAGCGGTGTTTCCACAGCATATCGTACCAAGTTTAATGCCAGAATAAAACAGAGCGAGGTATTCACCGGTAAAAATATTAAATCGGAGGTGAATGCATTGCGTGCTATGGCCCGTTATCAGAGAAATAAGGAGTTTCTTGACCAGATTTATTATGCGATAGGGAATTTGTATCTTGCGCATAAGGATACGTCCAAGGCTAAAGAGAATTATATACTTGCCGTGGAGAAATCGACACGAAACGGCATAGACAAGGCTCTTGCTAATCTTGCACTCGGCGCCATATATTTTGATGAGGGGGATTATGTCAAGGCACAGCCGTGCTATTCGGAGGCTATTCCGATGATATCCAATAATTATCCTAATTATAAGGTGCTTAAAAATCGTTCGGATGTTCTTGACCAACTTGCTACATATTCCGGTAATGTGCAATTGCAGGACTCTCTGCTTACCCTCTCCAAGTTGCCGGAGGATAAGAAGTTGGAGGTGTGTCAGCGTCTGGCTGATGAGCTGAAAAAGAAAGAGAAAGAGGAGGCGGAGGCCGCCCGTCGTGAGGAATATCTTGCCGATCAGGCCGCCAATTCACAGCAAACGGCCGACCCTAATGCACCGCAGCAATTCCAACTTAATACCGACAAATCATGGTATTTTTACAATGCCACGACGAAGAATGCCGGTAAAACGGAATTCCAACGTCGGTGGGGTGTCCGAAAACTGGAGGATGACTGGCGTCGCAGAAACAAGACATCCTATTCGATGGATGATGTGGCTTCGGATGCCTCAAATGAGGTAGCACCCAACGATTCCGTACAAGCGACACAACTCTCGGAAGAGGATAAGGAGAAGATTAACAAGGAGACCGACCCGCACTATGCTGAATATTATCTGAAGCAGATTCCATCCACAGAGGAGGAGATTGCAAACAGCAATGAGATTATAGAGGATGGCCTTTACAATATGGCGGTTATTCTTAAAGACCGTCTTGAGGATTATCCGGCTGCTCGTAAAGAGTTTTATGAGCTTGATACCCGTTATCCGGACAATAAATTCCGTCTTGATGCCTACTATAATCTCTATCTGATGGCTGTTAGAGAGAATAATGAGGAACAGGCTGAGAAATGGCGTCAGAAGATACTGGAGGATTTTCCCGACTCACCTTACGGAACAGCGATGCGTGACCCCAACTATTTCGAACATTTGCGTCAGATGCATGCACGGCAGGAAAAGATGTATCAGGAAGCATACGATGCTTATCTTGACAATGATAATAAGATAGTACATTCGTTGACCGATGAGATGGAGAAAGATTATCCGCTATCGGAGATTCTTCCCAAATTTGTGTTTATTGATGCCTTGTCTTATATCACCGAGCAGAAATATGATAAGTTTGAGGAACGGCTCGAATATCTCCTTGAAAAATGGCCTGATACTGACATGACAGATTTGGCCGGGGGTATTTTGCGTCGTCTCAAACAGGGAATGACTCCTCAAAGCGGAGTGAACAACACTCGCGGGATGCTGTGGAGTATGCGTTTGACAAATGATTCTTCCATGATGGAAGGTGCGGACGGACAGCCGGTAGCTTTCGAACGCGATCCTATGAAGCCGCAATATCTTGTACTCGCATTTAATCGTGACTCGATTAATGCCAATCAGGTGCTTTACGATGTGGCACGTTTCAATTTCTCGTCATTTACCGTGAGAGACTTTGACCTTGAGCCGATGGCTTTCGGAAATATGGGCTTACTTGTCATCAAAGGGTTTGAGAATCAGAAAGAACTTGACCGTTATCGTGACATAATGGCCAATTCTCCTCTCAAATTGCCGGAAGGGGTAAGACTCATCCCGATTTCAAAAGCCAATTTCGAATTGTTGCTGTCACAGGGACGTTCTTTCGATGAATATTTCCAATTCCGCGATCAAGAGCCTGAACCTCCATTGCCGGAAGATGTTATAAAAAATGAGGGTGACGGAGAAAATCCTCCGGAGGAATCCTCAGAAATTGAAAATACTGAAATCAATTCCGGAGAGGAAACAAAATCCGAGGCGGAACAAGAATCCCAACCATAGCAGTACTTGATAGAATATGAGCAAAATCCTGTGGGCTGATGATGAAATAGATCTTCTCAAACCTCATATCCTCTTGTTGAAGAGTAAGGGGTATGACGTGACTACCGTGACGTCCGGGCCTGACGCACTCGATGCTTTGGCGCATGAGCATTATGATATCATTTTTCTCGATGAAATGATGCCGGGACTCTCCGGCCTCGAGACTCTTAACAAAATAAATGTCAATTATCCGGATATCCCCGTTGTGATGATTACAAAAAGCGAGGAGGAGGATATTATGAATCAGGCCATCGGGAATAAGATAGCCGATTATCTGATTAAACCGGTCAACCCGGCTCAAATTCTTCTTTCGCTCAAAAAGAATCTGCAAAGCAACGAGCTTGTCTCAGAGCACACCAATTCCGGGTATCGTCAAGATTTCGGCCGCATATCGATGCTCATAAATTCCGCGCAAAGCATTGAGGATTGGTATGAGATATATCGTCAGCTTGTCCGTTGGGAGATTTCACTTGCCGAAGGAGACAACGCTATGGCCGAAATGATTCTGATGCAGAAAAGAGAGGCCAATTCCGGTTTTTCGAAATTTATTCCAAAGGTCTATCAGGATTGGCTCCATTCAGACGACCATCCTATGATGAGCCACGAACTTTTCAAGAAATGTGTTTTCCCACTCCGGGATGCAGGAGAAAAAGTGGCTCTGGTGGTTATAGACAATTTCAGGCTTGACCAATGGAAGGCGATTCAACCGCTTGTCTCTGACTATTTTACGTCGAAAGAAGATCTGTATACCGCTATCCTGCCCACGACTACACAATATGCCCGCAATGCCATCTTTGCCGGACTGATGCCATTGAAAATCAAAGAGATGTTTCCTCAATATTGGGTTGAGACCTCATCAGATGAAGAAACGCTTAATGCTCACGAAGAGGAGCTTATCGCTTCACAGATAGAACGTTACCGGCGTAAAGATTCGTTCGTCTACAATAAGGTGAGAACGTCCGATCATATTGAACACCAGATAAAAGCACTCGGTTCGCAACAACGCCGTGACATATATGTGCTTGTCGTCAATTTTATTGACATGCTTTCTCACAGCGGAACGGAAAGCCGCATGATGAGAGAATTGGCCGGAACGGATGCCGCCTATCGGTCGTTGACCGAGTCCTGGTTCAGACATTCCCCTATACTTGATCTCTTCAAGGAGCTTGCAAGATTCGGCTATAAAATTATTCTTACCACCGACCACGGTACAATCAGAGTGGACAATCCCATTAAGGTGGTAGGTACAAGAGATGTCAACACCAATCTGCGATATAAAGTCGGTAAGACACTTTCCTACAACCATAAGGATGTCTTTGCTATTTCAAGCCCCAAGAAAGCCGAGCTTCCCGTTCCGGGAATCTCTTCCGAATTCATATTTGCCTGCAATAATGATTTCTTCTCCTACCCGAACCGTTACAATGAGTTTGTGAAGCTCTATACCGGAACTTTCCAGCACGGCGGTGTTTCTCTTGAAGAGATGTTGATACCGCTTGTAACACTCACCCCAAAATGAAATAATAATGAAATCGCTGCCGGCAGTCATATTTCTTATACTTATGCCGCTGATTATAAGCGGTAAGACTGATGATTCGTTAGATGAGAATATATATCAGCAGAGATGGTATGCCGATTCAATAGCTGATTTGGGATTTCGTTTGTATCAAGGTGATTCTGTATTAGGACGGGATACCGTCAGAGGATTAACATTAATAGAAGAAGCTGCCGAGCTTGATCAGCCACAAGCGCTTAACAATTTGGCATACTTGTTGATACATGGAGATACCACAATGCGAGACCCACTGCGTGCCGTGGAATTATTCCGTCGGGCTGCTGACAAAGGATTGCCTACCGCTCTCGCTCAGCTTGGCGACATCTATCGCGAAGGGGTAATTGTTCCGGCCGACACTGCCAAAGCGGAAGATTTGTATCTTAAGGCAGCATCCAAAGGTTTGCCGGATGCTCAGGCAAAACTGACAGCTCTTCTGATGCCGCGTTGGAGAGAACTTTGCCACGATTCGTTATTGGCTGAAGCTAAACGACTGTATCCTGCTCCGGCTCCGTTTGCCGCAGTGCAATCCTTGTTGATTATTCTGAAAGATTTTGATACTTCGGAATATAATCCCATAGCAGAAGATGTTCCGGTGCAAGCCACAGCTCTCGCATTGCTTGGCGATGCCTATGCCAGAGGTCTTGGTCTGCAGTATGATTATGAGAAATCCTTGAAGGCATTTTTTCAAGCCGCCATGATGGGCGACCCTTCCGCACAATTCATAATAGCTGAAACACTTGATATATCTCCGGATGCATTGGATATCCTTGGTCTGACGCCACTTGATCCAGATACGGATCCACAGCGGTGGTATATACTTGCAGCCAGAAAAGGGATAACGGATGCGGCTCAAGCCTATCGTCGACTTTTGAATAGATAAATGAACAATTTCTTAGAAGATAGTGATCTTTTGAGGTAGATAATTTGCTATATCCATACGATTGCGGGCCGGTTTTTACAATTGTAATCACTTACATCAGTTTTAAGTATATTTTATAGTGTGGTGCTTTACAAAGAGAAAGTATCATGCCCAAATTTTGTTAATAAATGGGCCGTATTGCTGACTTTTTGATTATTAAAAATCGTTGTTTGTCGGTAATTTTTTTAGTAAAAACGAAATTTTGATTAAAAAAAACATAAATTTGTTTGCTCCATCAAAAAATAATGCTTAAATTTGCTCCCGATATAGTATTTGTACCATAAATTGTATTTGCACCGCAAGTTGAGAAAATGGTTACACTCATATTTCTGTCACAATCCGCAATAATGGAAAAATGCTTTATCTGCATGCAGTAAAGAGAAGAAAACACTTTTTTAACTACTTAATATTAATTAAAACCACAATTACATGAGAAAGAAAGCTACCTATTGGGGACTTGGTCTCGCCGTAGCCATCGGACTCTCAGCCACAGCAGCCTCCAACTGGTCTGCAGTTGCTTCATTTGGAGCAGCCATTCAGGCAGTTGCTGAAGGTGATGCCACTACTGAGGATCCGACTCCGGAAGAAGCAACCACTGACCCCTCCGGCTTTATCCCCAGTCCCGAACAGGATGTCAACACTTCTGCCAAGTTGCAGCAAATCACTGTGACTTTCCAGAAAAACATCAAATCACTCAACCGTCTTATTGATGGCGTGATTGAAGTGAAAAAAGATGGTCAGCTCATTCAGACTATCGAGCCGACTGACATCGAGGCTGTTCGTGAAACAACTTCTGTTTACGACATCGTAATCAGTTTCGCACAACCCTGGTCCACTCCCGGTAAATATACCGTTTCTGTTCCTAAGGGTCTTGTTACAATCAACGATGCTGACGGTTCTAACGTAAAAACCAGCAACGCATTCACTGTAGAATACAATGTTGTTCAGGATTTCAGCTATACATCAGTTCCCGCTCTTGATGCTCAGCTTCAAGCTCTTAACGCAGGTGACAAGTTTGAAATCACATTCCCGGAAGCTTCATCTATAGAGCTTGACAGAGATATAGTTGAACCGGACAACCTTGAAGATGGTGCCCGCTTCTGCTGGTATCAGTCAGGTGCCAAACCGATGGTACTTGCATCTACCGCTGAAATTAAGGTAGAGGGTAACAAGATTATCGCAACTGTTGATAAAACAGCATGGTTCAACTGTAACTCAGCTACCAAATATGCATTCTTGTATCTCCCCGCTGGCTCTCTGAAGTTCACTATGAACGGTCAGACTTTCACCTCCCCGGAATACAAGATTGGTAAGTATCAGACAGTAGTTCTTCCTTCTTCAGAATTAAGCATTTCACCGGCCGGCAACAGCAAAGAGATGTTTAGCCCTGAAGAGATGAGAGAGTTTACCGTAACAGTCAATGCTTCAGGTATGCAGGCTCCAAGTGCTACAGTTTTTTATTGCTTGAAGTCATACGATCCTGAAACCGGTAAGATTGGTTCTTCCAATTTGGGTACTTATACAGTTGCCGCTACGACTACAGAGAAATCTCAGACTCTGAAATTCACAATGAAGGCAGCTACATCCACTACTGCACTTCTCAATAATCCTCAGCTCTGGGAGAAAGGATACTATGTTTTCCAAATTCCGGCAAATGCTCTGAAACGTGTGGATGATGCATTGTTTGGCAGCTCTACAGCACAAAATGTATCTCTGACTACATTTCTTCCTCCTTTCTATGTAGATGGAGTATCTACAATGGCTGCTACCGTGACCCCCGCATCCGGTGTAATCAATCCGGATTACGGTATTAGCAAAGTGTCACTCGTATTTACTTCCGCTATGGAAGCAATGGATAAGGAGATTAAGATATATAAGGAAGGTGATACTTCTACAATCCTCTATCAATTCGCAGCGAGCGACAGCAAATATGTCACTTCTTACAACAGCGACAAGTCATTTGATATTTCATTCCCCGCATTGAAAAATGTTGAAGGTACATACGTAGTAGACGTTCCCGAAGGTGCTTTCCGTCAGAAGGAAGGTTCACATCTTCTTAACGCTGCTATTCAAAACAAGTATGAATTCCCCGCTGTTACAGAGATAGTTCCCGTTCCCGCAGATGGTTCATACTTTACACCGTCAAATCCGTTAACATATATCGATCTCACCTTCCCCGGTGCAACTTCCGTTAAGCTTAACCTTAAAGAAGGCGAAACCGGAGAATTCCCATTATACACAGGTGCCGGTAATGGAGCGACTGTTACCTTGACTTCATCTTCCAATAAATTCACTCCTACAGTGAATGAAGATGGTAAATCCGTCAGACTGACTCTCAAAACACCTCTAAAAAGTGCTACTGCTACAATTCAGTGGGTTAATCTGCCGGGTGGTCTCATTACAGTGACTAAAGATGGTAAAGAGTATACCGTTCCCAACTATCTCTATAGCTACAAGGTTCAGAATGGTCCGATGATTTCTGTTGTTCCCAGCGGAGATGTCACTATAGCTCAACTTGGCACTCTGAAAGTTATTCCTCCTGCAGGATATAAATTCTCCGGTTATGGTACAAATTCAACTGCTACTTGCAAACTATTCGACGCCAATGTTTATGGTAAGCCTATCGCATCATCTGCACAAAATACTTTCGCAGAATACTCTGTTCAGATGGATGAAGTGGATGATGGTGCAGGCAACATTACCAAAACTATGCACGTAAATGCTGACGGTAGTGTAAACCTTATTCCGAAGGATACTTACAACCTCAATGCAGTACCGTCCGGCAACTATGTGCTTCAATTGGCTAACTCAGCAACCGCCGCCGGTTGCTTCTTACAAGTTCAAACATCTGAAGACGCAAGTGTTTCTTACAATTCACCTTTCCAGATTCAGATGACAGTTGACAACTCTTACGGAAACACTACACTTGACCTTGAGAATGCTACAAAAGTTGAGGTTCTTCCTGACGAGTTCGTAATAGCAGCTCCCAATGGTGGCAAGATAAGCTTCTTCGAAGGATTTGTTCCTCAATTTGGTATCAAGGTAGGTACTTCAAGTACCAAATATATGCTTAATCCGGCTATCACTGAAGACGGTAAGTTGAAACTTACTTGGGCAGAAGGTGAGAAAGAGAAAGCAGCCAAGGTTGCCAATGGTAAGGATATCTATATCGGAACAATTTCCGGTACCAACATTAACAGCTTCGTTGGTGCAGGTTCTGTACTTGTTACCGGAACAGACGGCAAGCAGATGCTTAACGAGAAGCAGACTTTCGTTATCAACATTTCCGGTCCTGTAACCGATCCTGTCTATACTGTAGAACCTGCAAGCGGTATTGTCAAAGTTTCTGAATATCACAATGGTATCGAAAATATCAGCGTTGCAGTTGACTCATATCTTCCGCTTGAACTCGGTGCTTCCGATTTGACCGGTATGATTCTCCGTGACAAGAAGGTTCTTACTACTTTCACTACTGCTGATGCTGAAGTTGCCAAGAGTAATGAAGTTGTGCTTCACCTCAATCCCGCTCTTGAAGAAAGCGGTGACTATCAGGTGATCTTCCCGAAAGGATTCTTCCTCATAGGTCAGCTGAAAACTCCAAGCAACGAGTGGTCTGTTAAATATACTGTAGAAGGTCTTGAAGCACTTCCCGTTGTTTCCGTAACTCCGGCAGATGAAACTATTATGAATGCCTTTACCGGTATTACACTCAATTTCGACAAGGAAATCGTATCAGCTGTTGCTGACGGTGTATACTACACTGTAATGAATCCGTTGGATGACAGCTTCACTCCTACCGTAGGTCTTTCTCTCGAAGCCGTAGTTAACCCCGACAAGAAATCTGTACTTCTTACATTCTCAGAAGCTGACGAGGCTATGCTCAAAGAAGCCGGCAAATGGCCTGTATCAGATCCCGGTTTCTACAAAGTAAGCATCGACAAGAACCAGATTGTATTGACCGATGCTGAAGGTACTATGTATGGTAACACATTCGTTCAAGCTCAATACGAAGTTGTTCCCGAGACTAACGCTACATTCGCTCCTTCTGCTGACGTTTACTTCTCAGAACTCAAGGATATGACCATCACATTCGCCGACGTGGCAAAAGTTGAGAAATATGACCTCTGCTGGGATCAGGTTTCTCTCACCGATGGCACAAACTCTTATCCTTGCGCTGTGACTGTTGAGGGCAACAAGGCTACTGTTTCTGTTTCTGAAGCTATCACTGAAAAAGGAACTTATACACTCAATGTTCCCGCTCACTACTTCAAGATTACTCCTGCAGGTGAGAACGCAGCTCCTTACCTCTGCCAGGCTCTTACTCACAACTATGTAATCGAAGCAGCTCCGCGTCTGGTTCGCACCACTCCGACTGAAGGTGCTGAACTCAACTACTTCAGCAACGCTACTCTTATCTTCTCTGCTCCTGTAAGCCGCAACAAGAACTGCGACCAGGCTGCAAGCCTCAAACTCGACGGCAAAGAAGTAGCGACTATGACCAACCGCAACGTTACATATCCTACTTACGAAGATGATCCGAACTCTGTAGACTTCCCGTTCTATCGTGAAAAGAACAAGACTGCAGGTACTTACACTCTGACCATACCCGCCGGATTCTTCACTGTGAAAGGTGTGCCGACTGAGGAGATTACTCTTACATTCTCTGTAGTGGCTCCACAACCCTACACTATCTCACCGAAGAACCATCAGATGATCAGCTCACTCCCCGCAGTGACCGTTACATTCCCCGGAGCGACTGCTATTGAGGACAACCACCTTACAGCTAACGAAGAAGGCTCAGGTGCGGTCAATATCCTCAACCTCGGTCAGCAAGCTTCTATTTCGTTCACCACTACTATCGAAGGTAACACTATCGTCTATAACACCAACATCGAGAAATGCGCTGAAGGTCAGACTGTAGTTAGCATACCTTACGGTGCTTACACACTCACAGTAGGTGACAAGAAAGTGAAGAACCCTGAAATCTACGTTACTTACAATACTCCTAACGTACCTATCCCCGTTCTCGGTGGCGTTAAATCCAAAGATGGTAAATACTATCAGGATGCTTTTGCTACTGACATCACTATGACACTCCCCGAAGGTGATACCTTTGATATGTGGCTCCCCAGCAATGTAGGTGCTCTCTACGCTGTAAATGACGACAATGAAATCCAGGGCAACTCTATCTGCCAGTGGGCTTACAACTTCGATGAGTTCGGAAGTGCCAAGGGTAAACAAGAGGTAACTCTTCTCAATACTCTCGATGCTGAAATGCTCAAGACATTCGTTGTAGAACCCGGTAACTACTGCATCCGCTTCAAGAAGGGTACTGTCATGGTAACTACCGATTCTTACACAATCGATGATGAAGATAAGTCAACAGTTTCTACAACTAAGGTTTGCAACACTGACCTCTTCTACTTCTTCACTGTAGTGGAAGGTATGACTCCCGAGAGCGTTAATTCTATCTTCGGTGACGATGTAACTTCATTCGATATCTACACTGTTGACGGTAAGATTGTGAAGATCAACGCTAACGTTGACGAAGTATCAGGTCTCGAACCCGGTATCTACGTAATCAACGGTCGCACAATGATCATCCGCAAGTAAGCAATATGCTGAAAACCAGGTAATCTTTTACCTGCCCTTTATACAAAGGAGCCTTCCGCAAGGGAGGCTCCTTTTCTATTCTATAAAACTGCGGTGTTTTTGTTGAGTTGTATTTGCTCTGAAAATTTTGTAACTTTGCATTATGAAATCACGCAAAGATTTTGAGATAATGGCACCGGTAGGCTCGTTTGAATCGCTTGCCGCTGCCCTGCGGTCCGGTACCGACGCGGTATATTTCGGTATCGAAGGTCTGAATATGCGTTCCCGTTCATCGGCCAACTTTACAGCTGATGATATGGCGCATATCGCACAATTGTGCAATCGTTCAGGTGTAAAAACCTATCTGACTGTAAATACAATCATCTATGATGGTGATATGGAGCTGATGCGTCATATCATACGTCGTGCCAAGGAAGCCGGAATATCAGCCGTTATCGCATCCGATATTGCCGCTATAATGTATGCCCGGCAAATTGGTGTGGAGGTTCATATCAGCACACAGGTCAATGTCTCAAATATCGAGGCGGTGCGCTTTTATGCGCAATGGGCGGATGTGATGGTGCTTGCACGGGAATTGTCGATGGAGCAAGTTGCCGCTGTTCATAAAGCTATTGTGGAAGAGAATATCACCGGCCCGGCCGGAAAGCTGATACGCCTTGAGATGTTCTGTCACGGTGCTTTGTGTATGGCAGTAAGTGGGAAATGCTATCTCTCGTTGCATGAGATGAATACGAGTGCAAACCGTGGCTCTTGTGCTCAGATATGCCGCCGAGGATATACTGTCACGGATAGAGAAACCGGTGCTCAACTTGATATTGAGAATAAATATATAATGTCTCCCAAAGATTTGAAAACCATTCATTTTCTTAATAAAATGGTAGATGCCGGAGTCACGGTGTTCAAGATAGAAGGGAGAGCAAGGGGTCCTGAATATGTTGCAAAAACAGTGAAATGCTATTCCGAAGCGCTTGAATCGATATGTGACGACACTTATTCAGAAGAAAAGATAGCTTTGTGGGATGAAGAATTACGAAAAATCTTCAATCGCGGCTTCTGGGATGGTTACTATATGGGACAGCGTCTTGGCGAATGGTCTGCAAAATATGGTTCGTCTGCAACAAGGACAAAAGAATATATCGCAAAGACAAAACGCTATTTCCCCAAACTCGGAGTAGGGGAGTTCAAACTTGAGAGCGGAACACTCCATCCCGGTGATGAAGTAATTGTTACCGGTCCCACTACCGGAGCCTTGACATTCACCGTAGAAGAACTCAGGCTTGAAAGAGACCCCGTCGAAGAAGTCAAGAAGGGACAAATCTTCTCAATGCCCGTCCCGGCTAAAGTGAGGCCTTCCGACAGACTGTATCTTTGGAAACAAGTAAACGGCATTGATTGATTGTCGATATTCTGCTAATGTGCCGATGTCTATGGTTAAATATGCAGATAAATATAATTTAATATTCAAGTTTCTCAAGTTGATTGGCATCTTGGAAACTTGAGGTTTATGGTTTATAGTTTATGGTTTATGGAACGCCTTCGAGTTAAAATTAATATTGATTTTTCGATAATTCTCTAACTCTCTAACCTCAAACTCCTAACTTTTCGCAAGTTTTAACTTGCGAAAGTTGAGTTTAAGATTAAACAACCTCTAAAATCTGATATGGAAGACTTAAAAAATTGGGCGGACAACATAGAATGTGCCGTTACTATCTGTGATAAGAATTGCAAAATATTGTACATGAACGAGAAATCGCGTCAAACTTTTGCCCGTCACGGTGACATTATAGGTCATGACCTTCTCCAATATCATCCTGTGCACGCTCAGGAGAAAATCCGTCACATGCTTTCCACAGGAGATACCAACACTTATACCATTTCAAAAAATGGACTTAAAAAGCTGATTCATCAGACGCCTTGGCGCAAAGATGGAAAGATAGCCGGGTTGGTGGAATTAAGCATAGTGATTCCTGAAGATGCACCTCATTACGTGCGTTGAGAGCTATTTTCTCTCCTTGATGATGCCGTGGCGGTAAGCAGCAAGCAGTTGCATCAACTCATCTATCTGCACTTGAAGAGCACGACCTATATCGGTGTCTCTGACTCGCATCCGATGAGTGTTAAGCTCCACCACTTGAGTAGAACCCAAGATATCCGTTCCGTTTGCAACAGCATCTTCAGCTGTGGTGAACGGAACGTGTTGCACTAATTCCATTCCGCGGCTGTGATATACAAGTGTATATCCCGCTATTCCGGTAGTCTTGTGGTAAGCCTTTGAAAATCCTCCGTCTATTACCATCAGTTTCCCCTCTGCTTTCACCGGACTTTCACCTTTCCCTACCTTAACCGGTACGTGTCCGTTGATGATATGGCGATGTTCACCTTTCACATCAAAGGCATCAAGAATCCTGTCGCAGACCTCGGAATTTTCGCGCAGCCGGTAATAATGTCCTTTCTTCTCGGCTTGCACCTCCTTGTTCGTGAGCAGATAACGTTCAAAAGTGGCCATTTTGGCCTTGTCAAAGAGAGGTGATTCGGGTCCGCACCAAAGATACCAATAATAATCGATTGCATATTCGCGTTCGGCCGCAGGGGTGTCTGAATTGAAAGCAGACCTCATGATAAGTCCAACAACGTGCAGCAATTCCTTACCCTTGAATTTCTTACCCTTAATGTCTATCTCCTTAAGCGAGCCATCCTCATTAAGCGGCATTGAGGCATGAAACATCAGATTGCCGTTGCAGACGGAATACATACATCCGTGGCTGAAAAAGATATTGATATGGCGCTTAAGTTTATCGCTGACGTGGAAAGAATGAGCAAGCTTATTCATCAGTTCCTCTTCCCCGGGAGTCAACGTATACGGATCATCAGGATTTATAGTCGGGAAATTGGAATCGAGCATCGGGTATTCCACACCATCTATGGTGACAGTCCCTTTCTCTTGGTTAATCAGATGGAGAAGATTGCGATCCTCCATGTGCCATTCCGGATGTTTGGCTATCAATTCAGCCTCAAGTTTCCATTGAATCACGGATATAGCCTTATGCATACGCGCCGTAAAGAGACGGTTTTTGATAGCACTTTCTGATTCTACCACCGGAATCTTGGGAAGGAAAACGGTGCAGGGATCGTCAGCGTAAGTCTCCATTGCAAAAGCGGCTAGCGGAACAAGGTTAATGCCATACCCGTCCTCGAGAGTAGCCATATTGTCATAACGCAAAGAGATGCGCAACACATTGGCCATACAACTGAGATTGCCGGCGGCTGCCCCCATCCATAGTGCGTCATGATTGCCCCACTGTATATCGAAATCGCGATATTTCTGCAGATTGTCAAGTATTATATGTGCTCCGGGACCACGATCGTATATATCTCCGAGGATATGAAGACGATCGATGGAGAGCCGTTGAATCACATTACAGATTGCGATGATGAATTCCGAGGCCTGTCCGGTAGAGATGATAGTTTCAACGATTCGTGAATAATATAGGTCTTTATTCATCCCCGAAGGAGCTTCGTGGAGTAATTCCTCAATGATGTATGCAAACTCCTTGGGGAGAGCCTTTCTAACCTTGGAACGAGTGTATTTGGAGGAAACACGCTGCAGAATCTTGACAAGCTGATGCAAAGTGATTTGATAGAAATTATCCACATCCTTACGCGAATTGCGCAGATGCACCAGCTTTCTTGCAGGATAATAAATCAGCGAGCAAAGCTGACGAATGTTTTCCTCAGGCATCGTGTTTCCGAAAAGTTCGGTGACTACACGACGGATATTCCCGGAAGCATTCTTGAGGATATGAGCAAAGGCTTCATGCTCACCGTGGATGTCAGCTACAAAATGTTCCGTTCCCTTGGGAAGATTCAATATAGCCTCCAGATTGATAATCTCAGTGGCAGCTGCCGATACATTGCCAAAATTCTGGGCGAGAAGTTCAAGCAGACGGCTATTGGATTCCACCTCACCGATGGTTGCTGAAAGTTGTGACATTGCAGTTAGACTCCCTGTGAAGTCTTGCGTTTTAGTTTAAAAGGTTAGATTTTAAGGTATTGTACGGTTCTCGGTTAATATTCGAGATTTTCGTCGGTCAAAAAATATGACTCACGCTGCAAAGGTACAAAAAAAAATTGTAAATTTGCATTATAAAACAATATGATTGAGAGGTTGTTTAAAATAAAACTCGACTGATTATTCAATCGTGACGGATATTTCTTTGAATGAGACTGTAATATTTACACTGATATGAAGTTAAATTGGATTACCGGATTAATGGCAGCCGCAATGCTTTTGAGTGTACCGGCAGATGTTTTCGCTCTCCGTCTTGAGCCGATTAAGTATGGAAATTTCTCGAGCTGGGTTACTCGTAAGATTAAAGAGTCAAAGGTCATAGGAGGGAAAGAAAAAGTTCTCTATGAGATAGGACCGCAACAAACCATCACCGGAAATAAGAAATATAGCAATCTCGGCGGGTCTCCATGGGGCACAAGCAATGTTTATGCCAAAGTGTCCGGAGTGGAGAAAGGTTCTTGTGCAGTAACTCCGTTTAATCTCAACGGCAATACAGTCTGCAAGATGAGCACCATTATGGAGCATGTCAAAGTGCTGGGTCTTATCAATATGGATGTCATGGTAGCCGGCTCCATATTCCTCGGGAATGTATTTGAACCTATCACAAGCACCAAAAATCCATACGCCAAGATGGAGATGGGAATCCCATACACCAAACGCCCTGTAGCTCTTGTCTTTGATTATAAGGTGGATATGCCCAATGTAAACACAAGGGTGAAATCCTCCGGAATTGGATCAAAAAAGACGCTCCAGGGACGCGACAACGCTGAAGTTTATATCCTTTTGCAGAAACGCTGGGAAGATGCCAAAGGGAATATCTATGCAGCCCGTGTAGGTACCGGAAGAGAACGTTACAGCAAAAGCATACCCTGGACAAAAGGTCATCAATTAAAAATACAATACGGAGACATTACAAAGAAACCCGGATATAAATCATATATGGGACTCCTTGACGGCAACAAAGCCTATTATGCACGTAATTCAAAGGGTAAAGTTGTGCCTGTGCATGAAGTGGAATGGGCGGCTGCTGACGAAACACCCACCCACATGCTCGTAATGGCAAGTTCCGGATGTGGTGAAGCATACGTCGGAACGGAAGGCGTATCCCTTTACATCGACAACATTTCCCTCGGATTCTAAGAGGATGTTAAAAATAGGAGGATGTTTAAAAATAAATGTTAGACAATATTTTTTTGTAAAAATATATAACCCGGATTTTATTAATATAACGCAAATATGATTAGTAAAAAAGTAGAAGACGCTCTTAATGAGCAGATTAATGCCGAGTTTTGGTCAGGTTATCTCTACCTTTCCATGTCGTGTCATTTTGAGGCACAAGGTCTCAATGGTGTCGCAAACTGGTATCGTATACAGTTTCAAGAAGAGCAGGCACATGCACTTGCTTTGTTGGACTACGTGCATGCTCGCGGTGGTGTAGTAGCTCTCGCTTCAATTGCCGATGTGCCCAATTCATGGGCAAGTGTCAAAGAGGCCTTCCTGGCTACTCTCGACCATGAGCGCAAAGTTACCGGAATGATAAATGCTCTCTATGCTCTCGCAGAAGAGGAACGTGACTATGCTACCCGCCAAAAACTTAATGCCTTTGTGGCAGAGCAAGTGGAGGAAGAAGAGAATGTTACCCACATCCTCGATTCCCTCAATCTTATAGGCGAGGATAGAAGTGGATTGTATCAGCTCGATCTTCAGCTCGCTCAGCGCACCTATTCCGCTCCAACCCTCTAACTCTTGGAGATTGTCGAAAAAACGATAGACCCTGCATTATGCTTGGATATTTCAAGAATAATGGAGGGTTTTATGTGTATTTTGTCCGTTTTACGCTGCTCATTCAAGGTTATTTTAAAAATAAATTTTTATATGTCGGGAAAAAAACGTAACTTTGTGCACATTTTTACATCCGCTCTCCATTAAAATATAGACTTAACCTTAGTATCGGTGATATTTTTAGGTTGTTTAAGAGTTAAAAAAACTAACCGATACCACATATCTAACCATATATTTACTATTGCACTAAAATGGAAAGAATCGATAACCTTGACCGTCGAATCCTCAATCTGATTATGAACAATGCCCGTTACCCTTCAAAGGACATTGCTCTCGAATGTGGCGTCAGCAGAGCTGCTATCCACATGCGTATTCAGCGACTTATTGAGATGAAGGTCATTACAGGCAGCGGATATACTGTTGATGAAAGAGCGCTTGGGTATAACACTTGCACCTATATAGGCGTAAGACTCGAAAAAGGTTCATTATACCGCGAGGTAGTAGGTGAACTTGAAAAGATTCCCGAAATTGTGGAATGTCATTTCACCACCGGTCCTTACAGTATGCTTATCAAAGTATTTGCAAGAGACAATCAGCACCTCATGCAGCTCCTCAACGACAGTATTCAGCACATCCCGGGTGTCACTGAAACAGAGACTCTGATTTCGCTGGAACAGAGCTTCAACAGACAAATCGAGGTTAAGCCCACTTCCTCCAAAAAGAGATAAAGATAAATTTTCATAATAAATTTTAGTTTAGTCTCGGAGCGGGAGAAATTTTTTTCTTTCGCTCCAATTTTATTATTCAAGTTTCCAAGTTGCCATGCAACTTGTGAAATTCTAAATCGAAGTACAAATTTTCACATGGTTGCAAGGTGGAATAAAGGATTTTTTTGTAACTTTGCGCATACTATCCTCTCTCATAATTTATCGTTTTTTATAGCAGAATAAAATATTGACTATGACGTCAACATCATCCAAATCACCGCAGATCAGCCGTTCATTCATTTACGGTGCTCTCGCAGCCCTGTTCCTTGCCATCCTCGCCATCTTTTTCTTCTTCCCCGACGATATTCAAGGCCGTGTCTTGCAGCAACATGACATAATGCAAGGTATTGCCAATGGTCAGGAAGCAAAGGCTTATCATGAGGCAACCGGCGAAACAACCCGTTGGACCAACTCCCTTTTCGGCGGAATGCCCAATTTCCAAATAGCACCCTCTTATCCGGCCAACGATATGCTCGCCTGGATAGGAAACGCATTTCAACTGTGGCTCCCGGCTCCGGCAAATCTCCTCTTTGCAATGATGTTCGGGTTCTTTATCTTCTGCCTCGCACTCAAACTTAAATGGCCTGATGCACTCTTCGGAGCGATAGCCTGGGGTCTATCTTCCTATTTTATCATTATAATCGGGGCCGGACACATATGGAAATTCATAACTTTGGCTTATATCCCTCCCACTATTGCCGGCATTGTGCTCCTTTATCGCGGTAAATACCTCTCCGGAACAGCTCTCGCTGCCCTTTTCGGTGCCTTGCAATTGCAGAGCAATCATCCGCAAATGTCTTATTACTTCCTGTTCGTCATCTTCGCGATGGTAATTGCATGGCTTTGTGATGCCGTTAAAAAACATACAGTAAAGCAATGGGGAATTGCTACTGTTTGTGCCTTATGTGCCGGGACAATTGCCGTGGCAGCCAACGCCCCCGGACTTTATAACTCTTACGAATATTCAAAAGAAACTATCCGCGGAAAAGCTACCGAGCTGACAGTGGAGGGACAGAAACCCGCAGCCGGGCTCGACCGTGAATATATCACAGCATGGAGCTATGGTATTGACGAATCGTTCTCTTTACTTATTCCAAACGTCAAAGGTGGCGCCACAATCAAACCAGTTGCCGGCGAAAATCAGTTGATGTCACTTGCCGACACAAAACCGGTGCAAAATTCAATGCTCTCCCCTGAAGAAATTCAGTTCCTCGGTCAATTCCCGCAATATTTCGGCGACCAACCGATGACCAATGGTCCCGTTTATGCAGGTGCCTTTATTCTTCTTCTCGCTATCGTTGCCCTGTTGATTGTCGACGGCCCGATGAAATGGGCTCTTTTTGCAGTCTCTGTCGTGGCTCTTTTCCTGTCTTGGGGACATAATTTCCAATGGTTCACCGACCTCTTTATCGATTATTTCCCCGGATACAATAAATTCCGCACCGTATCCTCTATACTTGTAATAGTGGAATTTACCATCCCGTTGCTTGCTGTAATGGCGCTGCATAAAATGTTTAGCACCGAGAATTTTCTCAAACGATACGGTACAACATTCTATGCCGTTATCGGAATTGGAGCCGCAATATGCCTTCTCGGATGGATTTCTCCATCCATCTTCGGCTCACCCTTCAGTGCCTCCGAAACACAGCAACTCACCGAATACGGCCTGATGACAAATCCTCAATATTCCGGAATATTGCAGATGATGAGAGAGGCTCGACTCAGCCTTGTAAGTGCCGATTCAGCCAGGTCTCTACTCTTCATTCTTCTCGGATTCGGCGTTTGTATGCTCCATTTCAAGGGTGTTCTTAAAAATCGCACCGCTACTGTTTGTATCCTATCTGCTCTGATACTCATAGACCTATTCACCATTGACAAACGATACGTCAACACAGAAAACTTTACTGAACCTCTTGCGGCCGATGCCCAATTCAGCAAAACAAAGGCCGATGAAGCCATCCTTCGCGATACATCAAATTATCGTGTACTCGACGTCAAAGATTTCAATGGTGCCCGTTCGTCATATTTTCACAAAACTGTCGGAGGATATCATGCAGCCAAACTTACACGCTATAACGACCTGATAGAGAATCAGATTGTGAAAAATAATCCGGGCGTGATCAATATGCTCAATGCTAAATATATCCTCAACGGCGACACATACGAGCAAAACCTCGGTGCTCTCGGTAATGCATGGTGGATCGGCAGATTAAACTATGTCAATTCTGCGGATAAGGAGATGCATGCACTCGATTCTCTCAATACCGCTGCGGATGCTGTAGCCGACGTGAAATTTAGAAATATTCTGGGCAGTGCTTCTCCAAAAACTCCCGGCGACACTATTTATGAAACATCCTATGCTCCAAATCGTCTGACCTATAAGGCAAAAACTGCCAAAGGAGGCGTGGCTGTGTTCAGCGAAATATATTTCCCTTGGGGGTGGGAAGCTGAAATTGACGGAAAACCTGTTGAAATCGGACGCGTAAATTATGTGCTCCGTGCCCTCAGAGTTCCTGCCGGAAATCATGACATAACTTTTACGTTTGACCCCAAATCCTCAAAAGTCACAAATGCTGCCGGTATCTCCGCAGTTATCGTTATCTATCTCCTTTGCATCGCTGCCCTTGTGATGCTATATAAAAGGATGGCCGGAAAACCAAAAGAATAAAATGAACAGAGAAATCAGTATCAGGAATAACTTGGCATAATGTGGGAGACTTATAAAAGATGGCGACACACTCGCGGTTATGGCATCCATTCACCATTTGCCTACTGCGTGGTGACGCACGTCATATCTCAGCCCTGTGCTTATTACGGCTATGATGATATCGCAGCCGAACTCGAACATATTCGCCGTGCACGTCTGACGGAAAGACTCTGCCGACTGATATTGCGCCTTTCAAATTTTCTGCAGCCAAAGTCAATCTACTGCCCTGCCGGAACACCCTCGGTAATTCCCTATTCTTGTCGTTTAGGATGTTCTTCCGCTGCAATTCTGTCAGAAGTAAAGGAAATCCTTAAGGCGGATTTTATTGTCGATTTAACGGCATCTATTGACGATTTTCAGCTGTCGGAACTATTGGCTCGTGACGGTACTACACTTTTGCTTCTCAATGTACCCCGAAACCGTGTCAATTTTGTGGCTCAAAACCTTCAGTACGGACTGATTCTCTACTCCACCTCACGGATGCTTGTCTTTGTACGCAAAAAGCTCCCAATCATCAAATATTCTATAAATCTTTTCTGACAACAACTTTATACATTGCGACCGGTCTCCGATATAATATCCGATTTTCAAGGGTATCTGACTCTCGAACGTTCACATTCTCAGCATACGGTATTGGCCTATTCCAGGGATGTGGGACACCTGCTCACATTTCTTGAAGAGCAAAATATTGCCATAGAAGATGTGTCGGACGATGATATTCATAATTTTATGAGTACTCTCTCCGACCTCGGTATCAATCATCGTTCCCAAGCAAGAGTCTTGGCCGGTATCCGCTCCTTCTTCCGCTTCCTTGTGCTTGAGCATCATTTGGATGATGACCCCACGGAATTGATTCCATCGCCCAAACTTCCGGTTTATCTCCCCGACTTTCTTGAGGTGTCGGAGATTGATGCAATGATTGACGCCCTTCCCCCTGACAAGAATGAATCGGTGCGTAATCGTGCTATTATTGAGACTTTGTACGGAAGTGGTCTGCGTGTATCTGAATTGACGGATATGCGCCTATCCAGAATAGACTTCAAGACTCAATGTGCCATTGTGGAAGGGAAAGGAAGTAAGCAACGTATTGTCCCTCTCTCTCCGGTGGCTGTTGACGCAATAATGGAGTATCTGCCGCAACGACATCGACTCGATATCAAGCCAGGCCATGAAGATATCCTTTTCCTTAACCGCAGGGGGAAAGGTCTCACAAGGGTTATGATATTTCACATCGTAAAGACGTTGGCTCAAGATGCCGGAATAAAGAAACATGTCTCACCTCACACTCTGCGCCACAGCTTTGCCACTCATCTGCTTGAAGGGGGCGCAAATCTGAGAGTGATTCAAGAGATGCTCGGACACGAAAAGATTGAGACTACCGGAATTTATGTTCACCTTGACAGGTCAAAGCTGCGCAATGAACTCGAAAATCATCACCCACATTATTCCCAAAAGAATAAGCCCGACTAATACAGCCTCTTAAGAGGTGAACAGCCCTTATTGTAATTTCCGTTTTGCAAATCGTGCCGAGACAGCGGCAGTCAGCGTCCCAATCACTACAAGAGGAATACATACCATCGGCAAATCCGGCCATTCCAACACCACCGGATAAGACTGTATCATCAGTGAGTCGGGGTCTCCATTCAGTTTTATAAACCCATACCTCTCTTGCAAAAGACAGAGTGTCACGCCAAGGATTATTCCGGATGCACCTCCGAAAAATGTCACCATGACACTCTCCCATGCAAATACCTTACCGATGCGGCTACGTGTCATTCCGAGTGAATGGAGTGTACTCAAAGAATGTTGTTTCTCCAAGACCAACATCGACAGGGTGCTGACGAGATTAAAACCGGCTATCAAAAGTATAAAAAAGAGTAAAAGAAATGTAACCCACTTCTCTATCTCAATCATACGGAAATTAATCTCCTGCTGCTGAAGCTTATCCTTGATTTTGAGATTAACGGGGAGTGCCTTCCTCACTTTTTCGGCCAACTTAGTCGGGTCAACTCCCGGTTTCCCTTTTATCTCGATGGCCGTAGCCTCATCCGATAGTTCAAAGAGCCTCCTGGCTGTTTCTATGTCTGTGATGACAAAATTGTCATCATATTCCGACTGATTGGCCTGATATACACCCTCCACACATATAGAATCGGTAACAAACGAGGCCAACGGATTGGCCTGATTTATCCTTACCCCTTTGCGTGGAGTGAAAAGTGTCATCTTGCTTCCCATGTCATAAATGGAAAGACGTGAGGCAACACCTATTGCCACAGTGCCACTCGAAAGGAATCTCTCCTCTGTCTCACCGTATTCATCTTCATCAGATATATATGACTGACTTGTTGCAGCAAACCGGCCACCTTCGAGCATAATGCTGTCAATTGACGTCATCTTGCGGAATTGGTTCTGATTCACTCCCTTGACAGTAACCGGCATCTCCCTCCCCTCATATACACCGAGTGCATTATCCTGCACCACAGGCATTGCTTGGGCTATGCCATCCACACTTTTGAGTTTTTGCAGAAGTGAGTCGGGAGTCATTATAAGATTCCCTTTAGCCGGCTCTACAATCACATCCGGTGAAAGGAGATCCAGTTTTGAACCAAGCACATCCTTGAATCCGTTGAAAACGGAGAGAACACAAACCAAAGCGGCCGTAGCAATGGCGACTCCCACTACCGATACGGCTGAAATTGCACTTACCGCACTATGCGATTTCCTTGAAAAGAGATACCGCAGAGCTATGCGAGCCGAAAGTCCCCAACTCATGGCAGCTCGCAAATGAATATATTATTCATCTTCTGTTATTAATTTTGCAGCAAACGGTCGATATTATCGATGTAATCAAGCGAATCATCAAGATAAAATTGCAAATCGGGGCATTTGCGAAGCACCTGCTTGACAGCTTGTGCCAAGTCGTATCTTACGGTTTTGCTCTGTCGCTTGATGTTCTCAAGGATAGAAGCACCCTTCTCCGAGGGGAAAATGCTCAAATATACCTTCGCTATGCTCAAATCCGGTGATACCCGGACTGCACTTACGGACACAATCACTCCACCAAGAGCCTGGGTCTGTTTTCTGAATATTTCGCTCAGCTCGCGTTGCAGAAGTCGAGCTATCTTTGCTTGTCTTTTTCCTTCCATAATATATGAAATTCGTTCTATCCCTTCCCTCTATCTACTATAACCGATTTCCTCTACTATTGTTTACGTATCAAGGTTAGTCCGTCTCTAATGGGAAGAATGACGACTTCTACCCGCGGGTCGGAGGCCACAAGGTCGTTAAATCGTCTCACACCTTGTGTCTGTGCGTCTTTGTCGTAGCGTGGGTCAATCACGTGTCCGTCCCAGAGAGTATTGTCTGCCACAATCAACCCGCCGGGACGCAACAGCTCAATCCCCTTTTCGTAATATCGGTCATAGATTCGCTTGTCTGCATCAATAAAAATCAGGTCATAACCGGCTTGAAGTGTATCCATCACCTCAAGGGCATCACCGATATGCAGACGAATCTTATTGCCATGTGGAAGGCTCAACGCCTCTTTGCGGATAAAATCCTCCAATTCGTCGTAAACCTCTATGGTGTCCACAAAGCCGTCTTCCGGCAAACCCTCGGCCAGACACAGAGCTGAATACCCGACAAAGGTGCCGAGTTCAAGCACCCGGTGAGCGCCAACGAGCTGTGCTAACATTTTGAGAAGACGTCCTTGAAGATGTCCCGATACCATCCGTCCATAGATAAGACTCATATTGGCGCGACGGTAGAGCCGGTGCAGCCATTCAGGTTCTTTCTCTATGTGATTGAGCAAATATTGCTCCAAAGCATCGTTCTCAAAATCCTGCGGTGTCTCTGACATGGTTTTAGAAATTGCAGCGATGTGTGTAAAGCCACATCATCGCCAGTTTGTAACTGTCCAATCCGAATCCGGCCATAACACCTCGACACACACCTGAAATTACACTATGGTGTCTCATCTCCTCGCGGGCATAGATATTGCTGATATGGACTTCTACTACCGGAATGTTGACAGCTCTGATAGCATCAGCTATGGCGATGGAATAGTGGGTATATGCTCCGGCGTTAAGGATTACAGCGTCTACTCTCTCGTCATCATCGCCATATCCGGCTCGTTGTATGGCGGATACCAAATCGCCTTCACAATTGCTTTGAAGGAATGACAATTCAAGTGGAGAGTCTTGTTCAGTCAGTGCTTCAGATAAAGGGCTCAATTCCTTGGCAAAGAATTCGTCAAGGGTTATATTCCCATATATTTCCGGCTCTCTGACACCTACGAGGTTAAGGTTCGGCCCGTTTAATACCAATATCTTCATTCTATTTTTTTGTTCCCGGGTGGTGTATATTTATTTGGTTTATCCGAAATTTTCTGAATGGTAGCTTTTCTTAGGTCCCACTGCGTTTTACCTGCGTGCCAACCATCAGCGTCACAAATTCTTTGTCACAGATAAAGATGAAATGGAAAAAACCAGCAACACGTAACCGAAGTTAACAATGCTGCTGGTTCCTCTCTCCTCAGGCGGTGCGGACGGGACTCGAACCCGCGACCCCATGCGTGACAGGCATGTATTCT
>JAMPEM010000029.1 GCA_023665145.1 Bacteroides sp.
ATTGTCCTTAAAAAGCTTTAACCTTCGAGTCAAGCTATGTCAGGACGAGACAGGTGTTTCGTTTGCCGCCGTATGCAGTGTTACACTCAACTATGGTACCATGTACGCTGTCAACAAGGTTGCGTATCAACGTAGGCTTGAGATAATTGGGATTTCCAGCCTCACCGGTACTGATTTTCACAGCCACACGGTGTCCGTTGGCCGGGCGTCCGAGTGCTTTGTAAATTCTCACAAGAGATTCAGGCGAAATTTCACGGGTCATATAAACCTTTGATTGGGCAAGTGTAGACAAACAACCCAAAGCTACAATAATTGATAAAAGTAAATTCTTCATGTCCATTATTAGATTTATTATGCAAAGATAGACAATTTATTGCAATTATTTTCGAGTTCTATTGTTCAATTGTTGTGCAAATATAATAAAAGAAAATCGCAACCAACTATTATTTAGCTGATTGCGATTTTATCTTGTTGCCTTGGAAGGACTCGAACCCTCACTAAAGGTGCCAGAAACCTGCGTGCTACCATTACACCACAAGGCATTATTTCGTTTGACTTTGCAAATTTAATATTTTTTTATATCATTTCCAAATATTTCCTGACCATTTTATCGTCGAACCCTACTCCTACTTTTTATCATATTGTATTTGTGTTTTTTATTAATTGTTAATAATTGTGAATGTATTTTAATCTTTCTTTAAATGCGAGGGAAGATTGTCGAGATTCGGAAGTGTCATATAGTCTCCATATATCAATCTAAGGTAAGCATCAACATTACCCGGCATTGGGAAGATAGTATCTTCAAATTTATTTAAGGCTGTAGGGAATAGATGATTGCTGTAGCGTGGGGCGGCGAAGGCTGTACCCGGGGTATGTCGCAAACGTTTTCCCGCTCCTATTGATGATATCAATCGAATTGCAGGGTAAACCAGACGGTGTGTTATTTGTTTGGCTGCCGGAAGAAGGATTTTTCTTAGTTTGGGATTGAGGTTAAGGAGTCTATATTGTAGTGTATTTTGAATTTTGCGTGAAATGTTGGCTATTTTACGTGAATTTGATGGGTAAAGAGGGAAGACATCAATATAATGGCCGTTATACTTATATAGGTTGTCACAGGAATCGGCTTCGTGAATATGCGTTGCCGTATCACGAAGCTTTCCAAAGGGCTGAACGTAAAGCGGTTCATTTTTCCAATCTTGCCAAGCAATACCTTGCGGGGGATTCTTTATCATTAATTTTCTTAATTTACGATATTGCGAAGCCGACATTTCGACATCAAGGTCGTCGTCCCATGGAATGAATCCTCCATGACGTGCGGCACCAAGTACTGTTCCGGATGAAAGCATATACTCTATTCCGTTTACTCGACAATAGTCATCAAATTTTTTCAACATTCCGAGTAGATGGATTTGATGGTTTCTAAGTGTCGACCCATCGGGATTAAATGTCTCTCTCAATGTGTCATTGATGGATTTTCTCTGATTTTTCACGTCATGATTTTTTTAGGTAACGTGATATCTTTGATTTTATTTCTTTTGCGGGTTCTAATTTAAGCAATAGTGCAATCGCTGCGTATGTTGCAATATATATTGGGACTGAAATCAGGAGGGTTTGAAAGGGGATAAAATTGTCTACTTTACAAAAGAGGAATGTAGGTGAAGTAAGTGAGGATATTGCCAAAGCTATCATTGTAGGAATAGAAATTTGCAATATATCAAGCAGTTGTCGTTTAAGAGTGTAAGTGGAATATTTAGCGGCAAGCACTGCGTTGACTAGATAAATATTCAGAGCGGAAACAGCCATTCCCCAGAGGATTGCCTTCATACCGAAAAACATTGTTATGCACAGGATGGCTATCAGGAAGCTCCATTTATATATTGACCAATTGAAGAGAATTTTTCCCTTCCCTTTGGCTGCCACGGCATAAAAATTTGCATTTTGCAATGAGGCGAAAAATCCGGCTACACATAAGATTCTGAAATATGGAACGGCTGCAATCCATTTGACACCGTAGAGCAAATAAATTATGTCGTGAGCTGCAAGAATCAAAACTGCCATTAAGGGAAAAATCAGGAAGGCGATATATCTTACGGATTGGCGCAAGGTGGAGGCGAATCGGGCTTCGTCGCCCTGAAGTGTTGAATATACCGGATAAATTACTTGTACAATTATGGATGGTAGGGTATAAGATGATATTCTATCGAGTTTATACGATTGGGTATAAAGTCCCATATCTACGATTGAGAATCGACGGGCTATTATAACACTTTGCAGATTACGTGCTATCTCTTGAAGTACGTTGGCACTCAGCATATATCCCCCGAATGAGAAGAGTCTCTTTAGTGATAGTACAGAAAATATCATGGACGGTCTCCATGAGGAGAAGCTCCAAAATATGATTGCGGCCATCATTGAATTCCCTACTGTCAATATGACAAGCGCCCACGGACCTAATCCTTCCATAGCGGCCCAAACA
Source organism: Bacteroides sp. (assembly GCA_023665145.1). Lineage (GTDB taxonomy): Bacteria > Bacteroidota > Bacteroidia > Bacteroidales > Muribaculaceae > Lepagella. The sequence continues at coordinate 2,477 of JAMPEM010000029.1, forward strand.
GCTGCCGAGGCCGCCAAGGCATATGCTATGATATTTACACTTGCTATTCTTCGAAATCTCAATTGCTTGCGCAGCATACTTATCTGTACAACACTTAAGGCTGCTGTAATTATTACCAGAGATTGTCCTCTAATCAGCATTTTGAGTGTATTAGTATGAAAATAAGCAGCTATGAGGGGCGCTGAAAGGAATAATATCACATAAAGAATCAGAGCAAAGCCGAGATTGAAAAAAAATACTGTTGAGAAATCTCTATCGTCGGCATCCTTTTTCTGAATCAGTGCTGAAGCAAAACCACCCTCCATTATGGTTTGTGAGACTGCGATAAAGATTTCAAGCACACCAATCTGTCCGAAATCATTAGGCATGAGCAAACGTGTCATCACAATATTGGTGACGAATTGCAGAGCCATTCCTCCGAATTTCTCGAGCGATGACCATGCTATTCCCGCTATTGTTTTCTTTCCTAAACTATCAGACATGTACGAATCCAAAGCAGAAAGGTCTATATATCGGAGGTATCAATCTCTTTAAGTGCAGCAATTAGTCTGTCGTTGTCGATATTATCTCTGACCGCAATTCTGACATATTGTTTTGAGGTGCCCAATCCTCTCTTCCCGCTACAATCCTTGATTAGAATATTATGTCGCTGTAGCAGTCGGAGTGCAAGCCGGTATGCTGTAAACGGAGCTTTTATCTCTGCAAGGATAAAATTGGCCTGCGATGGAAATGGTTCAAGCCAAGTTATAGAATTAAGTTCGTCGTACAATCTGTTTCTCTCTTTTGCATATACCGAACATGCTGCATGATATTCCGACTCATATTTACCGAATATTTGCATATAAAATTCGGCAACGGAATTAATGTTCCATATTGCGACATTCTTCTTTAAGGCAGCTATCAGGTCAATATCTCCACTTGCAACCACGCCAAGTCTCAGACCGGGCACACCGTAAGATTTTGAAATACTCTTCACTACAATCAGTCCGGGGATATTATTGAGCAATTCAGTGGTAAGCAGCGTGTTTTTTGCACCATCATCGGAAAAATCCACAAATGACTCATCCACAATCAACCGAACATGGGCATCCAAGCACCATTGTGCCAATCTTACAAGCTCACTTTTCGATATAAAATTTCCCGATGGATTGTCAGGATTAACCAATACCATGGTAGAGGCTTTGGATTCAGAAAGCCATGCGATAATATTGTCGACATCATATCTGAATTGCGAATTTTCCGGACGGAAAAGTATTTTCTGTTTATCCGGAAGTCTGTTCAGATACTCTTCAAACGTAGGACATATTGCTGCTACGGGTAAAGGCAACAGCGGCAACAACTCTTTTATTAACTCAGCAGCACCGTTACCTACACAAACCATATCCGGTTCAAGCCCGAAATATTTTGCACCAAGAAGGGAATTGACAGCCATCCCGGATGGATATTCCCTTATCAAGGTATCAAAACTTGCTTTAATCTCTTCGAGAAGTTTCTGCGGAGGGAAATAAGGATTGACCAAATAACAGAAATCCGTCAGTCCCGGATATCGCCAATATCCGCCATAGGATGCCTGCAGTTTGCGCAGTTTGTCTTCCGGAGATGCAAATATTATTTCTGCAATTTTCAAATCTTGCACATCGTCAATCTCATACCAACTGTGATTCCCGATATCAAGAGCATGCATATCACGTGTATTAATCATGGTCAACACTCTCAACACTTGCTCATAATATTCATTATTCCCCATCGACTTAATGTAAGCTTCAAGGAATGGGATATATAATTTAACGGAATAATCGCGCGACAGCTTATAGATATTTACAGTCTTATAATAATTAGAAGTATGAGCATAGTCAAACTCTACCTTAGGGATAAAATTAAGAATTGTATTATCCCGGTCGAGCTTCACCATTGTTCCATCCATCCAAGGTTGATATTTCGCCACAAGCGCCACATTGGGATGAGGATCTTCTATAATCAGATTAAGCAATTCATCCTCGAAAATAAGATCGGATTCCAACAAAATAGTATCATCTACCGAAAGATAATCCTTTGCAAGCCAAAGAGAGTAGATATTATTGGTGCGATCATAGACCTCATTTTCTACAAAAACAATGGGTAAATCGGGGTATGATTCAGAAACATACTCAATAAGATTCCGGCGAGCATACCCCGCTACTATTACTATTCTGTCAAGACCGCAGTGGGATAACGCTTTCAATGCCCGATCTATCAGACGCTTGCCATCCACCTCAAGCATACACTTGGTGTTACCCTCTGTCAGTGACCCAAGTCTGCGTCCCATTCCGGCTGCTAATATTATGGCTTGCATATGGAATATTTTATATTCTGCAAAGATACAAAAAAGATTCGACATTCAGAAATCCAACCATATTTCTACAATATTTGAATCATCCGGCCGTTCTAAAATTGCATTGTCTTGTTTTTTTTATTAAATTTGTAAATTATTTAATATCCCGGCATCACGAAAATGAGAAAAACTATATATTTATTACTGCTTGCATTGATTGTTTGCTCTTGCAAAAGTAATCAACAACTTGCATATTTTGTAGATTTACAAGGTAGTCCGGAAGGAATTATACCACTCCAGCGTCAAGACATTAAAATTGAGCCGGAAGACGAACTCCTTATAAATGTCACTTCGGAAGTTCCCGAAGCTTCTTCAGCCTACAATCTCCCCTTCAACGTCCCGGGAGGAAAGGATAATATCTTAACTAATACTACCACCTCTGAAAAGCAGACTTATATAGTGGATCGTGCAGGAAACATTAATTTCCCCGTTCTCGGACGTATTCATGTAGAAGGACTTACAACTCGTCAACTTGCTGAAGAACTGACTCGCAGAATAGCCGTGGATGTGGAAGCTCCATATGTCAGAGTAGAACTTATTAATTTCCGCATCAAAGTGATGGGAGAGGTTCTCAAGCCCGGCTCATATAAATTTGACACGGAAAGAGTCTCTGTATTGGACGCTCTGGCTGAAGCCGGTGACATGACCATATTCGGCCGACGCGACAATGTCACAATTTGGAGAGAAGAAAACGGAACTGCCACATACCATAAACTAAACCTAAACGACTCAAAAATTATAAATTCTCCATATTACTATCTTAAGCAGAACGATGTAGTATACGTTGAACCGGGTGAGGCTAAGGCCGGACAATCGGAATACAACCAAAATAATAGTTTTAAAGTGAGTGTTGTCAGCACTATCGTAAGCGGTTGCTCCGTTATTGCTTCTCTTTTAATCGCTCTTCTTGCTAAATAATTTACATCCATGATACCCGTTACAGCCAAACGGGTATAACATTATGACCTTGACAAAATGGAACAAAAAAAAACGAGTGATCTTGTCGCTAACGATAAAAAAGCATTAATCGGGCCATTGCTCGCTTATCTAATCCACTATTGGTGGGCCATCCTATCCGTTGCAATAATTTTTGGAGTCCTTGGATATATTTATTCTTGTATTAGAACCAATAAATTGGAATCTCGTGCAAGCATTATCCTCAATGACACTGAAAACGATGGTAAAGGAACTTTAAGCGGCACCGGACTCGGAAGTCTCTTCTCCAGTTTCAATATGGGAGGCGCAAGCTTCCGTCTTGTCGAAGATGAAGTGAAACGCATCCAAAGCAGACCGAATCTTGAGAAGGTAATACGTATGTTAAACCTAAACTCGGTCTCTTGGTCAAAAGCCGGATTTTTCAAACCCAAAATTCATTATTATCACGATGAACCTCTTATCGTGACTTTACCCCAACAAGTACTTGACACTATCAGCGCCACTACTAAATTTGATATTAAAGTCAATGAAGGCGCCTCAGATATTCACGTTATCGCGCAACAGCCTCTCGGGAAAGAAGTCGTCAATCAAACTTACCATAAATTTCCGATAAAGGTCAAAACTCCAAGAGGTACATTCACCATTAACAAAAGTGCCACTTACAATCCCACAGAGCCTCTCCATTTCTACAACCTAACTTACAACCCCAAGAAATACTGCGAAATCCTTTATAAAAAACTTGACCTCGCATCCCCCACTAAAAAATCTAACATTATATATCTTTCCATTGAAGACGTCAGAGATGACAAAGGATGTGAAACGCTCAACAACTTGATTACCATTTACAATAATCAAACTATAGATATCGGACATGAAGAAGCTCGCGCTGCCATCGACTTTATTGACGGCCGTATGGTTGAGCTATATTCCCAACTGCAGAAAAGCGAACAAAATATTGAAGACTATAAAAAGGTAAATAAAATTTCCGACCCGGAAATTGATGCCAAATACACTCTCGAAAAGAAAGGTGTCGCTGAATCAGCGCTCCTCGAACAACGTACCAAAGCCGGCGTTACCCAAATGATTATTGATTTCCTTCGCAACGACGGCACAAAATACAGCATGATTCCATTCACTGCCGATTCGCCCGAAGCTCCGATTCAAGCATATAACGACCTCGTTATGGAACGAATGCGACTCGAACAAAATGCAAAAGGAAACAACTCTACCCTCAAAGGCGTCACGGCTCAAATTGACGCCATGAGAGCAAATCTTATATCCTCTCTTGAACGTGACCTCTCTGCCACAAAAATTGCCCTCTCCGACCTGCAACGTGTCAATTCCGAATCAGATGCTCGTATCGGCAAAGTCCCTGCCATTGAAAGAAAACTTACCGAACTCTATAGAAATCAAACTATACAAAACCAGATATACGCTTTTCTTCTTCAAAAAAGAGAAGAAAATCAGCTCAAACTATCTCGCGAAATTCCTGCCGGAAGAATAATGGAAGATGCTTACTGCGATGATGATGGCGGTATTGGTGGCAAAATCCTCGCCATTATTTTTGCATTCTTCGGAGCATGCCTCGCCATTGTCGGTCTCACTCTAATTTTTCGTTTCCAAGCACGTCGTGACCGTCTCGCTGAAATTACCACTTTATATGATGCCGTCGAGCAAAAATACTGATTATAGACCAAAATCTCGCAAACCGGGATTAATTGATGTAGTCAGAAGCTATACCCCTGTTAAAATAAAAATTCTGACTACAATATTTCTCTGGACTTTCTGGATTTTGGGCACCTGGTGCTTCGTAGCTCAACGTATCCCCGGAGCATTTGATGCGCTCAACACACCTATGCAAATACTCGGTGACTTCATTATCCTTTTGCTTGGGATATTTACCATCAGGAGCAAATGGGATTATGCCGTCCTCATATCATTCATTATTATCAGTGCCATTTCCACACTTTGCATCAATCATTTAAGCATCCCTTTCTGGATTAACGGCTCAAGATTTTATTTCGGCATCCTATTCCTCACACCCTTCTTCAGATGGGTCTTTGAAAATAGGAATAGAGCTATCTATTTCATACATAAATTCGACAAATCCCTTTACATCTTCTTGTGGATACAATTCCCTTGCATGATATATCAATTTGTCGCTCTCGGAGGGATTGACCAAGGTGGCGGCTCCTTGGGTAATTACATGAGCGGTATAATATCAACTCTGATATACTTTATATCCCTATATCTGATGCTTCGCCGATGGGATAATCAGATAAGTTACTTCAAAAATCTAATTAAGAACTGGTCTCTTCTATTCCTACTTCTACCTACATTTATGAACGAGACCAAAATCTCATTCATATATTTCATTCTCTATTTCATCTTCCTCATCCCATTCAACAAAAAATTCTTACAACGTATCGTTATTACAATCCCTCTGATTCTCCTAATCGGCTTCGGTGCTATCAGACTATACCTTCGTACTACCCAAACTACCGATGAAATGATGTCGGCTGAATGGCTTGAATACTATGTCATGGGCGACGACCAAACTTATGACCTCATGGAAGTATACCTCGAAAACGAGGGTAGCGATGAAGACCGTGACTTCATGCGTGGAGCTAAGTTTTTAATGCTCCCCGCTGTCCTTATTGACAAACCTTGGGGAACTTGGGTCGGTTACGGTGTAAGCCAATTCAAAGGTCTATCCGTAATGGACATGACCGATTTTTATCGACGATACCAATGGTTTCTTTTTGGGACAACAACTCTCCTCATTATGATACTTATTGACCTCGGTATTGTGGGTACCGCCTGGCTGCTTTTTGCATTTCTGGTAATGTTTGGAATATTCGGTTCTGCGAATCGCAAAATAAATCTTCAGATGTATATTTTTATGATTCTGATTACTTTTGTCACGCTCTTTTATGCCAGTTGCATTACAATACCGGCTTTTGCCATGCCATGCATATACATCATATTTTGCGCCCAACACCGAGATTTAGTCACCGACACTGTAAATTGGGAAAAATCAGACAATATTCCCCACAACAATAACGTTAATTCAATGACCTCTTCTTAGAGTTTTTTCAAATTAACTACTTACTTCTTACAGGATTGAAAATTCTCATCGTAAATAAATTCTTTTATCCACGTGGAGGCGATTGCATCGTGGCCATGTCCACTCGGCAGCTCCTTATTGAAAACGGACACCAGGTTCGTGTCTTCTCAATGACTTATCCCGATAATATTGACATTCCTGATGCAAAATCTTACGCGTCTCAAATTTCATTTTCATCCGGGATAATCAACAAAATTAAAGGAGCTAAACGTATCCTCGGACTCGGTGACATAAGAAATAGCTTTGAAAATGTTATTAATGAGTTCAAACCCGATGTGGTACACCTTCACAATATTCACAGTTACCTCTCCCCCGTCATTGGCGAAATAGCTCATAAACACGATTGCCGCGTAGTTTGGACTCTACATGACTACAAACTTCTATGCCCTGCTTACGCTTTTCGGCGCACTGACGGATATATCTGCGAAGAATGTATTCACTCCGGGCTTAAGGTCTTTAAAAACAGATGTATGAAAGGCTCGGCTATTCAGAGCCTGTTGGCAGATATTGAAGCTCGCGTATGGAATAAACATCGGCTCGAAAAATCCACATATAAATTCATTGCTCCTTCCCATTTTATGCGAAATAAAATGCTTGAAGGGGGATTCCATCACGATAAAATTGTAACTCTACATAACTTTATCGACCCGGCTAAAGCTGATAAACTGGCTAAGGCCTCTTCCGCCCTACGCGAAGACTATTTCTGCTACATCGGACGTCTTTCTGAAGAAAAAGGAGTCGAGACACTTCTTAAAGCTGCAGCTGAGGCCGGAGTCAAGCTAAAACTTGCCGGTGAAGGGCCACTTGCAGCAAAACTGAAAAATCAATACTGCAACACAGAAAACATTGAATTCCTCGGACACCTTGACGCTGACAGCATTGTTAACCTTCTCTCTAAAGCTAAAGCTTCAATATTACCCTCGGAATGGTTTGAAAACAATCCCCTCTCCGTTATTGAATCACTTTGTGCCGGTACTCCCGTAATTGGCGCAGCCATCGGTGGCATCTCTGAACTAATTTCTGAAAACGACGGTGTCCTTTTCTCTTCCGGTAATGCAGAAGAGCTCTCGCTTATTCTCAAAGGTTTCCACAGAAGGCATCCTTTCTCACATTATGATATCGCTCAAAGAGCTTGCGCCAAATTCTCAAGAAAAGCGCACTATGACGCTCTTATGAAAATCTACTCCGGAAAATTATGACTAAGATTCCGAATAACGACACATCACCACTCATCTCAATCGTCACAATCACATATTGTGCGGCAAACGTACTCACTCCTACTTTAGAATCTGTCTCCGCGCAAAACTTTGACGATTATGAACACATTATTGTCGACGGCGCCTCTCCCGACAATACCCTCGATGTCGCCAACAAACTCAGAACACCTAAAACAAAAATCTTAAGCGAACCCGACAACGGCCTTTACGATGCAATGAACAAAGGCCTTAAAACAGCTCGTGGCAAATACATAATCTTTCTTAACGCAGGCGATTCATTCTCCTCTAAAAACACCCTGTCTCATTATGCAGAATTATGCCAATCCAATGCCGACATAATTTACGGTGACACAGATATTGTCGATGCTGACAGACGCTTTATTGCACACAGACACCTCTCTGCCCCTAAATCTCTATCGTTCAAATCCTTCTCCTCCGGTATGTTAATCTGTCATCAAGCTTTTATGGTTCGTAAAGAATTAACGCCACTCTATGACCTGAAATACCGATTTTCTGCCGATTTCGATTGGTGTATCAAATGCATTAAAAATGCCGACCCCCTCAAATGTATTAACCTCAACGAAGTTACTATACATTATCTTAACGATGGCCTCACAGACCACAACAAATTAAAATCTCTTAAAGAAAGATTCAATATAATGTGCAAACACTACGGTTATCTACCCACTTTTGCACGTCATCTCTCGTTCATTCCAAGAGCTATATCCCGAAAATTCAATCTCTTCAAATGACAAATCCAGCCACTATTGTCACGCTCTCCGACTTAGCTTCCGTTCTTCGTAAAGGTGACACCAATCACGAAATATTAGTTTACGATTCAGGTTCATTACCTCCCGCAAAAAACCTGTTTCCCGTCAGAGTCGATGCCCTTACAATTCAGCTGTGCCTCAGCGGACACGCTAATATTACCATAGATATGATGGATTATGAATTAATCCCGGGAGATATCCTCGTCCTCCAGCCTAACAATTACGTCAATAATATTACTTTCAATTCAGACTTCCATTCTCATATCATTGCTTGTTCCACTGATATGGTTAAAGATGTTCTCCCCAAACTAACAGACCTACTCCCTCTGCTGATTCATCACAGAGCTGCGCCGGTCACTAACCTCTCCCCTGACGAAGCAGAAGAATTCGACAAGTATTTTAATATAATTCATGACTCTCTTCAAAAACCTTACACACTATTCCAAAAACAAAAAATCAGATGCATCCTGCAAGCCGCACTTTTCGAACTGATGGACATTAAATCAGAAGACGGAGAAAACATCATATCAAAAAAATCTCGCAAAGAAGAAATTATGGCTCAATTCCTAATTAATATCTCCAAACATTTCAGGGAACAACGTCAAGTCTCTTTCTATGCAAAAAAACTTTTCATTACACCTAAACACCTGTCAACAGTTGTAAAATCTCTCACAAACAAAACAGCCGGTGAATGGATAGAAAATTTCGTCATTATGGAAGCCAAAGTTATGCTTAAAACCACTGACCTCCCAATACAACAAATTGCTCAAAGACTCAATTTCGCCAACCAAAGCTTCTTTGGAAAATATTTCAAACACATCACCGGACTTTCTCCCTCAGAATTCCGACACAACTCCTAACCTTCAAATATTTATTATACAAATCCATCTATCTCAGTACATCCACCCAAGCAATGTACTCGCCCCGGGTGTTCCACTTTCTGCCCATCTCCTTATTACTCGCAACATTTGTCGTCGCAACCAATTCATTCCTACTCCTCTCAACCCACTCTTATATACATCCTCACTCAATCGACGAACCGCCTCCTCTCTTCTATCCTCACATCCTTTTCTCCCCTTTATCTCACTCAAATATAACCCTGACAATACACCTCTCCGGAACCCCAATACAGGCAGATTCGCTTCCACGAATTCCTTTCCGCACGTCTTCATTGCCATCTCTACAGCATCTATCGACTTCTCCCAACTTCCTCCTCGCGCACTAAACTCTTTTCCGGTTATACTTCTCTCTGTCCAATGAACTATTGCCTCAACTTTGTCTATCCACTTAACCTCCGGCTGCTCTATCAAAATTCGGACTCCATACTCCCAATCATTCCAACATGACAAATCCTCATTCCATCCCCCTGCTCGCCTATATAATAACGTACTCCCAGCATATCTCTGCGTTGACATAATCGAATGAAACAATTGTGACCGCAATACATTCCCCTTTGTCCGTCTTAATTTCCTCATTTCCCCTCCCCGCTCATACGCTACACGCCATATCACTATCCCATTATTCTCATCCTCACACTTTCTAAGCTTTCCCACTGCATCCTCAACAAGCCTCGGACACATCTCATCATCACTGTCAAAAAAACACATCCACTTACTCTCTACAAGCTCCAACCCAAAATTTCTTGCCCTGCATGCTCCACCTCGCGGATCACTCACCACATCTATCCTAAAATCTCTCCTATCCTCTTTCTCCTTCCAATCTTCAAGAATTCGCATACTCCCATCCTCACTTCCGTTATCCACCAAAATTACACGCAACGGCCTATACGTCTGTCTTTGAACACTCGACAAACAACGCAACAACTCTTTTTCCCTGTTATATACCGGTATTACAATGCTGAACTCCTCTTTCATCAGTTATCCTTCCATACTCTATCACACATCCGATTTTAATAAATCACATCTTATCCTCACAATCGTTTGTCAAGTGGACTTCCCTCCCTATCAGTAGGCTTCGATTTTATCCCACGCTGCACCTTCTTTCTGTCACCTCCTCTATGTTCCCCTTTCTTCACATGATTCACACCCTTTCTTTCAAACCGATTACTGTCCAAACCCTCTACCTCCACTAAAACCTCATCCACATACCTCGGAACATAATAACCTCGCTCCAATCCCTCATCTTCTATTTCTTCCCCACCCGTCAACGTTATTACCCCAAACAATAAGACAAGCACCAAAAGCACCGTCACACTCCAAAACGTCTGCGATTTCGCCAATTTCATCAGAAAGGATATCCAAGTGCTAAATGAAACGCAAATGCCTTGTGAAACGGGATATTGAAATAGCCGGAATGACCCGTATTATACGGTGCATGAAGACCATATCCCAGATCTCCCCTTATCACTATCATCCCTACATCCACTCGAAGTCCAACTCCGGTACCCAATGCAATATCTCGCAAGAACGTTGACGCCCGCAATTCTCCTCCCGGTCGTAGCGAATCCTTCTTCAATATCCATACATTCCCTGCATCCACAAACAACGCTCCATGCAAGATACTCACCAATGGGAAACGATACTCCGCGTTTAATTCCAATTTAAATGTTCCCGTCTGGTCAAAATAACCATTTACCGCATTCCTGGGAGCCCTATAAGAACCCGGGCCTATTGACCTCACAGTAAACGCCCTTATTGAATTCGCGCCTCCTATATAAAACTGCTCCGAATATGGCACTTCCTTCGAATTCCCATACGCATGCTCAGCACCAATCAAAAACCTTGTCACAAGCCAATGTTCCGTCTTGGGTATCAAACGACGCTGATAAATCACCTGCGCCTGACCCTTGATAAATTGTGAGAATGGCGTCCTAAACAGCTTTTTCTCACCATGAACTCCACATAATGCCCATAGACCCGAAAATATATTCCCCGCCTCTGTCACAGTCGCTGTAAACGTTATTCCATTATTGCGCGCTCGCTCAAAAAATCTGTCATAGGTATATGTATAACTCATCTGAGGTATAAACTGACTCTGAAACGACTGTGCTATCGCCGGATTTTCCCGCATTATCGAGTCAAACACCTCAGTGGTATTAAGCAATTTTGTATACGTCAATTTAAACGGAGTATACGAATTCTGTACATGGCGAGACATCCTCCAATCATACGTTATTCCAAGATTCATCTGTGCCATCTTGAAATAATGAGGACGATTTAATACTGATGCACCCAAGCTGAACGTTGTCCAATTAATCTCTCGCCTCGTCCTCTTTATAAAATTCGGAGCAAGCAACCGTGGAAAAGCCAACGACGTCTGCAATCCAAACTCATAACTGTTAAATACCGACGACCGCTCGCTACCCGTTTGCCACTCATAATTTGCATTCAATTGTAATGTAAGTTTCTCCGCTCCACCAAACAAATTATGATGCTGCAATCCAAACACCAAGCCCGGCCCTATATAACTATTCGATTTCGAAGTGGCATTAACCTCTACCGACGCCTCCATCGGCCTGTCAAACTTACATGTTATATACACATCCATCAACGGATTATTGGCTGACGTATCAGCCGGCACCGGCTGTATCTGTATCGACTGAAACAACCCCGTTCGTGACAACCGCGTTTGAGTATTGTCCATATCCCTTACAGAAAATATACTTCCCTTACGGAACGTTATGCACGATGGTATCAAATCCTCTCGCAACCTTGCCGGACGCATCACTATCACATCCCCCCGGTTTGTCGCTATCGTATCCGGAGTCCCCGGATTCTTGTTACTTTGACGCTCTACTATCGTTACTATTCTGTCGGTCCTGAATTTACGTAACGCCAACGATGGTACATTATCCCCTATCGTCAATTTCAACGCTATCCGATGTGGCGTGATAGTAGAATCTGCCAAAAACTCTATATACTCCGGACGAAAATAATAATAACCCTTGTTCCTCAACCTGTTTGTTATATTTATACGAACGTCCTCAAGCGAGTCAACACAAAATCGTTCCCCCGGCTGAAGATAATCCAGCTTTCTTGCCACTGAATCTATAAATCCACCTATTCCATCCTTATCAGAACCTATATATATCACCGAATCTATCAGATACGGAGCCGAAGCATCCACATCATAACTTATCCTCGCCTTCTTATTATTGCGCTTGGAATATATCAACTCATAATTTACCTTCGACCCAAAATAACCATTATTATCCAAGATGCTCTTCATCATCTCTACTCGCAAATCCGGGCGGACATCCTCTATCAATACCGGTTCCTTCGCAAGCCGGTCATACAACCATTTCTTTATCCCCTTGCATGAATCACTCCAATTATTCCACACCCATAACCCTATCGGAAACGGTGTCCTAACATATGGTGATAGGAACGGCATCGGATTATTTGGCTTTACATTTATTGCCGACTTCAATTCCGACACAAGACCCGACGGCAACTTCTCGCCTCCCGTCCCCGATACATCAAATTTCTTTACTCCCGTATACAACGTCTCATGTGGTCCGAGACGCTTCGTCGTAGAACATGCAGCCAATACCAACATCATTATTATCAATATTGGCATTAACATTAATATTCGTTCCTTCACTCCCTTACTCATCTATCCAATCCTTTCTCAATACTGTCTACCGTATCCTTTGATACCGTTTCTATACTCCTTCTCTTCCGGAATGGCCATAACTGACGCAACGTACTTAACCTCCGCTTCATCACAAAACCGGCTCCCGTCTCCGTTATCTCCCCCTCTAATATCGACTCCCAGCCCGTATGACGGAACAACCTTACATACATACTCAAATTCTGAGTCTGCTTCAACATATATTCAAACGATATGTCTGATATCAAATTCTGCGCAAAATTCTCATCCGCACTCGCATCAGTAGAATAATTCCCACCTACTACTATCTTAAACTTATTATTAAACAGCGATTTCGACAACTGGTACGAATAACTCGTTGTCGTTGAATTCTCTCCATCACGCGATTGCTCATACTGATCCACACCAAACGACAAATCCACTCCCCTTATATGCTGAGCTGCCCATTGATTCAACTGTGATGTCAGCATACCATACAACATACTGCTCCCTATATTCTGAGACCCCATAGTTTTGCTGCTCTGACTCGTATACTGTCCATATATCAACAAATTCATCGCCTGATTAGAACGCTGATCCGCTGACATCGACTGCAACTCATTCTGTATCGTCAAATCATCATCTGTCGTCAAATCAAACATTATCTTAGGTGAACTCAAACTGTTCGTTACCGACAAACTTACATTGAAATTTACCAATTGGGCATTACCTCCCGTTTGTACATTCGCCTTTACCTTATCCACCGCATGAATATTCAATATCGGATTCATCAAAGCACCATTCCACGCTACATACGAATCCCCATCAATCTCAAACTTCTTCTGTCCCACTATCGGCAACGTATATTGAGCTACCCCGGTCCCAAGATTCAACTGCCCGTTCAACCGCATATCCCCCATATAATTCTGGAAATAACTCAACGACCCACTCGGATTCAATTCAACCTTATCTGTCCCCTTACCCGTCAATAATACCGTAACCTGTGTACCCGGATTAATATTCAGATCCGCCAATATGCGCATCGACATTGGAGATACCACACTGTCGGCCTTCTCTACTGCCGTTGTATCATTGAACTGTACAAAACGCACCACATCACTCGAATCCTCTTTCGTTATCGCAGATTCAACTTCCGACACCTTATACGTCACATCACTGCTCCCAAGTATCGTCAAACCGGCATTTACATTCATCCTGTTCATCGGTCCCGTCGCATTCGCATTCAAATTCATAAACAATTTACCATACAAATCCGATCGGGAACGCTTATCATTCCCCATCAACTGGAAATTATCACCCTTAATCCCTATATCTATCTTTATATTACGCAAATCACTCGCATCTACACCGCCATTCAATACCAACGGATTGGAATTCTGTCCATATATAGCATAATCCTTCAGACTAACCATATTATCCTTTACCTCTATCGGATCATTATCAAAACGCAATGTCGACCCTATCATCGATATGTATACTCCTACAGAATCACACCTTATATCTCCATTCAATTTCGGATTGCTGAAATCACCGCTCATCGATAACTCACCATTCAAACGTCCATCCAACTGCACAACATCCCTACCAAGGAACGGATTAGCTACACTCAACGGAAAATCCGTCAAACTTAATCCCAAATCCTTAGTCTCCAGCCCTGCATTGGCTCCCCCCGACACCAATTCACAATGTGCCGTCAGTGCCTTCGCATTATCTATCAATAATGACGCCTCAGCCTTAGTCTTACCCGTCAAATCCAATCCCGCATTAAAATCAAAGTCAAAATCTCCAACTCGTTGCCGCTGATACACAAAATCCTTTACACCCAATGTGCCATGACCATAGAACGTACTCTGCTTGTCATAGAAAATATGAATATCACTCGACACCGTTGCCTGAATCGGTGGAGCAAGAACATTCATCTGCATGAAATCCTGCAATCGTATATTGTCAAGGTTCAAATATAACTCCTCATCTCCACGCTCATTCGGTTGCGTCCGTAACAATATAGACGACTCATTACTCCGCGCCTGCAAATTTGCTGATATATGAATCGGCTTAACTCCAAAATTAACATCTATGAAGTTATCTCCGTTAATGTCCCACGGCATATACGCAACTGTCGCCTTCAATGGTATGAAGTGAACCGTCGCTACCGAATCACCAACAGCTGCCGTCAACCCTAATCGATATCCCATCTCTCCCTTCAAATTCCTCTGAGTCACCATCAATGACCCTCGATTCCCTCCAAGATAACCCATCAAATCAACCCGTGCGAACTCATCCATCGTCCCCGGTTGATTCCCTATATGTGCCTTATAATCAAGCAAACTCTCCCTCTGATTCAAATTCACACTAATCGTATCAAGACACATTCCCGAAGTCTGTAACCCAAGCAAATTTATTCCTCCCGATATCGCATCCTTATTCGATAATTTTACAGATACCGTATCAACACTTATCCCCTGAGGACTCAAAAATTGACTCATCATCCCTTTACCGTTAGCCTCTAAACTCAACTCAAACTCCGGCAGTGACGACTGCAACTTATCCACCAACAAATGCCTCTCCGATATCTGCTTCTCCATCTCAGGACCTAACGCCGTGAATTTATCAATCAATCCCCTCAATGAACTTGGCGAATTAAAATCCACTGACGTCTGGTCACTATCTATATACAACGACGTATATTCATCCTCCGACAAAAATCTTCCCGACACACCATGCGGTAAATGAACATACATATCAGGCATATTCCAATCTATCTGACTCGCATCAAACGTTACATCCCCTTCCCAATTCGACATGTCAAAATATCCATTCGCCGTAAACAATGCCCTACCATTATTCATTGTCTCGCTCATTCCCAACTCCTGCAAATCAAGATTTCTGACATCCGCATTTATATCAAAATCATAACGTTTCCCCAATATACTCCCCCGAGCATTCAAATCCAAATCTGCATCCCTATTCGGCGAATTCAATACTACATCAAACTCCCCGTTATGCATCCGCGCATCCGCAGTTATATCTTTATATACCTTCCCCTTCCAATCCGCCTCACTTATAATTATACGCGCATCAGTATGCATCCCTCTTCGCTCAGGATTAAATCCGGCACCCTCCGCCTCTATACGAGCACTCACTCTCCCCAATCCCAAATCCGGCATAAATTGTCCCACATTTATACCCGTTGCTTCTATTCTCGCCTCATAACTCTCCGAAGTCAGCGAAAAATATCCCTGCCCCGCAAGGTCTCCCGCACTTGTTCGCAAATCCACATCAGCACTATACCTCTCATGATCCACTCCCGCTGTCCCCTTTATCGTTAAGGAGGGTACACTAAACCCCTGCAAACCCGCCAGCTTATCCACCATCTCCGGATTCGTCAAACTGCCGTCTAACGTCACCTCACCCTGCATCTTCTTAAATTCCATAGGATTCTTCACCCATCCCTTGGCATATAATTGCAACGCTGAAGGAATACCTAATTCCAACACCCCTACACGCAAATCTCTTATCGACCCCGCAGCATCCAATCGCAATTTTATTGGTCTACTATTGGGCAACAAACGCAAATAATCCCCCGCCATCGGCATAAACGACCTTATATCTCCCTGTCCCAAACTTGCATTCGCAGAGACCTTCATTCGAACATCGGGCTTCATCTCCATAACCGCAAACGGCAAATCTGCATCTGCACTTATATCCGATTCCAACGTCTTCAGTCGAAAATCACTAATATTAATCCCTTCAGAATCAACACCTATCGTTCCATGTCCCGATGTAATCACAAGTCCCGACCGTTCCCTGCCCGATAACATCCGAATCGGCAACCGCAACGTACTCGACTCATTATAAAAATCCTTAAATCCTATATTCAACCCACTCACAGAGATATACGACGGATCAAATCCCACTGCCGGCTTTACTCCCTTTGTAGCATATAATACATCAAAATTCGTCAACGCCACATCACCAATCGATATAACCATCGGAGCTGACGGTGCAGATACCGTATCTACAGGCACAGGATGACTCTTCACATACTCCGCCGTCGGCTGGATATACTTTATCTTACCATCATTACCACCTACATACTTCGCACTTATCCGACTGTTCGTCAAATCTATCACCCCGTCACACAACTGCAAATTCGCTGCACGAAGATTCAAAGTATCTATCGTCGGCAACATCGACATCCCAAAACCAATATTCTCCAAATCAAGCTCCTTCGCCCTTATCAGCATCTGCGTTGACGTTGTATCCGGATTAGGCTTCTTCTTCCATACATCCATATACAGACTGATGTCGCCATCCTTCAATTTCGCTCGCTCCAATCCCAAATTCATGTTCTTCAAATCGAAACTGCTCCCGGGCTCCAACTTCATCTCACCCGCACGAATCTTCATCAACATCGAACTGTCTGACGACAACATCCGATAATATCCATTCCTAAGCTCCAATCGCTTAATATCAACATCAGACTCCAACAACGGCAACAACCTTACATCAGCTATCAGCTCACCGGCTCTTACCATCGTATCTCCACTCGCCTCTACTATCGTTACTCCTCCAAGCGAAACATCCAACGGAAAACGAAGTCGGAATTTATCAATCTCAACATTCATTCCCGTCTTGCTCCGCATAACACTGCATGCCACATCCTTAAGCAACGTCTGAATTGGTGGTATATATATCAATATCGGTATCACAATTACCATTATTATGACACCCAGTAATACCTTCAACGGTATCCTTACCCACCCACACTTAATCTGATGGCGAAATCGAGGCCGTTTCTCATCCTTTCCACTATCCACACCATCCTTTTCCGATTCCTCTTTCCCGGATTTCCCCGACAATCCCCTCATTGTCCACTTATTCTGCAATAATCCCCACAAAAATCCACACAAACCCGAACCCGCAAAATCCGACAACATATCCTTAACCTCATATGTCCGGCCAAGCTCCATCCACAACTGTGCATACTCTATCAACACCCCCATCAACGTTGATAAAAACACACTCCAAACTATATACCCAACTCCTACTCGCCTCCATTCCCGCCTACGCTGACGATCTAACAAAAAACATACCGTTATACCACCAAACATCAGCCCATGCGCCAAAATATCCCCTCCCGGAAAACTCGGTGTGTCATCCGGCAACGGATTAGGACTCAAAGTAAGCCAACACATAACAATTACCGACAACACAGAAAACATCCATGCCGGCAACCAACTTAATATGCGCTGAAACCTATTCATACCTACCTGTTTGCACGCTTCCTTTCAAGCTCATCAAGCAATATCTTTCTCAAACGAATATGATTTGGCGTTACCTCAACATACTCATCCTCCTTGATATACTCCAACGCCTCCTCCAACGAAAATATCACCGGCGGTACTATCTTCGCCTTATCATCCGCACCCGAAGCTCGCATATTAGTCAATTTCTTTGACTTCGTAACATTGACCACTATATCATTATCCTTCGCATTCTCCCCCACTACTTGACCCGCATAAACCTCCTCCTGAGGAAATATGAAAAACTTACCCCTATCCTGCAATTTATCTATCGCATATGCATACGCCGTTCCCGACTCATGCGCTATCAATGACCCATTCGTCCTCCGCTCTATCTCACCCTTCCACGGCTGATACTCCAGAAAACGATGCGCCATTATAGCCTCACCCGCTGTTCCCGTCAAGATATTGTTTCGCAATCCGATTATACCCCTACTCGGTATCGTAAACTCTATATTTATTCGGTCATTCTGACTCTGCATACTCACAATCTCACCCTTACGACGTGTC
This sequence comes from Bacteroides sp., assembly GCA_023665145.1. GTDB lineage: Bacteria > Bacteroidota > Bacteroidia > Bacteroidales > Muribaculaceae > Lepagella. Next base: position 21,286 of record JAMPEM010000029.1, read on the forward strand.
ACCATATCTATTACCTTCGACGAATACTCCTCCGGAACATTTATCGTCAATGACTCAACCGGCTCACACTTCTTCCCATCTATCTCCTTAATGATAACCTGAGGCTGACCCACCTGAAGCTCATACCCCTCCCTGCGCATCGTCTCTATCAATATGCTCAAATGCAACACACCTCGACCATACACTGTCCACTTATCCTCTGTCTCTCCCTTCTCTACACGCAACGCCAAATTCCTGTCAAGCTCCTTCATCAAACGATCATTGATATGACGCGACGTAACATACTTCCCATCCTTACCAAAAAACGGCGAATCATTTATCGTAAACGTCATCGACATCGTCGGCTCATCTATCGATATCCTCGGCAACGCCTCCGGCCGATCCGGCAATGACAACGTATCTCCTATCTCAAAATCCTCCAAACCAACTATCGCACAAATATCACCACTTCCTACCTCACTTACCCTCTTTCTCCCCATACCCTCAAACGTATGAAGCTCCTTTACCTTTTGCTTCTTCACACTCCCATCCTTCTTTATCAACGCCATTTCCATCCCCTCCTTAATAACTCCACGATGTACCCTTCCTATCGCAATCCTGCCTACATACGAACTAAAATCCAGACTCGTAATCAACATCTGTGCATCTCCCTCCAAACACTCCGGCCCCGGTATATAATCTATTATCGCATCAAGCACCGCTGTTATATCTTCCGCCGGATTACGCCAATCCCTCGACATCCATCCCTGCTTCGCAGAACCATAAACAGTTGGAAAATCAAGCTGATCCTCCGTAGCGTCCAAATTAAACATCAGATCAAACACCATCTCATTCACCTCATCAGGACGGCAATTCGGCTTATCCACCTTATTTATCACAACTACAGGTTTCAAACCCATCTGTATCGCCTTCTGCAACACAAATCGTGTCTGAGGCATCGGACCCTCAAATGCATCAACCAACAACAAACACCCATCCGCCATATTCAACACACGCTCCACTTCCCCCCCAAAGTCAGCATGACCCGGTGTATCTATGATATTAATCTTTACACCTTTATAACTAATCGACACATTCTTCGACAAAATCGTAATACCACGCTCACGCTCCAAATCATTATTATCCAATATCAACTCACCGGCATTCTGATTCTCCCGAAACAAATGACCGGCAAGCAACATCTTATCCACCAACGTAGTCTTTCCATGATCCACATGTGCTATTATAGCAATATTTCGTAAATCCTGCATCTTAATTAAATATTCCTCTAAATTCACCTAAAAATCTATAAAAAATTTTACACTGCAACTTAAACATTTAACAACATCCAAACTACAGCTAAAAAACTCCCAAACAAACCCTAAATAACTACAAAATTACAAAAAACGCACAACCTTCACAAACAAAAACCAAAAAAACTTAAAAATGTTCAAAAAAGCATCGGAGATGCGACATCGTCTGAAACCCCACACGAAGGAGCGAAGCGACCCAGTGTGGGGAGATACAGAAACTCATAAACCAACCCCTAACTCCTAACTCCTAACCCTAACTTTGAGCTTCAACGAAGCTCAAGTAGATCCTCCAAGCATCGGAGATGCG
>JAMPEM010000002.1:0-31175 GCA_023665145.1 Bacteroides sp.
TTTCCTCAAAAATTATGCCCAAATCCATTAACATTTATTTTTAAACAACCTCTAATATGAGTAAGATTTAGTAAAAAATATATGTTGTAAAACATATTTTGACAAATTTATATCTTAATATTTGGATATTGCATAAAAAAGTTGTAATTTTGCGTCATCAAGTAATCTTTTTTACCTTAAGATTTTTTACCTGTAGAAACTTTTAAAAGGGTGCGACCGTGGTGGTTATCACCCTTTTTTGATATTTATATGTGAGATAATGTGTAGATCCATTTAACATTTATTTTTTAACACTGACTAATTATTTGTAGACGATATTTTATCAGATGCGTTGTGAGAAATGGTTATATGGTGATTTGAAGGTATATTGATGCAATTTTTTTTTTAATTTTGAGTTAAATATGTAAGGATTATATAGTAATGAAAGAAACATCAAACACGGATATAGAGATTAAGCCGATAATTATAAGTGATTCGTATTCAAACGGAGAGAACTTGAAAATTTCCGAAGAAAATGTGGTCGCTGCTGATTCTAAAATACATATCAATATGCGATTAGGTACATCATATGGTCGAAGTAAAGGCTCAGGATTTTTACAGTTTATAGCATATCTTCAGGTAATAGGTATTATTCTTGTAGTGTTTGGACATTCTTTTCATGAGTATCCTGATGGCGTGAATGGGAATTCTCTTCTTGTCACAAAAATGATGCATAATTTTCGTATGCCATTGTTTATTTTTGTATCTGGTTTTCTGATGATGTATACCTGTTTCATAGGTAATCACAAACGTGGATTCAAGAAATTTACTCAATCGAAAATTAAGCGGTTACTATTACCATATCTGATACTCTCACTTGTAACATTTATACCAAGAACTATGATGTCAGGGATGTCGGATGATGCCATAAACCTCACTATGAATGACTTTTACAAGTCGATGTTTATCTGTGGTGAGATGGTAATTCCTTTCTTTTGGTTTCTGCAGGCAAGTTTTGTGCTTCTTGTGGCGAGTCATGGGTGTATCAGTCTTGGGAGACGATATAAGATTCCGGACATATATATTTTATTCGGGCTATACCTATTATTTGTAGTATTGACTATCTTACCCTATAATTATACTGCCATTTGGTCGTTCAACAAGGTATGTCTATATGGAATGTTTTTTGAACTTGGTGCTATATACGCTAAATATTTTAAGTCAATTGACAAGATAATTAAATGGGAGCATCCGTTACTGTTCATTATATTTGCGACGTTATGGGCTTGTAGCTATCTTTATTTTATTGATACTCCTTTGGTGCAATTAAGTTCATATTTCGGGATATTCATGTGTATTTCATTTGCTAAATGGCTGGTAAGCAAAGATTTCCATTTTTTAGACCATCTTGTTGGTGCAAATTATATAATTTTCTTGTTGTCGTGGTATTTTAATATAGTATCTCAGCAGATATTGAGTCATTTGATTGTATTGCCGTGGTGGGTTTATAGTTTACTTTCTTTGCTAACAGGAATTTATATACCTTGGTATTTTTACCGACTCATGCTTCGACATAGAGAGAATCGTGCAATAAATGCGATTGCCTTTTTGCTTGGCCAAAACCTTAAACGGTAATTATTTTCTATTTATTCTTGCACGTTTCTTAAGAAAAATTGCGGCAAGAATAAGGATAACTGTTTCAACTACGACAATAATCCAGAATCTTTTTGCACCGGAGGGTGTGTCAAGTTCGCTACGATTCCACCATGCCATGATGAAAGCATAAATTGCAATGAGAGATGGAAGCCAGATATATTTTTTTTCTTTCAGGAAACTCATTTTGTTAAATGATGCAAATCTTCATCCTCTGATGGAAAAACCTTATATTGCGACTCTTCCGGATTGAAATTGTTATTTTTGAGAAATTCGTAAATGCGGATGCATGCCATTGCATCAAGTGAAGCATATTGTTGCTGGTGGATGGTCAACGAATCAGCCTCCCAATTTGTCAGTCTTTGACTTTTGGATATCCTTTGACCGAAGAGTATTGCATGTATTTTTGTAAGAGATGTGTCTGCAATTTTCCATAATTTGACATAATCCTGCAAATCGATAAATCCTTTGGGCTCTATATCAGCATTAAGCTTTTCAAGATTATGAAAATCATCATGTAAAGAAAGCCCTATTTTAAGGCAATTGGAATCGCGGAGATATTGCAACAAGAGTGGGTGAAGACCGATTTTATTAAGACGAAAAAGGAAACATTCATTTTTGGTAGAGAGTTGCATCAGCGAAACTAAATATATTTGTCCCTTTTTGAAGCTCGGTCTTGTTTCTGTATCAAACCCCACAACCTTGGAATTTCGCAGTGTTTCAATAGCAGGCAGAACATCCTCTTCTTTGTCCACTATCCTTATTTCTCCGCAGAACGTTGCAGGGGGAAGTGTGGCGAGCGCCTCTTTAGATATAGAAATTTTAAAATCTCGCAGAAAATCTTTTCCCATTTTATTCGCTTTGTATGTTAATCTCCAAGCCGTGGGAGATGGAGAGTTGCGGATAAATAGGGCGAATGGTCAAGCTTATATTCGCTTCCCTTGACTTTGGATTGGCAAAGTTACAAAATTATGTTGTTACAAGCAATAATTTACTTATTTAAATATTCCAATTTTTTCTTTTCTTGAATAATATGGTAGAATTTCTATTTTTTAGCTATAAATTGTGACATAAAACCAACTTTATCACTCGCTTGTTAACTTATATATTACACTATAACTAATTTTAACTATCTATTTCAAGAAGTTCGAATATGAAATCTACATCGAAAATAAGGAATCAGGGTCATAATAAGAGTAATGATATTGAATTAATTCTTATTAATATAAGTGGGCCGGACAAACGTGGTGTAACGTCTGCATTAACTGAAATATTAGCCAGATATGACGCTACTCTGCTTGATATTGGTCAGGCGGACGTGCACAATACTCTTGCATTTGGTATCCTGTTTAAAACTGATTCAAGACGGAGCGGAGATATTCTGAAACATATATTATTTAAGGCGAATACATTAAATGTAAATGTACATTTTCAAATTGTCACGGATGAAGATTACAACAATTGGGTAAAGATGCAAGGACGTAATCGATATATCGTTACTCTTTTGGGGAGACATATCACTGCCAAAATGATAGCTGAAGTATCTCGAATCTTAGCCAATCAGGAGCTTAACATTGATTCTATAACACGCCTTACCGGCAGAATGCCTCTTGATGAGGAGGAACAACAACTTGCCAAGGGATGCATAGAAATTTCTGTAAGGGGAAATCCTCGGAATAAGGTTGAGATGCAATCTGAATTTATGAGGCTCACACAGGAATTGAACTTTGACATTTCGTTGCAGGAAGACAATATGTATAGACGCAGTCGCAGACTTATATGCTTTGACATGGATTCCACTCTTATTAGAACCGAGGTTATAGATGAACTTGCTGAAAAAGCCGGTGTCGGTGAAGAAGTTAAAGCCATAACGGAATCTGCCATGCGAGGTGAAATTGATTTTGTGGAAAGTTTCAAACGCAGGGTGAAATTGCTGAAAGGGCTTGATGTTAGCGTTATGAAAGAGATTGCGGAAAACCTTCCTATCACCGAGGGTGTACAGCGTATGATGGAAGTCCTTAAACGTTCCGGGTATAAAACAGCGATTCTATCAGGTGGTTTTACATATTTTGGTAATTATCTTAAAAACAAATACGGGTTTGATTATGTCTATGCCAATGACCTTGAAATTGATGAGAATGGCCTGCTGACGGGGAATGTCTTAGGTGACATAGTGGACGGCAGAAGAAAAAAAGAATTACTCAGACTTTTAGCGCAAGTTGAAAACATAGATATTGCTCAGACAATAGCCGTTGGAGATGGAGCCAACGATTTGCCTATGCTCTCTGAAGCCGGATTAGGTATAGCTTTCCATGCAAAACCCAAAGTAAAAGCATCTGCAGAGCAAAGTATTTCAACAATTGGAATTGATGGTGTACTATATTTTCTCGGTTTTAAAGATTCATATCTTAAACCATCGGAACGCCAATGTGATGTTAATGAAATCCCGGCTGAATAGAGATTTCAATTAAGTACTTGTGCAGATATCTACGTAACAATTCTCTTTTATCGAAAATCTTGCAATATGAAAAGCACATTTTTTTTGATTTCTTTTATATTGTGCATTATTTCAGTTCAAGCACAAAATCCGATTATTGAAGATACAATAACAAAACAAAGCCCGAAACATAAAGGGAAGGTAGGACTTGTTCTTTCCGGTGGTGGAGCTAAGGGTATTGCACATGTCGGGGTCATTAAAGCTTTGGAGGATAACGATATCCCTATTGATTATATTGCCGGGACTTCAATGGGTGCTATTGTCGGTTCTCTATATTGTTGCGGGTTTTCCCCCGAAGAGATGCTTGAACTTTTTACATCAAAGGGATTTGCGTCGTGGAGCTCCGGAAAAATTGATAAGCGATTGACGTATTATTTCGATGAGCCGTCACCTACACCTCAATGGCTTCAGCTTGATATTAATCCCAAGGATACGTCGATTTTCCAGTCAGGTATTATTCCTACAAATCTAATAAACCCTTTGCCAATGAACTTTGAGTTCATGAAGCTGTTCTCACCATATTCAGAACAGTGCAAGGGGAATTTTAACAATCTATTTGTTCCATTTCGTTGTGTTACATCTGATGTTTATCACAAGCACAAAATAGTATGTAGAAATGGGAATCTCGGAAATGCAGTTAGAGCATCAATGTCCTTCCCTCTCGTCTTTAAACCCATTGAAATGGATGGTGTTTTAGTATATGACGGTGGAATTTATGATAATTTTCCTGTAGATGTCATGCATGAAGATTTTAATCCGGAATTTATGATAGGTGTAAGTGTTTCGGGACCTGATGGCAAACCAATTCCCGATGATGTCTACAGCCAGCTTGAAGACCTTATTATTCAAAACAACGACTATAACCTTCCTGAAAAATATGGAGTGAAAATTCAAGTACCCGTACTTAATTTCGGTGTTCTCGATTTTGGGAAAGCACGTGAGATTTATGAAATCGGATATAAGACAGGTATGCAAATGGTGGATAGCATTAAATCTCGATGCCCATGGAGAATATCGGCTCAAGAGGTAGCCCTCAAGCGAAAAAATTTTAAAGAGTCTACTCCCGTTGTGTCGTTCGATAGTATTAGCGTAAGTGGTAATACGACTAAAGGACAAGCTCAATATCTCGCATTTCTTTTCAACCAAGGAAGAGAAAATCATACGATTAGTATGGAAGATGCCGAAAACGGATATTATCGTGCCATTAGCGGAAGAAAAGTTTCTGATTTGATACCCAATGCCGAGCCATACGATAATCCGCATATTTTAGCACTTAATGCCACTGTCAAAAACCAATGGTCAGTAGGATTAGGAGGATGGATTACATCATCTACCAATTCCATGCTCTATCTCTCGGCAGGTTATCATACTTTATCCTTCAACGCCCTTGACTTTAATTTGAGTGGATGGATTGGACAATCATATTATGCCGGTATGCTCAACGCCAAATTTGGCCTTAGAACACACATACCATCATACATAGAACTTCAGGGCGTGTTAAGTCGTCAAAAATTTTATGAGTCGGAATTGCTCTTTTATCAAACGAAAACTCCGACATTCATAAATGACCACGAAAACTATGTCAGAATTAATTTTGGCTGGGAAATGGGGCGGAAAGGAAAAGGTTACTTCTCTTCCGGTTACGGATATCTTACAGATGACTATTTCCCGACCCGTACTGAGGATTTCGCCATCGCCAAGAAAGACAGATCCACTCACAAGGTTTTTTCATTCAAACTCGGATATGAAAAAAATACACTTGACTTTGAAATGTATCCTACAACAGGAGAAGATTTTGATGCAAATGTTTTTTACGCGCTTGACAACAGCACCTTCCGTGAGGGTGGAAAAGAGAATCCAACTCACCACCTAAAGAATCATTCATTCGGACGTTTAGAAATATTATGGAGAAATTTCTATACACTAACCGATAAATTCAATATCGGATGGTTGTGCAATGGTGTAGTCACTGTAGGAAGACCATATCAAAACTATACTTCAACTCTTATTCAGGCACCGGCATTCGCACCTACACCATCCACTCGGAATTATTTCAATATCGGGTATCGTGCTGACAATTATCTGGCAGCCGGTATTATCCCAATATATAAGCCACTTGGAAATCTACAGCTTAGAGGAGATTTTTACATTTACTCACCCATCAGAAATCTTACCGACAGAAATGGACAGGCCGTATACAACGGATGGTTTAAACGCGCAGAATTCATCGGTGAAATAGCTGCTGTATATAATTTCAATTTTGCCACACTTTCCATATATGGGAACTATCTTACATCCCCCGCTCATAATTGGAACTTCGGAATCTCTTTCGGATTATATTTCCAAGCTCCGAGATTTCTCCGGTAGTCTATGCTCATTAAATAATTTCCGGCAACCGTTTGCTCGTTTTTGCTCCCAAATTTCGCAACTTCTCCGCTCGTGAAGTAATGGAGAGATGACCCGAGCTGAGTCTGTGTGCACATTCATCATATGCTTTTTGGGCTGCAAAAAGTGACGTTTTGATTTTTGTAAATTCTTCAGCAAACATCACAAGCCGATCATAAAGCAATCCCGCTTGTCGGGCAATCTCCTCAGCATTCGAATTCTGCTTTTCCCTGCGCCACAACTGTTCGGTCAACAAAAGCACTGATGCAAGATTCGCCGGAGAGATAATAACAATCTTTTTGGCAAATGCATATTCCCACAATCTCTCTTCCGACGAATAGGCCTCTAAATACGCACCCTCTACAGGCATAAACATTAGTACGTGTTCTGCGGCACCCTTAACCTCTTTCGCATAATTCTTTGTCGCCAGTTCGTCTATATGTTTCTTCACAGAAGCGATATGTCGCTTTCGTAAAATTTCAATCTCTGACTCATCGTCTGCATCCTGCATCCTAACATAATCCGTAAGAGACACCTTTGAATCAATTATCAGTTTGCGGTCATTCGGCAAAAGAATGACAAAGTCCGGACGTAAAAGATTTCCCTGTTCTGTCCTTATGGTATTCCCTCTCTCATCCCGGCTCATCTGCGCAATGAAATTGACTCCCTCTTTCAATCCGGCCTTTTCCAATAGACGATGTAAAACCGATTCTCCCCAATCTCCCTGTATTTTACTATTACCCCTCAACGCCTTGCTCAGTGCCTTGGCATCTTCTCCAAGGTCTACATTCAGACGCATCAACTTCTCAAGGCGATCTTGCAGTATCTGCCGATCCTTGGCGTCCTGTATTCGAGCATCTACAAACATCCTGCTGAATGCGTCTATATTTTCTCTAAGCGGTGTTAATATGTTGGATAGACGGTCTGATGCATGATTAGTTATCTCCTCCTTATCAATATTTCGAGTCAACAAATTATTTCTTTGCTCGGCATCTTCAAGCATTGCACGCAAGGCATCTGACTCCCCTGCTTTCTTCAATGCCCTTACATAAAGAATCATCAAAATACAGCAACATATAAACAGCAATATACAAACTATAAAAAGTGCATCCATATTAAATAATTTGATATAAAATATTCTGTATAAAACTTTTAAACAGTTGAAAACTACTTTTATAACTCTCTTATGTCCGAGCCATTTTAATTATTATAGAGTCTCTTAAATTCATCTGTTACCCACACCTTACCGTCTTCCATAATCAACATTGCACTTAAATGCAATTCTTTACACAACTTAACGGCATCATCTAATGGCATCGCCATGCAAGATGTAGCGTATGCATCAGCTTGCATACAGTCTGTCGATACTATTGTTGCCGATACTATTCCCGTACGGATAGGGCGTCCGGTATATCTGTCGATTGTATGTCCTACATTTTTTCCGTCAATAGTATTATAATTACGGTAATTTCCCGAAGTGGCTATTCCTCCCTCACTAAGCTCTATGACACACTGAGAATCGTGTATTTCTTTTGTATTGCTCATTATCGGCCTATCTATTGACACACGCCATTTTTCCCCATTCGGTGATTTCCCCCCCAAACGTATCTCTCCTCCTATCTCAACTAAAAAATTTTTCACACCATTACGCATCAGCATCCTTGAAACAGCATCACATCCATAACCTTTGGCAATTGCCGAAAAATTAAATGAAATTCTCGAATCATCTTTTTTTATATAATCTCCATCAATCCGAGTCTTCTCTATTCCCACAAAATTCATAATGGAATCAATTCTTGAAGTATCGGCATTACATTTATGATTCTTCCCAAAACCCCATGCAGATATTAAGGGAGATAGGGTAGGGTCAAATCGTCCAAATGACTCCTTGTTTATTCGCAAGGAACAAAGATAAACCTCTCTTAACATTCTGTCCGCCTTTACACTTTCCGACCTGTTAAACTCACTTACCAAAGAGGATTCATCGAAAAACGACAGGGAATGTGTTACACTATCCATAACCTGTTTAATAGAATCCCTCAGGCAATCATTGCCTCTATAAGTAATATGATAAGTAGTATTCCAAATCATACCCTCATCATAAATATAGTTGTCACTGCACGACATCAACAATATCAGAGGTAAAACAAGAATAAACCCAATGATATTTTTATTAACAAATTTCATTTATTATATACAATTGATATTTTACCTTGCAAAGTTACTAATAAAAACCGGCAGACTTAAAAAAATGACTATTAAATTTCTCAATTTTGATGCGTACTCTTTGCCAAGTCAAAAAAATATTGTACATTTGTGGCATCTGCCGCTTTATACTTGTCGGCAAAATATTTTCTTTAATTAATTTATCGCCTTATGAAAGATTCCTTTTTATTTCTTGCCGATGGCTTCGAAGAGATGGAAGCTCTATGTGCTATTGATATTCTGAGACGTGCCGGTATACCTTTGAAAACAGTATCTATCACTTCTTCATTGCAAGTAAAGGGTGCACATGGCGTCACAGTCAATGCCGACCTTATTTTTGACAATACACTTTTTAAAGATGTAAACTGGCTCATTCTCCCCGGAGGAATGCCGGGAGCTACAAATCTCCATGAATTTGCACCACTACAAGGTCTCCTCGAATCTCATAACGCAAAAGGGGGTAAAATTGCTGCCATTTGTGCTGCCCCGGCTGTAGTTCTCGCTCCCTTAGGAATATGCGATGATAAAAAAGCAACTAGCTATCCCGGTTTCGAAAACAGTTTGGGCGAAAATGTATATATGGACTCTGTTGTAGTTGTCGACCAAAACTTGGTTACGGGAAACGGTCCCGGAAATGCTATGGCATGGGCACTTTCAATTGTTGCGGTTGAACTCGGACAGGAGAAATCTCATATGGTAGCTTCCGATCTTCTGCTTTACCCACGCGATAATTCAGGCGTAGATTATTTCTTCGGATAATAATTAGAGCTACAAATCCCTATGAACGATGTTTATTATACCCTCTCCTCGCCCGGAGAGGGTATATATAAAGAAAAAATGAGTCGCTTCATCTCGTTTGCAATCCATGTTACAAATGAAGATGAAGCGAAAGACTTTATTAAAAAAATCCAAAACAAATATCACGATGCCAGACATGTATGTTGGGCTTACATGATTGGTCCGGAACACTTAAGGTGGCAACTCAACGATAATGGCGAACCATCAGGAACCGCCGGCAAACCAATTCTTGGACAAATTAACAGTTTTAACCTTACCGATATTTGTATCGTTGTGGTAAGATATTTCGGAGGAATCAAACTTGGTACTTCCGGACTTATTGTTGCTTATAGGGAAGCAGCTAAACTGGCTATCGAAAATGCGGAAATTTCAGAGATGTATAAAACAAAATCAATCTCGGTCAATTTTCCGTATCAGTCAATTAATGACGTAATGAAAATTGCAAAACGGGACGAAGTTACTATCCTTTCGCAATCTTTCGATAACACTTGCTCGATTTCCATTTCCGTCAGAGAAAAATTATTTGATGAAATTAACGGAAAACTTCTCTCTCTTGATGGAGTCACCCCAAATGATAACTGACCTTAAAAAATGTTTTATTAAACCAACTCTAAGTACAAATACGGAATCTATTTCGGCATATCTAAAAAATAGGTCTCCGGCATATGTGAAGAAAGCCATTTTTTCAGATACACCTTAGTGTCATCACATATCATCTTGTCCTTATCGAAATAAGGATTATAAACCACGGCAAAAATTGTTATCTCAGCTTGTTGCAATACTTTCAAAGTCAGCAAAGTATGATTGATTGATCCCAATTGCCCATTAGTAACTATTACTATCGGAAGATTCTCTCCCTTTACATAATCCAATTGTAAGAATTCACCCTTTAGGGGCACCATTATTCCTCCCGCGCCTTCTATTAATACATAATCATACGTCTTTGACAATTCTTCCGTAGCTGCTGATGCAATGCCAAAATCCAAATCTACATTATCAATCTTAGCGGCAAGATCCGGTGAACAAGGATAACTTAATATTAGAGGTGCAGTAATATGAAGTCTGTCCGCAGTAGTGTAGGGGATACCCATAATCTTACGATGAACATCTATATCATCACTATACTCCCGATTACCCGTCTGAATTAATTTCTGTGTGATTACATTCCCTCCGCATCTAAGTATTTCTCGTGCAAGCCATCCGGTAGCATAACTTTTCCCAACGTCAGTTCCTATACCGGTTACAAAAAGTCGGGATGGAATCTGATTTAACTTTAATTGAAACGACATAAAACAATTAATTTACTTAGAGGTTATTTAATAATAAAACTTAAGATGATTCGTTCATAAAATAGTTAAACAGGTTTTATTCAACTTGTTAACAATTTTATTTACTTAAAGGATTTTAATTATCAATCTCTTTGGACTTCTTATTGGTTAATATCTACTAATTCGTAAATCGAGTAGCCCTCTACACTCATTTCTCATTTACAGAAAATTCCTCAAAAATTATGCCCAAATCCATTAACATTTATTTTTAAACAACCTCTTAAAAAATAGCGCACCATTCAACAAGGTTTAGACATAGACCTGTAAGGATGACTCGGGGACATCCCAACATAGTCGATCAATTATTTATGTCATTGTTGATGGTTAAATGATTACTAAATCAAGACCTCACCCCTAATTGGAGTGAGGTCGAGAATATGATAAAATTGTGGAATTGTCGATTACCAAGCGAACATCGGATATGCGTTCATCATATCGTTAACTTCGCGGCGTACTTCTTTAATTACATTCTCATCGTCGGCATTCGTAAGAACACGGTCAATGAGTTCTGCAATCTTATCCATCAAATCCTCCTTTGCGCCTCTTGTTGTAATAGCTGCAGTTCCAAAGCGAAGACCTGAAGTTAAGAATGGTGAACGGCTGTCATAGGGCACCATGTTCTTATTAGCTGTAATATCAGCTTCCACAAGGACACGTTCAGCTTTCTTACCACTCATCTCAGGGAACTTCGAGCGAAGATCCACGAGCATTGAGTGATTGTCTGTGCCATCTGAAATAATTTTATAACCTCTTGAGATAAGTGCATGCGCAAGTGCGGATGCATTCTTACGTACTTGCTCTGCATATGCTTTCCATTCAGGCTGAAGAATCTCGCCAAAGGCTACTGCCTTTGCTGCAATTACATGCTCAAGCGGACCGCCCTGCACACCCGGGAAAACTGCAGAGTCAAGAAGTGCTGACATTTTTTTGATTTCCCCCTTAGGTGTTTTTTTACCCCACGGATTGTCGAAATCTTTACCCATGAGAATCATACCACCGCGTGGACCGCGAAGAGTCTTGTGAGTTGTGGTTGTCACGATATGTGCATGTTTCACAGGGTTCTCAAGCAATCCGGCTGCTATAAGACCGGCAGGGTGTGCCATGTCCACCATGAATATTGCTCCAATCTCATCGGCAAGTTTGCGAATACGAGCATAGTCCCATTCGCGGCTGTATGCTGATGCTCCGGCGATGATTAGCTTCGGCTTCTCTGCACGAGCTTTCTCTTCCATTTCCTCATAGTTCACACGACCGGTTTCTGCTGATACTGTGTATGAAATAGGTTCAAACATCAATCCGGAGAAATTCACCGGACTTCCGTGTGAAAGGTGACCACCATGGCTCAAATCCATACCCATGAATTTATCACCGGGTTGCAGACATGCCATGAAAACTGCCATGTTTGCCTGTGCTCCGGAGTGGGGCTGTACATTTACCCATTCAGCATCAAATATCTTCTTGGCACGTTCTCTTGCAAGATTTTCTGCCTCGTCCACTACTTCGCATCCCCCATAATAACGCTTCCCGGGATATCCCTCAGCGTATTTATTTGTCAAACAAGATCCCATGGCACGCATCACTTCATCGCTTACAAAATTTTCACTGGCGATAAGCTCAATGCCGCGGCGCTGACGAAGATGCTCACGGTCGATGATTTCAAAGATTTCGTTGTCTCTTTGCATTTTTTTTTCTTGGTATTGTATAGGTTGTTGTAATTCAATTATATGATGCTTCAAGTTTTCGGTGGATTCTTAAAGCATTAATTTTTCATTGCAAAGATAATAAAAAATTCCCGTTTTTACCTCTTTTTTTCTTAAATAATGAACTATATTTTTTATCCATTATCATGACATTATCCTCCGAAATTATCATAATGAATCATGTCCGGTTCCACTCCTAAATTGTAGAGCATATTATTAACTGCATTACTCATTGGACCCGGTCCGCACATATAATACTGAATCTCTTCCGGTGCATCGTGGAATTTTAAATATGTCTCATACATGACATCATGTACAAATCCCGCCGTATATTTAACACCCTTCTCATCAGCTTCCGGATCAGGACGGTCAAGCGCCAAATGGAATTTGAAATTGTCAAACTCCTTCTCTAACGCAAGGAAATCCTCAAGATAGAACACCTCATTAAGTGCCCGTGCACCATAGAAATAATGCATCACACGGTCACGACATTGTCTTGTCTTCAACATCCATAGTATTTGTGCTCGCAACGGAGCCATTCCGGCTCCTCCTCCTACCCATATCATCTCAGCCTTGGAATCTGTAATGGGATGGAAATCGCCATAAGGTCCGGACATTAGCACCTTATCTCCAGGTTTTAATGTAAAGATGTATGATGATGCTATTCCGGGTGATACATTTTGAAATCCTACTTGAGGTTTTGGCTTGAAAGGAGGTGTCGCAATTCGCACCGTAAGCATTATTCTATCCCCCTCCTCAGGATAATTGGCCATTGAATATGCTCGGATAGTTTCCTCATTGTTCTTACACTTCAAGGTGAATAACCCGAATTTATCCCATGCAGGAAGATATACATCGCCAATATCTTTTTTATCGATATCTTTGTCGTAATCCATATTGTATTTAGGAATACGTATTTGAGCGTATGAACCCGGAAGAAAATTCATGTGTTCCCCCTCCGGCAACTTTACAATAAATTCCTTAATGAATGTAGCGACGTTGCGATTTGATATAACTTCACATTCCCATTCTTTTACATCCAACGCAGCCTGTGACACTTTCAGTGTCATATCCTCTTTTACTTTGACTTGACAGCCAAGGCGCCAATAATCCTTAATTTCTCTACGTGTGAAATGTACAGCCTCTGTAGGAAGCATCTCACCTCCTCCTGAGGTAACTTGCACTTTACATTGTCCGCAACTCCCTTTCCCTCCGCACGCTGAGGAAAGATGCACTCCGTTCTCTCCCAATGTTGCAAGCAAGGTTTTGCCACTTTTTACGTGAAGCAGCTTCGAACCGTCATTAATGTCAATGGACACTTCACCCGATTTGACAAGAAATTTTTTCGCCATCAAAAGTACGGCTACAAGTAACAATACGATACAAAGGAATATAACCGCTGCAGCAAGTAGTGAAGGTATAGATATCATCGTAATCATATTTTATAATTTAATGCCAAGGAAGCTCATGAAAGCTATCCCCATTAATCCTGTTATGATGAATGTAATCCCGATTCCTCTCAGTGGTGCCGGAATTTTTGAATAGGCGAGTCGTTCACGAATGGCAGCCAGACACGTTATGGCCAATAACCATCCTATACCGGAACCGGCTCCATATACTGTCGCTGTCCACGCATTGGTGAAATCACGCTGCTGCATAAATAAAACTGCTCCCAAGATAGCACAATTCACTGCAATCAAAGGCAGAAATATTCCCAATGAATTGTATAATGCCGGAGAAAATCGCTCAATCGCCATCTCAAGAATCTGTACAAGTGCCGCTATGACGGATATAAAAAGTATCAATCCCAGAAAGCTCAAGTCCGTTGCCGCATACTCTTCTCCAAGCCATGTGAGTGCACCCGGAAGAAGAATATATTGATTAATACACCAACATATTGGCAATGCTATGATGAGAACAAAGCTAACAGCTATACCCAGCCCGAATGCAGTTTTGACATTCTTTGAAACGGCCAAATATGAACACATACCCAAAAAGTATGCAAATATCATGTTGTCGATAAAAATCGACCGTATGAATAGATTCAGATTTTCCACTGTGTTTTAAATTATCAAGTGAATGTTATGAAAAGAGAGGATATCGAAGCAGTTTTATTCCTGTAAATCCTTGTTTTTGGAACGGTGCACCCAGATTATGCATGCAACAGTGATAAGTGCCATTGGAGGCAAAATCATCATACCATTGTTCATATATCCATGATCATACCACCATTGAGGAATTACTTGGAATCCCCATAGTGTGCCGTTCCCCAGAAGTTCTCGGAAAAAAGCCACAATAATAAGTATCATGCCATACCCCATGCCATTTCCGATTCCATCAAGGAATGATGCGTACGGACGATTGTTCAAAGCAAAAGCTTCGAGTCGGCCCATTATTATACAATTCGTAATGATAAGTCCTATGAATACCGACAGTTGTTTTGATACATCGTATGTAAATGCTTTAAGCACTTGGTCCACTATCACAACAAGTGCTGCAACTACGACAAGCTGTACGATAATTCTTATCGATGTCGGAATGGTTTTTCTCAATAATGAGATAATCACATTGGCAAGAGCAAGAACAGCTGTGACAGATATCGTCATTACCACCGCCGGTTCAAGCTTAGCCGTCACAGCAAGTGCCGAGCAAATGCCAAGTACTTGTACTATGACCGGATTGTCTTTCGAGAGAGGATTAATGAGTGTATTCAGATTCTTGCTAAGATTCATTTTGTCTCAATGTTTTGGGCAGTTTGATTGCCGTTACTTTGTCGAAGTTTGTCGAAGAATGCTGTATATGGTTCAAGTGAACTGCGAAGCATACTCTGTACCCCCTGACTTGTTATCGTACCTCCGGAAATTGCATGAACGTATGCTCCGCTCTGTGGCTCATGACCTGATTTTACCACTTGTATACCTTCAAAAGAGCCATCGGGATTCAGTATATTTTTCCCTTTAAATTGTTCCTGAAATGCCGGTTTTTCAATCTCAGCTCCAAGCCCCGGAGTCTCACCTTGATGTGCGAAATAGGCACCATATACAGTGTCCCCGTTATTATCAAGGGCAATATATCCCCATATTGGTCCCCAGAGTCCGTTGCCGGCCATCGGTATGATATATTTAATACCAGAGGTCGTTTGGCACTCAAATACAGGCAATAATCGTTTCTCTGCCTCTTTTTTTGCTTCCTCTGCTATATTGACCGAAGCCGCTTCCTGTTTAGAATCGATTTTATCTCCATTGATATCAACGATAAAGGAGTCTGTTATGTGGCTGGCATATAATTCGGATATGCTCTCGCCCGAACGTGGTGTGATCAGTGCAGCGGCAAGGATCTGTTTTTTTGTATCATTGGCTATATTCTCCTCTTGGCGAGGACGCAATGCTTGATATATCAATGACAATGCCACTCCAACCACTATCACGAGAACTATAGAGTAGATGACTGTATATGTATTACTTTCTCTGTTCATAGCCTTAAGATTGTTTTATTGCCACACGATTCTTGCGGCGACGTATGTTGGTGTTTACTACACAATAGTCTATTAAGGATGCGAAGCAATTCATAAGTAATACCGCCAACATTGCGCCTTCGGGGTATCCGGCATTATAGCATCTTATAATTATTGCTAATGCTCCGGTTAAGAATCCGTAAATGATTTTTCCGGTATTGGTGCGACAAGCTGTCACAGGATCTGTGGCCATGAAGACGAGAGCGAACGCAAATCCTCCCAGACATAATTGCTGTATTGGCTCAAGATATGTGACAGGATATAGTGGTGTAGCGAAATTATGAGCGAGTAAAGCCATTAAAAATCCCCCTATAGCACCGGAAAGTATTATTCTCCAAGATGCTATGCCGGTAATTAAAAGAATTGCCGCCCCAATAAGGATACAGAAAGTAGATGTCTCACCCCAAGATCCGGGAATCATTCCCCAAAAAGCCTGCATCAAATCCATAGGCGTACCATCTACATTTGTCAATGTTACTGACGGATCTGAAGCGGAAGCTAGCTGCCCAAGTGGTGTTGCTCCGGTAAATGAGTTTATCGGTTTTATGTCGCCTAATGAGACAAAAACACCGTCCCCGCTCATTTTTTGAGGGTAGGCGAAGAATAGAAACGCTCTAGTGACAAGGGCTACATTTAGAAAGTTATATCCCGTGCCTCCAAACACCTCTTTCGCGAAAATTACAGCGAATGCTACAGCGACTGCTATAATCCAGCAAGGAGTATCCACCGGACATATCATGGGAATCAGTATTCCCGACACAAGGAATCCCTCTTGAATTTCATGCCCTCGCAATTGTGCTACCACGAATTCTATCCCGAGACCTACTACATATGCGGTAATGATTTGTGGCAATACTGCCCAAAATCCATAGGAAAAGAGATGGAAAAGATTGTGATTAAAATTCCCGGTAGCAAGTGAATGTTGGTATCCAATATTCCACATGCCGAAAAGCATACAGGGTAAAAGAGCGATTACTACTGTAATCATTGTCCGTTTAGAGTCATTAGCATCATGAATATGAACACCGGACCTCGATGTTTCATTAGGTGTAAACAGGAAAGTGTAAAAGCCATCGAAAACAGAATGGAGAGCTTGAAATTTTCCACCCTTTTCAAAATGTGGCTTTACCTTGTCGATTGATTGCTTTAGTCTATTCACTATCTTGATTTTTTATAATTGAAGAAGTGTCTTTCTATATTTCGCTTCGAAGGTAGTCAAGTCCTTCCCTGACAGCCTTTTGAAGTTCTATCTTGGATGTATCCACAAATTCCGGCAGTGCAAAATCTTCCGGTGCTACTTCGTAAATGCCAAGTTGCTCCATTTTGTCAATATCTTTTGACATAATGGCCTTAAGTAAATATTCAGGATAAATATCCATAGGGAAAACTTTATCGTATTCTCCGCTTAGAATCATAGCTCGATGCCCACCTTTGATTCGAGCATCAAAGGGGAATGGTTTTGACAGCCCTCTCAGAAATGCCGGGAAAGTATGTTTTACGCTATATTTTTGCGGATTCATCGATGCCCATCCCATAAACTCATCTGCATGATTGCCTTCAGATATGATCGTGATTTGGCGATAAGGGTATCGTAAGAATCCGGATTCCGGATTCTCTTTTGTGCCGGTAAGTACATTGCCGCTAATGACACGGATGTCATTGTCATTGGCCGGCAAGAATGTATTAAGCAAGGATTTGAGTTCCACTCCAATTATGGTGGAAACAAGATGAGGATTTTGAGCTTTGGGGCCGGTTATGGCTACTGTGACAGTATAATCTATCTCTCCGGTGCTGCAAAGCTTTCCAATTCTTTTTAGTGTAGTAATATCAAGAGTCCATACCACATCACCTTTGTTTACGGGTGCAGTCCTTTCAATATGCACACTCACATTCCCTGATGGATGAGGTCCGGAGACATCAATGATTTCGCATCCTGACAAATCAAGAATTTCGTCACCTCTGAATGCAATGTATACTTTCCCTTTCGTGAGTTTTGCCAATGCACTGATACCTGCTTGTATCATCTTTTTGTCCGAGGCAGAGAACAGGGTAGGAGCAAGGGGTGCGGAATCGAATGTAGTGATGAAGATATCGCGTGGAACAATGTTGGGATCAGGAACGATATCGTAAGGACGCTGCCTCATCATAGCCCATAGTCCGGATTGCTTCAAGGCTTCGCTTATAGACTCTGCTGTGGTTAATGGTGCGTTTTCAAGATGTGCTTTCCCGGAATCAGGGGAAGAATCTCTTTTTATGGTTACAGCAAGAATTTTGCGTCGTTCACCGCGTCTAATCTCATCAATTGTGCCGCTGACGGGTGATGTTATGAAGATGGATTCTGATTCTTTATCAATCATAATAGGGTCACCGCAGGAAATTTTCTCTCCCGGTTTGACGAGACATTTCCATTTAGGTCCGTAAAAATCGTCGGGAACAAGCCCAAAAATTTTTGCGTCATTACATTCAGTAATTCGACCTGTAGCCTCACCATCCAGTGGAATATCAAGCCCCTTTTTTATCCTTATGGAATGAATCATAATTTAATGCTTGAATACACGTACGTCTAATATCTTCAAGATTCTGAGAATTATTATCTCAGCTCGTTGCACTGTAATTCTTGTTTTAGCAGTCATGGGATTATAACTGTGATGAAATCCAATGCTTATAATAATGCAAAGTTAATAAAAAAACTTAATAAATTACTTTTTTTCTTAATAAAATGGCAAAATGATATTTTCGCGGGTCTGTCTTAGAGGTAGTGTAAAATAAATGTTAATGGATTTGAGCATAATTTTTGAGGAAATTTATGTAAATGATTAATGAGTGTGGCGAGCTACACGATTTACGAATTTTTAGAAATTAACCCAAAAGAAGTCCAAAGACATTCACAAAATTAAAATATTTTGACTGAATAAAATTATTAAACTTCTGATAATAATTTATTTAATAACTTAATGAACAAATCTTTTTATGTATTATTATTATACGACCTCATAATGACAAATTTGGTGTGAGTCGCTTATTATAAGAAAATTGTCCTTACCATTGAGGTAAAGACAATTTCTATAAAATTTATAATTGGGACGTTAATCGAATATATAAAACTTACGTACGCACAACGTCTTATAGTGCATTATATACTTTCTTTACAGCTGCATCTTCCGGTTTTACTTTCAGGTATTCTCCATAAGCTTCCTTGGCTGCAACTTTGTCACCCTTGGCATTGTAATATTCTCCTAAAGTTTTGTAAATATCGGCTGCATCATTAGTTGAAGGAGTAACACCATTTTCCTTAATAATTTTGGCTGCTTCAATAAAATAAGGAGCTTTAGCTTCAGTAATATTACCTGTGGCCTGGAGTCCTGCTATATCACCGAGTCGTTTCTGAGGACGATATGACTTGGGATTAAGTTCAGCTGCTTTCTGAGCGAATTTTGCTGAATTGGCAAGCATATTGGCTTTTTCATCTCCGGCAAGTTCAAATGAATACACAAACGCGACATTTGCAATCAGATATGCATCGCTGTAATTGAGATCCTTCACTTCATTTGCGTATTTTTCAAGACGTTTATAAGCCTCAGCTGTATTATTGTTGTCATAATAAATCAGTGCAATATCGCGAATGAATGACTTATATTCAGGAAGAACTTGTGTGCCTTCTTCGAGCAGTGCAATAGCTTCTTCCGGGCGTTTGGCTTTGGCAAGTTGCTCTGAGACCAGATTATAATCGATAGATGCAAATTGGTTAGCCGGGTTTTCTTTATGTTTGGCATAAAGGGCTTCAGCCATAGGGAGAAGTTGATTCTCCATCTCTTTAATCTGTGCAGCGTTCATAAATTGGAAACGTTGAGCAGTGAAATTGTTGGGGTCAGATTGCAGAAGTTTTGTCGCATAATCGTAACCTTTCTGATAATCACCATCAGAGAAAAGAAGCAGAGCATAGCGGTCTTCATCCTGTTTGAAGTGGTTGGGATTATTTACGTATTTGCCGTATGATGCTGCAGCTTCTTTGTAGTTCTCCTGTTGATAATAAGCGTTTGCAAGCTCGCGCTGACCGAGGGCTGAATTCGGATTCTGTTGTAGGAGTTCTTGAAGTTTGCTGATAGTGTATTGAGGGTTGACCAGTTTGTACATGTTGGCATATTTTACATAAGCCGCAGGAGTTTGAGGGTCAAAGTTGATAGCCATTTCATATTGTCCGGCAGCATTACCCCAGTCACGATTATCACGTGAGCGGTCACCTTCGAATATGTAGACAGCCGGTTCGTGAAGGTCAATCTTCTGAGCCTTTTCGATACGTTTTGCTATCTCCTTTTCATAAGTTACCGGGTCAACGTTATAGTATGCTCTTGCGATAGCCACTTGAAGTGCTGCATCTTTTTTACCATATTTCTCGGCGAGTTTGAATTCCTGTTGAGCGGCTTTGGGGTCGGTGGATAGAAGAATCTCCCCAAGACCTACATAATTGTAGCCACACTCAGGATTTGCTGCGATACCGGCTTCAAAGAGTTCTTTCGCCTTCGCATTGTTTTTTTCAAGTAGGGAAATCTGTCCGAGATAGAAATTGGACAATGCTTTATCTGTGCCGGCATTGTTCATGTTGCGAGTTAAGAGCTCACGAGCATTGTTGTATTGGTCTGCATTATAGTATTCAATACCTTCTACGTGAGTTTGGGAGAATCCCAAAAGAGCGGCACTTGCAAGGCACGCTGTAAATAATCCTCTAAATTTCATCTTATCTGGTGTCTTAGTTTTCTGTAGTTAAGATAATCGGGCAATTAATTATATGCCAATGAATATCGTAGGTATTTATTAGACATTCAAATTTGCCGTCGGTTTAATATGCAAATTTACAAAAAATTTAAAGCGACGGCAAATATTTTTCAGATTATCTGATAATATCTATTATTTGTTCTTGTTATCAATAAGATTTACTACACGTGGATTGACATGATAGGGCAATATTCCGGTTCTTGAAATGATTTTTTGTCCTACATATCCGGTGACAAATGTATAGAAACTGTGCATAACAGTGCTGTTGGAAGCAGTGCTAATCATAAAAATTTTACGTACCAACGGATATTCCCCCGAATATATATATGCCTGATAAGGAGCATAAGATACAGGTGAAAAATCATTTTCTTTAATAGGATTGCTAATCTTTATAATATTAACTTCAGTAGTAAGATTTGTGGCAATTGTGTCTGTTTCGTTTTTATAATCTTCCACACGTTGATTCAACGGTACTTTCTTTGCTCCGGAAAGATCATCGCCAAGCCAACTAACTGATATAATGCCAAGAGCATTGGGGTCTCTTTTTACTACATCAAATACCTGCGCATTATTTTTTTGAGCGAATGAATTGGTATGGTCTGATATGCTGCCCTTGTTGTCAAGGAATCTTTGACGCATATAAGAAACTGTAGAGGAACCGGCATTGTCAAAGACAATTTTGATGGCTGTCGTGTCATTCCCGGCAAGTTGATCCCAACTTGTAATTCTGCCGGTCATTATTCCTTTGATATCTTCCAAGCTAAGTGCGCCTACCGGATTGTTCTTATTGACAATAAGCGCAACAGCATCTACTGCTATGCAGTTTTGACGCACTATTCTTTTGTTTTTCTTTTTGCAATATGCTATTTCTTCTTTAGTCAGCTCGCGACTGATTACAATCTGCTGTGTGACATCGGCCATAAGTGAGTCCACGGCTTCTTTCTCACTTACATAAAATGGTATGATTGATGCATCCGGATATGAGAATTCGAATACCTCTATCTCCTCTTGCATGATGTTTTTGAATCCATCATCGCAGAAAATTGTCCCGCTTCCTTTTGCATATTCTCCACGTTTTACAGGTGTACATGCTATTATACCAAAGGCGATCAACAATGTGACAACAAAAATTCCTGCTATATTTTTGTTCATAATTTGTGGCTGTTTAAAAATAAATGTTTACGTCACATAGCATTTTTATCATCGAATAAATGATTTAAATCTGATGTATGTGCGTGTCGGAGAATAAGATAATCGGATTTAATATGTTTATTCTATCCCTTTATATAATCTGTATCCCCTCCACAGTCCATAGACTATAAGTAGGCCGCCTACACAATAGCTTATTGTGTTATTATCAATATTGAAAATATCGAAGATGAATAACAAACCGACTGCTACATATACAATCACCATGAATATACCAAATATAAATCTACCTTTCATAATATTGATTTTTATGATAGTAACCTAAACGATTCAATGCCAACAATGTGAATTTTTTTTTACACATCAGCAACTCAAAAATCTGCTTTTGGTTACTTCTTGTTTTAATATTTTAACAAATATTATGGAAGCTTGTTCAGGAAATATTCAAATTTTGAATGTTTAATAGAGTGTTATATAATTCATGCATCCCCGACACATCCTCATGGGCATTATACTGAAATTTAAATGAAAAACCGTTACTTGTTGCGTGTCAGGTCACTCGCTTTTTTGAAATCACGTTTGAATGATGCGAGGCTTCGTCCGGTATAACTTGCCATTTCCGCCATAGAAAACTCCTCGGTATAGTTGTCATTCATAAACTCAAGTAAGTCTATTTCCCATGGATCTGTGAAATCGAAAAGCGAAGCATAGAGGTTTTTGTCGGTATTCAGCAACACGTAAAGTCCTTCTGTCAAATTAATAATAATTTTTAGATAATTCTCTAATGTCCAAACCTCAAACTCCTAATTTTTCGCAAGTTAAAGCTTGCGAAAGTTGAGTTGTTTATTTGTTCGGATAGTTAAATGCTTAAAATATGTTTGACCTATGGGAAATCTTCAGGAATGTAAAAAGAGGGAAGCCAATTGGCTTCCCTCTTTTTACAAGATGTTTAAATCCTATTTAATTTAAGATTTTATTGTTGCTGAAGCTTGAAGGTTACAGGTAGTGTAAACCATGAGCGTACTGCAACACCGTTGTTTTTACCGGGCTGCCATCTTGGCATTTTCTTAACAACGCGAAGTGCTTCCTGGTCAAGAGCACGGTCAACACCTTTTACGACTTGAGCTTGTCCTATTGAACCGTCCTTCTCTACGACGAACTTGACGATTACACGACCTTGGATGTCGTTTTGTTGAGCTGATTCCGGGTAACGGATATTTGAGCTAAGATATTTCATCAAAGCACCTTGTCCACCTGGATATTGAGCCTGTTGTTCTACGGCTGTAAAAATCTGTTCGGGTTCAGCTTTCTTGACCGGTTCGGGAGCGGGTTCGGGTTCCTTAACTACGACAGCTTCCTTTACGGCTTTGAATTTGTCTGCGTCATCAGAACCTTCTTGAGTTACCATACCGCGAGCGGTATTGTCTTCTTGTTTCGTATCAGTGTCACGGACTTTATTTTCCTCCTTGACTTGTTCTACGATTGCTATCTGAGTCTCGCGTACAGTCTCAAGTACTTCTTCTTTTACTTCTACTTCCGGTTGTTCGAATTTCTGTTCCTCCGGCTGCTGTTCTTCTTCCTGTTGAGCCTCTTCCATTGCAATCTGAGACATTTTCTCAGCTTGTTCTTGGAGTTCGAGTCTGCGTTGCTCATCGCGATAGTCTGACCATTTGCTATAAGCAATCAAAAGGACGAAGATGACGATAAGTCCAATAAGAGTATAAAGAGCAGCCATGTTATGGCGTTTGGGACTCTGTTCACGGAGCTTGTATGCACCGAACTCTTTTTGCTTATCTTCAAAGACCAAGTCGCGCCATTCTTTCGAGGTCAGATCTATGTTTCTTTTTGCCATTTCCTTAGTTTTTGTTTAATGGTTATTCAATCTGACGTCATCAATGGTGACGGTTCTGATAATCGATTAGCATTACGGAGTCAACCTTTGTCATATTATCAATCTGATATTTTGAGATTGAATTGATTTGCATTTCGTCAAGTACTTCCACGAGGCCACCATAGGAGGCGCGAGGAGTGGATTTGATGATTATGACAGGTTTTTTCAGATTTTCATTTTGGCGAACTTTCTTTGCGGCTTCGTCGTATGCAAGCTGTGCTTTTTCACGACCTTCCTTTGTCTCAAGGTTGCCAAAACCTCCTTTCTGATATTTCTCCTTAAGCTTAGTAATCTCAGCGAGAACAGCCTTGTTGCGTTGCTGAATAATCTGACGTATACCTCTTGCGGTGGGTACACCGGCTGAGTTAACTTCGTCGGATAGGAATTCAGATTTCATAAGGTTGTTGGCTTCGCCGGTAGGGTTATCGCTTCCGCCGCCGGGTTTCCCGAAGTAGTAGTATACTTCGTTTACGACGTGGCCGTTGACGGAGTCGATTTCGGTCATGCTTCCTGGTTTTAGACGAGCGTCAAGAATAATTGTTACTGCTTCGTCTACTGAAGCTTGCGACATGTTTTCCACATTATCGGTTTTCTCGTTGGATGGTAACGCGATGTTGAGAGTTTGTGACTTAATCATCGTGGTACACAGCATGAAGAAGGTGATAAGGAGCATGTTCATGTCGACCATCGGCGTGAAGTCCACGCGGATTTGCATCTTTTTCTGGTGGCTTTTGCCTTTTCCGCCACCATTGTCTTGTGCGATCTCTGCCATGTCTTATTCTCCTTCGGCTTTAAGTGCTGTCAATAACGTGAATTTGTTCATGTGGATGGTTTGGAGGTTGTCCATAACCATGTGGATTTTTTCAAAGGCGGTGTTTTGGTCAGCTTTGATGGCTACACCGGAGCCGTCTTTGATTTTGTCGGCAAGGACGGTATTGTCTGTTTGACGGATGGCTTTCATCCAGATTTGGAACTCGTTGGGGAGGTCTTCGTTCTGATTCCATCCGATTGGAATACCTGTTTTGTGGTTAGGGTTGTTGTCTTCACCCATAAGCCATTTGTCCATTTGAGTCTGACCTTCGGGAGCGTAAGCGAGGTCAAGGAATTCCCCCATTTGATTGAGTGGAACACCGAATGAACCGAGCTTGCTGAAGGCAACTTTTTGCCGGTCGTTAAATTGAATCTTCTTCGTGTGAGTCTGATTATAAACTTCGGCTACTTTGTCAAGGAGCGCCATCTTCATTTTCTCGTTAGAGTAGTCTTGAGATGTGTCGTTGTTCATTGTGAGCCAAACTTTTCCTTCCGGATTAACAAGAACCTGCACATAGTTTGTTTCCTGCACCTTTTCTTGCGAAACGGATGGAGGAGTAATAACAGTAGCCGGTTCCTTTGAAAGGAAAGTAGATGTCAACATGAAGAAGGTAAGCAAAAGCACTGTAACGTCACTCATCGCAGTCATGTCGATGAATGTGCTTTTTCTTGCTATTTTTACTCTTCCCATATTGCTATAAGACTTGTTCGGTTAAGTGTTTGAAAATAAAATCAATCTCTTGTGGAATTGCTGATTACTTATGAGTAGCAGCGAAAGTTGCCACGATAGAGAAACCGATTTCGTCGATAGCGTAGGTAAGGTTGTCGATCTTGTTGGTGAAGAAGTTGTAAGATATAACTGCGAAAGCACCGGTTGCGATACCGAAGGCGGTATTTACAAGTGCCTCAGAGATACCGGTAGAAAGCTCAGTTGAGTCAGGAGAACCTGAAGATGCAAGAGCCTGGAATGATTTGATCATACCCATCACAGTACCGAGAAGACCGACGAGAGTACCGAGAGTGGTAAGAGTAGCGATGATGGGGAGGTTTTGAGAAAGAGAAGGCATCTCAAGAGCTGTAGCTTCTTCTACTTCGTTGCGAAGAGTAGTGAGTTTTTGCTCTTTGCTGAGGATGGTGTTGGCATCCATCTCTTTGTATTTAACAAGAGTGTTGTAAACTACAGAAGCTACTGAGCCTTTCTGAGTTTTGCAACGGTTCATGGCAGCGTCGATTTTGTTGGCGGCGAGGTCAGCTTTGATGTCAGCAACGAATTTAGTTGTGTTACCTTTACCTGAAGCTGAGCTGATAGCAATCCAACGTTCGATAGAGAGGACAATAACGGTAAGAAGGAGAGTCATAAGGATAGGTACGATAAATCCACCTTTATAGACTGTTCCTGCGAGGTTGATAGGATGTCCTGCGGCTGAGTCTCCACCTTCGAAGTTGCCTGAATAACCCATACCGAAGAGGAAGATGCATACTGCTGCTGCTGCGCAGAGGAGGATAACGACGAACGCGTTGCGAATGCCTTTAACCTGGCTGATTTTTTCCTCTTTTTTCACTTTTGCTGCCGTTGACTGTGGAGCCTGCGGCTTGGGAGTCTGAGATTCCATACTGTTGTGATTTGTTTGTTTGTTGATTTATATGTAAATTAATAATTTATGCGTAGATGTCTGATAGCCTTTGAAGGTGTATCAACATTTCTTAGTAATTATTTACCTGTGTAGTGTATTTTGAGTTATCCGTTATCTCTTCGTTGTACATGGTATTACTTGGAATATAACGAATTTATATCGCAAAATTAATCATTTTTCGGGGAAAGTCAAAAATATTGTGTAATTTTTTTTAGTGATATGGTGATTTTTTTTTGATTTCTTATTTTATTTTATTCGAAAAATGTGGTGTTTACACTGAATATATGTTATTAAACATGTATTTTGTGTCGGTAGAGATGTCTTTGTACAATCTCTAAGAGTGATGAGGAGCTTTTGAAATATAAAACGAAACGGGGGGCAAATTATTGCCTCCCGTTTTGGATAGTGTATTAATTAGTAAATCTAATGTTGTGGATCTAATTAGTGATAAGTTCAGTCATTGATTGCGGCTACACCGGGAAGAACTTTTCCTTCGATTGCTTCAAGAAGGGCACCGCCACCAGTTGATACGTATGATACTTGGTCAGCGAGTCCGAATTTGTTGACACAAGCTACGCTGTCACCGCCTCCGACAAGTGAGAATGCTCCGTTTTTCGTTGCTTCGACGATTGCTTCGGCAATTTCTCTTGATCCGGCTGTGAAGTTTTCGAATTCAAACACACCGGCGGGACCATTCCAAAGGATTGTTTTTGCAGGAGTAATTACTTGAGTGAATGCTGCGATGCTTTCGGGCCCGGCGTCAAGACCTTGCCAGCCATCGGGTATTTCGGACACTTTACATACTGTGGTTTTTGTGTCGTTTTCAAATTTATCAGCGGCAACGCAATCTGAACCGATTACAAGGTTTACTCCTTTCTCTTTTGCGGTTTTGATAATATCGAGAGCGAGGTCGAGTTTGTCGTTTTCACAGATGGAATTTCCGATTTTCCCACCGAGAGCTTTAGCGAATGTGTAAGTCATACCACCGCATAGGATAAGGTTGTCTACCTTGTCCATTAGGTTGAGGATGATACCGATCTTAGTAGAGACTTTTGAGCCTCCCATTATAGCGGTAAATGGTCTTTTGATGTTGTTTAGGATATTGTCGACGGCTTTGACCTCTTTTTCCATAAGGAATCCGAGCATTTTGTTGTTTTTGTCGAAGTAGTCGGCTATTACGGCGGTTGATGCGTGTTTGCGGTGAGCTGTTCCGAAAGCATCGTTTACGTATACATCAGCGTATGAAGCGAGAGTTTGTGCAAATTTCTTTTGGCTCTCTTTCATCGCTTTTTTTGCTTCATCGTATTTGGGGTCGTTTTTGTCTATTCCGACAGGTTTTCCTTCTTCTTCGGGATAGAAACGAAGGTTTTCAAGAAGAACTACTTGACCCGGTTTGAGATTTTTAGCAGCGTCTGCGGCTTTCATGCAGTCGTCGACGAATATTACATCTCTACCAAGTGCTTTAGCTACAGCATCTTTTATTTGACCTAAAGAGAGTTTCGGATTGATTTTTCCTTTGGGTTTGCCAAGATGTGACATTAGAATGAGGCTGCCACCGTCGTTAAGAATCTTCTTGAGTGTTGGAAGAGCACCGCGAATACGGGTATCATCAGTAATTTTGCCATTTTCGTCGAGGGGTACATTAAAATCGACTCTTACGATGGCTTTTTTACCGTTAAAATTAAAATCTTCGATTTTCGCCATGTTGATATTGGTAATTTTTTTACATTAGTAGAAACTGTGGCAAAATTACAAATAATTAATCGTTTGAGCAAATATGTTGACTCTTATTTTATTTGTATTTATTACAGTAATGCTGCCTTATGTTTCCAAGTAATGTAAAAACAAATGATATTGCAAATGGTTTTTGAGGCGAAGTTGAATAATGGGAATCGTCCTTAATAAATGATCTGTAAGTTGTGTAAAATTGTTTTTTTTTGTAATTTTGTGGATATGGAGAATAAACTTGATGAACTTGTATTATTGTATAGGGATTATTTCGGTGGGAGTCCGTTACATGTCGAAAAATTGGTAGGAGCAGGCTCTCCACGGTCATATTATAGATTGACGGGTCAGGATGGTAAGAGTGTGATTGGTACATTTGGAGGTGATATAAAAGAGAATCGTGCATTTTGCGATTTGGCCGGTGTATTTGCACCTTATTCTCCCGGTATTTATTGCATTTCAGAATCAGGTAATTGTTATTTGCAGGAGGATTTGGGGGATTGCGATTTGATGTCTTTGCAGTGGGGTGTTGAAATGGTTTCGCTAATAAAGGCGAGCCTTAAATCACTTGTTGCAATTCAGACGATAGATGAGATTGAGTGGCGAGACAAAGTGATGAGCGAGCCTTTCTGCGGGAGGCAGATACATTGGGATTTGAATTATTTCAAATATGAGTTCCTTAAAGCTGATGGTGTCATATTTGATGAGATGTTGCTCGAAGATGATTTTGATATGATGTCGGACAGATTGATGTCAATGCCGTCATGGAGTATGGGTTTTATGTATCGGGATTTTCAGAGCCGGAATATAATGATTAAAGGTTGTAAGCCTCGAATGATAGATTTCCAAGGAGGTAGAAAAGGTCCGGTGCTTTATGATGCTGTTTCGATGTTATGGCAGGCAAAAGCTGATTTTCCAACTGACTTCAGAATGGAGATGATAGACTATTATGCAGAAGAATTTTGCAAAGTTCGAAATGTGAGGAAGGTGGAGTTGCTGGAGTGGCTTGATGATATTGTTTTGTTTAGAACATTGCAAGTGCTTGGTGCATACGGGTTCAGAGGCTTAGTTGAAAGAAAAGCACATTTTATAGGGAGTATACCCTTTGCTTTAAATAATTTAAGGGGGTTGATAGAGAAGGGGGCTTTGTCTAGATATCCTGAGTTGGAGCGTGTTTGCGGCCATATATGCGAAGAGAAGCGATGGAGAAAAGATGCAAATAAAGGATTGGTGGTAAAAGTATTTTCTTTTTCATATAAGAAGGGCTATCCTGAGGATTTAACGGGTAATGGAGGTGGGTTTATGTTTGATTGCAGGGGAATGCATAATCCGGGCATGTATGATGCATATAAGATGCTGACAGGTCTTGACAAACCGGTGAGGGATTTTATTGAGGAACGAGGTGAGGCTCAATCATTTATAAAACATGCCCTTGCTCTTACACTTCCGGTGGTGGAGTGTTATTTGCGTAGAGGTTTCAGCTCGTTGCAGATAGGATTTGGATGCACAGGGGGTAGGCACAGATCGGTGTATTGCGCTCAGGCTGTAGCTGAGGAGATTTCATCAAAGTATCCTGAAGCACGAGTTGAGTTGTGTCATAGAGAACAGGGTATTTTAGAAATTATGGGTGGAGAATTAAGATAAGACTATCCGATAATTTATATATTGATGTATAAGAAATAGATATGAAAGCAATGATATTGGCGGCGGGACTTGGAACGAGATTAAAGCCGTGGACTTTGAAACATCCCAAAGCATTGGTGCCTGTTAAGGGTAAGCCGATGTTAGAACGGGTGGTGGATAGTTTGAGATATCAAGGATTTGATCGGATTGTTGTAAATGTACATCATTTTGCCGAGCAGATAATGGATTTTCTCAAGGTAAAGCAGTGGGATGATATTATGATAAGCGATGAAAGGGGAGAATTGTTAGATACCGGTGGTGGAATTTTACATGCGGAGGAGTTTCTTGGCAAAAATGATGAGCCATTTTTAATCCACAACGTTGACATATTGAGTGATGCGGATTTAAATGATTTGATGATGTGTCATTTGAAAAGTGGTCGGGATTGTTCGTTGCTTGTAAGTGAAAGAGAGTCGAGCCGGAAATTGATTTTTGACAAAAGCTTGCGGTTGAAGGGGTGGCATTCCGTCAAGGAGGATAGGTATAAGCCGGAGAATTTGGATTTAAATTACGATGATATAGAGAAGTCATTTAGTGGAATTCATGTTATGTCGCCAAAAGTGTTTGACGATTTCAGGCGATTGGGATTGAGTGGGAAATTTCCTGTAATGGATTACTATCTTAATCCGTT
Organism: Bacteroides sp.; assembly: GCA_023665145.1. Lineage (GTDB taxonomy): Bacteria > Bacteroidota > Bacteroidia > Bacteroidales > Muribaculaceae > Lepagella. The sequence goes on from JAMPEM010000002.1 coordinate 30,356, forward strand.
GAAGGGATGTGATGTTGGAGGTGTTATTGCTGAGAATTTACATTTAATTGATATAGGAAAGCCCGAGACATTGTCTCGGGCTCAAGAGGATGGGTTATTTATATAGTCGGCAGATATGCTGTTTATGTATCAATTAGATATGTAAATATAAACAGATATTTCAGCCGGATGATTATGTGTTAGGGTGGATGTAATGGTCGTGTTTTTGTGCATTAAATTGGAAAATACATCCAATGATAAGCATTGCGACAGCTATGCCACCAAGCCACCATGTTGCCGATACGCTTGAAGTGAAGCAGGAGGAAATAAGGAGAATAGATCCTATTATATAAGAGATAATACTAATTGTTTTCATAGCAATATAAGTTAAAATATTCCACATTAAATAGTATTCACGCGGCTTGTCATAATTAGCCGTTGTTGTTTTCTTTATATATATATAACAGATAAACGGGGTGAGGGGTTGAATAAAAACAGCACCGGATTTCAACAATCCGGCGCGATATTTTCGTGATGTGAAATATGGAAGATGTTTTATGAGGTTGTTTAATTCAAGTTTACAAGTTGCATTGCAACTTGTAAACTTGAAGGTTAGAGTTAAGAGTTAAGGGAAGATGATACATTTAGATACAAATATACACTGTAAATTTCAATTTACTTTCTCTAACTTTCCAACCTCAAACTCCTAACTTTTCGCAAGTTAAAGCTTGCGAAAGTTGAGTCAAAATATTTTAATTGTCAATGTATTTGGTTTTCTTTTGATTAATTTGTCTTTCCCTGAAAAAAGTTGACTCGTAAAGACAAAACAAATGAGTCAAGA
>JAMPEM010000002.1:31275-90862 GCA_023665145.1 Bacteroides sp.
AATATTAACATTTCTAACCCCGCCATTGAGTAAAGGTTTTTCAGGACGGGACACTTCACATACTGAGATTGGTCCGCAGCAATCAGGGGAAACATCGCCATATATAACGGCATTGATGTCTTCTAATTTTATATCCTTAGATGTTTGACTTCGCCAAAGTTCAAGGTTTTCTGTTGAATTGGCGGTTTCTGCAATACCCTGTGTAAGTTGTAGGAAATCAGGATATGGCAACTCGTAATAATCAGGTCCACAAGCCAAAGTGGTTAATGCACTGAAACTAAATGTCAGACCTGTTATAAATTTGAGAAATTTCATTGTCAGAGAAGTTTTTGATGTTTTTGGAGTCAAGATGATATAGAATTATAGATTTTGGCTTATTGGAGAATTGGGAGTAAATAAGATCTTTCACGCGGCAAATGACATTAAAATCTGATTTTTCGTGACGAAGCACATCCCCTTCGCGCATGCTCGATTGACCCATTTGGGCATTGGAGGTAGCCCGATAAAGTGCAAAATCTTCTTTTATAGATTTGGTAAAAGATGTATGAAAAATAGAGTCGGTGCTAATAATACCGGCAAACTCATTGTTTCGATAACAGAGTGTCCAATCATAGATTGGCAAAGCAAGATCAAGATGCAGCGGATAGTTGACGGTACTTTTCAAATATGGTGCAACATCGTTAAAATTAAGAATAGAATTATGGCTTTTAAGGTTACGGAAAGAGCCTGTGTTATAGCACATCAAGACACCATAGTCAACCGGTGGAGCTGCTTTTTTCAGTTGATGTAATCGGATAGTGGAACTGAGTGTAAACGGCACTTCTGCAATACTGTTCAAAGTGTCACGGACTGCTTTACAGAGGGCAAAGTAAGTAGAGTCAGTAGATTCGGTCCAATCGCAGTCGAGTTGTAGTTCCGACACATTTGGGATATCATTGTATGATACCATGTTGAGTGTACGGTGGACAATCTTGGAAGCGGCATCTGTTTCTTTCCCTTTCATCGCTTTTAGAGCATCAATGGTGATATAAATTGTAGGGACTACATGTTTGACTGTGCCGGGAATGGTATCGGTAAATGTGAGCGTCGCATTCGGGAGAAAATCATATTGGGCTTTCTTGCGACTGACGAAATAATTGTCTTCAGCCACAATATCAAAAAATCGAATATACATTCTGCCAATCTGATTTGTCGTTAGGAAGTCACGCTCAATAGAATCAAGTCTGAAATCGGTGCGCCAGTAATAAATGCTATTGCATTCTTGATGTACAAAAGGTTTAACCTCTACTTTTTCTTCGCATCCAAAAAGAAGAATACTAATCAAAGAGATGAAAAAAAGGTTTCTCATAAGAGTATTTTCAGTTAGTTGGGGTTTTTCGGTAGTGCAAATTTCATATAAAACAACCGTCCGACAAAGCAATTTGTCGGACGATGTATGAAATGGAATAATGTATGTATGAAATGAAGTTTGGATTAGTACCAGACTATATAATTTGTGTTTGGAGAGGCATTTTCCACAACTTTCCCAAACTCAATCTTGCGGCCGCCTATATCTTTAGCAAATCCGTATGCAGTTGAACCGATCAAATATATAGCGTTAGATACACCCATATCGACAAGTGTCTGCGAGAATTCATGGAACGAAAGACGATCTTGGCTCATTATAACTACGACATTCCCGTTAAGTTCAGCAAGTGCTTTGCGCTGAGAATTATTTTGTGGTTTATTTTCAACGACTTGATTGGAGACAACCAAGGGATATTGACGAAAAAAGTATCCGTTAGATTCTAAAGCTTGTTCAAGCAATGGAGTTGCCTCGGCAACACCTAGATTGATTTTACCTCCAATTATGGCACAGTAGCCCGATTTAGCTTGTCCCTTGCTTAAAAGTTCACCTTTGAGGACGAACGCACCGACAATTTGACCATTGTCACGTCGAATACCGGCCGCCTGTGCTACTAATACAGCCGTCGAATCGTTCAAAATATCATCACCCACATGAAGCTTGGGAGTGGCATTTATGGGATTATAGATGAGAAATTTCTTATCTCTGATTATGGTATCATTAATCACCACATATCGTTTAACATTTTTTCTCGCATGGGAGAGAGAATCAATATTCGATGTAGATTCTACAGAAATATTATTAATTTCAAGATTTGACCCGGAAAATTCTGCCGGTTCATTTTGATGGTCAATCTTGCCTGCGGATTTAAAAAAGAAAAACAACAGGCAGAAGGTAACTACAGCTACAATCACAGAAAATACAATCAGCACAATATTCCGTTTGCGACGTGGCGGTTGTGTTGAGCCGTTGGTGGTATTTGATGAAATTATACGGATTTCATCATCATTTATATCAGGTGGTAGTTTGCTCATTTTGAGTCCTCCTTTTCTATATAGTTCTTTAAAGCCTTGAGTGCTTCACGAGAAGCGGAAACATCATGTTTGAATGTTCTGCAATCAGACAAAGTCAACTTTTGACGCGAGGGATTAATAAAAATAATGAAATCTCGATTGACAATTAAGCTTTTACCGATGCGAATAAACCGGTTGTCATCACCATCCACTCTCTCGGATATGCTACGTTCAATCTGACCAAGTTGCATTGTTAAAACATACTCGCTTCCGTCTGCCATAGTTATGGTAGAATAATTACCGTCGGCAGTGATGAACACCACTGCTTCGGAAGGGACTCGGATAAGCTCCGAGGATGTGGAAAAGAGTATGCTTTTATCCATAATCTAAAATTATTCTATGACTGAAACGGAATATTCAAAATTAATCCAACGATACTCATTGTCTTCATATAGATATTTCGCTTTCTCCTCCCAATGCATAAAAACCCATGTTTCTGAAAAAGGTATAGAGTCAGAAAATAATTTAGAATTAAAGAATTCCATTCTATCTTGTTCGGTTAAATTATACATCATGCGAGAATGCATCATCATATTCCCATCTGATATAGAATCATAAAAATTATCAATCTGTTGAAGCTCCTCGAAAGAATTGGGTTTTGGCGGGAATCTATCTGACGTTGTAAAAAACTCATCTTTAGCCGTGCCATTACCACACGAAGATGCTCCAAATAAAAAAATTGAGAATAAAATAGTAGCATGAACTGCGAATATTTTATTTGGATTATAAATGGTCATATAGATTCGTTTATAATGGCAAAGTTACAAAAAAATCAGAGAACACTGCTCATTTAGAGCAAGAAACTATCCCTGTACGAAGACGAAAGTTTCCAAATCCATTAACACTTATTTTTAAACAACCTCTTAGAAAAATTGTGTTCTTACAATAATTTGCCCCCTTTTTTGTGTTATATAAATAACCGGGTGTAATATGTTATTACCGTATTTCATCGGCTGGATTGTTTTGTAATGTAATTTTCTACTGTTATAACCTTTTCTTTTACACACCGGATGATTCCACCCGTAGATATATAACCCGAAGCAGAATTTATCATGAAAGAGAATAAAAAAATTACCACTAAACGACTGAAGAAGAGAGAACTTCTTGACAAAATACTTGAATTTCTCCAAAAGGAGAATAAAAAAGCATTTAATTACAAACAAATAGCGCACGCAATCGGAGCTGAAAGCACATCAAATCGCCTCGATATCATAAATCTGCTTGACGATCTTACAGCTGCTGACGAGATTATCGAGGTGAGCTTGGGACGCTATAAGGCGAAATCAAATCGCGGCACCGAGCAAACAGGTGTCTTTGTACGCCGCAGCAACGGTCGCAATTATGTGATGATAGACGATGAACAGATTCTCGTGGCAGAGCGTAATTCGATGCATGCACTCAACGGTGACAAAGTCAGAGTCATCATTTCAGCCACACGCAAAGGACAAGAACCGGAGGCTCGTGTCGTAGAGATTATTGAGGCCAAAGATCAGGTCTTTATCGGTACGCTTAATGTAGAAAAGAATTATTCTGCTTTGGTGACCGACAGCAAATTTTTGGCCGCTGACATCATCATACCACGTTCAAAGCTCAAAGGAGGCAAAAATGGTGACAAGGCAATAGCTCGAATCACTTATTGGGGTGATAATGAGATGAACCCACGCGGTGAGATTGTGGATATTCTTGGCCGTAAGGGTGAGAATAATGCTGAGATGCACGCCATTTTGGCTGAATTTGGACTTCCCTACAAATATCCGGAGGCTGTTGAGAAAGCTGCAAATCAAATCGATGCCGGAATCACTCCGACAGAGATTGCCAAACGTGAAGATTTCCGTAACGTGACGACGTTTACAATTGATCCGGCGGATGCCAAGGATTTCGATGACGCATTGTCCATCCGTCAACTTGCCAACGGAAATTTTGAGGTCGGTGTCCATATAGCCGATGTGACTCATTATGTACTTCCCAATACGATTATAGACAAAGAAGCTCGTCAACGTGCCACAAGTGTTTACCTTGTGGACAGAACAATTCCCATGCTCCCCGAACACCTCTCTAACGGAATTTGCTCCCTTCGTCCCGACGAGGAAAAATTATGCTTCTCCGCCATATTTGAGCTTGATGATAAGGCTCATGTGATAAATTCCCGTATCGGTCGTACAGTCATTAAATCTGACAGGCGGTTTACATACGAAGAAGCTCAAAACGTAATCGAAACCGGAAAAGGGGATTTCGCCCGCGAGATACTACGATTGAACGACCTTGCCAAGCAGATGCGCCGCCGTCGTTATGACCATGGTGCTCTGGAATTTGACCGAGCCGAAGTGAAATTCAATATCGACAAAGATGGAAAACCCGTAAGTGTATATTTCAAGGTAGCTAAAGATGCCAATAAGCTAATAGAAGAGTTTATGCTCCTTGCAAACCTCACCGTTGCCGAAAGCATCGGAAAAGTACCCAAAGGGAAGAAAGCCAAAACATTCGTATATCGTGTGCATGACAATCCCGACCCGGAGAAAATCAGTAACTTCTCTCTGATTGCCGCCCGTTTCGGTTATAAGATAAACGCTGAAGGGAAAGCGAAAGAGGTCAACAAGAGTCTCAACCGTCTGCTTAAAGACGTCAAAGGGAAAGGCGAAGAATCAATGCTCGCAATGCTTGCAATCCGCTCCATGGCAAAAGCTACCTATACCACTGACAATGTCGGACACTATGGGCTTGCACTCGATTATTACACCCATTTCACCTCACCGATTCGTCGTTATCCCGATATGATGGTTCACCGCCTGCTTCAAAGATATTTCGACAAAGGACGCAGTGCCGACAAACTGAAAGTGGAGGATCAGTGCCGTCATTCATCCGACATGGAACTGCTCGCATCAAATGCCGAAAGAGCATCCGTCAGATACAAACAAGTGGAATTCATGAGTGAACATCTCGGCGATATCTACGAAGGTGTAATCAGCGGTGTGACAGAATGGGGACTATATGTGGAATTGTCAGACAATCTTTGCGAAGGACTTGTGCCTATACGTGACCTTAACGATGATTATTATGACCTTGATGAGAAGAACTATTGCCTGATAGGTCGCAAAAATCACAACCGGTACACACTTGGCGACAGAGTAAAAGTGCAGGTGGCACGTGCCGACCTCGACCACAAACAACTCGATTTTGCTCTCCTTTCCGATGACGGGAATCCCAACAGACCGCTTCGTCAAGTTCCCAACCCCAATCCAAGAGCCAAAAGGAATAATCAGAAAGGGAAACATGGAAGGAGGAAAAGATAAACCACTAATAACTTATCAATAACAACTTATAAAAATGATATCACCCCTGATTCTGGCACTCTGTGCCGCAAGCTCGGCAGCTCCGGACACCATTGTGGCTACCGATGCATACGTATGGCAAGGTGACTCTATCATCCAAGGCTCATATACGGCCAAAGCATTATCGCCATATCATATTCAATCCACATACTCCGGTCGGCCGGGATATTTCATGCCCATCGATAAGGAATGGAAATTGAAAAATGACATATCCGATTATCCGGCACTCAAATCCGGCAATACTCTCCATCAAGCCGTTTTTAACCTCGCCCTCGATGAGATGGTAAACGCCGTCGAGCCTGACACCACACTGCGCACCGGAAAAGAATGGGCCGGTGTATGGACTCGCGACGTCTCCTATTCCATAATCCTTTCTATGGCCGCACTTCAACCTGAAGCCTCCAAAATCTCTTTGATGAAGAAGGTCAACCCTAAAGGGCAAATCATACAGGACACCGGCTCGGGCGGTGCATGGCCGGTCAGCACCGATCGCCTCGTATGGGCACTGGCTGCCGATGAAGTGTATCGCGCTACCGGTGATAAGGATTGGCTTAAACAAGTTTACCCCATAATCGAACGTTCTATCCTTAAAGATGATGCCACTGTAGTAGCTCCCAATGGATTGACTCGCGGCGAAACCTCTTTTATCGATTGGCGTGAACAGTCTTATCCCAAATGGATGCAGACTGCCGACATTGCAAAAAGTGAAGCTATGAATACCAATATGGTAAGAGCCGCTACACTTCGCACGCTCGCTGATATGGCTTCCGAGCTGGGGAAAAAACGCGATGCCGAAAAATATAACAAGATGGCTGACAAGCTCGTCAAATCTATCGACGAAACTTTTTGGATGCCTGATAAAGGGTATTATGGAATGTTCACCTACGGCCGTGACAATTTAATCCTTAATCCAAGAGCTGAAACTCTGGGCGAGAGTCTCGCTATTCTATACAATATCGCTTCGCCCGAAAAAGCCCGCAGTATTACCGAGAATAACCCTACCACACCTTTCGGCACAGCTATATTCTATCCTCAGATAGCCGATATGCCCAACTATCACAACAATGCCCTCTGGCCTTTTGTCGGTGCTTACTGGGCATTGGCAAATGCAAAAGCAGGAAATGAACCCGGCACTCTCGAGGCAATCGGTGCAATTTTCCGCCCGGCAGCTCTTTTCACCACTAACAAGGAGAATTTTAATCTCGACAATGGTGACATTTTCACCGAACTGAATTCTTCCAATATGTTATGGTGTCTTTCCGGAAATATCGCATTGACAATGAAAATCCTCTTCGGCGTCAATTTCGTAAAAGATGGTATAATCTTCCGGCCATTCGTGCCTCAGGCTCTTGATGACACCCGCACTTTGGAACATTTCCCTTACCGAGGTGGCAAATTCAATGTCACGGTTTCGGGTTATGGTGACAAAATTGCATCAATGACTGTTAACGGTAAACCATACGACCCGAACAAACCGGTTGCAGCGCGTCTGCTCGAAAATAACGCTGACGTCAGGATTGTGATGAATTCTCAGCCCATCGCTCCATTGACAGTAAATCGTCAGCCCAACAAAAAAGCTCCTCTTACTCCAATCGCATGGATAGAGGAAGATATGCTTAAATGGAATCCAATCGAATACATTGCGCGATATGACGTGCTCAAAGACGGAAAAAAGGTAACCTCAACCCGTCGCACTGATTTTAAACTCGATGAACCGGGGGAATGGCAAGTAGTGGGAATCAGCACCGACGGAATCGAATCGTTCGCATCCGAACCACGCAGCAACCGTCCCGTCATTACACTTCAGATACCGAATGAGGGAACAACGTTTAAATCCACCGAAATCTCTTATCAGCCCACTACTGAAATCACAGGATACACAGGTGAAGGTTTTGTGGAAACTGACCACAATAGCACACCGATTAGCGTAACATTAGCTGCAGAAGATTTCCCGGCTGAGAAATCGGGTGAGTATTTTGTCACAGTGAGATATTCCAATGGAAACGGCCCGGTCAATACTGAGAATAAATGCGCTGTTCGCACTTTGATTATTGACGGAGAAAAGGTCGGAACTGTAGTTATGCCCCAACGAGGAGTCGCCAATTGGGATGATTGGGGGATGAGTTACAGTATCCCGGTAAACCTAACTCCGGGTGAACATACCTTCGTTCTTGAATATCTTCCGGAAGATGAAAACATGAATTTGGGTACAAATCACGCTTTGATTGACGCTATTATTCTTACACGGAAATAGAGTAAAAAGAGATAAAATTCGCTTGAAAATGGCCGTTTCAGACATTAGAACGGTCATTTTCTGTTAAATTTTGTTAAATAATAGCATTTTTTTGGCCAATTACTTGCGGGGGGAGAAATTTGGTTGTAATTTTGCATCCGGGTGAGTCCTACACGACTTGCTCCCTCCAATCCCCCAGGTCTTGATCGAAGCAAGGGTACGAGGTTGTAGCGGTGCGATGTTGGTAGCTCGCCCGAATTGCCTCTTTAGCTCAGTTGGCCAGAGCACGTGATTTGTAATCTCGGGGTCGTTGGTTCGAATCCGACAAGAGGCTCCAAAAAAAAATGCTGCTCTCAGCATAGCGTTGAATGTTTTTCATAATTTTGTTTTGGCGGCGTGTTTAGTTTTAGACATGCCGTTTTTACCCCAAAGCAAAGAGAGTTGACCTCTCTGACATTCAGCCGGCTCGTGGCATCTTTCCCCTACAGGGCGGTAACTTTTGCTACCGCCCTGATTCTTTTATATATCATCGGAAATAATGATGATATAACCCATACATTTCATACCCTAAGATAATAATTTCATATTCGCAACATTATGTACATCACCAATATAACATTTATTTGCCCGACCGAAGATACAAAAAAACACATTGACGCCATAAGGAAATTTTACATCCCCGACCTGATGGTTCGTCCCATGAAAGAAGCCAAGTTAATGCGATTGAGCAATGTTTTCGGTGGAGCGAATTCCGAAAATCAGCCTGTATCATTGGCACTACAAGTGGCTTTTGATACAAATCACGACCGCGATGTATGGAATAAATTAGTCCTATTACCTCTCCTGGAAGCATACCAAGACAGATACGGAGAAAACGGGTTGGCTTTTGTCACCACTCTTGACACCATTGAAAATTTTAAAGTCAAATAACAAGACATTCCAAAACACTTGCTGATACTCAGATGGATGTGAATCTGAAGCAATATGAACGGATAATTATGGGTATCGACCCCGGCACCAATGTGATGGGGTATGCTCTTTTGGGCGTTATCGGGAAGCAACCCTCTCTGATTGTCATGGGAGTGTTGAAGCTCAATAAGTTCGAAAGCCATTACAAACGCCTAAACCGTATCTATGAGAGAGTTCTCGGGTTGGTGGAGCAATATCTGCCCGATGAATTGGCCATTGAAGCACCATTCTTCGGCAAAAATGTGCAGTCAATGCTTAAATTGGGTCGAGCTCAAGGAGTCGCTATGGCTGCAGCTTTAGCCAGAGACATCCCCATTGCAGAATATGCGCCACTTAGTATCAAACAGTCCGTCACCGGAAACGGAAGCGCATCCAAAGAACAAGTTGCGGAGATGGTAAAAAGAATCTTACGTCTCAAACCCGAACAAGTTTCTGACATTTTGGACGCTACAGACGCCTTGGCTGCTGCCTTGACACATTTCTACGAAACCTCACGACCCTCTTTGCCGAAAGGGAACACCTCTTGGGCCAAATTTCTCGCAAGCCATCCAGAGAGAATTGCCCAACGCCGCAAACCCGGCAACTCTTAGAGGTTAGGAAGTTAGAGAATTATCGAAAAAAATTTAGAGGTTGTTACATCATGTTGCACAGTAAGTGCAGATTATTCATATTATCTTTGCATCGTTGAAAACGATTATATATCAAGAATATGAATCACATCCGCATCATACTGACTACTTTCTTTACAATCATAATATTTTCAATATCAGCCCGTAACGTAACCGGTACAGTAAAAGAGAAATCCGGAGAACCCGCTATCGGAGCCTCAATTAAATGGGCAGGAGGACCGGCCGGCACCATCACAGACCATGACGGACATTTCTCCCTTTCTACAAAAGGACGCACCAAATCCATTGAGGTATCCTATCCCGGATTTGCCACCGATACAATCTCTGTAACATCCGATGAGTTCGGCCCGATTGAGATTGTCATCATTCCCGAAGAGATGCTTGACGAGGTTATTGTTACCTCCAAACGCGCAGGGCAGATTCGTTCCAAAGGGGTTTTCAATGAAAGTCTTACCACTCAGGCTGAGCTTTGCAAAGCTGCCTGCTGCAATCTCGGAGAAAGCTTCACCACCAACCCTTCTGTAGACGTCTCTTATTCTGACGCCGCCACCGGTGCCCGTCAGATCAAACTGCTTGGTCTCTCCGGTGCTTATGTGCAGATGCTCTCTGAAAACATGCCTGATTTCCGCGGTCCGGCTGCTCCTTACGCTCTTGGATATGTACCCGGACCCTGGATGCAGAGTATTCAGGTATCAAAGGGTAGCTCCTCAGTAAAAAACGGTTATGAATCCATCACAGGTCAAATCAACCTCGAATACCTGAAACCACAATCTGAACGAAGTATTCACGCAAATCTCTTCGGAAGCACTGAAGGAAAAATTGAAGTCAATGCTGATGCCAATACACATGTCTCCGACAAAGTCAGCACAGGATTGATGCTTCACTACGAAGACGGATTGATACACCACGATGGAAATTCCGACGGTTTTATGGATTCTCCCGATGTAAGACAAATAAATGCCATCAACCGTTGGGGCTATTTCAGCGACAATTACGTCTTCCAAGGCGGATTCCAGATTCTTGACGAAAACAGACAAAGCGGACAGGTCAAAAAGATGCACGACGGAACCGTCATTGACAATCCTTTCAAGATTGAACTTAAAACCGGACGTTATCGCATCTTTACAAAAAACGCTTACATCTTCAACCATGAGAAGAATACCAACATCGCCCTTATTCTTAGTGGTACACTCCATAATATGGATGCCAATTACGGTTTGAAGACTTACAAGGTAAATCAACGTAACCTCTATGCATCGCTCATTTTTGAGACCGAATTTTCGCAAATGCACTCACTCTCTGCCGGATTAAGCCTCAATCATGACTATTATCGTGAACGTGTACGCCACGAACAAATAGCCGACGCCCCGACGAAACTGTTCAAACAACCCGAAACTGTAGCCGGTGCTTACGCCCAATACACCTTCAATCTCAGCGATATGCTGACAGCTATGGCCGGAATTCGCGCAGACCACAGCTCCCGGTATGGATGGTTTGTAACTCCCCGCGCTCATATCAAATTTGCTCCCGCTGAATGGTTCAGTCTCAGGGCATCCGTTGGCAAAGGGTATCGCTCCGTCTATGCCCTGGCAGAAAATAATTTTCTCCTCTCCTCCGGCAGACTTCTCGTAGTCGACGCTGCTGCTCAAGAGGCCGCATGGAATTACGGAGCAAGTGCCGCATTTACTTTCAATGTCGCTGAAAGACCACTGAATATCAACCTGGAATATTACTACACTGATTTCCTGCACCAGACTATCGTAGATTATGATTCCTGGCCCGGAGAGATTCACGTCACCGACCTTCACGGCAAATCTTATTCACACACATTCCAAGCCGATGTCTCTTATACGATTTTCCGTGGCATGTCATTAACCGCCGCTTGGCGTATCAACGATGTTAAAGCCACTTACAACGGCGTGCTTCGCACAAAACCGCTTACAAGCAAATATAAAGGCCTATTGACTGCATCTTACACCACTCCACTCGGCCTTTGGCAATTTGACGCCACCATGCAACTTAACGGCGGCGGACGAATGCCCACTCCGGCCAAAGATGCCCAAGGAAATCCTCTCTGGCCGGAAAACTTCAAGGCTTTCCCTCAATTAAATGCTCAGATTACTCGATGGTTCAGAAACTGGTCGATTTATATCGGAGGAGAAAACCTCACTAATTTTAAACAGAAAAATCCTATCATAAACGCTCACAACCCCTGGAGCTCTACTTTCGACCCAACTATGATTTGGGGACCGGTTCACGGAATTATGGGGTATATCGGCTTAAGAATTAATTTCTAAATATTCTCTCAAATCTATATAAAATGAAAAAAATCATACTGGCCGCAGCTGCCGTATTAATTACTGCAACATCTTTCGCAAAGGATATTAAAGAAGTGGTACTCACCACCGAACCTGAAATGGAATGTGCCAACTGCGAAAACAAAATTAAGAATCAACTCCGATTTGAGAAGGGTATCAAGGAAATCAACACTGATATCCCTTCACAGACTATCACTCTCAAATATGATGCTGACAAGACTACGGTCGATAAACTGAAGGCTTCCCTCCTTAAAATTGGATACGAATCCCGCGAAGTGGAACAAAATCAGAATGATGTGAAATAATATTATTAAACAACATCTAAATCCTCAACTACTGATTCAATCGTGACCGGAATCTTTCCGAGTCACGATTAGTCTTTTTTATAATTGCCCGGTCAATGGCCGCCGTCAAATCCGTACCGGTCTGATTGGCAAGACATACCACTACCCATAACACATCGGCAAGCTCCTCGGCAAGCGACTTCCGCAGGTCACCCTCCTTTGCTATCTGGTCACCATAGGTGCGGGATATAACCCGAGCCAGTTCCCCTACCTCTTCCGTAAGTACAGCCATATTGGTCAGTTCGGAAAAATATCCCCCTCCTATATGCTTTATCCATTCATCTACACGTAGTTGCAACTCTTCTATTGTCATCTGCCTAACTTTGGGTATTATAAAAGCTATTGTTAAGAAACAAATACTGAGGTAGTCTCATATCAACCTCTTGGTGTCAATTATGATTGTCACCGGGCCGTCATTGATTAAGCTGACCTTCATATCAGCTCCGAATACACCACGTTTCACATCTCGGCCCGTTACCTGCGCTATATTGGAACAAAACTTCTCATAGAAAGGCTCCGCCATTTCTGGCCGTGCCGCCCCAATATAACTTGGACGATTCCCCTTACGTACTGAAGCTGCAAGTGTAAACTGACTCACACAAAGGATATCCCCCCCAATATCCGTCACTGACAGGTTCATCACACCATCCTCGTCATCAAATATCCTGAGCTTGGATACCTTCTTAATCAAAAGATTCATATCCTCATCAGTATCATCCGGGACTACGCACACCAAGATAAGCATCCCTTTACCTATCTCACTGATTCTCTTACCGGATATCACCACCGATGCCTCACTAACCCTTTGAACCACCGCTATCATAACACCATGCTGATTTTTACACTATCATCTGCGATTAATTCTGCCCTGCACCCTTCCACAAAAGGTAGATTGCGACCATCCACATGTCCCACAGGGAAATTGAGCACCACCGGAACGCTAATTCCCCATTGGAGCATACGTGTCCGTATCATCTCCTCCATATCAGCATGGTTCTTGTCCGGCTTATAATTATTGAATTCACCAAAAATCAACCCCTTAGCTCGATGCAACGAGCCACTCAGATGAAGTCGCCACAACATCCTGTCCACCTCATATATCCCCTCACCAATATCTTCCAGAAATAGAATAACATCCTCCTTCTCACCTATTTTAAGCAAATCAAACTCTGTATCAGCCAGACCGTTAAGCACCGCAAAATTTCCTCCGCGCAGAATTCCGGCACATTCCCCGCGATGGCAAATTTCTATCCCGTCGGCCGGGGTAAGTTCATAATCAATATGCTCGGCACCGCAAAGTATCTCACGAAAAGATTTTATCGACATATCATCCATAGCACTCTCCGTAAGGTGCTTGGCCATACCGGCATGAAGTGACATCACTCCATGCCGAAGCATAAGTGCGTGTAATGCCGAGACATCCGAAAAACCTATTACCCATTTAGGATCGTTGGCAATCAGCGAACCGGGTATCTCACCTATTATCTGAACGCATCCATACCCGCCACGCGCACAAAGAATTGCACGTATTTCCGAATCGGAACAAGCCGCCAGAAAATCTTCAAGACGTTCCCTCTCCGTTGCAGCATATGTACCACTCACAGAGTCAAGACAATGCGGTGCTATTACTGCCTCAAATCCTTGACTCTCTATCCATCTCGCAGCCCCTTCCACATATTCGCGCTTAACCTCCGTAGCCGGTGCCACTATAGCTATCTTGTCACCTTCGCGCAATGCCTGTGGTCTTACCATATCTGATTTCATATCAATTCACTTGTACGGATATTCCCAAATTTCTGACCTTGTCGGCTACAGATTCAAGTTCCTCACGGCTCACCTTTTGAAGATTCTCCTCCGGTGTGGATCTGTCAAGACTATATAACATTACCGCCCTCGGCTTTATCTCCCTATAAGCATTCAAAAGTGCTTCAATCTCCTCCGAAGTGGTATTATCCACTTTTTGTCCGTTATGCTCGCCTCGCAGAAGCATCGTCTGGATTATCCCGCTGCCGCTGAACTGCTTCAATTCCTCTATCACTCGCGCTACGGTGAACGACTTCTGTGTCGGAGCGTCAATTAGCCGCATGGTAGACTCTACCCCCGAGTCAAGTTTGAGAATATTATTATCCACTTTCCGAAGAGCCTCTACCACAAGGGGATTGTTCAATCTTGTCGAATTGGTCAATACCGATACTTTGGCTGACGGAAAATATTTGTTGCGAAGTGACAGCGTATCATCAATTATCTGAGGGAAATCCGGATTGAGTGTAGGCTCACCGTTACCTGAGAACGTTATCACATCAGGAGCCTCACCTTTCTCCTTCATGTCCCTCAATTTTGCTTCCAAATCTGCTGCCACGCGCTGACGAAGCGGCAATCCTGTACTGCCCGATCCTTGCGAGTTATAACCCGCTTCACAATATATACAGTCAAACGAGCACACTTTGCCGTCATTGGGTGATAAATTTATTCCCAACGACACTCCAAGCCGGCGACTATGTATCGGGCCGAATACGGTGGAGTGGAACAATACTGTCTGATTCTTTCCCATTTCGTTATATTTTTGCAGTTACTGTCGTCTCCCTGATACCATCAATGGTGGAAGAAAAGCATCAGGAAGATGATCAAGTATATATGTATCTGTCACAAGTGTCGGCTCCATATTTTTCGGAGCATATTTTGAGGCGAAGCTGCTCGAGTATGTTTCCACCTCCTCCGATTCCGAACTCCGCGGTCTGACCGTGATTATGTCGAACCGGCAATCAAAATTTTCCTTGCACGAACTTAGATAAATAGAAGCCGCTCTCACCAATTTGCGCATCTTTTTGTCATCGACTGCATCTGCAGGATCACTGAAATCCGATGTCCGGGCTTTAACCTCAACTATCACTATTGTCGACCCCTTCTGGGCTATGATATCAACCTCCAGATGAGACATTTTAGGACGCCAATTCCTCTCGCGGACAGTATATCCGTTCACAAGAAGATATTCCGATGCAACTTGTTCCGCAAAATGTCCGAACTCTTTGGCTTTCGCAGTATCTACAACGTTCTTCATTACTGTTTCTCCTTTCCGGAATTCTTACAATTACCTTCGCTCAGAATCCGGCAGCATACGCCCCGCGGTCAAGGTTGCGATAACCAATAGCCTCGGCAATATGCCGGCTTTCTACATTCTGCGAATTGTCAAGATCGGCTATCGTACGAGCCACACGCAATATTCTGTCGAAAGCACGTGCTGTCATATTGAGCTTGGTCATCCTCTCCTTGAGCTTCGCAAGCCCTGCCTGATCAGGCCATGCGTATTTATGCAGTAGTCGCGAATTCATCTGTGCATTGCAATAAATTCCCTTCTCATCCTTATATCGTTCCTGCTGAATCCTCCTTGCAGCTATCACCCTCTCCCTTATCTCTTTCGATGATTCCGACGGCAATCTGTTGGCCATCTCGTCAAAGGCCACCGGTTGTATCTCTATCTGGAGGTCTATACGGTCAAGCAATGGTCCTGATATTCGATTAAGGTAGCGATTCACTTGAGATGGCGTACAGGTGCAACGTTTCGTAGGGTGGCCGTAATATCCACACGGACATGGATTCATCGAGACCACAAGCATGAACGATGCCGGATAATTCACCGTATATTTAGCTCTTGCCACCGTAATTACCCTATCCTCTATCGGTTGCCGAAGCACCTCAAGCACTGAACGCGGAAACTCCGGAAACTCATCAAGAAACAAAATTCCATTATGCGCAAGAGAAATCTCTCCCAGCTGCGGATTCTGACCACCACCTACAAGCGCCACCGGCGAAACTGTATGATGCGGTGTCCGGAAAGGTCTTGTAGTCAAAAGCATTGACCCCGAAGCAAGTTTTCCGGCTACAGAATGTATCTTAGTGGTTTCAAGTGCCTCTCCCATACTTAGTGGTGGAAGAATAGATGGTAACCTCTTGGCCATCATCGATTTCCCCGAACCCGGCGAACCGACCAACAGAATATTATGTCCACCGGCACACGCCACCTCAAATGCACGTTTTACAGCCTCTTGTCCCTTGACTTCGCTAAAGTCGAAATCAAACTTATATGCCTGTTCTGCAAATAATTGACGAGTATTAATAATGGTAGGCTGCAAGTCCGACTGTCCCGTAAGCAAATCAAGTGTCTGCTCAAGTGTCTTTACTCCATACACCTCCAAATTGTTGACTACGGCCGCCTCTGTAACATTCGCCTCCGGAACTATCAGCCTGCGATATCCCATCTTGCGTGCTTTTATTGCTATCGGCAATGCTCCCTTGACCGGAAGAACCGACCCGTCAAGCGAAAGCTCCCCGACTATCATGTAATCACTCAAATCCGGAACATCTATCGATTGATATGCCGCAAGAATTCCCACAGCCATAGGAAGGTCAAAAGCCGTACCCTCTTTCTTTATATCTGCCGGTGATAGATTTATCACCACTCTGCGATGCGGCACCATCACACCGCTCAGACGCAATGCAGAATCTATACGCTGATATGACTCCTTTACTGCCGTATCAGGCAGCCCTATTATCGATGTCCCTACACCTTTCTCCGTTAAAACTTCTATTGTGACTCGCAGAGCCTCTATTCCGGAGACCGCAGCCGAGTAAACTTTTATCAGCATATTCTCAGGTCGTTAAATCGTTATTTCAATGATGAAATTGCCTTATAAATGTCAGGTCCGTTATATAACACTTTCCCCTTACTGTCTGTTACGACAAAGGCCGGTATCGAAACAACATTCATAGCTGCCGCTGCTCGGGACGCAGTACCTTCCGGGGCCCAAAGCAATCCGCTCCCCGGAATTGAATCCACAGTATGATCATATCGTAAAGACGCAGTGTCCGCTGTACACAACACTACGCGAAATCGTACATCCTTTCTGTCTTTTAATGCATCCCGCAATCCCTTTATATCATACACTGACGGTGGATTACTCCCATCGCGAAACCAGAACATATTCCTTCGGGCATCCGCATAACGCACCTCTATCACGGAGTCGGGATTTACCATCCCCTTGAATCCGGTATTCGTCACTCCAGGGATGCTTAAAGCATTTCCGGGAAGGTCATGACGATTAAACAACCGCAACCATTTCTCATCACGACTCTTTTCGGAAAGAGAATTCCACAACTTCTCAAAAAGCACCGGATTCTGATTCTGATTGAAAGTCGTCATAAGCAAAAGTGTAGACAATGGAGAATCCTTATGCGTATTCACATACTCCTCCACCACCTTATTTACCAATCCCGGATTTTTAAGCTTATCTCGATTGGCAATACGCCATTCACTCCACTGCTCATTAATCTTATTACCCGTAATTTTCCACGACAAAGGATCAGCATCCCCGGAAATCTTAATTTTATCCCCTCTCTCGACATAAAAAGCCGTCACAGGAGCATTACCCTTATCGCAGATATAAACTATGGCAGGAAGCCTCGTAAGCCCCTTTAACGATGCCTTCCCGGCTGTGACCGGAGCAAACATATCCGCAAGCCATCCTTTTTTCTTGTCGGCAGCATAATACACCATCCTATAATTCTCATTAACGTCACTTTTGAGATTAAACTCGATGGAGAACTCATTTTTGCCGCAAGAAGTAAAAATAAATGCGAGCAACACAGCAATGAACTGGATAGACTTTTTCATGTAACAAAAGTAATAAAATTTATTCAGCCCGCCAAATTTCCCTCGAAATCCTACCACAAACTCCTAATTCCTAATTCCTAATTCTTAACCCCTAACCCCTAATCCCTAATTCCTAATTCCTAATTCCTAATTCCTAATTAAAAAATAGAGTATGTCTAAACGACATACTCTATTTTTTAATTAAGACTATATGTTGGTCTTATTCCTTATATTTTTTAAGAATTATAGCAGCATTGTGACCGCCGAAACCGAAAGTGTTTGACAAGACTGCATTAATCTCTCTTTTCTGTGCCTTATTGAAGGTATAGTTGAGATCATAATCAAGTTCCGGGTCATGGTCTCCCTCTGTATGATTGATGGTCGGGGGGATGATTCCGTCAGTAAGGGCTTTAACGCTGAAGATAGCCTCAAGAGCACCGGCTGCACCGAGAAGGTGACCCGTCATTGACTTGGTTGAGCTGAGGTTCATCTTATATGCATGGTCGCCAAATACTTTCTTGATAGCCTTCACCTCACCTATATCTCCAACAGGGGTTGATGTACCGTGCATATTGATATAGTCAATATCTTCAGGCTTCATTTCTGCGCTTTCGAGTGCATTTTCCATTACAAGCACTGCACCCAATCCTTCAGGATGTGTGGCTGTGATATGGTAGGCATCAGCTGAAAGACCGGCACCTGCCACTTCGCAATAGATGTGAGCACCACGGGCTTTGGCATGTTCAAGCTCCTCAAGGACGAGTGCGGCTGCACCTTCGCCAATCACAAATCCATCGCGTGAACCGCTGAACGGACGTGAGGCTGTAGCAGGGTCGTCATTGCGTGTTGAGAGGGCTTTCATTGAGTTGAAACCACCGACTCCTGCGGGGAAAACTGCAGCTTCGGCACCACCGGCTACAATTGCGTCAGCCATGCCGAGACGGATGCAATTGAAGGCATCCACAAGCGCGTTATTTGATGATGCACAAGCTGATACGGTTGCGAAGTTGGGTCCACGGAAGCCATGGTCAATTGAAATATGACCGGCAGCTATGTCGGCTATCATTTTAGGGATGAAGAAAGGATTGTATTTAGGTCCTTTCTCTTTATTGAGGGCATAGTATCCGGCTTCCTCTTCGAAGGTGTGCAGACCACCGATTCCGGCAGCAAAAATCACTCCTACGCGATTTTTGTTGACATCTTCATTGTCAAGACCGGCATCGTCTATCGCTTCATTGGCAGCCACAAGAGCATACATTGCGTATAGGTCAAGTGTACGGGCTTTTTTGCGGTCGAAGTGTTGCGCGGGATCGAAATCCTTCACCTCACATGCAAACTTTGTTTTGAAGAGCGAAGCGTCGAAATGTGTAATCGGACCGGCACCGCTCACTCCTTTTACGGCATTGTCCCAAGATGTTGCGACATCATTGCCTATCGGAGTCAACGCTCCCAGACCGGTAACAACTACTCTTTTTAATTCCATTTGAATGTAAGTAGCTATTAAAAATTAACAGATTCGATTATTGTTAAGTAGCTAATTCTTAAGTGCTACTTAAGACAGAACAATCTTCGGGAGCGCCTTTGGAACGCTCCCGAAGTGTTCTTATTTTCCGTTAGCCTCAATGTAGGCTATAGCATCACCGACAGTGGCAATCTTTTCTGCCTCGTCGTCGGGAATTGAAATTCCGAATTCTTTCTCGAACTCCATGATGAGCTCTACTGTGTCCAGTGAATCAGCGCCAAGGTCAGTGCTGAATGATGCTTCGGGAGTAACTTCCTTCTCATCTACGCTGAGTTTGTCAACGATGATGTCTTTTACTCTTTTCTCAATATCGGACATAATTGTACGTTTTTTAATTGGTTTTATTTAATATTCTTTATTTTTCATTTTCAGACTGCAAAGTAAATACTTTTTTTTCGAATATGGAAATTTTTCCACAAAAAAAATGCTCACTTTTTTTTATTTTGTGCATATCCGACCCTACTTCGAATTTATCATCTTATTATATGTCAATTGTTTATACCAACATTTCGATTATATCTATATTTGGCGCATCATTCTTGTTTTTCTCTTCATCCGGGAATTTAACGGTACTATAAAATATTTTGTAAAACGCGGACATTGACAAAATAATATATAAAATATTTTTATTTTGTAAAATAATTTTGTATATTTGCGGCAAATTGTTTTATAAAAAATTATACCTCATGAAAAGGAATATCTGTTTAATTGGTATCCTGGCGGTTGTATTGTTTTCTTGTAGTAATGAAGGTGTTTCATTACCGGAAGATTCCAATATCAATCCGTTTAAGGTTACCTCTAGTGAAGCGATTGAGTATGCATCTTCCATAATTTCTAAAATAGAAGAAAATTCGACACGCTCTTCCGGATCATATCTTTTTGATAGAGATAGAAAAATATTGTATAATTTTATACCAAAGAAGTGATGAAGTCGAGAATGAAAAATATTTTATATGGTTGGCTGATGGTTCTTGTGTTTGGAATCTCAGTATCCGGATGCGGTGATGACTATATTGAAGGGGATGAAATGACAATTTATAAATATCCTTACACCATCACGGATTCATCTTCACAAGAGTTTATTTTTGGGAATTATTACAGTAACGGGCAAATA
Organism: Bacteroides sp.; assembly: GCA_023665145.1. Classification (GTDB taxonomy): domain Bacteria; phylum Bacteroidota; class Bacteroidia; order Bacteroidales; family Muribaculaceae; genus Lepagella. The sequence continues at coordinate 51,799 of JAMPEM010000002.1, forward strand.
GATCTTCCATCCAAAAGTGGAGAGTATGAAATTAAATTAGAGAAGTTGAACCTGACGTATTTCTATTCCGGTAAAATAAAAGAGAGTAAAGATGTAAAAAACTGGGATATAACCGATATAAGTTTATCGGATAAACATCTTCCGTATCCAATATCAAATACAGAAAAGCTTGCTGAATTTGGTATTGAAAAGATATATAAGAAATCTCATAATACCTGGGTAGTTTCGCTATCAGAAAACTCTGAAGCGACACCGAGAAGATGGAAAGTACATGGTGAACTTGAAGGGCAAAAGCTCCCTATATCTGACTACGATATTGAGATGACTCAGTATAATGCAAATTCTGCAATAGACCAATTTTATGCCGGAGATATTAATTTTCAGCAAATGTGGAATATCTATAGCAACGGCTCTTGGAATGGAGATAAAGATGTCTATGTCCATAATCCGGACAAAGGGTTGTGATAAGATATAATAGAAGCAATTTTAAAATCCCGTGGGTTTTACATCCACGGGATTTATAGTTTATCAGCGGGTATGAAATGGAATCATAAGAACCTAAAGTTTTGCAATCTTTAACTTGCGAAACTTGAGGTTAGTATTTATGCTCGCTTATTTCACCTCCCAGGTTTCTTGCGTCTTGAGTATCATATCTCTAAGAGAGCTATACCCTTTGGAAGCCTTTACATCTGCTACCTGACGATTTACTTCTTCATCGTATGTGACTGATTCAACATCGCGTATCACACCAATGGCAAGTGGCAACTCATGGCCATCCATCATTGCAAGTTGTTCCTGTAGGAAATATGATTTGCTGTGTGCGTCGTGAACGAGGACATCGTCAATGGTGTATCCGTCCTCACCTATCACTACAGCTTTCAGTCCGAAGCCGTCCTGCACAAGACCTTTCTCATTATTCTTGCCAAACAGCATCTTCTCTCCGTGACGAAGGTGAATGATACGGTTTTCGCGTTCCTCCTTATCGGAAAGCCATGCGTAAACGCCATTGTTGAAGATCATACAGTTTTGGAGAATTTCCACTACTGAACAACCTTTGTGGCGGGCGGCTGCCACCATCACCTCGCGAGATGTGTCAAGAGAGACGTCGAAGCTGCGGGCAAAGAAATTACCACGTGCGCCGAAGCACAATTCCGCCGGGATAAACGGGTCTTCCGTTGTGCCGTAAGGTGATGATTTTGTAACTGCACCACGATCGGATGTCGGTGAGTATTGTCCCTTTGTAAGACCGTAAATCTTATTGTTGAAAAGCAGGATGTTGATGTCAATGTTACGACGCAGCGCGTGGATGAAATGATTTCCTCCGATTGCGAGACCGTCACCGTCGCCGGACACCTGCCATACAGTCAATTCCGGACGTGATGTCTTCACACCGGTGGCTATGGCTGCTGCGCGGCCATGGATGGTATGCATTCCGTAGGTATTCATATAATAAGGCAGACGGGAGCTGCAACCGATTCCGGATACCACTACAGTATCTTCCGGGGGTACACCGAGTTGAGCCATAGCCTTGTGAAGGGTATTAAGGATGGCGTGGTCACCGCATCCGGGGCACCAGCGCACGCTCTGTGAGTTTTTGTAATCCGCCGGTGCGAATGTTGTCTCTTTTGTAGCTTCCATTATTTTGCCTCCATTATTTTTTTAACACCTTCCACTACTTCTCTCACGAGGAAAGGTTGACCTTCTACCTTGTTAATTCTCTTGATATCCTTGCCGGGAAGATGCTGCTGCAAATAATCGGCAAACATACCGGTGTTGAGCTCGGCCACTATGATATTGTCATATTTTGAAAGCTCATCGATGGCGTTGAGCGGCATCGGATTGATATATCTGAATTGTGCGAACGCTACATCGACACCTTCTGCTACGAGCTCTTCTGCTGCTGTACGGAGATGTCCGTAGGTGCCTCCCCATCCTACAAGAATAGTCTTGGCATCCTTCTTTCCCATTATGCTCAATGCCGGAACATCTTTGGCTATATTGGCAATTTTCTTACGTCGTGTCTCCACCATACGTTCGTGATTCGGCCCGTCTGTGGAAATTACAGATGTCTCATAATCTTTTTCAAGACCGCCTACACGGTGCATGGCTTCTTTCATTCCGGGGACTGCCCAATATCTCACAAGGCTTTCTTCATCACGCATGAAGGGTTTCCATCCATTGCGAATCATCTCTTCTGTAACGAAATTAGGCTTAATTTCGGGATAGTCACTTTCTTCGGGGATACGCCATGCGCTTGAACCGTTGGCTATGAAAGCATCCGTCAAAAGGATAACCGGAGTCATATGCTCAATGGCAATGCGGCTGGCTTCAAATGCCATCTCAAAGCAGTCAGTAGGGCTGGTAGCGGCTACGACGCAAATGGGAGATTCACCGTTTCGACCATAAAGAGCCTGCATGAGGTCGGTTTGCTCTGTTTTAGTAGGGAGACCTGTGGATGGCCCGCCACGCTGCACGTCGATTATGACAAGGGGCAACTCTGCCATGACAGCCAATCCGATACCTTCGCTTTTAAGAGCCAGACCGGGTCCGGATGTTGAAGTGACAGCAAGGCAACCGGAATAGGAAGCACCGATAGCGGAGCAGACACCGGCAATCTCATCTTCCATCTGGCAGGCACGCACACCGAGGTCTTTGCGTTTTGCCAATTCGTGAAGGATATCTGTAGCCGGGGTGATTGGGTATGAGCCGAGGAATAGCGGACGACCACTCTTTTCAGATGCCATTATAAGCCCCCAGGCTGTTGCTGTGTTTCCGTTTACATCTGTGTATGTACCGGACTGCACGGATTCGGTTTCGATACGATAGGTAGGCATCGACGCATGCTGGTTGTGACCATAGTCCCAACCGGCTTGAATCACCTTGGCGTTGGCTTCGTAAATGGCCGGTTTCTTGGCAAATTTATTTTTAAGCTTGTGGAGTACACTTGCCAACGGGCGGTCGAAGAGCCAGCAGATTAGTCCGAGAGCAAGCATATTTTTGCATTTCATGATAGCTCTCTGATCCATACCGCTGTCGGCCAAAGTAGCCTTCAGGAGCTGCATCATCGGAACAAGCATGATGTGCTTGGGGTTGATTCCGAGCTCCGTTACGGGGTCGTCAGTTTTGTATTCGGCCTTTTTGAGGTCGGCCGGACGGAAACTGTCCACATCGCAAATTATGATTCCGTTTGGCTTAAGGAATTTGATGTTTGTTTTGAGTGCGGCCGGATTCATAGCCACGAGAACGTCGGCCTCGTCGCCGGGTGTGAGGACACCGCGACCGAGGTTAACCTGGAATCCCGAGACACCGCTAAGGGAGCCTTGCGGGGCACGGATTTCAGCTGGATAGTCGGGGAAGGTGGAGATTTGATTTCCTTCGCCGGCCGACACATTGGAGAACAGATTGCCGGCGAGCTGCATGCCGTCGCCGCTGTCTCCGGAGAATCTCACCACGACCCTTTCACGGGTCTGAACATTTGTGGCTGGTAACATAGATTTTAATTTGTACACATAGTGGGGCTGTCATCATTCACTTCACACTCTCGGACGCGTATATCACTAATACACAACATCTTATTACTATACACTATGAGTGTGAGTCTTCTGATTTAGTCCCTAACTGTTAAATTTTTCGCAAAGTTACTAAATAAAATTGTTTTATGTACACAATTTTTCAAGAAAAATTCAACATTTTTTAAGGGAAAGTTTCCAATAAGAAGTGCTATGGCCTTTTCGATGCATTAGCCCACCCTCGTCTTTGAGCCGAATGGGTGTGTGACGCTCAGATATGTCCTATGTTAGTCCCTGTTGATGAAAGTATTTCCAGACGAGCGTTCCTTTTGCTTTTCCTATCTCTGCAGCAAGTTCATCCAACGACGTCTCTTTTATCCTTTTGACACTCTTAAACTTACGCAAAAGCGCCTTAGCAGTGGCCGGTCCTATTCCTTTTATCTCATCAAGAACACCGGAGAGTTGCGTTTTGGAACGCCTCAATCTATGGTGTGTTATTCCAAATCGATGAGCTTCATCCCGCAATGCCTGGATAATTCTTAGTGAACGGCTCGACTTGTCAATATATAGGGGGAGCGTATCACCAGGGAAATAGATCTCTTCGAGGCGTTTTGCGATGCCTACAAGTGCCACTTCTCCTCTTATCCCCATCTCGTCGAAAGCTTCGGCAGCGGCACTGAGTTGCCCTTTGCCACCATCCACCACCACGAGTTGTGGAAGTTGTTCCCCCTCGGCAATCATTCTTGAATACCTCCTATGAAGCACCTCTTTCATTGAGGCAAAATCATCGGGTCCTTCCACTGTCTTGATTATAAAGTGGCGATAATCACGTTTTGCCGGTTTGCCGTCACGAAAGACTACACAGCTTGCCACGGGGTTCGTTCCCTGGATATTTGAGTTGTCAAAACATTCTATGTGGCGGGGCTTAACATTGAGGCGGAAATCGGATTTCATTTGTTCCATCAATTTCTCCGCACCCAACTCCGGATTCAATTTTTCTGCCATTTTCTCCTTTTCGGCCATATACTGTGCAACATTCTTTTCACCTACGGCAAGCAATCTTTTCTTGTCACCGCGCTTGGGTATTGTGAAAGTGATGTTGGCAAAATCCACATCAGGAAGGAACGGCACTATAATATTAGTGAACGTTCGGTCAAACCGTCGAGCGATTTCCGAAATGGCATACGAGAGAATCTCCGCCGGCGTTTCTGCGAGGCGTCTGCGAAATTCAAGATTGAGACTTTGCACCACGGCACCGTTATGAAGGTGCATAAAATTAACGTAAGCCTTCTCATCTTTCTCTGCATATGCAAATAGATCCTGGTCGCCGGCCTCCGGTGCACCGATTACAGATTTTGCGTTGTAGCGTTTCACCGCCTCATATTTCTCTTTGACCTCTTGAGCTGCTTCGAATTCGAGATTTTCTGCATAACGATTCATCTCTTCACGTAAATGTCGCTCCAAAGTGACAGTTTCACCCGAAAGAATTTGCCTTATTATAGTAACACTCTTCATATACTCCTCTTGCGAAACTTTTCCGCAACATGGGCCTTGGCATTTCTTGATGTGATAATCAAGGCAAAGTCGATATTTGCCACGTTCTACGCCATCCGGTGTCAAAGAATGTCTGCAGGAGCGTATTGGGAAAATATCGCGAATAAGTTGAAGCACCACTTTTGCGGATTGAGCATTACTGTATGGTCCGTAATATTTACCCGGCAAAGATAAATCACGAGTCATAAAAACCCGAGGGAACGGTTCGTTGGTTACGATAATATGCGGATACGATTTATCATCTTTGAGAAGTACATTATATCGGGGTTGATACTCCTTTATCATTGCATTCTCAAGATTAAGCGCATCTTCTTCGGTGGGAACGACAATAAACCGTATGTCTACAATATTTCTAACCAGAAGATTTGTGCGAGTTGAATCATGATGACGGTTAAAATAGGATGAGACTCGCCTCTTGAGGTTTTTGGCTTTTCCAACATATATCACCTTTCCGTTCTTGTCGATATGCATATAGACACCCGGAGAGTCAGGCAGTGACAAGATTTTAGCACGCAATGCCGCTCCGGGACAGTTATTAAATATATCATCACGGGTTCTGTCGGGAACTATCTCAAGAGGAAAACCTTTCCCTTCATTAATGACACGTCCCTCTCCTGAGATTAAATCATCGGGGTGAGATAATGAAAATATGTCCGGTTTGTCTATTGAGTCCATCGAAAAAAATTTAATCAGAGAGAAATCAGTATGTATAAACTAAACGCGAAATTTAACAAAAAAGTATATTACTAACCCTTCGATACTATCGACATCTTATTTCAACAACAATACGATTACAAAAAAAGCGATTGCTGCAAGGCAATCGCTTTTTTTAATTCGATAAAATCGGACTTTTAATCAATTAATATTTGAGAAGAGAAGTTACTTCACAATCTTTGGGGAGATTATCTCTACCATTAAGAGCTGTGAGTTCGACTATGAAATTGATATAAATTTTCTTTGGATTCATCGATTTTACCAAGTCGTAACAAGCGGCCATTGTACCTCCCGTAGCGAGAAGGTCGTCATGGAGCACCACAACATCATTCTCGTCAATGGCGTCACTGTGGAGTTCAATCGTATCGACACCATACTCTTTGGCGTATGCCTTTTTGATTGTAACCGATGGGAGTTTTCCGGGTTTACGAGCGGGAACAAATCCACAACCAAGCTTATATGCGAGAATTGAACCTCCGATAAAACCGCGTGATTCTATGCCCACCACTTTCGTCACCCCCTTACCTTGATATAATTCGGCGAGTTTATCACTCATCAACTTGAGTGCATCGCCATTTTTAATCATTGTAGTTAGGTCACGAAACATAATTCCCTTTGACGGAAAATCTGGCACATCGCGAATAGTCGCCTTTAAATCTTCTATTACCATATTATTATTTTTTATATTTTATTTCGTATAATACATACTCCTCAAAAAAAATGCTCCTCTCTAATCCAAATTGAGATTTTTCTTAAATTTTGTTGTCGATTTACTTGACATGTTTCACGTGAAACAGTTTTGGTCTAAATTTACTATTGTCTAATATTTAAGTAAACCGGTGATTTTTGTTATAATTCTTCGGAGGGCAGTTAAATTCCTATCTTCCCATCATGAGAAGAAGGACAGAAACATCAGCCGGGCTAACCCCCGAAATTCTTGATGCCATACCGATAGTAGCCGGACGTATGGATGTCAATTTTTGACGCGCCTCGGTAGAGAGCGCTTTTATATTCATATAATCAAATGAGGTCGGAATTTTAACTTCTTCGAGTCTGTGCATCTTTTCCGCCATTTCCTTTTCCCTTTTGATATATCCGTCATACTTGATTAAGATTTCAGCCGCTTCTATTACATCGACCGCTTGATTGGAATCTATCGAATTAAGATACTTCTTGAGAGGATACCATATCTTAGAAAGTTTCTCGAAATTTAGTTGAGGCCGTTTTAGCAAGTCCGCCACTTTCATTGAAACTGTAAGTTGAGCAGTTCCAAACTCTTCAAGTGCTTTATTAACTTCCTCTGTTGCCTTAATGGTATGTGTTGTGCACCATTCTATCAATGAATCCCTAAGGGTGCGTTTTTCCACCATCAAGTCATACCGATGTTTGGTGGCAAGTCCAAGTTCATAACCTATCTGAGTGAGACGCATATCAGCATCATCTTGCCTGAGGAGTATCCGATATTCGGCTCTCGATGTAAACATTCGATAGGGTTCATCCACACCTTTGGTAATCAAATCGTCAATCAAAACGCCTATGTAAGCTTGATCCCGTTGAAGTGTAAACGCAGTTTTACCGAGCACTTTTCTAGCAGCGTTAATACCTGCTATGAGGCCCTGTCCGGCTGCTTCTTCATATCCTGTAGTACCATTTATCTGTCCGGCAAAATAGAGGTTATCGACGGGCTTTGTATGCAAATCGGCAGTGAGCTGCGTAGGATCGAAAAAATCATACTCTATAGCATAACCAGGCCTATAGAAATGCAGATTTCTTAAGGCGGGAATCAATGTCAGAGCATTAAATTGCACCTCCGGCGGCATCGAACTGGAGAATCCGTTGATATAGAATTCTTGAGTAGTTTCACCTTCAGGCTCAAGGAAGAGCTGATGACTTTCCTTATCAGCAAATGTCACGATTTTAGTCTCGATAGATGGACAATATCGCGGACCTATACTCTTTATATCTCCATTATAAAGAGGAGATCGGTCAAGGTTATCGTTAAGCACCTTATGCACCTCGAGATTTGTGTGGACGATATAGCAATCTCTTGGGACGAGAGTACGCTGCACTTCAGGTAGATAAGAGAATTTATGCGCGTCCCTCTTCACCACTATCTTTTCATCCTTATGAAGGAAAGGCAATTCCGAGTATTCGGCATCGTCAAGTGGAATTCTTTGTACAACATCATCGCCCGGCTGACTCTCAACAAGTGAATAATCAATCGAACGACCGTCAATACGGGCAGGAGTTCCGGTTTTCATCCTTCCGGTTCTAAACCCAAGCGCTTGCAATTGCTCTGTCAAACCATATGATGCACCTTCTGAGATTCTACCGCCTTCAGTTTTGTACTCGCCAAAGTGCATTTTACCATTTAGAAACGTACCTACAGTGAGAACCACACATTTACTCGTGAATTCAATACCCATGGCGGTTTTTACGCCGGTAACTGCCTGTTTGTCATTCTCTTTAGATTTATCGATAAGCAATTCCGATACAAAATCCTGGTATATCATAAGATTAGGTATCGAGTCAAGTACTTGTCGCCATGTATCGATAAAACGGGTACGATCCACTTGTGCTCTTGGCGACCATACGGCAGGCCCTTTGGATCTGTTGAGCATCCGAAATTGAATAGAAGATAGGTCAGTGACAATTCCTGTCATACCTCCCAACGCATCTATTTCGCGAACAATCTGACCTTTGGCTATCCCTCCAATGGCAGGATTACATGATAGCTGGGCAATTCGATTCATATCACCTGTGACAAGCAACGTCTCGACACCGAGACGAGCACATGCAGCGGCCGCCTCACATCCGGCATGACCACCTCCTACCACTATGACATCGTAATCGAATTTCATCACTTTGCGTATTTAGTATTCCACAATTCAAGTGCCTTATTCTCAGCATTTTCCATAACTATTCTCTCTTCGGGGCTTTTATCGTTGATACCACACAAATGCAGAACACCGTGGGCAATAACGCGCATAAGTTCTTGATCAAACGTCACTTTCATTAACTGAGAATTGGAGGTTACCGTATCAAGGGAAATCAGCACATCTCCATTCACTCTTCCATTGCGGGTATAGTCAAATGTTATTATATCAGTAAAATAATCATGACCGACAAACTGTCGGTTTGACTCCAGAATCTCATCATCGTCACAGAATCGATAATTGACAGTTCCGAAATCGAACCCATGGCTTGACGCTACTTCACTGAGCCAATCGCCTACCGTCTGACGGTCGACATTCGGCATCTCTACATTTCCTGTCTGAAAATTTACCATAAGCTAAATCAACTCGCAAAGATACAAAATAAATTTTTATTAAGCAAAGGATTTTCTCAAATGCCGAATGTGCGACTTAAAAGGGTCGCGACGCAATTTTTTACGTTAAAAAATCATATTTTTTACAAAATTATTATTCCAATGATTTTTAATAAATTGACTTAAAGTAGACCGAATATTAACTACCATGAGAATCAAAAATTTTCACATTTACGATTCTCTATTCATAAATTTAGAATTCTTAAACAACCTCTTATTTGCATTTAGCCCGTTTTTTTTGTATTTTTGCAACACTCAATCCTCTAATTGCTTAATTCAATTTCTGACATAATGAAAATCGGCTACGACGGCAAACGGGCCATACATAACCTTACCGGGCTTGGAAATTATTCCCGACTCATTCTCGAGTCGGTCGGCAGTCGTTTTCCGGATTCTGAGCTGAAAGTCTTCACACCCTCCTTGAGAGAAAGTCCACGACTGACTATTTTGAAAAGTCTGCCAAACGTGGAGATTATCACTCCTGCCCCACCCGCAAAATTTAAAGGAGCTCTATGGCGCACTTTCGGAATCCTTCCTCAAATCAAAGCAGCCGGTCTTGACATCTTCCACGGACTCAGCAATGAGCTCCCATTCAACATCCAAAGAGCCGGCATCCCCTCCGTTGTTACCATCCACGATGTAATATATCGCCGACTTCCCGGTTGCTACAAAATACCGGATCTTATCCTATATGATATCAAATACGGTGAAAGCTGCCGTAACGCTACAAGAATAATAGCTGTAAGCCAACGCACCAAAGATGATATCGCGGAGCTTTATGAAATAAATCCTGATAAGATTGATGTGGTATATCAAGGATGCGATGAAACATTTAAAACACCATTAAGCCCTATTCATCTTGAAGAAATAAGACGCAAATACCGACTACCTTTGAGATACCTCCTTCAAGTAGGCACCGTAGAGAAGCGAAAAAATCTTGAACTCTCCATCCGTGCCCTCTCAGCTCTGCCCGACGACATTCATCTGGTAGCCGTAGGACGGGGAAAAGAGTATCTATATAAGATGAAAAAGCTCGCTGACACACTTGGTATTGCCTCAAGAGTGCATTTCCGAAGCAACATACCATTTGCCGACCTCCCGGCCATCAACCAAAGAGCTGAAATCATCCTTTACCCATCCAAATACGAAGGATTCGGCATACCCGTAATCGAAGCTCTCGAAAGCCGACGCCCCGTAGTCGCCGCCACCGGTTCCTGCCTTAAAGAAGCCGGCGGAGATGCAGCCTGGTATGTAAATCCGGATAACCCCTCAGAACTTGCGCAACTTCTCAATAAGTTACTGCAAAACATCGATTCACTCGAAGCACGAATAGAAGCCGGGAAATTGTATGCAAGACGTTTTGACAACACCCTTATGGCCGCCAATGTAATTAACGTATACAAACACGCAATTGAAGATTATAAAAAACAGGTAAAAAATTGACCCCTAATGCCGAAATTTATATTTTTTTTAAAAAATATATAGTTTGTATTCGTAAACTATTTACAATTTTGACTAACTTTACGGCCTGAAAAATATACAACGCACGCAAATAAAGAAATGGAAGAAACCGCTTATCACATACCGGCACTTTTACAGCCTACCATTGACGCACTAATCACCAACTCCTCAGGTGATTATGTTGATGCAACAATGGGAGGTGGCGGACACACGCGCGCCATTCTGCAACGCCTCAGCCCATCAGGACGTCTTTACGGTTTCGACCGCGACAGCGATGCATTCCAAAATATTCCGGAAGACAAGCGGTTTACATTTGTACACTCCGACTTTCGCTTCATTCGAAATTTCCTCAGATTTAACGATTGCCAAAAGGTAGATGGTATTTTGGCTGACCTTGGTGTCTCATTCCATCATTTTGACACCCCCGAGCGCGGATTCTCTTTCCGCACAGATGCTCCTCTGGACATGAGAATGAATCAAAAAGCACCTTACTCTGCAGCTGACATCATCAACACAGCAGACGAACGACGACTTACATCTATTTTTCGGCTTTACGGCGAACTAAAAAATGCACCCGGCCTCGCTAAAGCTATCCTCTCGGCAAGAGAGAAAGCTCCTATCGAGACCACCTCTTCACTTCGCTCTGCTGTCTGCTCTTTGATTAATCCTCGCCAAGAGAAAAAAGAACTCGCTCAAATATTTCAAGCTCTAAGAATTGAAGTAAACGACGAACTGGGCTCTCTCAAACAACTCCTCCTCTCAAGCCTTAATGTACTTAAACCCGGCGGACGAATGGCAATCCTGACTTATCACAGTCTCGAAGACCGACTGGTCAAAAATTTCTTCCGAAGCGGATCCTTTGATTCCGACATCAAAAAGGATTTCTTTGGAAATCCCATTACTCCCTGGCACCTCGTAGGCAAAAATCCAATCCTACCCTCCGAAGATGAAATTCTCTCTAACCCCAGATCGCGAAGTGCCAAACTCCGAGTCGCCGAATTTATCTCCGATTGAGACCAACACCGATACCCTCTCCAATATTATTTAAATACTGATAAGAAATCTACAACACACGCCGATGGCTAAGAAAAATAACATTACAGAACAGGAACAATCCCAGCGTGACTCAAAAAAGATGCGTCACCGATTGTTCAACGACGTCAGATACGGTCGTGCTCTCTCGCTTGATTTCTTCAAGCGCAACGCTTGGTTTCTTATTGTTATCGTCGTAGCCATACTTTCACTTATCGGATTGAGATACAAGACAAAAACAAAAATGGCTCAAATAAAACGCCTCCAGTCGGAACTTGAACTCGCAAAAACAGACAAACTCCAACAAAAGGCCGAATATATGACTCTCATACGCGAACACGAAATGAGACGACTAATTCAGGGAAAAGGACTCGGACTCGAATTCCGGGAACAACCACCCTACGAGGTAGACCCTTAACCCTCACCGTCCCTCCTCAACAATACATTACAACTTCAACTCCCCACAATACCTTCTCTTCCACAAAATGAAGCAAAACAACAAATCATACATTCTCTTCAGATACGGTTTTATATCCTTCTTCGTACTCCTGATTTCGATTATTATTATCGGAAGATTATTCTATACCACTGTCATTGAAGCAGCTGAATGGAATGATGCCGCCAAAAAAGAACTCTCTATTGTAACACCCATTCCTCCCGAAAGAGGGAATATTCTCTCCGACAACGGAAGCATCCTGGCTTGTAACCTAACCTGCTATGATGTCCGTCTTGATTTGAGACACAATATCTTTACTCAAGCCAAACACAAAAAAATTCCGATGGCCTCTGTCGATTCCCTCGCAGACTCCCTCGACGTCAAATACCCCAAAATACCTAATCTACTCTCTCAGCACCCCGACACAATAAAAAAATACTCCTGGCACACACGCCTCAAACAAGAATTTGAAAAACCTTTCAAGGAGCGGACAAGAGCTCTTACCATTGCTAAAAACCTCTCTTTGGAAGAATTCAATCATATACGCAACCTCCCTTACCTCAAAAACTTCCAAGGGAGCGGCAGACGTATACCCGTCTATTTCGAAGAAAAAACTGTCAGAATGTACCCCTTCGGGAAAATGGCATTCCGAAGCATCGGCCGCGTAAACCAAACTGACGCATCCAAAGAACGTCACGGTTACTCCGGACTCGAAAAAGACCTCGATTCTCTCCTTTACGGCAAACCGGGACGCTACAAAAGAGTAGTAATGACACGCGGATTCGGTGATATGGTGGAAATACCCCCAAAAAGAGGATATGACATACTCACAACCATCGACATCGACCTTCAAGACATCCTCGAAGAAGAGCTCCAGGCCGTATGCGACTCCGCAAAAGCAGAATGGGGCACCGCCGTTATTATGGAAGTAAAAACCGGAGAAATCAAAGCTATCTCAAACCTCCAACGATTCGATGACGGCTCTTACGGTGAAGCTCTCAACAGAGCAATCGAACGTTACGAACCCGGCTCCGTAATCAAGCCAATCTCTATGATGATAGCCTTCGAAGACGGACTTGTAAAAAACGTCACTGACGCCATAGACTGCTCCCCTTTCCAACGTACATCCGACCCTCATGCTCCTACCATTAAAAACATGAAACAGGTCATCGGATTGAGCTCCAACACCGGTATGGCAAGAATAATGTTCCGAGGATATGCCGAACACCCCGAAAAATTCCATGACAGACTCGCCTCCATAGGATTCTTCACACCCATGCACACCGGTATTGCTGATGAACAAATCCCTTACGTCAGACGCCTTACAGACAAAGACTCTAAAGGGAACAACATAACAATGACCGCCCGTCATCTCGACCTCGCACGACAGACTTACGGATACAACACAATGATACCACCCATATATACCCTGGCTTATTACAACGCTATGGCCAACGATGGTGTCTTTGTCAGACCACACCTCGTCAGAGCTTTGCGCGACGAAAACGGTCGTGACTCCATCCTTAATCAGAAACTCCCCGGATTCCCCGACAGAGTATGCTCCAAAGAAACCGCCGCCAAAATGAAACAATGCATACGCGAAGTAGTCTGGGGAGAACATGGCACCGCACGCGGACTTCAAGATGACCGAGTAGAAATTGCCGGAAAAACCGGCACAGCATTCCCCGTAGAAAAATTCGGTTATGACAAATCACGAAGAAGATATGCCTTCTGCGGGTTCTTCCCTTACGATGAACCACGATACACCTGTATCGCACTAATTCTGGCACCCGGAGGAAATTCCGCTGCCGCCACTTCCGGTCAAGTACTCAAAAGAGTCGCTCTCAAACTCTATTCCCGCGGTATGCTCGGAAACAAATCCACTTACACCGCTCAACACAGCAACAACTCCCCAACCCTCGCTGCCTCCTCCAGACTCAACGACAACAATCTCTCCGATCGACTATCTCTCAAAGGTCTGAAAAAAATTCAAACTCCGCAAGATTTCCCCCCCGGACAAATGCCGGACGTCAAAGGTCTCGAAGCCAGATCCGCTCTCAATATACTTGAACGTCGCGGATACAACGTAAAATTCTCCGGCCAAGGCCGCGTTGTAGCCCAATCCGTCGCCCCGGGTAGAAATCTCCCAAGAGGCGCTTCTGTCCTTATCACACTCAGACAATAACACTTAACCCCATATCGTAACAAAAAAACTACAACATAAAATGCTCAAACTAAACGGACTTCTGCAAGACATCGCCGTCAAACAAATTATAGGCGATACCGATAAAAATATTGTCAGCCTTCAGAGCGATTCACGCAAAGCTGTCAAAGACGGAATGTTTGTCGCCGTAAAAGGCGTCACTACCGACGGACACAAATACATACCCGTCGTAGCAAGCAACCACGTGGCAGCCATTGTCTGCGAAGAGCTCCCGGCAACTCTCATCAAAGGTGTAACATACATCCACGTAGAAAATTCCGCCGAAGCACTCGGCAGACTCGCTTCCGCTTGGTATGGTCATCCCTCTGACAAACTTAAACTCATAGGCGTCACCGGCACCAATGGCAAAACAACTACCGCCACTCTCCTTTACGAAATGGCACGACTGCAAGGCTACAAGGCAGGCCTACTCTCCACCGTATGCAACTACATCGAAACACGCGCCATCCCAACTACTCATACCACCCCCGACCCTCTCACCCTCAACGAACTGCTCGCTGAAATGGTAGACGCCGGTTGCGATTATGCATTCATGGAGGTATCATCACATGCAGCCGAACAACGACGTATCGCCGGGCTTAAATTTGCTGGAGGTGTCTTCTCCAACCTTACACGTGACCACCTCGATTATCACCTCACTGTAGAAAACTATATGAACGCGAAGAAGAAATTCTTCGATTCACTCCCAAAAGACGCATTTGCTCTTGTTAACGCCGACGATAAAGCCGGAGCATACATGGTGCAAAACACCAAAGCCAACGTATATACCTACTCCCTTCGCGGTGACGCTGATTTCAGAGGAAAAATCCTCGAAACACACCTCGACGGGACTCTGCTCAGCATCAACGGCAACGAAATAAATGTCCAATTCACCGGACGCTTCAATGCCTATAACCTTACAGCCGTATACGGAGCATCTATCCTTGCCGGTTTCGAGATGGAAAGTGTCCTGGTAGCTATGAGCAAACTTGTCCCCGTGGCAGGAAGATTCCAGACCATCACAAAACCCGAAGGACCCACAGCGATCGTAGACTACGCCCATACACCTGACGCCCTAATCAATGTCCTCGATACCATTCGCGACATTATCGGAGCTAACGGCACCATTATAACAGTAGTAGGCGCCGGAGGTAATCGCGACCACGGCAAACGCCCCATGATGGCACAAGAAGCAGCATGCAGAAGCGACCGCCTCATCCTTACATCCGATAACCCGCGCAACGAAGACCCAGATACGATTATCGCCGATATGAAAGCCGGTCTGAGCACTCCGGAGCTTGCCAGAACCATCTGTATCACCGACCGCAAAGAAGCTATCAGAACTGCCGTGCAACTCGCCAAACCCGGTGACGTCATCCTCATTGCCGGCAAAGGACACGAAACCTATCAGGAAGTAAACGGAGTCAGACACCATTTCGACGACCGCGAAGTGGTGCGCCAAGCTCTTGATGAACTCAAATAACGTCTCTCCATATCTATTAATGCATATAACCCAAAATCATGCTTTACGCACTCTTTGAATCACTTAGAGGAATTGATATCCCCGGCGCAAACCTGATGGACTTTATCTCATTTCGTGCCGGTGTATCTTTCGCCCTCGCCATGCTAATTGCTCTATTTGCCGGAAAATCAATCATCGCCCGACTCCAGAAGATGCAAGTGGGAGAAGTGATCAGAAACCTCGGCCTCGAAGGTCAAATGAAAAAAACAGGTACCCCCACCATGGGTGGTATCCTCATTATCATATCTATCCTCATCCCCTCCCTGCTTATTGGCAATCTTTCGAATATCTACATGATACTCATGCTCGTAGCAACAGTATGGATGGGAGTAATCGGATTCCTCGACGATTTCCGCAAACTTAAATATCACAACAAAGACGGACTTAAAGGGAAATACAAAATCACCGGACAAGTGGGACTCGGACTCATTGTCGGTATCACAATGTGGCTCTCACCCAACATTGTTGTACGCGAAAACATCGAAATCGAAAACCTCTCCAACCACGAAATAGAAATAGTCCACCTTGCCGAAAACGTCAAAACACCGGCCACAACAATACCATTCGTAAAAAACAACAACTTCAATTACGAATGGCTCACATCATGGATAGACAACCCCGATGTGGCTCAGACTCTCGGGTGGCTCGTTTTCGTCCTCGTAGTGATTTTCGTCGTCACAGCAGTCAGCAACGGAGCCAACCTTACCGACGGTCTTGACGGACTTTGTGCCGGAACATCCGCAACAATCGGAGTCGCTCTCGCTGTGATGGCTTATCTGGGCGGTAACGTAATGTATGCCACCTACCTCAATATCATGTATATACCCGGCACGGAAGAACTTGTAGTATATGCAGGAGCCTTCCTCGGTGCTCTGGTAGGTTTCCTATGGTATAACGCTTACCCCGCTCAAGTCTTTATGGGAGATACAGGAAGCCTAACTCTCGGTGGAATCCTCGGTGTCTTCGCCATCCTCATCCGCAAAGAACTCCTTATTCCTCTTCTTTGCCTCGTATTCTTCGCCGAAGACCTCTCTGTAATCCTGCAAGTGGCCTACTTCAAAATCACCAAACGGAAATATGGCGAAGGAAGACGAATATTTAAAATGACTCCGCTGCATCATCATTTCCAAAAAGATGCCGACCCGACTCAAAAAGTCCTCTACCCTTACCCCGCTCGCGGAATAGCCGAACCAAAGATTGTGACCCGATTCTGGATCATATCCCTGCTGCTCGCCGCTCTAACTTTTGTCACACTTAAAATCCGATAGGATTAAAAACCATCATAATTGACACTGAAATGAAACGACTAATAATACTTGGCGGAGGAGAAAGCGGCACCGGTGCCGCAATCCTCGGTCGCAAACAGGGATACGACGTTTTCCTCTCTGACAACGGTCTGATTCCCGAAAAATACCGCCGTATACTCACCGAAAGAGGTATCGAATGGGAACAAGAAGGACACACACCCGATAAGATTCTTAACGCCGACATCGTTATCAAAAGCCCCGGTATACCTCCCACAGCACCACTCGTAAAACAACTCGCCGAGAAGAACGTCCCAATACTCTCTGAAATAGAATTTGCCGGACGTTTCACCGACTCAAAGATGGTATGTATCACCGGAAGCAACGGTAAAACCACTACCACGATGCTTATCTATCACATCCTAAAAAAAGCCGGAATCGATGCAGGATTGGCCGGTAACATCGGAAATTCCCTCGCGCTGCAAGTGGCCGAAGACCCGCACGACGTTTACGTCATTGAACTATCCAGCTTCCAGCTCGAAAATATGTATGACTTCAAGGCCGATGTCGCAGTAATGACCAATATCACTCCCGACCACCTCGACCGTTACGACTATAAAATGGAGAATTATGTTGCAGCCAAATTCCGTATTCTCCAAAATCAGACTCCCACTGACTCTTTTATCTATTGGCAAGACGACCCCATCATAACCGAGCAAATCAAAAATCTTCAGCTCGAACAACGCCTTCTCCCATTTGCCCTCGACAAGGAGGAAGGCTCTGTAGCCTGGGAGGATAAAAACGGGATTGTACATTTCTCAATCCCCGGTGAAGTATGGGAAATTCCAAGAGACAAACTCTCACTTACCGGGCTGCACAACCTCTACAATTCAATGGCTGCCGGACTCTCCGCCTCCGTCCTTAAAATAAAAAGTGAAACCATACGCACCGCCCTTGAAGATTTCGAAGCTGTAGAACACCGCCTCGAATACGTTGACACCATCGGTGGAGTCACTTATATCAACGACTCCAAAGCCACCAACGTCAATTCCACATGGTATGCCCTCGAAAGCATGAAAACACCCACCGTGCTGATTCTTGGCGGAAAAGACAAAGGGAACGATTACTCTGAAATCCTCCCCTTCGTCAAAGAGAAAGTCAAAGCCATCGTCTGCATGGGTAAAGATAATTCAAAGCTTCTCTCATTCTTCGAAAATCAGGTGCCATTGATTCGTGACACCCACTCCCTTGAAGATGCCGTAAAAGAATGTGCTCAGATAGCCCAACAAGGTGATACTGTTTTGCTCTCACCCTGCTGCGCAAGCTTCGACCTCTTCAAAAGCTACGAAGACAGAGGACGTCAATTTAAAGCCGCTGTACACGCAATAAAAAAATAATCTCTCCACCACTGATGATAGAAACAAAAGAAAAAATCATACGACTCAAAGAAATAGTCGACGGAATACCTGTCGACGAAAAGGAAGCCGGAATCTCCAACAAGGTCAACGGTCTCTCATCCCGTCTTCGCAAATCAGCATCCAAGACCAAAGATACTGAAAAACCAAAAAGCGACCCTTACATCTGGGGAATATACATCTTCATGCTTGTAATCTCTATCGTGGAGCTTTTCAGCGCCTCAAGCTTCGAGGTTACATTAACCAACGTCTATGCACCACTAATCCGTCACGCCATTTTTCTCGCACTCGGATTCGGCATAATCGTCTGGTTCCATAAACTCCCATATATCACGTTCCGGCGTTGGTCCAGGGTGGCTGCATTGGTATCGTTCATACTGCTGCTGCTCGTCACATTCGGATTCGGTGTCAGCATCAACGGTGCCGACAGAGCACTGCGATACGCAGGGATAACAATCCAGCCGGCCGAAATTGCAAAGATAGCAATAGTAGTAGTTCTCGCTCAAATCCTGGCAACCAATCAGATACCGCGAGGAGTCAGCAATAAAGGTATCATTTTGGCTGCTGTTGTCGTGATGCTTTTCGGTGCCCTTACATGGAAAAACGGTCTTACCAACACTCTCCTTGTTATGGGTATCAGCTGCTGCATGTTTCTTATCGGTGGTATGAAAATGTCAAAATTTTTCCTCGTCATTGCCATCTACGGCACATTCGGTGCCGTACTCTATCTTGCCAAGCCTTCACATTCCGACAATGACTTCACCTCTGAAGTGCAAACTTCCGCTCAGACAATACAAACAGTCTCATCTGAAGACCAATCCATCGGACGTTCTGAAACACACAAAAACAGACTCGCCCGATTCTTCAAAGGTGTAAAGCCATCCGATCCCACCGATGACTTAAACCGACAAGTCAAAATGTCTTATTACGCACAAGCTCACGGCGGACTGATAGGGAAAGGACCCGGAAATTCACGTGAAAGTGCCCGACTCCCTCTCGCCTTCTCCGATTATATCTACTCCATTGTGGTGGAAGACACAGGATTTGTGGGAGGTGTCATCCTCTTGGCTCTGTATCTGTGCCTGATAGGACGCGCCGGCTTTATAGCCGGCAGATGCTCCCGGGCATTCCCCGCTCTGCTCGTTATGGGAAGTGCCCTGCTCATTGTGCTCCAAGCACTTATCCACATGGCTATTGTAGTAGGTATAGTACCAGTCTCCGGTCAGCCTCTCCCCTTCATTTCCAAAGGCGGAACATCAGTTCTGGTAATGTCCGCAGCTATCGGCATGATGCTTTCCGTAAGCCGACACGGCATGACCGGTGGAAACAAAAAGAAAATGCGCGCCGAACTCAAAGAACTACCCTCTGACATGCACGCTGAAAACCCAACTATGATTTCTGAATAAACACAATCTCCCCATGGAAGAAAAGAAATATAAAATACTGATATCAGGAGGTGGAACGGGAGGACATATCTTCCCGGCTCTTTCCATAGCAAATGCTCTAAAACGCCGAATAGACTGTGATATACTCTTCGTAGGAGCAGAAAACAGAATGGAAATGGAGAAAGTCCCGGCCGCCGGTTATAAAATTGTCGGCCTTCCTGTGGCCGGTTTCAACCGCAAGAACATCTTCAAAAATATCAGCGTGCTGAAGAAACTTTTCAAAAGTATCTCCATGGCACGCAAAATTGTCAAAGAGTTTAAACCCGACATTGCTGTCGGTGTAGGTGGATATGCCTCCGGCCCAACACTCAAAGCGGCCCAACGTGCAGGTGTCCCCACTCTCTTGCAGGAACAGAATTCTTACGCCGGTGTGACCAACAAACTCCTTGCGGCTAAAGCTCGCAAGATTTGTACCGCATACGAAGGTATGGAACGTTTCTTCCCCGAAGATAAAATTATCCTTACCGGAAATCCGGTGCGCAAAGACCTCCTCGAATCCCTCTCGGATGTGGCTGCTTCGCGTCAAGCCTTCGGACTTGAACCCGACAAGACAACAATTCTTGTCATAGGAGGCTCACTCGGAGCACGCACTCTTAATCAGACTCTTGAAGCCGGAATAAAACGTCTTGCAGATGCCGGACTGCAAGTTATCTGGCAGACAGGAAAATTCTTCGGAAATCGCGCCTCGGAAGCCGCCAAAGGGCTTAAAGGGGTAGTGGTGACAGAATTTATCGCAGACATGGCAAAAGCCTATTCTGCGGCCTCTTTTGTAGTCAGCAGAGCCGGTGCCGGCTCAATATCCGAGCTTGAGCTCCTTGGTAAGGCTTCAATCCTCGTCCCCTCACCCAATGTAGCCGAAGACCATCAGACCAAAAACGCTCAGGCCCTTGAGAAAAAAGGTGCCGCCATTCTGGTTCATGACAGAAACGCACCTCTCCAACTCATTGAAATAATCCTCGGACTCGCTGCCAATCCCGGAAAGATTGAAGCAATGGCCTCAGCAGCTAAAAAGATGGCTCTACCCGACTCTGACGAGATTATTGTCGACCAAATACTTAATATCATCAACAACGACAACGCCACAATATGAAAAATATATATTTCGTAGGTGCCGGAGGTATCGGAATGGCTAATCTTGAACGATATTTCCTCTCCAAGAATCTTTTCATTGCCGGATATGACCGCACACCTTCCGCTCTTACCGACGCTCTCAGTGCTGAAGGTGTGAAAATTGTCTTTGAAGATGACGAAAACCTCATACCTCTCCCCTGTCGAAATCCTCAAGACACGCTGGTGGTATACACCCCGGCCATACCGGACAATAACAAGATACTATCTTGGTTTCGCAACAACGGATTTGAAGTAATCAAACGAGCCGCACTGCTTGGAAAAATCACCCGTCAGAGCGACAGTATCTGTGTAGCCGGTTCTCACGGCAAGACCACCACATCTTCCATGATAGCCCATATTCTCGACATATCAAAGACGGGATGCAATGCTTTCCTCGGAGGAATACTCCGTAACAACAATTCAAATCTTATTCTCAGCGATAAATCCAATTGGTCGGTAATCGAGGCAGACGAATACGACCGCTCATTCCATCACCTCTCCCCTCTTGTGGCCATAGTCACATCCACCGACCCTGACCATCTTGATATTTATGGAGACGAGGCGCACTATCTGGAGGCCTTCTCCATTTTTACCTCCCTAATACGTCCCGGTGGCCTCCTGCTCATGCACACCGGACTGAAGATGAAACCCGACACCGGCAACGATGTCACAATCCTCTCCTATTCCGCTCATGACGGCGGCGACTCTCACGCTGAAAATATCCGATACAACGAGGGTCACCTCACATTCTCATACGTCGGCCCGGATATACGTATTGACGATATAGAACTCGGCCAACCCATCGAAATCAATATCGATAACGCCGTCGCTGCCATTGCAGCTTCTCTATTTGCCGGAGCTTCTGCTGACGACGTAAAAAAGGGACTCGCTACATTCCTCGGAGCAAAAAGACGCTTCGAATTCCATCTGCGTGACGAAATTCATCCAATTCTTCTGGACGATTACGCACATTCACCCAACGAAGTAAAAGCATCCATCCAATCGGTACGCAAACTCTTCCCCGGCAGAAAACTGACGGTCATCTTCCAGCCACATCTATATACCCGTACAAGAGATTTTGCCGATGAATTTGCCCAAGCACTCTCTGAGGCAGATAATGTCATCATGCCGGAAATATATCCGGCTCGCGAACTTCCCATCCCCGGTGTTACTACCGACATTATCCTTTCAAAGGTAAATTCACCTCAAAAAGCATTTTGTCCCCGAAAAGATTTGCTCACGTTGATAAAAAACAGTAACTTTGACATCTTAATGACATTCGGGGCAGCCGACATTGACCGTCTGCTCCCCGACATCAAAGATATTCTGCTCGAAAAAAGAGCACAATGACACACCGTTTACCTGCTTGTAATTATGTGGAAGACAGTTTCTAAATGGCTTATCCTTACCATCTTGACAGCCTATATCGTTTTGGCTGCATCATGGTCATGCTCTCAAGCCAAGGCCGGTAAATGCTCCGGAATAGAAGTTGCCATAACAAGTACAGCGCAAGTAGATACCATAACTTCCCGCGGTGTGATAAAGGAATTGGCTAAATATGACAGCCATATTATCGGGAAAAACATCTCGGAACTCAAGACAAGCGCCATAGAGAAATATCTCAACTCACTGAGAAATTTCGAAGATGTGCAATGCGTCATCACCTCACAAGGAAAATTACGAATCTATGTCACACCAATGGTGCCGGAGCTGAGAGTCTTCGATGGCAATCGCTCATATTACATCAACAAAGAGGGTAAACAAATCATAGCCAAAGCAGATTTCTTTGCCGATGTCCCGGTGGTGAGCGGTCATTTCACCAAGGAATTTCCGGCAAAAGATATTCTGCCCGTGGCTCGGTTTGTGGAAAACGACCCCGTACTTCGTGAACTCGTCACCATGATAGAAGCTCATGATAAAAACAATATCATACTGATACCGAGAATAAAAGGACACGTCATCAACATAGGCGACACTACAAATCTAAGTTATAAAAAACAAAATATCATAACCGCCTATAAGAAGATACTCCCCTATCGCGGTTGGGAAACATACGACACTATATCCGTCAAATATCACGGACAGATTGTGGCAACAAGACGCGACAAGACACCTCTGTTCCGCACCACAACAATAGTGGACGAAACAGACCCCGAAGAGGCTACCCTCAACGGACTTGAAGAAACCGATGCACAATCAGCCACCGGACAACATATTTCCGCTGCCACACAAAGCAACTCTCCAACAGAAAACCAAAACAAAACTGTAAAGAAATCTCAAACAAATGACTGAAGAACGATACATAGCGGCACTTGAATTACGCAGCTCCAAAATAATCGGCACCGTAGGGAAAACCACCGGACAAGGTGACCTCGATGTCATAGCTGTGGAAATGGAGAAAGGTGTGGAATGGATTCGATACGGCATAATCCAAAATCTCGAAGAGACCTCCATCCGAATATCCCGAATCATAGAGAAACTTGAACGTAAAGCCTCTGTGTCACCACATAAAATATCATCCGTCTTCATCGGACTGTCCGGCAGAAGCCTCGGCTCGTTCCACACAGAAGTGTGCATCAACCTTCCCGAAGAGACAGAGATTGACGAAGAAATACTCCAACGCCTTAGAAACGAAGCCTGGAGAACATCAATAGCCGAAGGACTTGAAATCGTGGATGCCGTGCCCCGAATCTACAAAATCGGCAAACAGGAGACACACTCTCCCGTAGGAGTCCTCGGCACATCAATATCGGCAATATATGACCTTATCACCTGCCGCCCGGAAATGAAACGCAACGTGGAAAAAACCGTCTACGACAAGCTCCACCTCCCTGTGGCCGGATATGTCGTCACTGCACTTGCCACCGGACATCTAATCCTCTCAAATGACGAAAAACGTCTCGGATGTATGTTAGTGGACCTCGGTGCTGAAACCACCACCGTCACAATCTATAAAAACGGCAACCTTACATATTTTGTCACTCTTCCGCTCGGCTCAAGAAATATCACCCGCGATCTGACATCGCTCAATGTGCTCGAAGAAGCCGCCGAAGAGATAAAAGTGACTTCCGGAAACGCCATAGCTGCCGACAAACCCTCCTCACTGAATCTCGGTGGACTCAAACTCGCTGATGTCAGCAATATCATTGTGGCACGAAGCGAAGAGATTGTAGCTAACATAATCGAACAAATCAGCTATGCCGGATTCAAAAACAGCGACCTCCCCGGTGGTATTGTTGGTATCGGAGGAGGATTCAAGATGAACGGTATGCTCGAACTGCTTGCCAACAGATCAAACCTTCCCGTAAGACGCGGAAGACTCCCCGGATATGTCAGACTTGAAGACACCAAATATCCGGCAGCAGACATCCTCCAGGCCATAAGCATCCTTTATGCCGGAGCCACTCATTCCGATATCGAATGTCTTGAAATACCTCAGAATCGTGAGCTTCCCCCAATAGGTGAACCCAACGATGATGAATACACAATCGATTCGGAAACAGGTATGGATACAACAACCAATATCGATACACCACGTCCGGCCAAAAGAAACAATTTATTCTCAAAAATCACTACCTCTATCGGTAGAATATTCATCGACAAGACTCCTGAAGACAGCGATGAACTTTATTAACTGACCACTCCCCTATCATGGCAAATCAAAAAATTGACAACAATATAGCCGACACATCAAATTTCGCACCGGAATTTACCGACGACCATTGTCTTATTAAAGTAGTCGGTGTCGGCGGCGGAGGCGGCAATGCCGTCAACTATATGTATGGCCAAAACATCGAAAATGTAACATTCGTTGTGGCCAATACTGACCAACAGGCTCTCGAGACATCACCCGTCCCCAACAAACTGATTCTCGGATACTCCATCTGTAAAGGACGCGGAGCCGGCAATAATCCGGAGATAGGTCGACAATGCGCCGAAGCGGACGAGGAACAAATCCGTAAACTCTTTGATGACGGCACCGAGATGGTTTTCGTAACTGCCGGAATGGGTGGTGGCACCGGGACCGGAGCAGCTCCCGTAGTGGCACGCATCGCAAAACAGGCAGGTATGCTCACCATTGGTATCGTCACCGTCCCCTTCATGTTTGAGGGTGAAAGAAAAATCCTCAAAGCCATAGAAGGTGCTGAAGAGATGAAACGCCATGTGGATGCTCTGCTTGTGATCAACAATCAGAACCTCATCGAGCTTTACAAAGACCTCGATTTCTTCAATGCCTTTGCAAAAGCCGATGACACACTTGCCAACGCTGCAAGGTCCATCTCCGAAATTATCTCCGAGAAATGCTACATCAACGTTGACTTCGAGGATGTACGCACCACACTGACCGATGCCGGAACAGCCATCATCTCGACAGCCTCCGGTGAAGGGGAGAACAGAGTAACCGACGCAATCAACAATGCCCTGACCTCACCGCTGCTCAAACGCCACAATATCAGGTCAGCCAGCCGCCTGCTGCTTAAATTCTCCGTCAATCGTTACGGAAACAGGCCTCTGATTTCAGATGAAGTGAACCAGATAACAGCCTTCACCAACGATATGTCAGACTCCATCGACGTTAAATGGGGTATCGCAGATGACCCAACTCTGGGTGACAAATTCAAGATTACCGTTCTGGCAGCGGGATTTGATGTCACAATCCGCGATGAGAATGTCATCAAAGGGACCGGTGAGGGGACTATTGATTTTGCCGGCAAAGAGACAAAAAGCGAGTCATCCACACGCGACACAACCACCAAGGAGCTTGACAAGATAGCAGAAGTGTATGGAATCGAGCAGGTAAACGACAAACGCCGCAACGCTGCCCGTCAGAAATATGCCGTGCTCAAACCGTCGCAATTTGATGACCATGAGGTAATAGCATTGCTTGAAAGGACACCGACCTTCAATCGCGACCCGAAAATCAATCGTGACATAGCCCGTCTGGGCGAAGCCGGCATCCGCGGCGAAGAGATAGTACAAAAATTCACAGAATCCAATTCCGGTACACCCGGCCCGATTTCATTTTAGTCAAAATAAAAACAGAGAATAGATGGATGCACAATCCGCAACCAAATATGAGATGGTAGCCAAGACCTTTCAAGGTCTTGAAGACGTATTGCGCGACGAACTTATATCCCTTGGCGCTGACAATGTACAAATAGGGAGGCGCATGGTTTCCTTTGAGGGAGACAAGAGAATGATGTATCGCGCCAATTTATGTTGCCGCACAGCTCTGAGAATACTCAAACCGATAGTGAAATTCACCGCTGCCAATCCCGATGAGCTTTATGACTGCGTAAGAGACATTGATTGGAGTCAATTTATGAGTGCCGATTCAACCTTTGCCATTGATTCGACAGTCAACAGCTCAGAGTTCACTCACTCGAGATTTGTCACATATCGTGTCAAAGACGGTATCGCGGATTATTTCAACGACCTCTGCGGCAGACGTCCTTCGATACGCCTTGACGGAGCTGACATCCTCTTCAATGTTCACATCTCCGATGACCGAATCACCATCTCAATCGATTCATCCGGAGAACCGCTGAGCAAACGCGGATATCGTGTAGACCAGACGGCAGCCCCCATCAACGAAGTACTTGCAGCCGGCATCATTTTGAAAACGGGCTGGAGAGGGGAGAGCAATTTTGTTGACCCGATGTGTGGGTCAGGAACTTTCCTGACCGAGGCAGCCTTGATAGCCTCAAATATCAATCCGGGGATATATCGACAGGAGTTTGCGTTTGAAAAATGGCCGGATTTTGATCCGGAACTGTTTGATGAATTGTGTAGCGATGATTCAGAGGAACGCCGGTTCGAATACAAGATATACGGCTCCGACATTGACCCGGATGCAGTGGCTATAGCACGTCGCAACATACGTTCAGCAGGATTGGAGGGTATGATAGAGCTTGATTGTAAGGCGTTTCAGGATTGGCCGGATGCTCCGCTTCCTGGCATTCTGATTACCAATCCCCCTTACGGAGAACGATTGCGGGGTGATGATCTGATGAAATTATTCTCAGAGATAGGAACTGAGCTTAAGCAAAATTTCAAGGGATACCACGCATGGATTTTAGCATATAAGAAGGAGCATTTCGATGCCATCGGGTTTAAGCCTTCAGTAAAATTCCCGATTCTTAACGGTTCGCTGGAATGTACACTGCGCGAATATGTCATATTTGAGGGTAAACATGAAGATTTTGTAAGAGAAGGCGGCACGATACGCAATGATGACTTCAATCGTGAATCACGTCCGCGCACACGCCATCTTAGCGATAGGGAATGGGAGAGCGGAAGCCGTAAATTCAATCGTGACACAGCTAAAAAGATGCGCCGTGACCGCGATGAAGAGTTCGGCAAACGGGATTCAAAGCGCGGCTTTGGCAAACGGGATGACCGCCGCGACAATCGTCGTAGAGATGACCGCCGCGACCGCAACTTCAAAGACCGCAGAGATGACCGTCGGCAACGTTGGGATAGAGAAGAACGCGAGGACCGCAGAAATATCCGCCTTACCGGACGTAATGCCGGCACACGTCGCGACAAGGCGATATTGGTGGAAGGTAAAGGGCCTCAATTACCACCGGAAGCTACTGTGTTCCGTGCAGGTAAAGAGGGTGTGAAAATGCGCAGCCGCAAGGGATGGTATAAAAATAATTCTGAAACATCTGAAAATACTGAACAAGATTAAAAGATGAAAGAACGACTCAATATATTGCTTCTCGGATCGGGAGCACGCGAATCTGCGTTTGCGGACAAGATACTTCAATCACCTCGCACGGAACGGTTGTATGTGGCGCCGGGCAATGCCGGAACAGCGGAATATAATGTATCATTGTCACCACTTGACTTTGACGGAATCAAGGAGTTTGTTGACAGCCATGCGATAGATATGATTGTGGTCGGACCCGAACAGCCTCTTGTAGACGGTATAGCTGATTATTTTGCCGAAGATTCGGTAAAGGTAATCGGACCGGGGAAAGCCGGAGCCATGCTTGAAGGGAGTAAGGAGTATGCCAAAGAGTTCATGTTCCGTCATGCCATACCCACGGCTCGGTTTATGACAGTGACCGGGGAGACTGTAGATGAGGGATTGTCATTTCTTGAATCGCTCAAAGCGCCGTACGTCCTGAAGGCAGATGGTTTGGCAGCCGGCAAGGGGGTATTGATTATTGATTCGCTTATGGAAGCGAAAGAGAAGCTCACCGAGATGCTTGGCGGAATGTTTGGCGAGGCGTCTTGCACAGTAGTGATAGAGGAATATCTCGATGGTGTGGAATGTTCAGTGTTTGTAATGACCGATGGTGAGGACTATATTATTCTTCCTGTAGCCAAAGATTATAAACGGATAGGAGAGGGGGACACCGGACTGAATACGGGAGGAATGGGAGCAGTATCACCTGTACCGTTTGCCGATGAATCGTTTATGGATAGGGTGAGAAAATCCATCATAGAACCCACAATAAAGGGATTGCGCGAAGAGGGGGTACCTTACAGCGGATTTATCTTTTTAGGGTTAATGAATGTGGATGGATATCCGATGGTGATAGAATACAATTGCCGAATGGGCGATCCCGAGACGGAGGTGGTGCTTCCCCGCATAGAGTCGGATTTTGTATCACTACTTGAGGGGATAGCCGACAAGACACTTGCGCTGAAGAAGCTCAAGGTGACCGACAAGGCAGCCGCCACAGTGATATTGGCGGCCGAGGGGTATCCGGAGAAATATCGTAAAGGAGATGTTATAACCGGATTTGAGAATCTTGACGAGGATGTCAAGGTGTATCATGCCGGCACAAAATATAACGAATCTAATGAGATTATAACGAATGGAGGACGGGTACTTGCCGTCACGGTACTTGCCGAAGATATTCATAAGGCAGCTCTGAGAGCAACGCAGGCGGCAGCCACGCTTGAATTTGAAGGGAAGCAATTCCGTCGCGACATATCACAAGATCTTTGACAGAGTGGCAAGACATGTAGCAGGAAAAGAGGGAGCAGTCTTATCAATTGTGGCTATGGCAGTGATGGCCACAACGGCCTTTTTTACACTTCCTCAAATCAGGGGAGAGTTAACAGCCGGTATCTGTGCTCCGTCGCCCAATATGTGGCCGTTGTCTCCGGCTCTTTCATGGTTTCTTAATACGGTTTTGATTTTGGGGATTGCTATAGGAGCAGTTTTCGCCAATAAGAAGCTTGTCTTTGTTCCGGGTCAGGATTATCTTTTTCCTGTATTGTTTCTGATTACATCGGCTGCCAATCCATGGCTTACTGTAGGGTTAAACTCTTCGACGATATTATGTTTGGGGAATCTTGTATGCATGTACATGTTGATGAATGCTTACGGGAGGAGCAATGCCACACAGGAGATGTTTATAATAGCCACCATATCGGGACTTGGCGGTATGGTGCAATATGCATTTCTGCTCTTTGTTCCGGTGCATCTTATCTGTGCGGGAATCCTTCGAATAGTACGACCTAAGGAGCTGTGTGCCTTTTTTCTGGGGTTGATTGCACCTTATTGGACATTGATGGGGCTTGGAATCGTGACACCGGGAGATTTTGCGATGCCTCGGATGGAGTCATTGTTTGCCACTGACGTCACCGGTCTGGATTTACTGTTCGTGCTGCTTGAGACAGGTATAGCATTAATTACGGGGCTGCTTGCAGCCGCTCATAATTCATTGACTGTATTTACAACAAGTGTCAGATTGATGCAGTATAATCGCATCATCTGCATTTTCGGTATTTCAGCTGCAATTTTTGCATGTCTTGATTTCAGCAATTACATGGCATATATCGAGACTATACTGCTGACTGTTAGCATCCAGGTGGCCAACAGTGCTGAATCAATCGATTGGAAATATTCACCACTTGCTCTGCTCTCTGTAGCTGTTCTATACATATCACTCTTCATTTGCATACTGACAGCATGAACATCATATCCCACACATACAGACCGTTAATCATTGCCGATAGAGTCATACCGTTTCTTAAAGGGCGTTTGGAATCATACGCTGATGTCAGGTACCTTGACGGAACTGATTTCACTGCTGAAAATCTTTCTGAAGCAGACGCTTTAATTATCCATACCCGAAACCGTATAACATCAGATTTACTCAAAGGGTCTCAAATAAAATATATAGTTACGGCTACAATAGGGACAGATCATATCGATATACCATGGTGTGAGGCCTCGGGGATAAAGGTTGAGAATGCTGCGGGGTGTAATGCCCCGGGAGTGGCTCAATGGGTTTGGAGCAATATCCTTTCGCAGGGTATGACCCCGGACGAGACAACTGTAGGTGTGGTAGGTGTAGGGAATGTGGGGAAGATAGTAGGAGAATGGGGAAAGAATCTTGGATTCAATATTCTGGTCAATGATCCTCCACGGGAAAAGAGAGGAGAGAGTCCCGAACCGATAGCTGCTCAATGGACCGGACTGGAGGAATTGTTGCAGCGGTCAGATATTATAACATTTCATACACCTTTGACTCGCAAAGGTGAATATCCGACGTATCATTTGCTCAACAGGGAATTGATTGAAAAGATACCTGCCGGACGTCTTATATTGAATGCGGCAAGGGGAGGGGTGATAGATGAGGAGGCGTTGCTTCCGTATTTGACAAAATCGCGTCTGACAGCAATTCTTGACACGTGGGAGGGTGAGCCGAACATCAAACCGGAGACGTTGGGAGCTGTATTGTTGGGGACACCTCATATAGCCGGATATTCACTTGAGGGGAAGCAACGAGCCACCCGGATGGCTGTAGAAGGTGTTTGCCGTCATTTCAGTCTTCCGTTGCCTGATTTGTCTGATCTTGCTGCACCTTATAATGGTATATCACCGACTGCCCAAGAGATAGAGGAATCATATTCACCCATAGAAGATTCATTGTTTTTATACCGTGATCCGGAACATTTTGACCGTTTGCGTACGGAATACGATTATCGGCCGGAGCCAAAAGTCGGAAAACGGAATAAAATGTAGTTTTTAAAGAGAGATTCGTAATCGATGAAGAAATTCTATGTTGTATGGGTAGGGCGTACACCGGGGGTATTCGACAATTGGGATGATGCCAGGGAATCGGTGGAAAATTACAAAGGGGCGAGATATAAGGCATATTCATCGTCGGGTGAGGCAGCCGAAGCATATCGTAAAGGATTGCTTCTTGATGAGAAGATTAACCTTGGAGCATTTCTTCGTCAGGTGTCGCAGGAAAAATTGAGCGCTACACCGGATTGGAGAGGATTTGTTGAGGTGGATCGAAACGCATGGGCTGTGGATGCGTCATGCATGGGAAATCCGGGAGTCATGGAATATCAAGGGGTGGATTTAAGTACGGGCAGAGTGATTTTCCGTATCGGTCCGTTTAAAGATGCGACGAATAATATTGGGGAGTATCTTGCGATAGTGCATGCTATGGCTCTGATGGAGAATAGGGGAGAGCGTCATACTATTTACAGTGATTCAAGAACCGGGATGTCATGGGTGAGACGAGGAGCGGCAAATACAAAATTGAAGGCGACGGCAGCCAATAAGGAAGTCAGAGAATTGATTCGTAGGGCGGATCATTGGCTGGGGAGTCATCAATTCCGGGTTCCCGTCTTAAAATGGGATACAGACCGGTGGGGAGAGATACCGGCAGATTTTGGCAGAAAGAAATAGGAGATGAAGGATAAAATCCGGAAAATGATATTGGAAGCCGGAGCCTGTAAGGTAGGGTTTGCCAAAGCTGAGGAGGTGTCGGAAGAATTCGATGCCTCTTTTGACAGGTGGTTGAGCCTGGGGATGAACGGATGTCTTGAGTATATGTCCGGAAATAGGGAATTGAGGCGGAATCCTTCAAATCTTCTCTCAGGTGTGAAGACTGTAATTTCTGCAGCGTTCAGCTATAATCCGTCACGACGTAGGGATGAGTGTAAGCCGATGGTTAGTTTTTACGCATACGGGCGCGATTATCACAAGGCGATACGGAGTAGGCTAAAACCCTTACTAAAGGAGTTGAATGAGCTGTATGGGGCTAAAAACCGCCTTTGTGTGGATTCTGCGCCGATTCCGGAGAGGTATTGGGCATTAAAATCGGGATTGGGGGTCAAAGGGCTTAACGGCTCGGTGATAGTGGAGGGAGCCGGAGGGCTTATATTTCTTGCCGAGATATTGACTACTCTTGAGCTTGAGCCGGATGAACCGTCAATTGGGCAATGTATGGGATGCGGGAAATGTATTGATGCGTGTCCGACGGGTGCAATCACACCGGATGGGGTGGATGCTTCCCGGTGTCTTTCTGCCTTAACCATAGAAAGGAAAGGGGAGTGGAGTGCTGAAGAAAGGGAGATAATCAGGCGTGCACCTGCGACATTGTTCGGATGTGACAGATGTCAGACATGCTGTCCTTATAATTTGGATATTACAGCCGATGTTCTTTCTGATTTTCGCTTGACGGAACAGGTATCGATTATTGATGGGGAGATGCTTCTTGGAATGAGTGAGGAGGATTTCGACAGAGTGTTTGCCGGCTCACCGTTAAGACGAGCCGGACTTGCATCGTTGCTGCGCAATATCAGAGGGGTTTGAGCGAGAGGGTGAGTGTCATTTCGGAGGTTTGTTCCAAAATGTTGGGAAGTTGGGCAGCCAAAACTTTAAAAACGGGAATATATTCGGCCAAAGCCGGATCTTTGGATAATCCGTTGAGAATTGTTTCGAGGATTTTATCGTCAGAGAGTAATTTGGTCAAAAATGCTTTTACAGCGGGAATTGTGATTTCCGACGGGAGTGAAATCTGAAGGGAATCAGCGGATAAAGCATAGGTGAAGATGAATCCGTCGGAGAGGTTTTGGCGAACGGCATAGAGCAATGTCTCGATTGCTTGAAGCATTGTGGTGGAGGATATTTCCACGGCACGGGTTGAATTGAGGATTTGTTTTGCAATTCCTTCGGGATTGACATATAGCAGTAGGGAGCCGTCTTTGGGAACGACGTATTGCAAATCAGATTGATTAAGAGTCAATTCTGCGCCATTATTCTGATTTAACATTATTTCGCATCCGGATGGTGAAGAGAAAGAGACCGATTTAAGTGAACGAGCTAAAAGCTCGGCTATGGATGCGTTCTCACCGGTGGCTTTATCGAAAAAGATAGGGGTATAAAGGAGAATATCTGCAATTTGCTGAGTCTTCATCAGATTCCCTTCGGGGAGGGAAACATCAGCAGCGGAGCTCCAGGTCATGGAAAGGGGAGTGGATAGCGGCATCGCCACCGGCTCCTTACCGGGAAGATAGGGGAGTGGTGTCCATGAGGTATTCTGCAGAGCGGTATTTTTCATCAAAACATCGGAGATATCAATTGTCAAGTGATTAGAATCGATTTTTCCGAAATAATTGAAGGAGCAGAAAGTTGCCTCCTTATGTCCGCTAAATGTATATTTATCACCTTTGCGGTGCAAGTCAATATCGAGAACTAAAGTTTTGTCACCCGGAATAATACCCGGGCCGTCTATGGTAGTGGCTATACCGCTGTCCGGAAGCAAAGCAAGGCCGATTTGCGAGAAGAGAGTGAGAGAAGCGTTCTGCCCGTTTTGTTCAAATGTGATGGATTTACCTAACATTTGGTTGCCCATATAATTCACCGTCAGCATATCGCCCGAATAAATTTTTTTGCCGGAGTTATCGGGGAAAATATCCGGGTCATCCGAACATCCAGCAAGAATCATAAATGTTATTAAAGAGATTGCAAAAATATATACCTTTTTCATAACCTGCAGACGATCAATTATTAGATTTTGTATTACGCATTGATTCAAGCACTTCGGGAGTTAGCCTTGTATGTTTCTCAGAGAAATGAACCGAATTCAATTGAAGGGGAGAGAGGACTTGAGCACCGGGAATATCTTTTTTCTTAATTTGTTTCATCTTTATAAAATTAAAATAGATTAGTTGGGGTCATCTTTGGTGATTCTTTTTTCAAATGAGGACAGAACTTTATTGAGAATCAAGAGTACCACTGTATATGATGCAATCAAGACAAAAATGTGAATGTTAAGAGGGAAAATCTTGTGGAAGAAATCTCCGGCAAGGTAGCAGAAGAAAGAGAGCCAAAGAAGAGATTGTACAGAGAGACACATAGTACACCAGGCTTTAGCGCGGAATTTCTGATACCACACACTCCAAACAGAGAAGGGGAGACAGCAGACGTTGAGGGCAGCGAGGAGATTTGTGAATTGAGGGAAGACAAGGAGAGTGAATAAAGAGACTGAGAAATAGGTGAGTCCTACTTCTGACCATTTGAAAATACCGAAGAAAGAGCTTGCTTTAGTCTCGAGTACGGTGTCACAACCGGTAGCTTCAATTACGCCACATACCCTGTCGGCAGTTTTATTATGTATCTTCATCCCTTTCTGGACCAGAAGGGTTGAAAAGAAGATACCTGCGGCGTCAATAAGGATAAGTAAAGAGGCGGGGATTGATTTATAAATATCGTTGGAGATATATAAAAAGAGGACAAGAGCAGCGAGAAGAAGCCACATCGCAATCCCTTTAGCCTTGCAGAAAAGATGGAGAGTGAGATGAGCGGCATAATCGGGTTCGATGCTGTTTTCATCGGGGTATGCAAGGAATACTATTCCGTCGGCGGCCTTATTGAAATTATCAATGGAGATATGTTGGATAGTGTTCTGAGTGTCGTAAGTGACCGTTTGCGATCCATAATCAAGGACAATGACCATACCACCGGATGTATGAGCGAGGAAAGGGGTATCAAGCTGCGACATGTCAGAGGGGCGGGCAAGGCGTAACCCTTCGGATTTTATCCCGTAGGTCTGACAGAGTTTAGACAGGCCGAAGAGGGTATGAAAGGGCATGTGAATAAATTGGCTGTCGCTGTAAGTGTCAGTATGCTTCACGCCCAAAGCCGAGAGGAATCGGCTGAATATTGTGGTTCCCATAGTAAAAATTTAAGAAGAGAGAGTTGAAAAAATCAGTTATTGGCACTGATCAGTTGGTCATAGGGGGCATTATTGTTAAGTCTTTTGAGATCCTCACGGCTCTCCACCTCTTCTATGAGAACACTCTTAATCTGCTCGACAGCAATACGATTCAATTCGGGAAAACCGATATATTTCTCTCGATTTTTCCATAGCACCTCAGTGACACGAGGTGTGACAAGATAAGCGAACGTCCGACCGGGGAATTTTTCTTCAAGGAAATCATGAAGGTCTTTTTCGAGCCAATCCAAAGGGTTGACTTTTTTCACCGGATCTTCTGACATAACATCAGCAAATTCATATCTGTATTTGTTAGAATCGCCAAAGCTTACGATGTATAATCTATGTGGATTTTCCATAACTGAATGTAAATTTAAATTTCAAGTAGGTAAAAATGTAACGATAGAGGAGTCAAAAAGTTCAAGCCCGGACAGAAATGTCACACCCATGGAGGGAGGATGATTTTTTGTGAAGCGGGATGTAATCGGGCACATAGTTCACCGCAGGATTTTTCAAGTTCTATGCAGCAATTGCAAAAAGGGGAAATATTGCCGGATGCACTGACAAGGCGTTCAGAGGACACGTTTATATTGCTACGCATCTGACTAATTATCAGTACACCCGTCATAGTTTCTTTAATCTTGGATAATATTTGCCATATCCATTCATGACTCAATTGAAAATGTGATTTATTATCCGTGGAGTTGAAGTGCAAAGCTGTAAGAGAATCGATGACAATAAGATCGATTGAATCGGAAGGGAGAATTTCGGAAATTATGTTTAGACAAATGGAGCCATCATCGGGAGTAACTAAAAGAAGGTCGGAAAGGATTACCCCTTTTGACCGAGCAAATTTTGTATCAAAGCAATGTTCAGCATCCACCCATAATACTTTCCCGCCCATAGCCTGTGTAGTAACAACGAGTCGAAGAGCGAGTGATGTTTTTCCACTCATCGGAGGGCCAAATAATTCAGAGATGGCCGCACGCGGCAAGCCTCCGCCATTAAGTGCTTCATCAAGAGAGAGAATGCCGAAGGGGAGGAAACCGGAATCTACTCCATGACGATTCCAACGACGTATTTCGTCATCTTTCGGGCCATATGGAAGTCGGTGGGAATAGTCCATCTTTAAAAATTTTTACATTTGCTTTGTAAATTGCAAAATTTTATATATCTTTGCTAATCAAACTCAATAAATAGTTATCATGGCAACAAAGAATGATATTTATTACCGCGCATATACCAACGGACAAATACATCTTACACTTGCGAGTTTTGACCATAAACTATGCTTGTGCGATTGGAGCGATTCAGTAAAATTCGAATCAGGGATACGCAAACTTACACGGTTGCTTCGGGGAAAGCTTGTAAATGCCGATGCATTGGAAGACCCGGTTCTTGACAAAGCCTCGTTGCAACTCGATGAATATTTTGCCGGGAAACGAAAGGAGTTTGATGTGCCACTGATGATACTCGGCTCTGAATTTCATTGCAAAGCTATGTCAATGCTTCAGTCGATACCCTACGGTAAAGTAACTACATACAAAGAATTGGCAGATGCTCTGATAGAAAGCAACAAGATGTCGCAATGCATAGGGTCATGTATCGGAAGTAATTTACTGTCAATATTTATACCGTGCCATAGAGTAGTCTCAAAAGAATTCCACAATGGGGGATATAGAGGAGGGATACGTATAAAAGAACATCTCCTTGTTCACGAAAGCCAATACAGTAGGGAATAGTTAAACAACCTCTAACATATTGATAAGCGTCCGCATCCCCTTGGTGGCAGGCTCAGCGATAACAGTGAGGTTATCCACACCGGATACAGCAGCCGGATGCGGGTCAATATAATAGACAGGCACGCCCGGCCTGACATAATGCAACAAAGCGGCAGCGGGATAAACCACTAAAGAAGTGCCGATAACGACAAAAATATCGGCAGATTGAGCCAACTTAATAGCCGGTTCGATATTTGGCACACTCTCCTGAAAAAAGACAATATGCGGACGCATCAAATCACCGTTTTTTCCTCTGGTCAAGGGTGTTGTCTCCATAGTTTGTTCCGATACCTCTTCAATATAATCAGGATTGCTGACGGAACGGATTTTCATCAACTCACCATGCAGATGCAAAATATTGCTTGAACCGGCACGTTCGTGCAAATCATCTACATTTTGTGTTATAACATACACATCATAATCCTTCTCCAGCTCTTTAAGAAGCTTGTGAGCATCATTGGGCACAGCATTTCTAAGAGCTTTTCGGCGCTCATTGTAAAAATGGTGTACCAATTCAGGATTGCGACGGAAACCATCAGCAGATGCTACATCCATTACAGGATAATTCTCCCACAATCCATCGGCATCGCGAAATGTCTTGATACCACTTTCAGCACTAATTCCTGCACCGGTAGAAACCACCAGTCGCGGTTTACGAATATCTTTAGCCATCCTATGTAAATATCAGAAATCAAAATTCAACTTTGGCAAATTTCCAAAATGCATGGCATCTTTAGAAACTTGAGTATAAATAATATCACATATATATAACAACATACATAAGGAAATTATCATTAATAAAAGGTAGAGTCGTAAAGGTTATAAGAGGGTTTTATAAGAAAAATCCTCTAAGTAGATTCAGAGAGTAAGGATTAAAGTCAAAATAAAAATAGATGACGTAAAGATTAGAGAAAACGCGCAGAGGTTAGAAGAAATAATTGAAAAAAAATAGTTGGG
The DNA here is from genome assembly GCA_023665145.1 of Bacteroides sp. Taxonomy (GTDB): domain Bacteria; phylum Bacteroidota; class Bacteroidia; order Bacteroidales; family Muribaculaceae; genus Lepagella. Next base: position 89,495 of record JAMPEM010000002.1, read on the forward strand.
AAATGAAAAAAAATTCGTAACTTTGCACGCTATCAAAAACAGACAACCGGAAAGATGCCGGAGTGGTCGAACGGGACGGTCTCGAAAACCGTTGTACTCTTACGGGTACCCAGGGTTCGAATCCCTGTCTTTCCGCAACCAAAACCGACCAAAATCGGAATAAAGGCGACAAACCGCAGAATATCAAACAATTCTGCGGTTTTTTCGTGTCTTTTCCCTTCGACTCAGGACCGAAGCCAGACCTAAAAAAGACCACTTCAGACATATTTTAGGCACAAATTCGTATCAGTAGTTTGAGAACCTCATTTCTGTGCCTAATTTGTGCCTGAAACGCTCGTAAGTTATTGGCCTATAAAATGTTATTCAGACCTAACTCAGACATAAGTCAGTCAAAAATAGGGCAAAATAAGCCTTTTTAAGGCGTTAGTCTGGATTTGTGTGCCTAATTTGTGCCTAAAATGGCTGTAACAAACTGATATATAGATATATCCAAAGACTTAACTCCGACGTATGTCGGAAATACAGGCGACTTTTTAAGAGTTTCACTTGTGAATGTTAAAGTTGAAATTTGGTCGATGTCTGAAGTCTGTATGTAACCTGGTGCAGTTTCTGCGGCTTAGCCATGTCCGATAAATGTCATTCATGTTAAAATAGACTTATGTCCTTGATATGTCCGATATTAGTCTCGAAAACGTCCAATCCATCTTATTGTTAAACTCGTTATCATTGCAGAGTCGGGAGAAATCGGCTCAATGATAACCACAAAATCCAAATTAAGATGAAGCAGAACACTTTTAAGGTCTTGTTCGTCTTACGTCGGAATCACGTTAACAAAGATGGGAAATGCGCCATCATCGTTCGTGTTACCGTCAACGGTGAGCAAGAGAGAATCAACTCCACTCTGGATATAGAGCCGGAGTTATGGGACTCCCAGTCCGGAAAAGCCATAGGACGCACGGCTAAAATAATGGCGTTCAACAAACGTCTGGATGACATTAAATATGTCCTTCAGAATCACTACCACAATCTGCTCAATGCACAAGGGTATGTTACAGCAAAAATGGTAAAGAATGCCTATATGGGCATAACCGCCAAAGAGGAATCGCTCATTCCTATATATGATGAGTTTCTCGCCGAGACAAAGAAGATGGTTGGCATCAACCGGAGCGACAAGACTTATCAGAAGTACGAGCGTTGCAAGCGTCGCGTAGTCGAGTTCATGAAGAAGAAGTATAACATCAGCGACATTCCGCTGAAAGAACTCAAACCGAAATTCCTCAGCGACTTCGAGGTCTTCCTTGCCACAGAATACCAGTGCAAGCAGAACACCATATATAAGTTCCTGCAACTTTTCCGTATGGTTCTGGT
>JAMPEM010000002.1:90962-116989 GCA_023665145.1 Bacteroides sp.
CTGCGGAAGTAGCTCAGTTGATAGAGCATCAGCCTTCCAAGCTGAGGGTCGCGAGTTTGAGCCTCGTCTTCCGCTCAAATTTTACTTGCCTATGTAGCTCAGGGGTAGAGCACTTCCTTGGTAAGGAAGAGGTCGCGGGTTCAAATCCCGCCATCGGCTCAATACGTTTTTTTTATTACTGGTAGCCGACTATGGTCGGCTTGTCCTTGATAAATAAACCCCTCTCTTTTAATCTTTGACTAATTTTTAAAAAATAACAATAGCAAAATTATGGCTAAAGAAAAATTCGAAAGAACCAAACCGCACGTCAACATCGGTACTATTGGCCACGTTGACCATGGTAAGACTACTCTTACTGCTGCCATCACCAAGGTGCTCGCAGAAAAAGGTCTTTCTGAAGCTCGTTCATTCGATTCTATCGACAACGCTCCTGAAGAGAAAGAACGCGGTATCACTATCAACACCGCTCACGTTGAGTATGAAACAGCTAACCGCCACTACGCTCACGTTGACTGCCCGGGTCACGCCGACTATGTGAAGAACATGGTAACCGGTGCTGCTCAGATGGACGGCGCTATCATCGTAGTTGCTGCTACTGACGGCCCGATGCCCCAGACTCGCGAACACATCCTTCTCGCTCGTCAGGTGAACGTGCCCCGTCTCGTTGTCTTCATGAACAAATGCGACATGGTAGACGATGAAGAGATGCTCGAACTCGTAGAAATGGATATGAGAGACCTTCTCTCACAGTATGAATACGATGGCGATGAAACTCCTATCATCCGCGGCTCCGCACTCGGCGCTCTTAACGGAGAAGCTGAATGGGTAGACAAAGTAATGGAACTCATGGACGCTGTTGACAACTGGATTCCACTTCCTCCCCGTGATGTTGATAAACCCTTCCTTATGCCTGTTGAGGACGTATTCTCAATCACCGGTCGTGGTACCGTTGCTACAGGTCGTATCGAAGCCGGTCGCGTAAAAGTAGGTGACGAAGTTCAAATCCTCGGCCTTGGTGCTGACCGCAAGTCTGTCGTTACCGGTGTCGAAATGTTCCGTAAGATCCTCGATGAGGGTGAAGCCGGCGATAACGTAGGTCTCCTCCTCCGTGGTATCGATAAGAACGAAATCCGTCGTGGTATGGTTATCTGCCACCCGGGTCAGGTGAAACCTCACGACCACTTCAAAGCTCAAGTTTACATCCTTAAGAAAGAAGAAGGTGGCCGTCACACTCCGTTCCACAACAAATATCGTCCTCAGTTCTACATCCGTACACTCGACGTAACCGGTGAGATCACCCTGCCCGAAGGTGTAGAAATGGTAATGCCCGGTGATAACGTGGAAATCGACGTTAAGCTCATCACTCCGGTAGCTTGCGATCAAGGTCTCCGTTTTGCCATCCGTGAAGGTGGTCGCACCGTAGGTTCCGGCCAAATCACAAGCGTAATCGACGACTAATAATTCGATTATAACCGCAAGTGGACTTATTCCACATGCATAATCCAAAATAAAGGGCGTTCCGCCTTGCCGGAACGCCCTGAATACGGGAATAGCTCAGTTGGTAGAGCACTGGTCTCCAAAACCAGGTGTCGGGAGTTCGAGCCTCTCTTCCCGTGCCAATAATAAAGTGTATGAAGTTAATACAAGATATTAAGGAATCTTACAACGAACTCGTTTATAAGGTTTCTTGGCCAACTCAAAAGCAGCTTGTCAATAGCTCGGTACTGGTGCTGATTGCTTCCATCATCATCGCTGTATTTATCTGGGCTGTAGACAAGATTTTCAATCTTCTTATGGAGCTGGTTTATAGCATTTCGTTCTAACTTTTAAAGAAGGTACAACCGATGGCTGAGGCTGATAACAAAAAAGGATGGTACGTCCTGCGTGCCATTTCCGGTAAGGAAGCAAAAGTAAAAGAGATGCTTGATGCTGCTATCAAGAATACAGATCTCGGACACTACGTTTCCCAAGTGTTGATACCCACTGAAAAAGTTTATACCACACGCAATGGCAAAAAAGTCATTAAGGAACGTAACCTCTACAGCGGATACGTCTTCATCGAAGCTATCCTTACCGGAGAGGTGATTCACGAACTCCGCAACATGACCAATGTCATTGATTTCTTACGTGGACGCGGCAAAGCTGCGCAGCCCGAATCACTCCGCGAAGCGGAAGTGGTAAGGATGCTCGGCCAAGCCGATGACGCACGTAATGCCGTAGACGAAGCAGCTGAAGAATTCATTGTAGGTGAACCCGTGAAAGTGACTTTCGGTCCATTTAGCGGTTTCTCCGGTACTATCAAAGAAGTAGTCAGCGAAAAGAAGAAGCTTAAGGTTGAGGTCAAAATTTTTGGCCGTCCCACTGACCTTGAGTTGGAAACTTCACAAGTGGAAAAAGAATAAACCCGTGATGTTACGCACGTGGTAAGTTCATGAGGTAATTATTCCAAAAAAGATCAAAAAGAATGGCTAAAGAAATTGCTGGACAGATCAAATTGCAGATTAAAGGCGGGGCTGCTAATCCCTCGCCACCGGTAGGTCCCGCTTTGGGTTCCAAAGGTATAAACATCATGGAATTTTGCAAGCAATTCAATGCCCGCACTCAGGATAAGGCCGGAAAGGTGCTCCCTGTCGTTATTACCTATTACACCGACAAATCTTTCGATTTCATCGTTAAGACTCCGCCGGTTGCGGTACAACTCAAGGAGGTTGCCAAGCTCAAAAGCGGTTCCGCACAGCCTAACCGTAACAAGGTGGCTGAAATCACCTGGGAGCAGGTTAAAACTATTGCTGAAGACAAAATGCCGGATTTGAACTGTTTTACTTTAGACGCGGCTATGCGTATGGTAGCCGGCACAGCGAGAAGCATGGGTATCACCGTTAAAGGGGCATTCCCTGAGAATATTTAATAAACTTCAATTCAAATGGGTAAACTGACAAAAAATCAAAAGTTGGCTTTGTCGAAGATTGAAGCTGGGAAGGCTTACACGCTTGCCGAGGCTGCTGAGAAAGTAAAGGAAATCACCTTTACCAAATTCGATGCTTCCCTCGACATTGATGTTCGTCTCGGTGTAGACCCTCGCAAGGCTAATCAGATGGTACGTGGTGTCGTTTCGCTCCCTCATGGCACCGGCAAGCAAGTACGTGTTCTCGTACTTTGTGGTCCCGATGCCGAGCAGGCTGCTAAAGATGCCGGAGCTGACTATGTCGGTCTCGACGAATACCTTGAAAAAATCAAGGGTGGTTGGACTGATGTCGATGTCATTATAACTCAACCTTCCGTTATGGGTAAGCTCGGTCCTTTGGGTCGTATCCTCGGTCCTCGCGGATTGATGCCTAACCCTAAGAGTGGCACCGTTACCATGGATGTTGCCAAGGCTGTTAAGGAAGTAAAGCAGGGTAAGATCGATTTCAAAGTTGACAAAACCGGTATTGTACACGCTTCAATCGGTAAAGTAAGCTTTACTGCAGAACAAATGCGTGATAATGCACGTGAGTTTATCAACACCTTGATCAAACTCAAACCCGCAACTGCCAAGGGCACATATATCAAGAGCATTTATCTTTCGAGCACGATGAGCCCCGGCGTTAAAGTCGAGACCAAATCGGTGTCGGAATAATCTAAATAAACGACAACAAAATGAAGAAGGAAGATAAAGCATTAATCATAGAAATGATTGGGAATACGCTTGCTGAATACAGCTGCGTTTACCTGACTCAGACAGCCGGCCTCAATGCCGAAAAAACAAGTGCACTGCGTCGTGCATGCTTCAAAGACGGTGTCAAGATGCTTTGCGTTAAAAACACACTTCTGAAGAAAGCACTTGAAGCAAGTGAGGTGGATTATTCCGAGCTGTATGACCTGCTTCATGGTGAGACTACCCTGTTGCTCAGCAACACTGGTAATGCTCCCGCGAAGCTCATTAAGAAATTCCGCGACAAGAATGACACTCTCCCGATGTTGAAGGGTGCATACGTTGAGGAAACTGTTTATGTAGGTGAGGAACAGTTGGAGACCCTCGCCAACATCAAGAGCAAAAACGAGCTTATCGCAGACGTTATCGCTCTTCTCCAATCGCCTGCCAAGAATGTGGTCAGTGCTCTTCAGAGTGGTGCCACCAAGCTGCACGGCGTGCTTGAAACACTCTCCAACCGCTAAACTATCACTAATAAAAAACAAAAAAACAAATACACAAAATGGCAGATTTGAAAGCATTTGCAGAGCAATTGGTTAACCTTACTGTAAAGGAAGTTAACGAACTCGCACAGATTCTTAAAGATGAATACGGCATCGAACCCGCAGCTGCAGCTGTAGCAGTTGCTGCCGGTCCCGCTGCAGGTGGTGCAGCAGCTGAAGAAAAGAGCGACTTCGATGTAGTCCTCAAAGCTGCTGGCGCAAGCAAACTCGCTGTAGTGAAACTCGTGAAAGAACTCACCGGTCTTGGCCTTAAAGAGGCTAAAGAACTCGTTGATGGTGCTCCCAGCACTGTTAAAGAGGCTCTCCCCAAAGCAGAAGCTGAGGGCATGAAGAAACAGCTTGAAGAAGCTGGTGCTGAAGTTGAGCTCAAATAAGAATCGCTTTGCACAAAATATTGGTTAAGAACTGCGTCTAATTAAAGACGTATGTTCTTAACCTTTCCACCTTTACGCATATCGCCTCAACTTATCGGTGATTGCATAAGGTAAATAAATAAGAATTTATTTTAGTAACATCCCGATTAGTCAGATACATTCAGCTGTAGGACTTATCGGTTTGTGCCGAATTTCACCGGTCAGTGGTGACGATTGTTGACCGGTATATGTGTCAAGGAATTCTCCATAGTAATCCCGCAAAGATTAGTAATCCCGCAAAGATTAGTAATCCCGCTTGGAGAATTAATCCCGCTTGGATGATTAATATCGCAAAGATTATTAATCCAGCTTGAATTATTAATCCTGCTTGAATTATTAATCCTGCTTGGATGATTAATATCGCAAAGATTATTAATCCAGCTTGAATTATTAATCCCGCTTGAATTATTAATCCTGCTTGGATGATTAATCTCGCAAAGATTATTAATCCCGCTTGGATAATTAGTCACGGAGAAGATTAATATTTTTTTTGAATCTTTGGCACAAAATTTGTAATGCTACATACGCCCGTCTACTTTTGGCTTACCATGTGTATTTGTAATTGGCGGCCATAGTGACAGTGAATGATAGATTATTTTGATGGCGAATATCATATAGGCACAGGTTAATTATCAAGCGACAACTGTACGGATTATATCCCGCAGTGGTGGCTTTATCTGTGTGTATATAAGTAAGGGCCAATCAGCCATCTGCCTTTACTTTTCGCTGTCGATACATTAGTTGAGTTTTTTATACGACTGCAATTTTGTGTCGTGTGATTGATTCTCAGCGGTTTTAATAAGTGTGAGTTTTGCTCTATTGATAATTGAAGCGTCCGGCTTAAAATGTTGAGCAAGTATAATATAGAACATTAATGCGTTTGGTATAATTTGCATTCTAAGAATGTTGACATGATATGAGAAGAATGTCATGTTCTTAATGTGAAATGAATTGTTGCAAAACTAATTAATATTAAATTGATTATTGCTAAACTATTAAATGTGATATTAATAAAACCCCGGTGATTATTAATTGGAATAGAAAAATTCATACGATTGAAACTGATAAATTAACAGGCATTATATGCTCAAATGAAGCACGAAGTTGTCATCTCTTCGGATTTTACTGTGCCATGAATGTAAGAGAAGACACTAAGTTGTGACTATTAACAGAATTGTAATTGGCACTAACTGCAATTGAGCAAAACGAAATTGAGTCATTTGTGTGTACATTATAATATAACCCGTAGCATAGTGCCATAATGATTCATATAGAAGAGTGACGGGAAACGGTATAATATAATGTATAATATTGTCCGGTCACCTATAGGGATAGAACGAAATAAGGAAACTAAAAAATGACATTGAAGCTTGATTTTATTCAGGCTGATGTTCATAACAATAATATAATCGAAATGTCAAAAAACTTACCCGAAAAGCCGCGCGTGAGCTTTGCATCGATAAAAAATCCGCTACCATTTCCGGATTTTTTGGAGATACAATTGAAGTCATTTAAGGACTTTCTGCAGCTCGATACGCCCCCGGAGATTAGAAAGAATGAAGGGCTCTACAAGGTATTTGCAGAGAATTTTCCCATCGAGGACAGCCGCAACAATTTCAAGTTAGAGTTTTTGGACTATTATATAGATCCACCACGCTATAGCATTGCTGAATGTCTCGAGAGAGGTCTTACCTACAGTGTGCCTCTCAAGGCGAAGTTGAAACTCTCGTGCAGCGATCCGGATCATGAAGATTTTGACACCGTGATTCAAGATGTTTATCTTGGACCAATCCCTTACATGACCGAACAGGGCACTTTCATCATCAATGGTGCTGAACGAGTTGTGGTATCACAGCTTCACCGTTCGCCCGGTGTATTCTTCGGTCAAAGTACACATGCCAATGGTACTAAACTCTATTCAGCACGTATTATACCGTTCCGTGGTAGCTGGATTGAGTTTGCCACTGACATCAACAATGTCATGTATGCATACATCGACCGCAAGAAGAAACTTCCGGTTACCACTCTTCTTCGCGCCATCGGTCTGGCTACAGACAACGACATCAACGAAATCTTCAATATCGCTGATGAAATCAAAAATACCAAAACAAATCTCAAAAAGGCATTCGGACGCAAGTTGGCAACAGCCGTTCGCCGCACTTGGTATGAAGACCAGGTGGATGTGACAACCGGTGAAATGACGGTTCTTGAACGCAGCGAGCTTGTAGCTGACCGCGGTGTAGAGATTTGCGAAGATAATATGGAAGCCATACTTGCTTCCGGCCAAAAGATTATTCTTGTAGAGAAGGATAATATCAATACTTCCGACTATAGTATAATCTTCAATACACTGCGCAAAGACTCCGCCACTACCGAACGTGAGGCCGTGGTAGAGATTTATCGACAATTGCGCAACGCCGAGCCGCCAGATGACCAGTCAGCCCGCGATGTGATTACTAACCTCTTCTTCTCTGAGAAGCGTTATGACCTTGGCGAAGTAGGCCGTTACAGAATCAATAAAAAACTCGGTCTTGACACTTCGATTGATGTAAAGGTACTCACTCGTGAAGACATTATAGAGATTATCAAATATCTCATCGAGCTGATCAACGCCAAGAGTGATGTCGATGATATAGACCACCTTAGCAACCGTCGCGTGCGTACTGTCGGTGAACAGCTTTACAACCAGTTTGGTGTGGGTCTTGCAAGAATGAGCCGTACCATTCGCGAACGAATGAACGTGCGTGACAATGAGGTGTTCACTCCCATTGATTTGATTAATGCAAAGACTATCAGCTCGGTAATCAACACATTCTTTGGGACAAACGCACTGTCGCAATTCATGGATCAGACTAACCCTCTGGCCGAAATAACTCATAAGCGTCGTATGTCAGCGTTAGGTCCCGGTGGTCTGTCGCGTGAGCGTGCCGGTTTCGAGGTGCGAGACGTACACTATACTCACTATGGACGTCTTTGTCCTATTGAGACTCCGGAAGGTCCGAATATCGGTTTGATATCATCTCTATGCGTATATGCAAAGATTAACAACCTCGGATTTATCGAGACCCCATATCGTAAAGCGGCAGGCGGTAAAGTCAATCTCAACAACGATGAGGTGATTTATCTGACAGCTGAAGTGGAAGAAGGTCAAACCATTGCTCAGGGTAACGCTCCGCTCAACGACGACGGTACGTTTATCAACAACAAGGTTAAGGCTCGCAAAGATGCGGATTTCCCACTTGCATTGCCGGAGGAAGTTCAGCTCATGGACGTAGCTCCTATTCAGATTGCATCAATTGCGGCATCATTGATTCCTTTCCTTGAGCATGACGACGCTAACCGTGCTTTGATGGGATCTAACATGATGCGCCAGGCTGTGCCTTTGCTTCGCAGTGAGGCTCCTATCGTAGGTACAGGTATCGAAGGTCAGCTAATCAAAGATTCTCGCACTCAGATTGCAGCCGAAGGTGCCGGGGTGATTGAGTTTGTTGATGCCACAGTGATTCGCATACGTTATGACAGAACTGAAGATGAGGAATTCGTATCATTCGAATCATCCGTAAAAGAATACAGACTTCCGAAATTCCGTCGCACCAACCAAAGCACCACAATTGATTTGCGCCCGATTTGCAATAAGGGACAGCGTGTACAAAAAGGAGATATCCTCACTGAGGGTTACTCTACTGAAAACGGTGAACTCGCATTGGGACGTAACCTCAAGGTAGCATTTATGCCTTGGAAAGGGTACAACTATGAGGATGCTATCGTGCTTAACGAACGAATGGTACGTGAAGACATCCTTACATCAGTGCATGTGGATGAATATACTCTCGAGGTACGCGAAACAAAACGCGGTATGGAGGAACTCACCTCAGATATCCCTAATGTGAGTGAGGATGCTACCAAGGATCTCGACGAACGCGGTATAATCCGTATCGGTGCTCATGTGGTGCCCGGTGATATCATGATTGGTAAGATTACACCTAAGGGTGAAAGCGATCCCACTCCGGAAGAAAAATTGCTTCGTGCCATCTTCGGTGACAAGGCCGGTGACGTGAAAGATGCTTCCCTTAAGGCTTCACCTTCGCTTAAAGGTGTCGTAATAGGTACCAATCTTTTCTCACGTGCCACTAAGAAGAAGGGCGGAAAGAACTCCACCAACAATGAGCTGCTTGAGCTTGATACGGCTTACGGCAAGATGCAGGATGAACTCCGCGAACTTATGATTGGTAAGATGCAGACGCTTCTTGATGGTCAAAAATCTGAGGGCGTTAAGGATTTCCTCGGCATCGATATAGTTCCGAAAGGGTCGACATTCAAAGATGTCAATTTTGCAACCATAGATTATGAAACAATCAATCTATCAGGTTGGACTGCCGATGAGCGAATCAATGGTATGGTGGCAAAATTGATTACCAACTATCTGCGCAAATCCAAGGAGATTGACAGTGAATTGCGTCGCAAAAAATTCGATATCACAATCGGAGACGAGCTTCCCTCGGGAATAATGCAAATGGCCAAAGTATATATAGCCAAGAAACGTAAGATTGGTGTGGGCGACAAGATGGCAGGCCGTCACGGTAACAAAGGTATCGTGAGTCGTGTAGTACGTCAGGAAGATATGCCGTTCCTTGAAGACGGAACACCGGTTGACATCGTTCTTAACCCTCTCGGTGTGCCTTCGCGTATGAACCTTGGTCAGATATTTGAGACTGTGCTTGGATGGGCCGGTCGTGAGTTGGGTGAAAAATTTGCCACACCGATTTTCGACGGCGCATCTCTTGATGACCTAAATGAATGGACAGACAAGGCCGGAGTGCCGAGATATGGTAAGACATATCTCTATGACGGCGGTACGGGCGATCGTTTCGACCAGCCGGCCACGGTAGGTGTGATTTACATGCTTAAGCTCGGTCACATGGTAGAAGACAAGATGCATGCCCGTTCCATCGGTCCATACTCTCTTATTACGCAACAGCCTTTGGGTGGTAAGGCTCAATTCGGCGGACAACGTTTCGGAGAGATGGAGGTATGGGCGCTTGAGGCCTTTGGCGCCGCGCACATCCTTCAGGAGATTCTCACCATCAAGTCGGACGACGTTATGGGCCGAAGCAAAGCATACGAAGCAATCGTCAAGGGCGATCCGATGCCAAATCCCGGTATTCCGGAATCGCTCAACGTACTTCTGCATGAACTTCGAGGTCTGGGTCTCAGCATCACACTTGATTAAGCTTACAAAACAAAATACCGGCAGAGCGTGAGCAGATGTTAAATCCTCACGCGAGCAGGAAACAAAGGAAAACAAGATGGCTTTTAGAAGAGAAAACAAGATAAAAAGCAACTTTTCAAAGATTACGATCGGACTTGCATCTCCCGAAGAGATAAAAGAGAAATCCAGTGGGGAGGTATTGAAGCCCGAGACAATCAATTATCGCACCTACAAGCCTGAGCGGGACGGACTTTTCTGTGAGAAAATATTCGGACCTGTGAAGGATTATGAGTGCCATTGCGGTAAATATAAACGTATCCGTTACAAAGGTATTGTTTGTGACCGTTGCGGTGTTGAGGTGACTGAAAAGAAAGTGCGCCGCGAGCGCATGGGACATATAGAATTGGTAGTGCCGGTAGCTCATATCTGGTATTTCCGTTCTTTGCCCAATAAGATTGGGTATTTGCTCGGTCTTGCATCCAAAAAACTCGATGCAGTAATATATTACGAACGCTATATCGTGATTAATCCCGGTGTAGTGAATGAATATTATAAGTCTCCTACCGGTGAAGAGATACAGAAGATGGATCTTCTGACTGAGGAGGAATATCTTGATATTCTTGATGCACTTCCGGAGGATAATGAATATCTTGATGACAGCGACCCCAACAAGTTTGTTGCCAAGATGGGTGCTGATGCAATCTATGACCTTCTGAGCAACATTGATCTTGTGGCTCTCGCAGCAGAGCTTCGCGACCGTGCTAACAAGGACGGGTCACAACAGCGCAAGACTGAGGCGTTGAAGCGTCTCCAGGTAGTCAACAGCTTCCTGAAATCTGCAGACCGCAACCGTCCCGAATGGATGATTTTGAAGGCCGTGCCGGTTATACCGCCTGAACTTCGTCCATTGGTGCCGCTTGATGGCGGACGATTTGCGACTTCAGACGTCAATGACTTGTATCGTCGCGTCATTATCCGCAACAATCGTCTGAAACGATTGATAGAGATTCAGGCACCGGAAGTGATTCTGCGCAATGAAAAACGTCTTCTTCAGGAGGCGGTGGATTCACTTCTTGACAACAGTCGTAAATCATCAGCTGTAAAATCGGATGTGAATCGTCCGTTAAAATCACTTTCAGACTCACTTAAAGGTAAACAAGGACGTTTCCGTCAGAATTTGCTGGGTAAACGTGTCGACTATTCCGCGCGTTCGGTAATTGTGGTAGGACCGGAGCTTAAAATGCATGAGTGCGGTATACCTAAATTGATGGCCGCAGAGCTTTATAAGCCGTTCATCATCCGCAAACTTATGGAACGTGGTATTGTCAAGACAGTAAAGAGTGCCAAGAAGATTGTGGATCGCAAGGAACCTGTGGTATGGGATATCCTTGAATATGTAATGAAGGGTCATCCGGTGCTTCTTAACCGTGCCCCGACTCTTCACCGTCTTGGTATTCAAGCTTTCCAGCCCAAGATGATTGAGGGTAAGGCGATACAGTTGCACCCATTGGCATGTACGGCTTTCAATGCCGACTTTGACGGTGACCAGATGGCAGTTCACTTGCCACTCGGCAATGAGGCTATTCTTGAGGCGCAAATGTTGATGCTCGGAGCTCATAATATTTTGAACCCGGCTAATGGTGCACCTATCACTGTGCCGTCTCAGGACATGGTACTTGGACTTTATTACATCACCAAGTTGCGCAAGGGAGACAAGGGTGAAGGTAATGTGTTCTATGGTCCGGAAGAGGCTGAAATTGCCTATAATGAGGGTAAGGTGACGCTGCATGCTCCGGTGACCATCATGGTGGAAGATAAGGATGAGAACGGCAAGACAGTCCGTCATCTACTTAAAAATACTTCAGTGGGCCGTGTACTCTTCAACCAATTTGTACCCGAGGAACTTGGATATGTGAACGAGATCATATCAAAGAAGTCACTTCGCAGCATCATTGGTAGAGTCATTAAACTTTGTGGTGTGACACGCTCGGCACAATTCCTTGACGATATCAAGAATCTCGGTTATCGCATGGCCTTCAGAGGAGGATTGAGCTTCAACCTTGGAGATGTGATTATCCCGAAGGAGAAAGAGGAATATGTAGCAGAGGGATACAAGCAGGTGGAAGAGGTGATGACTAACTATCAAATGGGTTATATCACCGGTAACGAGCGTTATAATCAGGTGATTGATATATGGACGCATGTTAATTCCAAGCTCGCATCCACATTGATGAAACAGATGGAGGAAGACCAGCAAGGGTTCAATTCCGTCTATATGATGCTTGATTCGGGAGCTCGTGGTTCAAAAGACCAGATTCGTCAGCTTTCCGGTATGCGTGGACTTATGGCGAAGCCTCAGAAGAGTGGTGCGGAAGGTGGTCAGATTATTGAGAACCCGATTCTTGCTAACTTTAAGGAGGGTTTGTCAGTGCTTGAATACTTCATATCCACCCACGGTGCCCGTAAGGGTCTTGCGGATACTGCGTTGAAGACAGCCGATGCGGGTTATCTTACCCGCCGACTTGTGGACGTGGCGCATGACGTTATCATCACCGAGGAGGATTGCGGCACTCTCCGCGGACTTGTATGCACTGAAATCAAGAATAACGAGGAGGTAGTGGCATCGCTCAGCGAACGAATCCTCGGTCGTGTATCAGTGCATGATATTTATAACCCTGAGGATGAAGATGAGCTTATTGTAGCGGCCGGAGAAGAGATAACTGAGGCTATAGCAGAGCGCATTGAGAAGCTTCCGATAGAATCAGTAGAGATTCGTTCGGTGCTTACATGCGAATCGAAGAAGGGAGTATGTGCCAAGTGTTACGGGCGTAACCTGTCTAACCACCGCATGGTGCAGAAGGGAGAGGCAGTCGGTGTGATTGCGGCACAGTCAATCGGCGAGCCCGGTACTCAGCTTACACTTCGAACGTTCCACGTCGGTGGTGTGGCCGGTAACGTTGCAGCTGTGAAGGATGTGACTTCTCGCTATGACGGTAGGCTTGAGATAGAAGAACTCCGCACTGTAAAGGATAAGAATGGTGAAGAGGTTGTAGTAGGACGTATGGGTGAGCTTCGTATCATCGCTCCCAAAACCGGAAGCATATTAACTACGGCCAATATACCATATGGATCGAAGTTGTTCTTCCACGATGGAGACATGGTGAAGAATGGCGATATGATTTGCGAATGGGACCCGTTCAATGCAGTGATAGTATCAGAGGATGCCGGTAAGATGCATTTTGAGAATGTGGAAGAGGGGATCACATATCGCGTAGAGACCGATGAAGCAACCGGAATGCGTGAGAAGATTATCATAGAGAGCAAGGACAGAACCAAAGCCCCGACAGCAGATATTGTCAATAGTGACGGAGAGGTAGTACGTACGTATACTCTTCCTGTGGGTGCACATCTACTTGTAGACGAGGGTGAATCAATCACTCCGGGTCAGACACTTGTCAAGATACCTCGTGCAGCGGGAAATGCCGGTGACATCACGGGAGGTCTTCCCCGAGTAACGGAGTTGTTTGAAGCACGTAATCCGTCGAATCCTGCAGTAGTCAGTGAGATAGACGGTGAGGTGAAGTTTGGAAAACTCAAACGTGGTAATCGCGAAATCACTGTTACAAGCAAGCTTGGAGAGGAGAAGAAGTATCTTGTGCCATTATCGAAGCAGCTTCTTGTACAGGAGAACGATTATGTGAGAGCCGGCACTCCGTTGTCAGATGGTGCGATTACGCCGAGCGATATATTGAATATCAAAGGACCAACGGCTGTACAGGAATATATAGTCAATGAGGTACAGGATGTATATCGTATGCAGGGTGTTAAGATAAATGACAAGCACTTTGAGGTGATAGTCCGTCAGATGATGCGCAAGGTCAACATTTTGGATCCGGGAGATACGAAATTCTTGGAGCAGCAAATAGTAGACAAGCGCGAGTTTATGGAAGAGAATGATAATATCTGGGGCAAGAAGGTGATTACTGATGCCGGAGACAGCCAGACTTATCTTGCCGGACAGATTATCACGATGCGTAAGCTCAGGGATGAGAACAGTTCGTTGAAGCGTAAGGATTTACGTACGATGGTGGTACGCGATGCTATCCCGGCCACATCGGAACAGATTCTTCAGGGAATCACTCGAGCAGCGTTGCAGACTACAAGTTTCATGTCGGCTGCATCGTTCCAGGAGACAACTAAGGTGCTAAATGAGGCAGCCATCAATGGTAAGACAGATTATCTTGAGGGTATGAAGGAGAATGTCATTTGTGGACATTTGATACCTGCCGGTACCGGTCTTCGTGAGTATGATAAGCTGATTGTAGCGAACTATGATGATTATCAGGCACTCAGACGTGACAGCAATATGTCGGAGGATGCTATGGAATCAGTCTTTGAGGAGGCGAGCGAGAAGTAGTCTTGCATAGTCTTTCATAGAAATAACAGCCGGATTTTTGCGTATCAAAGCGTGAAGATTCGGTTGTTGTTTGTTTGATTGCGGAGAATATGTAGTATAAGATTGGGGATTGTAAAAACATTTCTGGTTGTGATTGTTTTAATATATAGGGGGATGTTATGGATAAGCCGGATAAAAAGTTTAGTTATTAAGAAATGAAAAGATTAAGAGCTATATTGTCTGTAATCTTGATGTCGTTGGCGATGTCGATAGGTGTTTCGGATGCGGAGGCGTTTAATTGGTTGCGGGCAGCTTCCGGGGCGACAAAGATGGTTCAATCTATGACGATAAGTGACAGTCAGATAAGGGATTATGTACATCAATATATTGTACAGCTTGACAAGAAGAGCAGTATAGCTCCGGCATCGAGTAAATATACGCAGCGACTTAATAAATTGACAAGTGGGCTGAAGCAAGTAGATGGAGTGCCATTAAATTTCAAGGTATATATCACAAAGGATGTCAATGCGTTTGCGTGTGCTGACGGTAGTGTAAGGGTGTATAGCGGGTTGATGGATTTGATGAGTGATGATGAGGTATTGGGTGTAATAGGACATGAGATAGGCCATGTGGCTCATAAGCATACGAAAAAAGCTATCAAGCAAGCGTTAATGACAGCCGGTTTACGTGAGAGTCTGGCGAGTGGTTCAGGCTGGGTAGCTGCTTTGTCGGCATCAGAATTCGGGGCTTTGGGAGAGGCAATCATGTCGTCAAGTTATTCGAAGTCGCAGGAGAGTGATGCTGATGAATATGGATATAACTTCTTGAAGAAGAATGGTAAGAATCCATGGGCGATGGCTATGGCGTTCAGTAAACTAAAGAGTCTTGAAAAGAGTGGGTCGAAATTGGGTAATGCGGTAAATCAGTTGTTTAGTGATCACCCGGCAACTGATAAGCGAATAATTACGATGGAGAAGAAGGCTCGGAAGGATGGATTCCCGATACCGAGTGGATATAAGCCGATGACTTCGTCTTAATGTATTTGGATGGGATTAATAGGATGTTTTTTACAGCCTGTAAATAAAGGCATAGAATAAATAACTCAACTTTCGCAAGTTTTAACTTGCGAATAGTTTGGGGTTTTAAGGTTAGGCAGTTAGAGAATTATCGAAAATTTTATATTAATTTTAACTCGAAGACTTTGCATAACCATAAACTATAAACAATAAATAACTTTGATAACTAAATAACCTAACATATAGATGAAAAAGATATTATTGATGCTTGCAATTGCAGCAGTGGTGACAGTGGGGTGTAAAAGGCGGGAAAGTCACCTTGAGTTGTCATATCCGTCATATGAGGGAGAGACGGTAGAGTTGATTTCGTTTGCGGATTCAACGGTGTTACAGACCGGTATGGTTCAGGATGGGAAGTTGATATTTGACAATGGGGAGTTATTGAATAAGGGTCCGTTGTTGGTGCAAGTTGTTATAGACGGAAGGGTTAAGGGTTTTGCAGTGATAGAGGAGGGTGTAGCTGTGTTGTCAGACACGATGAGTGTAGCCTCCGGGACGCCATTGAATGATTTGTTTGTTAAGCAAATAAAGGAGATGGATTCAGTGGAGAATCTGAATGACATGATTGCTTATTCGGATTTTGCAAAGAGGAAATATAAAGAGAATAGTGACAATGTGCTTGGGGAATATTTTGGGTTGGAGTATTTCAAGTATGGTGAACCGAAGGAGGTTCTTGCTGCAATCAAGGCAGCTCCGGAATCTTATAGGGAGTCGAAGAAGGTAAAGAGGTATGAGCGGTATGCAACACTCAGGGCGAAGACTGCAGTCGGAGAGCCGTATGCTGATTTTGCTGCATCGCAGAAGGATGGAAGAGTTGTAAAGCTGAGTGATTATGTAAAACCGGGAGAATATACGTTGGTAGATTTCTGGGCGAGCTGGTGTCCATATTGTATCAAGGAGCTTCCGGAATTAAAGGAACTGTATGGTAAATATAATGGAAAGGGTTTGAATATAGTGGGAGTGGCAGTAAGGGATGAGGTAAGCGATACTGAGGAGTCGGTAAAGAAGCATGGAATCACTTGGAGTGTGATAAAGAATGCGCAGAAGATCCCGTATGATGTGTATGGGTTTTCGGGAATACCGCATTTGGTATTGATAGGACCGGACGGGAAGATTGTAGCGCGTGGTGAATCGGCCAAGCAGACGGCAGAACGCCTTGCGAAAATATTTAAGGAATAGAAAAAATAGAAGATTGGGGAGCAGAAGATTATGGCATATTTAAGAATAGAAGAGAAATCACTGAATGCAATAATAGAAAAATCCATTAAGAATAATTGGGAACTTGAGGCGTTGAGTGATTTGGGAGGGGCGAATTATCAGTATAAGGATGTTGCGGAGCAGATAGCGAAGCTTCATATCTTGTTTGATGCGGCCGGTGTTGGTGTAGGGGATAAGGTTGCATTATGTGGTAAAAATTCGGCAAATTGGGCTATAGGATTTATTGCGTGCCTTACGAAAGGTGTGGTTGCCGTTCCGATTTTGCATGAGTTTAAGCCGGAGATGATTCATCATCTTGTATCACATTCGGATGCCAAGCTTTTGTTCACCGATGCAGCAATATGGGAGAATCTGGATGAGAAAGAGATGCCCGGACTTGAGGCGGTTCTTTTTATGTCGGAGTTTGGTATGCCGTTTTCGCGCAATTCTAATTTGACGGATGTGCGCAACCGGATAAATGAGGAGTTTGGTAAGCGATATCCGTATTCGTTCACTGCGAAAGATTTGGATTATTATAAGGATGAGCCGGAGGATTTGGCGTTGATAAATTATACGTCCGGATCGACCGGGATGTCAAAGGGTGTAATGTTGCCGTATAGGAGTATCTGGAGCAATATTAAGTATTGCATAGAGAATCTATCATTTTTGAAGCCGGGGGATGGCATGGTTAATATGCTTCCTCTTGCGCATTTGTATGGCATGGTCATAGAGATGCTTCATCCATTTTGCAAGGGATGTCATTGTTATTTCCTGACTCGAGTTCCGTCTCCTAAGATAATCTTGGCAGCGTTTGCGGAGGTAAAGCCGAAACTTGTGATTACGGTACCATTGATATTGGAGAAGATCATTCGCAAGAAGATTTTCCCGATGCTTGATAAGCCTTTGATGAAGATATTGTTGAGGATACCATTTGTGGACGATCATCTGTTGATGAAAGTAAAGGCCGGTCTTGAGCAAGCTTTCGGGGGAAATTTGCAGGAGATTATTATTGGTGGCGCAGCGTTGAATCCGGAGGTAGAGGAGTTTTTGCAGCGGATTAAATTCCCGTATACTGTGGGATATGGGATGACAGAGTGTGGCCCGTTGTTGACATATTCGGAGCCGAAGGATTCGAAGCCACATAGTGTGGGGAGAATAGTAGAGCGGATGGAGTGCAAGGTGGATTCTCCGGATCCGGTAAATATCCCGGGTAATTTGTGGGTTAGGGGAGTAAATGTAATGCAGGGATATTATAAGAATGAGGCGGCGACGAAGGAGGTTATGCCTAATTCAGACGGATGGATGAATACCGGGGATATGTGCAGAGTGGAAGAGGATGGTTCGGTTTATATCTGCGGCAGGTCAAAGACGATGATATTGGGTCCGTCGGGTCAGAATATTTATCCGGAGGAGATTGAGGCTAAGCTTAATACGTTGCCATATGTCAGTGAGTCATTGATAATAGATAACGGAGGTAAGCTTGAGGCGTTGATATACCCGGACTTTGATTCGGCCAGACAGGAGAATATAGATCGTGAAGAATTGGAAAAGATAATGGGACAGAACATATCGACGTTGAATAAGGATATGCCGTCGTATAGCAAGGTGAGTGGATATAAGCTTTTTGATACGGAGTTTGAGAAGACTCCGAAAAGGTCAATTAAGCGATTCTTGTATCAGCCTTGAGCCTTTTAAATATAGTAGAAAGGTCTTCCCGCGTGTTGAGAAATCGATGCGCGGGAAATTGTTATTTGTGAGTTGAGTAGAATTTACAGTATTGTGAAATAGGGCAATTCAGACAATCGGGTTTGCGTGCTTTGCAGATGTATCTGCCGTGAAGAATAAGCCAATGGTGGGCTCTGCTTACGAGGTTTTCGGGGATGTATTTGAGAAGAGTTTTTTCAGTCTGGAGTGGAGATTTGGAGTTGGAAGTCAGGCCGAGACGGTTACTGACTCTGAAGACGTGAGTATCGACGGCCATGGCTGCTTTATTCCATACGACAGCGAGGATGACGTTGGCAGTTTTTCTGCCGACGCCGGGTAGTTTCATCAGGGAGTCAATATCAGAGGGCATTTCAGAGTCGAATGTATCGACGAGCATTCTTGCGGCTTTGATTATATGTCGCGTTTTATTGTTGGGGAATGTAACGCTTTTGATAAAAGGGTATATCTCTTCTTCTGAAGCATTGGCGAAATCTTGGGGAGTCGGGAATGCTTTAAAAAGGGGAGGAGTAACGATATTTACTCTTTTATCTGTGCATTGTGCGGAAAGGATTACAGCAATGAGGAGTTGGAAAGGGTTTTCGTACCGGAGCTCTGTTTTGGGCTCCGGCACATTATTTAGAAACCATTTGAGGATGAGTTGATACCTCTCTGCTGTTGTCATTTAGCGGCGTCGAATTGAGCGAGGAAACGTACATCATTTTCGCTGAACATTCGAAGGTCTTTGACTCTATATTTGAGGTTGGTGATACGTTCTATACCCATGCCGAAAGCGTATCCGGTGTAAACTTTTGAGTCTATACCACAAGCATCGAGGACGTTAGGGTCGACCATACCGCAACCGAGAATTTCAACCCATCCGGTGCCTTTACAGAAAGCGCATCCTTCGCCTCCGCAGATGTTGCATGAGATGTCCATTTCGGCAGAGGGTTCGGTGAATGGGAAGTAGGAGGGTCTGAGTCTGATTTGTGTTTTTGGTCCGAACATTTCGCGGGCGAAGGTAAGGAGGACTTGTTTGAGGTCTGCGAATGAGACGTTTTTGTCGATGTATAGACCTTCTACTTGATGGAAGAAGCAGTGGGCGCGAGCTGAGATTGCTTCATTGCGATAAACTCTTCCGGGGCAAATAATTCTGATAGGAGGTTGATTTTTCTCCATTACGCGTGTCTGGACGGAAGATGTATGAGTTCGGAGGAGGATATCAGACGGGTTTCTGCTGATGAAGAAGGTGTCTTGCATATCGCGAGCGGGATGGTCAGCTGCGAAATTAAGGGAAGAGAAGACGTGCCAGTCGTCTTCAATTTCGGGACCTTCGGCAATGGAGAATCCCATACGTGCGAATATGTCGCATATTTCGTTTTTTACGATGGCGAGGGGGTGTCTGGCACCTGAGGGAATGGGAGCTGCGGAGCGTGTAAGGTCTATGGTGGCGAGGTCATCGTCAGCTGAAGCAGCAAGGTTTTCTCTCAGGGTGTTGATTTTGTCTGTTGCGAGATTTTTAAGGATGTTTAGTGGTTGTCCGAGAGAACGTTTTTCTTCCGGGGGGAGAGTGCGGAAATCGTTAAACAGAGCAGAAATCAGTCCTTTTTTGGAGAGGTATTTTATGCGAATTTGTTCCACTTCTTCGGGTGAGGAAGCAGTCAGTGCATTAATTTCGTTTGTTAGATTCTGAATCTTTTCAATCATGATTTGATGAATTTGAATGCGAAATTAATAAAAAAAAGTGAGAATAAGAAATTTTGAATTTTTTAGGTGGATAAAATGTGATAGAATGGTGTGAAATGTGTAAAAAAAAGGACATCCGATCGGGAATGGACCGGATGTCTATAATATACTATAGCGTTAATATTTGCTGATTTATGCGAACGCTTCTTGTTTAATGCCGAATTTGATACGAAGATTTTTGAGCATATCTTTAGTCATTGCATCGAGGTCGAATTCGGGTTTCCAATCCCATTCAGCTCTTGCGCAAGAGTCGTCAAGGCTGTTAGGCCAAGAGTCGGCGATTTTTTGGCGAAGAGGGTCGAGCTCGTAAGTCATCTTGAAATCGGGGATGTATTCTTTGATTTTGTTGTAGATGATTTCGGGGTCGAAGCTCATTGAAGCGATATTGAAAGAGTTGCGGTGGATAAGGCGAGTGGGATCGGCTTCCATAATTTCAATAGCAGCGCGGAGAGCGTCGGGCATGTACATCATGTCCATGAAGGTGCCCGGTTTGAGTGGGCATTTGAATTCTTCTCCTTTAACAGCGGAGTAGTAGATGTCTACAGCGTAGTCAGTAGTGCCGCCACCGGGAGGGGCTACGTATGATATAAGTCCGGGGAATCTTACAGAACGGGTGTCTACTCCGAATCTGCGGGCGTAGTAGTCGCTAAGGAGTTCTCCGGTTACTTTAGTCACGCCATATATTGTAGCGGGACGTTGGATAGTGTCCTGTGGAGTTTTGTCTCTGGGAGTATCTGTTCCGAAAGAGCCGATTGAAGAGGGAGTGAAAAGTGCACATTTTTTTTCGAGAGATACTTCGAGGCAGTTGACGAGTCCTCCGACACCGATTTTCCAGGCGAGTTGGGGTTTGGCTTCTGCAACTGCGCTAAGTAGAGCAGCGAGGTTGTAGATAGTGTCGACATTATATTTTTCAACGGCGTTGGCAATTTGTGCCGGGTTTGTGATGTCGACTTCAGCAGCGGGACCGGATTCGAGGAGTTCACCTTTTGGTTCTGCACCTTTGATGTACCCGGCTACAACGTTAGCACCACCGTAAATATCACGGAGTTTCATGGTGAGCTCAGAGCCTATCTGCCCTGTAGCTCCGATAATTAGAATATTCTTCATTAGGTAAGGTCGAAAATTTTCTGCAAATTTAGTGAAAAATTGTGATATTTTTATTAATTTTGAAGAAAATTTCAACTATCCAAAAATTCAATACCATGTATAATGAATTCAAGGCCCATCTGCAGAAAGAATTGCAGGATATAAAGGATGCGGGTCTGTACAAAAATGAAAGAATCATTGTAACACCTCAGAAGGCAGATATTGAGGTGGAGAACACCAAAGGAGAAGTTCTGAATTTCTGCGCTAACAATTATCTTGGACTTTCAGATAACAGTCGTTTGATAGCAGCGGCAAAGAAGGCGATGGATGAGCGTGGATACGGGATGTCGTCAGTACGTTTCATCTGTGGTACACAGGATTTGCACAAGGAGCTTGAGAAGGCTATCAGTGAATATTTCCATACAGAAGATACAATTTTGTATGCTGCTTGTTTTGATGCAAATGGCGGACTTTTTGAGCCGTTGTTTACAGCGGAAGATGCCATCATATCGGATTCATTGAATCATGCGTCGATAATAGATGGTGTACGTTTGTGCAAGGCACAGAGATTCCGTTATGCCAATGCCGATATGGAGGATTTGGAGCGTTGTTTGAAGGAGGCTAAGGATTGCCGTTTCAAGATTATTGCAACGGATGGTGTATTCTCAATGGACGGCAATGTGGCGCCGATGGATAAGATATGTGAGCTTGCTGAGAAATATGGTGCACTTGTGATGGTGGATGAGAGTCATTCAGCGGGAGTGGTAGGTCCTACAGGTCATGGTGTAGCGGAACAGTTTGGCTGCTATGGAAAGATAGATATATTCACCGGTACTCTTGGAAAGGCGTTTGGTGGAGCCATGGGAGGATTCACTACCGGTCCGAAGGAGATAATCGATATGCTTCGTCAGCGTTCACGTCCGTATTTGTTCAGTAATTCAGTAGCACCGGGCATCGTAGGAGCAAGTCTTGAGATGTTCAAGATGCTTGGTGAGAGCAATGAGCTTCATGACAAGCTTGTGGAAAATGTGAATTATTTCCGAGACAAGATGCTTGCTGCAGGGTTTGATATCAAGCCGACTCAAAGTGCAATATGTGCAGTGATGTTGTATGATGCGAAGTTGTCGCAGGAGTTTGCAGCAGAGATGCAGAAGGAGGGTGTATTTGTGACGGGATTCTATTATCCGGTAGTTCCGAAGGGACAGGCGAGAATCCGTGTACAGCTCAGTGCGGGTCACAATCGCGAGCAGCTTGATCGTGCAATAGAAGCATTTGTCAAGGTCGGCAAGAAGCTTGGTGTGCTAAAATAGTATCAGCTTTTTGATATAATAAAATTTATCGGCTCAATTGGGGACAATTGAGCCGATAATGTATTCTGTAGTTAGAGTGGATTAGGCTTATTGTTTTTTAGCGGGGAAAAGTTTGTCGACAATAACAGCGATGTAGCCGTCGCCGGTGACATTGCAGGCTGTTCCGAAGCTGTCCATTGCGATGTAAAGGGCAATCATGAGAGCCTGGTCAGCTTCGGAGAATCCAAGGATTCCGCTGAGGAGTCCGAGGGATGCCATAATAGCACCGCCGGGCACACCGGGAGCTGCGACGATAGTTATAGCAAGCATGCAAATAAATCCGGCGAACAATGGGAAGTCGTAGGGGATTCCTTGCATAAGCATCAGGGCGATGGAGCAAGCTACAATTTTGAGTGTGGAACCGCTCATGTGAATAGTTGCGCAGAGTGGTATTGTGAATCCTGCGATTTCTTCGTTTACTCCTAATTTGATTGTTTGTCGGAGAGTGACCGGGATTGTGGCGGCAGAGGATTGTGTGCCGAGTGCGGTAAAATAAGCCGGCAGCATTGTGAGGAGCATTTTAAAGGGGTTCTTGCGGTTAAAGCAGGCTGCAATGCAGAATTGGACAATTAGGAGAAGGAAAGTCAGAGCGAATATGATTGCGATGATTTTAATAAATGCGCTGAGGACGGGTGCTACTTGTCCTGAGACTGTCATATTGAGGAAAATTCCGAATATATAGATAGGGAGTAGAGGGATTATAACTTTTGCGATAGTCAGAGCAATGATGTCTTTAAATTCATCGGCAATATTTTTTAATGACTTGGAATGAAGGACAGCCATGGCGATGCCGGACATGAAGGCGAGTACGAGACCGGTCATTACTGTCATAAGTGGGGGCATCTCGATAGTGAAGAAGGGTGTGAGTTCGTGACCTTGTGGAATTTCAGATAGGGATGAGGGTGAGATTAATGATGGGAAAAGAAGGTCTCCGGTGAAGAAACTTGCGAAACCGGCAAGAATTGTGTCGATGTAAGCGAGAGCAGCTGTGACGAGCAGAATTGTTCCGGCTTTTTTACCGATGTCGGCAATAGCCGGTGTGATGAATCCGACGATTATAAGAGGGATGAGGAAACCGAGAAATTGGCTGAATATTGCATTGAAAGTTGCGAATATTCTGCCGAGCCAAAGGGGGAAAATATATCCTGCACCTATTCCGAGTCCTATTGCGATAATAATTTGAGCGAGTAGGGGGAGCTTGAATCTCTTTTTGAGGTTTGTGTTTTGAGTCATGATATTTGGATTGAGGTGTGTTAAGGTTGTGTGATAAATAAAATGAGGAACAGATTAGTTTGCAAAGTCGATGCTAAGACCTAATTGAAGCCTTGCGGGGGCTACCGGATAATGTGGCATTGCAAAGGCGTTTTTTGAGAACAGACCGTGGTTGGCGTGGCTATAAAGGACGTAGAATCGAACTTTATAAAGTTTCATTGTGGCATAGATGTTACAGAAGAAGAAGTTGCCGACGTTGCTGTCATCGTTGGTGGTGAAAGCCATCAGAGCGGGTTGATAGTTCATACCCCGGTAACGTGTATAGTAGTCGCAGTCAATCCCGATTTGAGTGTGAAGGACATTGAATGCGGTGAATTTCAGATACATGTTGGAATATACCGTAAGAGCCGGGAGCGGAATGGCAGCATTGTCGGAGGTGGCTTGATATGTCAGTTGGTTGTCCCAGTTCCATATTCCTGCAGAAAGTTTTTGGTCGAGAGTGGCAGAGAAGATTTGTATGTTTCCTCCATTTTGTGTTGGTAGTCCGTTGGCGTTAAAGAATACGTAATTTTGTAAATTCTCTAATCCGGCTGAGATTTTTGTTTTTGTCCATGGGATGGTTAGTTCACCGTTTATACGGAAGTCTCGTGTTTTCCCGAAATCGTTGTTCCAGATGAAGTGGTTGGAAATATAGTGTTGCAATAGCCAGGGTTGGGCTGCATTTTTAAAGAAACCTTTTGCTTTTATTTCAACGGTGTCTCCGAGGAGTTTGAATTGTGAACCGAGTTCTGCATTGATATGTATGTCGCCGACGGCATCGCCTGAGAGTCCAAATCGGGCATCAGCGGAATAGTGGAATATTTTGTGTTGAGTGCTTATGAGATTGGCTCCAATCCAAAGTAGGTTTTGGCTTCCTTTTTTTAATAAGGGAATATCTTGGGGCCATGGAGTAAGAGATTGTTGATCGGAAGCAGGGGAGTCTGATTCTTCTGACCAGCCGATAGAATAATCGGAAGGGAGGCGAAATCTTCTTGTCTCAAAAGTGGCATAAGCGGCTAATCCGAAAGGTACCCATTTATTGAATCCTTCAATCATTTCTACACCGAGCGTGTTGGAAAGTTCCCAATAGTGAGTACGGTCGTAACTTCCGTTATCGTTCATGTATCTGTTGAGCCAAAATTTTTCGGCTTCAGCAGGATTGTTGTTTTTGAAGACGTGTGTTCCGTCTTGGTAATTAAGAGAATAAATAAATTTTGTTACCGGGATGTAAATTTGTCTTGTGAGAGTGTCGTTGACTTGTTGGTCTCGCCAAAAACCGACTTTGTAGGTGTGATTCATCCAGAATTGCGTTCCGTTAACGGAGTTTTGAGCACCGGTAAGGTTGGTCGGTATACTTGTGGAATTAATGGATGAGACGCCACCTTGCAGAACAGCGGGGTCAAGGATGTACAGGTCGTCGGTGATACCTCCGTTTTCCATATTACGATGTCCGAAATGGTTGTAGAAGGCTTGCATTTCGTATCTGTCACCTTTATAATAACCTTCGAATCCGAAATTAAATTCTTTGGCAGCCTGGTATGCGTATGAACCTTTTGCATATATATAATCCAGGGAAGCTCCGATACCAATTCGGCGATTTACATTTCCTGCAAAAGTTGCTTGGAGTCGGTCATTTTTTGTATCACGTCCTCCTCCGAAATTATAGGAGAGGAGTGTCATCGGGATATAGACGTTATAGAATTTTTGCTTGTATTCGGTGGGAATCCAGGCTTTTATCGCATCGTTGAAAATGAATTGAGAGCGTTCCGGGCGTTGAAAAAATAACATGTCGATGCCGGGACTTCCGAGATTACCTTCTGAGGCGAAGGCATCGCTTACCATTGAGGGTATGTTAAGACGTTGGTAATTGTGAGTCAGAGTATCCATCTCGGTGGGAATATTGAAGCCAAGGGGATATGTGAGAGTCCAGCAATTACCGGGTTTATAATAAGTTGAAGATGATGATTTTGAGAGTGTTTGTTTGCTGCCTGACAGCTCTTGAGCGTTAATTGAAATAATCGAAATCGCCATTAAAATAATGGCGAGAGACAGTCTAAGGAATAATTTAGAAGCTCGAAATTGATTCATGACTGCAAATTTACAAAAAAATATGAAATGCAGCCCTATCTTGATGTGTATTAAAACTAATTCAAGTTTCTCAAGTTGCTTGGCAACTTGGAAACTTGAGGTTTGTGGTTTATAGTTTATGGTTTATGGAACGCCTTCGAGTTAAAATTAATATTAATTTTAACTCGATAATTCTCTAATATCCAAACCTCAAGCTCCTAACTTTTCACATGTTAAAACTTGCGAAAGTTGAGAAACTAATTAAAATTATGAGGTCGAACAGATGTTCGACCTCATTACTTTCGTAGAGCTATTTGACGATGATTTTTGTGGATGCTG
>JAMPEM010000030.1 GCA_023665145.1 Bacteroides sp.
TAAGACTCTAT
The DNA here is from genome assembly GCA_023665145.1 of Bacteroides sp. GTDB lineage: Bacteria > Bacteroidota > Bacteroidia > Bacteroidales > Muribaculaceae > Lepagella. The sequence goes on from JAMPEM010000030.1 coordinate 12, forward strand.
GTTTTTTTACAAATCTTCCGATTTATACGTGCAAAATTACAAAATTTTTTGCACCTGACAAAGGATTATGCTGTGTAACATATCGCTGGGAGAGGTCTTTAACATAGAATGCCACCGAGAAATGACATCTTTTGTCTTTCTCGGTGACTATTAGATTACATGTGGATTCCGCCTCCGAGGTTGGCGTTGGGGTTTTGTCCACGTTTGATGGCTTTGAAACGTTGCAAAGCTATATGCGCCGGAAGTTCGGGATGGGCAGCTTTGTATTCGGGCCACGTCAAGCCACCTCCTCCGGCAAAGACTTGCTCCTCTATTGGCGATTCCGATTGAGCATGACCAAGAGAAATAGAATCTGACGCTATAGTGTTCGACTGAGAAATAGCATCCGGATCCGTAAGGCTTGTACGTGGCTTCAAGGTCTGAGGATCAAATTTCAGATAAACTGAGCCGGAGAATCCATCTTTGCATACGTCAAGTTTTATGGAGCGGCCTGTCACATAGTCCTTCTTTTGCTGAGGTGTAAGCTCAACTCACATTATCTTTGACAATGGCTTGATAGTGCCGTCAGCGTATAGGTAAGCCGATTGGGGGTGTGACTGTTTCTGCTTGTTTTGGGCAATATGCTTGTTGATATTGCCATAGCTGAAACGTCGGTCTATCTTGGATGCGGCGAATCGCTTTCCTTTCCGCACATACCATAGACCTTGAATCTCACTTTTGCCGATGCGGTATTTGTATTCAACATCAACTCCATTGGCTTTTAATCGAGCCTTGAACTGCCCTAAAGAGAATATGGATTTGTCGTTATAAGCGTCATCAACTATATGGAATATGTCATACCGAATCTTTTCATCGCCCTTAAGATTCTCGACTTTTGTCTTCTTTTTACCCTCCGAAATATGTAGTCCATACTCCTTTGTAAGGGCCAGACAAACGTCTTTATTCCGGTCAAAATCGTTGCTGTCGGATATGACTTCAGCGTGATTGTTTATCCGGCTGGCCACGATATGGCAGTGTGGATGGTCTTTGTCGAGATGTCGTACCACTATATAAGGAGTTCAAGTTTCTCAAGTTGCCCGGCAACTTGGAAACTTGTGATTTATGGTTTATAGTTTATGGTTTACGAAACGCCTTCGAGTTAAAATTGATATAAATTTTTCGATAATTCTCTAACTTCCTAACCTCAAACTCCTAATTTTTCGCAAGTTAAAGCTTGCGAAAGTTGAGATATCAGGCAACTCAAGGACTCCGGGTATATTCGTTGCATAGGTCCGGATAAGGGTTGCCACCCGGGAATCTGCGAATGAGTCTATGGTAATAGTATGTATCATAATTGACATCATATCATAGACTCAATTAAGATTATTTTATTCTCTGATAGCGGGGACGTTGTGAATTGACTGTTAGATTATTCACCAGTGTGCTGAGTGCTGCCGGAGTGAGTTGCTGTTTGGCATCGGTCAGTGCCATTGCCGGATTGATATGACTCTCTATCATAAACGCATTGAATCCCAAATCAATGGCTTGGCGCATTAATCCCGGAATGAGTTCTCTGCGACCGGCTATATGTGATGGGTCAATTATCATCGGAACCCCGGGAAGCTCTGAGCGCAGCTTGCGCGCAACTTCCCAGTGAGGCGGATTGCGATATACGGAATCTGAGAAGTCTGCGAATCCGCGATGTATCACTCCGATATTCTTCAATCCAGAACAGATTATTCTTTCTACTGCGCCTATCCATGTGTCTATTCCCGGGCACAACGGGTTTTTTACAAGAACAATCAAGTCTTCAGGAGCACCCTTGAGAGCGTTTGCCAATTCTGCCATTGCAAAGGGATTGCCGGAGGTGCGAGTTCCTATCCAAAGGATTTCTATTCCGGCCTCGAGGCAAGCCTCTATATGTGAAGGGGTCGCAACCTCTGTGGCGAGCGACATCCCGGTCACTTCTCGTGCACGGCACATCCATTCGAGCCCTTCTTCGCCTACCCCTTCAAAATTTCCGGGGCGTGTACGCGGCTTCCACAATCCGGCTCTTAGTGCTTTCACTCCATAGGAATTCAGCTCCATGGCTGTCTGTATCAGCTGTTGTTCCGATTCGGCACTGCATGGACCTGCTATCAATGCTGTTTCTCCCGTGCCGGAGGTCGCCTCCAATATATTCTTGAAATTTATCATTTCGTTTTCTTATATTTTGACACTGCAAATTTAATCACTCGAAGGCTGACGCGCAATAATCAATTGTGAGTATTAAGATTGATCAATATACCTAATTTTGCGTATTTATTTTTTGTTTTGGCAGATGTAATTTTGCATCGTCAAAAACATCAAGAAATGAAATCTTATATCAAGCTTCTTTCTCTCCCTATAATTACTGCGCTTTTCGCAGTATCTTCTACGTCCGCTTCGGCACAAGAACTTGCCGATACTGCCGGATATAATAAATTTCGCTTCGGCAGTTATGGAGAAGCAGTCGCTTCGTTTAAAGATTACGGAATCAATAAATTCCTCAAAGATGGAGCCACTAAAGAACATCGTAATACAATTGCGATACCCCGTTTCACCCTCGGAATTAATTATAAATTCACTCCAAAATGGATTTTCGGAGCAGAGATAGAATTCGAAGCCGGTGGTACGGGATCCGCCGTGGAACTCGAAAACAATGAGAACGGTGAATACGAAACAGAAATAGAGAAAGGTGGAGAGGTGGCTCTTGAGCAACTCCACATAACTCGTCTTATCACCAGAGAATTCAATGTCCGTGTCGGACATCAAATCATACCTATCGGTCTTACAAATGCCCATCACGAACCAATCCTTTTCTTTGGAACAGAACGTCCTGAGAGCCAGACCGCGATGATGCCATCAACTTGGCATGAAACAGGTTTGACCATTTTCGGTACATTCGGCAAAGGATTGGCAACATTCGATTACGAAGCGATGGTAGTGGCCGGACTTAATGCCAACGGATTTGACCGGGACACTTGGATAGCTTCCGGCAAACAGGGATTCTTCGAAACGGATAATTTTACCTCTCCGGGGTATGTGGCACGCATCGATTGGCGAGGCGTGCCGGGACTACGTACCGGAGTCGCATTCTATTATTGCCATAACACTGGTGCGAATGCAGATAAATCTGAGCATTACGCTGCCTATGGTCGCATCCCGCTCGAAATCTTTACCTGGGATGCCACTTACGCCAACAAATACATCACAGTTAGAGCTGACCTTACTTACGGTCATCTCGGCAACACAAAAGCTGTAAACGACCGCAATAATCGTCTCCCGAACGCATCTCCTTACAGCCGACTAACACCGGTTGCAAAAAATGCGCTTAGCTATGGTGCTGAAATCGGTTTCGATTTCGGAAAAACATTCCGCATAAAGGGGTGTCCGAAATTTGTACCATTCGCACGTTACGAATATTTCAATCCACAGAAATCGGTGGCCAAGCCTTTCGCTCCGGACAATCGTCTTGAAGTAAGCAAATGGGCTGTCGGTCTTAACTGGTTTCCGCTTCCCAATCTTGTGGTCAAAGCTGACTACAATATGCGACAAATCGGCACACAGAAAATATTCGGGAAAGGCCCTTACAATAGCCAAAACGAATTCTGTATCGGAATAGCGTACGTCGGTTGGTTTATTCGCAAATAAATTGAAAAAAAATAACAACATATTATGGAAATAAAGAGATTTTTCAGAACATCAGCCCTCCTTCTTGGTGGTGCGGTCTTGGCCTCTGTAGCACTCTCATCATGTAGTGATGACAAAGAGCCGGACAACAATAACAGTAATCAGGTAGTCGACTCTAAAAATATCGATTACACATCCGAGAACGCTAACGGATGGCATAACTACACCATCCGTGTGGCAGAATTGCTCGCCAACGACTCAAAAAACCTTTACAATGCTTGGAAAGAAAGCTATAATGGTGGAGCACCTTTTGCTGAAACTTTCCGCAAAGGAAATTCAAGCGCTTATCCCAGTCATCTTAGCTGCATCGAAGAAATCCTCGATGGTTGCTCTGATATTGCCAACGAGGTGGGTGAGGCTAAAATCGGTGACCCTTATACTCTGTATATGGCAGGAAAACATGATGAAGCACTCTATGCTGTAGAATCATGGTATAGCTGGCATTCTCGCGATGACTACGCCAACAATATCATCTCCGTGCGCAATTCATATCTCGGCTCTCTTGACGGCTCTGAAAACGCCAACTCTATGTCTGCCCTCGTCAAAGAGATTAATCCCAATCTCGACGTTCAGACAAAGACTCTTATCGACAATGCACGTAACGCTATCTTGGCCATCAATCAGCCTTTCCGCAATCATATCAACTCGGCTGAGGCAGTCAAAGCACAGGAAGAATGTGACAAACTCAGCAAACACTTTGACCAGGTGTTAAAACCATTCTTCGAAGGACTTAACACCTCCTATGATGCACGTCTCGGCAAAATTGTGGAAAATTATGTTGACGTAGTAGTTCTCCCAACATACGAACTTCTTAAAGATCGCAATGCTGCACTTCTTCAGGCAGTTAAAGACCTTAGCAACTCTCGCACTAACGAAGCCTTCGAGAAAGCTTGTGCTGCATGGCTTGCGTCTCGTGAACCATGGGAAAGAAGCGAAGCATTCCTCTTCGGTCCGGTCGACGCTCTCGGACTTGACCCCAACATGGACAGTTGGCCTCTTGACCAAGATGCTATCGTTAATATTCTCAAAAGCGGTAACTTCAACGACCTCAATTGGGGCGATGATGACGATGATGACAAAATCGAGTCCGCTCAAAACATCCGTGGCTTCCACACTCTTGAATTCCTCCTCTTCAAGGATGGTCAGCCCAGAAAGATTAACTGATTTCTATGACAAAATCCCGAAGCTTATTAGCTTTAACAATATTATCAGCCGTCCTCGTCTCTTGTACTGAGGACGGACTTGATGTGCTTGACGTTGAAACTCCCGCCGGCTACGAATTGTCGGCGGGTACTTCCACGATTTTTATGAACTCATCCAAGGCATATGACACTCCGGCCGACTGGGTCAGCGGTGAATATAATGTCCGGTTCAATCGTGGAGACAAGCTTTACGACGACATGCGCACAAGCTCAAACGGATACGGCGGCGGCCTTGGCCCGGTATATGCGGGTTATTCCTGCGGATCATGCCACAGCAACGCCGGAAGAACTAAGCCGGCCGGTTGGGCCGACCATGGTTCGGGACCATACGGATTCACTTCCTCCCTTGTCTATGTTACCCGAAAAAATGGTGCATTCTTCCAAGGGTACGGCCGTGTGATTCATGACCAGTCTATATATGGCGTCTCTCCGGAAGGTAAAATTAATATTGATTGGAAATATCAGACTTTTACCTTCCCTGATGGTGAAACCTACGAGCTGGCCAGACCTGTCTACACTATAACAGATTGGTATAATGGTGACATATCTCCTGACGACCTTTTTTGCACAGTCAGAATTCCCCTTCGTCATGTAGGTATGGGGCAAATTATGGCGCTCGACCCTCTCGAAATAGAAGCTCTCGCCCGCAAAAGCAATTATCCGGAATATGGGATTTCCGGACGCTGCAACTATATCACCGAACGCGGTGTTCGTTCCCTCGGTCTTTCCGGTAATAAAGCTCAACATGCCGACCTGACCGTTGAACTCGGATTTTCGAGCGATATGGGAGTCACCAACAGCCGATATCCTGAAGAAATTTGTGAAGGGCAACTTCAAATGACCGAAGGCTCCATGATGGGATTGCTTTACGATAAGCTCGATGTTTCCACTGCAGAGATGGAAAATGTAGACCTATATCTACAGTCGCTCGGTGTTCCGGCTCGTAGAAATGTAAATGATCCGATTGTAAAACTCGGTGAACAGAAATTTTACGAGGCAAAATGTCATTTATGCCATGTTACAACACTTCACACCAAGCCTTCAGGGTCGGTACTTCTTAACGGCACACGTCTTCCCTGGCTCGGTGGTCAGACTGTACATCCATACAGTGACTTCCTCCTTCACGACATGGGATCGGAAATCATGGGAGTAGGACTTAATGACAATTACGTCTCCGGTCTTGCAATGGGATGTGAATGGCGCACCACTCCACTTTGGGGAATCGGTCTTCAAGAAAAAGTAAACGGCCATACATATTTCCTACATGATGGTAGAGCAAGAAATTTCATCGAAGCCATAATGTGGCATGGCGGTGAAGGAGAGGCTTCCAAAAATCTATTCAAGAAGATGAAGAAGTCAGATCGCGATGCTCTGATAAAATTCCTCGAGTCGTTATGACATAATGATTAGAAACGACACTCCTTACTAATATTTTTTCTCAATTTCAAGCACATGAAAAAGATATTCTTACTTATAGCTGTGACACTCTTCTCCCTTCCCACATTTGCACAATATGATGCCGATACGGAAAATGGTGTAGTATCATTTGCCGGTCGCAAAGGATTCATTTGGGAGAGTAAAAATGGAAAATTTGAGTTCAAACCATATCTAATGGTTCAAACCGGACTCGATATCAACTATTACGACAGTGAAGGCCTTGATCCTGCCTACAATCAGGATAATGTACACAACACCGGGTTTAGCATACCCTACGCAGTGCTTGGTTTTACCGGTCGTGCCTTTGGTTTTATCACATATAATCTATCAATAAATGCGGCGGCTTCCGGTGGCGGGCTTCTTCAGCAAGCATGGGCTGACATGAAGATTCGTGACGAATTCGGAGTTAAGGTTGGTAAATTTAAGACACCATTTACACATGCCACTTTGACAACACTCGGTGAGACTCTCTTTCCGACTCTCCCCGTTTCGCTCACTGCTCCTGTCATTATGCCTTATTCGCTTAACGCTGTAACTCCTTCCATGGCTACAGGATTCGACCTGGGTGTTGAGCTTCATGGTATGGTGAAAAATAAATTCGGTTATCAGGTGGGTATCTTCAATGGTACCGGTTCTTCAGTGAATCTCGCATCAAAGACATTCAGTGATGACTGGCATATCCCTTCACTACTTTATGCAGCACGTCTCACATATCAGCCCAATGGCGTGATGCCTGCCACACAAGGAAATCCCAATCAATTGAATCTTAATAAATTACTGGTTGGTGTATCTGCATCTATGAATGTGGAAAGTGAAAACGAGAGTACCAACGATTTACGAGTCGGATTGGAAGTGGCATGGATGAAAGACCGCCTGTATCTTGCAGGAGAAGCCTATTATATGCATGTTGGATTCACCAAACGACAGAAAATAGATGATTCCTTCAATTATCTCGGTGGTTATGTGCAGGCCGGTTATTTCGTTACAGACCGTTTGCAACCGGCTCTGAGATATGATTTTATGGATCGCAATGGCCTTGACAAAGGTGGATTCCTAAATATGCCTGCCGTGGGACTAAATTACTATTTCAAAGGGGTGAATCTGAAACTTCAAGCCATGTATCGCTACATAGGTCGTACCGGTCATAAAACACAACTTGACCGTGACAACGATGACCTCGGACTTGCCCAACATAATGGAACTATCCAGATTCAATACACATTCTGATGAAATCGAAATTGCTAATTTACGCTTCGGCATTGCTGATTGGAGCAATCTCAGCGGGATGTGATGACGGTGACATATATCCATCCGGGGAAGATCTGAGCGGAGACAACGGCATGAGCATTGTATTGACCGGAACAATCAACGGTATGCCCTCCTCTTACGATTCCGGATTGACACTTGTGTTGGCAGCTTTTAAAGACGGCAATGATTTTGCCATATCCACCAAGAATGTCGGTAACGGCAGCAACGACATCAGAATAGACAATGTGTCAACTTCGGCCAACACTGTGGAACTATGTTTGATTAATTCGCTGCGTAAACGGATCTTCACGATAGCCTCACGCAGTGTGGAGGGAACCGCAGGAGAGATTATCACATTTGATGTTGGAAATGTGGATGCATCCCCATTCGGGGTCATCCAAAACAGTGTCTTTAGTAGCACTTGTACACAATGCCATGGAGCGACAGGGCATGCTGCTGCGGGTCTTGACCTTCAGGATGGTAAGGCTTACAAAATGCTTGTAGGTGTGGAATCTACCGTCGTTGCCGGCAAACTTAGAGTGAATCCGGGAAATGCATCGTCTTCAACATTATGGGAGGCGCTTGCCACGGATGACTCGGAGCATTGGAGTTTTGACCATTCCAATCTTCTTGACTCTGAGAAAGCATCTTTTATCACCAATTGGATCAATTCACTCAATAATGATTAATAAAAAAACACTTGTATCATCCGACGGCAGGAGGGAGATACACGCCATCATAACAGTGTCAAATGATATGCTCACATTTGAGCAGCAAATCAATGAGATAAAGCGGGATTTTAGTGCTCTTTCCGACGATATGGCAGAAGGAATACATCCTGTGTTTATGCGCTGGTTTCTCAGTGATTCAGCCAATCAGGCGGCCGTGCTGCCTAAACTCGCTGATTGTGCAGTCTCAATAGTGGAGCAACCACCGCTATCTCTTACAAAAGCTGCTTTGTGGGTATGGCTAATAGAGGGAGAATCTCCACTAATGCATCAAGAGGGTATTTACAAACTTCCTCACGGCAAATACACCTCAGTGTTTGAGAGTGGAAGATGTCGTCCGGGTAAAGATTCGGAGGCTGCTACATACGATGTTTTGATGAGTACTGAGAAAACACTGAATGAGCATGGTGTCAATTTGCTTAAAGGGTGCGTCAGGACATGGTTTTTTGTGCAGAATGTAGATGTAAACTATCAAGGAGTGGTAGAGGGTCGCAACAAGGCCTTTGCAGAACTCGGATTAATTCCCCGCACCCGATTTATTGCAAGCACCGGTATAGGTGGTCGCCACAGCGACAAGAGTGTTACCGTACAGATGGATTCCTATTCGGAATCAGGATTAGACGATGGTCAAATGCGTCAAATAAATGCACCGGAATATCTAAATCCCACTTATGAATATGGAGTGGCTTTCGAAAGAGCTACAAGTGTGGATTATGGTGACCGCCGTCATCTTTTCATATCAGGAACAGCGAGCATTGACAACAAAGGAAATGTAGTATGGGAACATAATATCAGCCGACAGACCCTGAGGATGTTGACTAATGTTGAGGCACTGCTCAATTCGGGCGGGTGTGAGTGGGGGGATGTTGGACAAATTCTTGTTTATCTTCGAGATCCGGCAGATTATGCGGTGGTGAAAGAGATTTTTGACGAGAGATTCCCTGAGACACCGTTTGTAATCCTCATAGCACCGGTTTGTCGACCGGGATGGCTCATCGAAATGGAGTGCATGGCAATGAAAGGGATTGATTCGGAATATGAACCGTATTGAGAGGAATCATATCACAATGAGGTATGAACAAACTAAGAGGTAGTTTATTTTTTATGTATATTGTAGTGACGGTTTTGTTGGCTGTCACTACCTTCCTTTCTGCGAGAGTATATGGCTCATGGTGGTTTGTAGCATTGTGGGCGGTTTTTGCCGCTTTGTTGACAACAGCACTTGCTGTTTTCAAGATGTGGAAGCATTGTGGAAGTTTCATACTTCACCTTTCTTTTTTAGCAATTCTTGGAGGAGGTTTGTTGACATGGCTGACACAAGAATCCGGCACAGTGAAAATACATCCCGGAGAAACGGTAGACTCATTCAGCGGTGAAGATGGACAGAAGCATAAGCTTCCTCATAAATTGACGCTTAAAAAGTTTGAAGTGAAATATTATCCCGGAGGGAACATACCGCAAGACTATATTTCACAGCTAATATCTGAAGGAAAGGAATTCACCGTTTCCATGAACAATATCCATGACTTTGAGGGGTACAGACTGTTACAATCATCTTATGACAGCAATGGAGCAACAGTATTGTCAGTGAATCACGATCCATACGGGATACCATTGTCCTATACCGGTTATGCCCTGTTTTCCTTAGGCGGGTTGTTGATGTTATTATCACCACGGGGAAGATTCCGACAGCTGCTTAAGGGACTTGGGGTAATAATTTTTCTGATTATTGCGTCGCCATTGGCAAATGCTACCACTATTGAGGGGATATCTAAAGAATCGGCAGACTCGTTACGCAGCCGGGAGGTGATATATAACGGCAAGAGGGTGTGTTTCAATACGTTGGCACGCGATGTGGTAAGAAAGATACATGGCAAGCCATCTTATCGAGGGCTGACTGCAGAACAGACATTGATTTCAATGCGCTTGTTTCCGGATGCATGGAAAACACAGCCGCTTATTTTGATAAAGGACAAGTCAGTAGCAAAGGAATTGGGGATTAGTGGAAAATATGCATCGTTAACTAATCTTTTTGACGAAACGGGGAATTATAGAGTTGAGAGATTATATTCGACTGTAGATCAAAAGCACCTTCGAGGAGTAGAGGAACTTGACGAGAAAGTTGGACTGATATTACAGCTTTATTCCGGAGATTTGATAGTAAATCCTCCGGCAGATTCGACTCCTCTCAGCAAGACGCATATCTCATTGGAACTTTTTTACAATTCCTTCCCCTTCTCAATGCTGATATTTATTCTGCTATTCATGGGATTTTTTGCCGGGATGGGAGAATATTTCAATATTAAGTCAGGATTAAGGATAGCTAAAATCATGCTTGTGGCGGCCATCATTCTTTCTATCGGATGTTTTGTGCTACAATGGTATCTGACAGGGAGGATACCGCTTGCCAACACGTTTGAGACCATGGAATTGGTGATTATCGTCGTGGAGTTGCTTATACTCATAGCGGGGTATCGGCAACGTATTGTTATACCCTTGGGTATGTTGCTTACAGGGGCTTTGGCTCTTGTTGCCCATTTGATTAAGAGCAATCCGATAGTAACACCCTTGATGCCGGTGCTTCATAGCGGATGGCTGTCACTTCATGTATCGCTTGTGATGACGGCATATTCGATACTTGGTTTCACCTTTGTGACATCGTTAGGTTCACTACTTAAGTCATCCGTTGCCCTGCAGCTAAATCGCCTTTCAATAGCGTTGCTCTATCCGGGAGTATGGTTAATGGGATTGGGAATTTTTACCGGGGCAGTCTGGGCAAATGTGTCTTGGGGTCAATATTGGAGTTGGGATCCGAAGGAGACGTGGGCATTGATAACTATGCTGGTTTATGCGTTTCCGCTTCACGGAAGATTCAACAGATTGTTTGTCAAGGGCAATCCGTTTGGCGGCAAGCGATTGTCCATCTATTTGTGCATAGCGTCATTGAGCATTGTAATGACATATTTTGGAGTCAATTATCTCGACTCTCTTCATGCTTATAACTAAGAGGTTGTTTAACAATAAAACTTAAAATGATTCGTTTATAAAATTGTTAAATAGGTTATTCTCAGATTTTTAACAATTTTATTCACTCAAAATATTTTAATTATAAATGTCTTTGGACTTCTTTTTGGTTAATTTCTGCAAATTCGTCAATCATGTAGAGAGCTACATTCTTTTTCTCATTTACAGAAATTTCCTCAAAAAATTATGTCCAAATCCATTAACATTTATTTTTTAACAACCTCTAATTGAGAAGTTCGGCAAAGCTCAAGCTGAGATTGAGCATAAGGGAGGAACCACCTTTGTGAGGCATAGCGTAAGCCACATTCACACCGAAGGCTCTTGCCTTGAGACCGGCTCCGACAGTGAAGCCCGAGAGGAAATTACGTTGATACGTACTCATCTCGGCTTTTGTTTTGTGATTGTATCCGAGGGCCAAGTAAAATTTATCGGACGGATTGTATTGCAAACCGATGTTAAGGTGTCCGAAAAGATTACCCATAAAATTGGATTTGGGTTTACCTGATTCTTCGGGTTTGTTTTCATCGTGAGCATAGGCACCTATTCCCCATTTAGTCAGTGTATGTGCAGTAATTGACAATGAAAATGGGGATGATCCAAGTGACTGCATATATCCCAGTCGAATGTCAAAAGGGAGTCGGTCATAGGTATTGTTGAATCTCTTGATTTGGCCACCGAGATTTTTAATTACGGCTGAAAGGGAGAGGTCATTTTCGTCATTATAATAATTGATACCGAGGTCAACACCGAGAGCGAAAGCTGAATATTGCTCATAGTTGCTATAGATGCCATTTAGCATTATACCGCCTCGCAGTTTGTCAGTAAAGTCGTGAGAATAAGCACCTTCAAATACGATATCTTGTGGAGAGAAAGAGCCGGTGACTGTTCCGTCCGGATCTGTGGCCGTGATACTTCCATAATTCAAATAACGGAGGCCAATAGCCCATGCACCACGTTCACCGGCAGCCATACCATATCTGACGGATGCAAAATTGCTTGCACCGAGCCAATGCATATAAGTAAATCCGACTTGCTTTTCGATTTCGGGACCAAGCAAAGCCGGATTTTGATCCACAAGAGATATATCATCGTCAATTAAAGCAATGCTGCCTCCGCCAAGGGCAAAGGCATGAGCCGAGGTGGGTAGTTCAAGGAAATTATAAGCAGAAGAGCCATTTTGTGCAAAAGTTGAACAGGCAAAAATCGCAATACCCGTAACAATCAAAATCGCACGGCTTATATATTTTATTGTATCTTTGATCATTTTTTTTTAACAACCTCTTAATAAGTAACGGAGATTGAGTGAAAGTATTGTAATGAAAAGAAAATAGAGAATGAAGGATGGAAACCTTCCGAGAAAATAAATTAAGAGGTTGTTTAATAATAAAGCTTAAAATGATTCGTTTGTGAAATTGTTAAATGAATTATTATCAGCTTTTTAGCAATTTTATTCACTCAAAATATTATAATTGTCAATGTCTTTGAACTTCTTTTTGGTTAATTTCTGCAAATTCGTCAATCATGTAGAGAGCTACATTCTTTTCTAATTTACAGAAATTTTCTCAAAAATTATGTCCAAATCCATTAACATTTATTTTTAAACAACCTCTAAAAAAAACAGTCTGAAAGTGTTGACTTTAAAGATTTTTTTGTAATTTTGCACTCGCAAAAATTATATAGACAATGACAAAAGCAGAAGTAGCTCAGAAAATAGCTAAGAACACAGGTATTGACAAGGCAGACGTAATGTCTGTTGTAGAACAATTTATGTCCGTAGTAAAGGAGAGTCTGATTGGTGGTGAGCCGGTATATCTCCGTGGCTTCGGCAGCTTCATCCTTAAAGAGCGTGCTGAGAAAATCGGACGTAACATTACATCTAACACTTCAATCGTAGTGCCCAAGCACAACATTCCTTATTTCAAACCGGTAAAATCATTTAAGGATGATGTAGCGAAGTTGAAATAAGTAAAAAGCTCGGAATTAACGAACGAAAACGGTTGGCTCATATTGAGCTGACCGCTTTTCATTTTAACAATGATGTATGATTGCAGTGAACTATCATTGAGAAGATATTGTTAAAAAGTCAGTATTGATTATTATATTTACTTTCAAGCAGACGAGCTTGGCAACCTAAAAAATCTTAACTTTAATTATGAAAAAGACATTCAGAATTTTGGGTATCGGGTTCATCGCAGCTGTGGCATTGACATTTGCCTCCTGTTCAGATGATGAGGATTATCCTGTACCCGCTAATAAATTGCCAATAGCGGCACAGAATTTCATCAATAACTATTATAGTGGCGTAAAGATTTCCACAGTAGAAGTTGATAAAGAAGATGGCAAGACAGAATTTGATGTCACCCTTGCCAACGGACATGAAGTAACATTTACTCCGGAGGGTGAATGGACAGATGTAGATGCACCATACGGACAAACAGTGCCTGATTCATTTGTACTTCCTGCAATTCTTGATTACATCCGAGTTACCTATCCGGGTCAAGGTGTCAACGAGATTTCACGTCAGAGTTATGGATATGAGGTAGAATTGACTAATGGGATTGAACTTAAATTTAACAGCATCGGTGAATACCTTGGTCTTTACGCACCGGAAGAGACAAACAATCTTCCCGGAGTGGCACAAGATTTTCTTCAGAAATATTTCAGCAGCGTCAGCATAGTGTCTGTGGAAGTAGATAAAGAAGATGGCAACTATGAATATGAGGCACTACTTTCTGATGGTATTAAGGTAACTTTCACTCGTTCCGGTGAATGGATTGACGTAGATGCACCGCAGGGGAAATCAATTCCTGACGCTTTCATTCTTCCCGCTATACATGATTATATCTTTGACAATTATCCAAATCAAGCTGTAAATGAAATTTCCAAGGAGAGATACGGATTTGAAGTGGAATTGACCAATGGAATAGAATTGTGTTTCAATACATTGGGTGAATTCATAGGTGTTGACTCACCAAATTCATCTGTAGAACTTCCTCAGAGTGCCATTAAGTTTTTGAACGATTATTATCCTACAGCCAACGTCATATCCGTTAAGGCTGAGAGGGAAAATGGCAAAATAGAGTATGAAGCACTCTTGGCCAATGGTCATTCCATCACGTTCAATGAGTCGGGTGAATGGATTGAATTAGATGCTCCATACGGAGATTCAGTCCCCACAGCGTTCCTCAATAATAATATTCAGAATTATCTCGCTGATAACTATTCCGGGTATGGAGTCAAAGAGATATCACGAAATTCGTCCGGATATGAAATAGAGTTGTCATCAGGTATTGAACTAATATTTGACGTTAACGGAAATTTCGTAAGGATAGACCGATAGCCAATTGAAAATGAAATCTTCAGGGGGGGGATGAATATCCTCCCCTGTTTTTAGATGTTGCATAAATTGTTAAAAAGGTATAACAAATCGTATATTTCCGTAAAAGATATACTGCAAATTTGCAGGATTCAACTACAAGCAGTAAATTTGCACGGTTAAAACAACGGATTGACTATCCACAAGCTTTAAATGGAGCTTATCTAAATGATACTTAGAATCCTTACATCGACATTAATATTCATAACAGCGATAACCATTGGTATATTGCCGTCAAAAGCTCAGATATGCAAATTAAGATGCAGTAGTTCCGGTGAGGGTAAAAACAAATATATCGAGGTGTATGAATATGATTATGTGAATGAGAAACCGTCATTCCCCGGAGGTGACAGCAAACTTATAAGCTTTATAAATGACACTCGCGAATACCCGACGGAGGCATATCGAAAAGGAATCACGGGACGTGTTACCTGTTCATTTGTTGTTAATTCCGATGGGTCGATTACTCATATCCGCGTTCTCAAGGGTGTAGAACCGTCGTTGAATAAAGAGGCACTCAGAATTTTCAGCAAGATGCCGGCGTGGATACCGGGAAGGATAGACAATATTGCAGTTCCGGTAAGGGTGATTCGCTCTATCTCTTTTAGGAAATAACTCGCAAAGGTAACATATCCGAGTCTTGAAATTCCAATAAATAAACTATAATGACTGACTTTTTGCTTCCTCCTCATGTAAATGGCAAAACCCCGCCGGGGCTTCCGGATTCCAAGCAAATCACAATAGTAGGAGCAAATGGTGCGGGAAAGACACGCTTCATGAAAGAATTAATGAAGCGATGTCCCGGAAAGGCATATTGTCTTTCGGCCTTAGGAGCTTCATTTCCGGAAAGGAGTCAGTCGAAACTGCCGGGATCTATTGATGAGTTGTATGATAAGGCGATTAAATCTCAGCCCTATCTGCGTTCAGATGCAATCAGTGAGATTGACAAACTGGCATATATGCTGTTCACTGATGAATTCGAGTACCTATTATCATTGAAGGTCAATGAATTTGAACCCGGAAAGAGAGTGGTGCTCAAACCCACCAAACTTGACAAGCTCAGGCAGCTTTGGGAAAAAATTTTCCCCGGAAATCATATTTTACGCCATACAGGGAAATTGATGTTTGCCACAGACAGTGGCGAAAATATCATCACAGCGGGCACCTTGAGCGAAGGCGAAAAGGCTGTCCTATATTATATTGCCGCGGTGCTTTATGCGATGCCTGACGCGGTTATCTTTATTGACTCTCCGTCTCTTTTCCTTCATCCCTCGATTCTAAATACTCTATGGAACGCGATAGAGGATTTACGTCCTGATTGCAAATTTGTATATAACACAGTAGATGTGGACTTTGTAAACTCCCGTACAGAGAATGTCGCTGTATGGATTAAGAGTTTTGACGTTCACCGCAATATGTGGGATTATGAGATATTCGATTCAGGCAAATTGAGTGATGATCTGTTCATTGACTTGATAGGAACACGCAGACCTGTTTTGTTTATCGAGGGAGACATAATGCACAGCATTGACAGCAAGTTGTATACGCTTGTTTTCCCGGAATATACTGTTAGACCATTGGGGTCGTGTGACAAAGTGATAGAATCCACACGTACGTTCAATGATTTGAAGCCGATGCATCATCTTGATAGTCATGGCCTTGTGGATAGAGATCGTCGCACTTCAGTGGAGGTGGAATATCTGCGACGTAAAGAGATTTATGTACCCGATGTAGCTGAGGTTGAGAATATCTTTCTTCTTGAGGAAGTGATACGAGTCATGTCAAGACGTCGCGGAAAAGACCCTGACAAGATTTTCAAGAAGGTGAAGCAGTCTGTTATGGGATTGTTTAAGAAACAATTTGACGCACAAGCATTACAGCATGTACGTCACAAGGTGAAACGCGATGTGGAATGTAAGATTGATGCACGATTTTCATGCATATCTGCCATGGAGATACATCTTCGCACCTTAATCGACAAGTTGAAACCGCGCGAACATTATAACACTCTCCGACGCGAATTTGCAGCGATGCTCTCAACTGGAGATTATGCCGGTGTGCTGAGAGTTTTCAATTATAAGCCGATGTTGTCGGAATGTAATGTGGCACAACTTCTCGGATATCCCAACAAGGATGCATATATAGCAGCGGTACTTGGTGTCTTAAAAGGGACAGGGAAGGACTCCCGACGCCTTCGTGCAGCAATAAAATTCTGCTTTGGCCTTGATCTTGAGAATAATCCCGTCAAACCGGGTGATAAGCCGGAAATATCGGAAGATGATTCAACAGTCTCAGAAGATGAAAACCTTGAACGTCAGATAAGGCAATCAAGAAGAGCCGGAAAAAAATATCATCGGGGAAGGAAATTATAGTTATTCGTAGATTATTATTTATTATTTTGTAAAATTTTCCAACAAATGTTTGGAAAATTTTAACTTTATATATACCTTTGCCAAATCAACAGATAAAATTGATTGACATATTCACATCTAACCCTATATTTATGAGAAAAACATTACTTACACTTACTTTTGCAATTGTAGGCCTTGCGTCTGTTTTTGCTCAAGCAGAAACGACAAAATTCACTACAGTGCCTTCTAATGATGATATTTTGAGATATCAATTATCGTCATTCAGTATTACGGTAGATGAGGCTAATGAGGTGGAAGGCCTTAAAGCACTTGAACTTAAATCCGCTGAAGAGATAGTTACTGCTGATGTATCCGTGTCCACCACTGAAGAATTGACAAGTACGGTCAAATATACCCTTACCAATGCACTTCCCGATGGGGTATGGACGGCTACAGTTCCGGCAGAGGGATTGAAGATAGACGGAGAAGTGTATAATCAACCTTATACCTGGCAATTCACGGTCAATACCGGAACTATAGATGTTGTATTCAATCCGGCAGACGGCTCTGAAGTTTCATCCCTTGATAACATCGCTCTCAAAGTGGAAGGATTTGAGACAATCGATTTCCGACTTGGATACAAATGCACCATTACAAAACCGGATGGTAAAAAAATAAATCTTGCTACAGAATTCACAAATCTCGGGGATGGATGGTATGGCTTTAAAACAAGCAACAAAGGGTTTACTGCATTGACAGAGCCGGGAGAATATACACTCAATATTCCTGAAAAAGCCCTTTTCGTACGTCAAAAAGCCGGAGTCCCCACATTGACAATAGATAAAGCCATTACTGCAACATGGACTGTTGTAGTTCCGACTACTACACCCGAACCGGCAATTGACCCTGTTCCGGGCGAAATAAAAGCTGATGAGTTTAAGAGTGTCATCCTCACATATCCGGAAGGGACATTAGTCTACACAGCGGAACTTATTCCCGGTGAAAATCAGGCCGTTTTACGTCACGGAGACGATCCTGACGTTCCATTGACTTTGTCTTGTGTCGGAGCAGAGGATAATCACATTATCACTATCAACTTGCCCGAAGACATTGAGCTCGCAGAAGGTAAATATGTTATCGACGTTAAGTCCGGCGTTTATTTCGTAAATCACAACCCTAATGAAGCTTTCTCTTTGGAATATGATGTAGTTTCGGGATCGGTAGCCGAATTGACAGAAGATAATGTTTACAACATATACACCATGACCGGAGTTGTAATAGCCGGAGGGTCTGATTGCAATATTATTAAGACATTATCACCCGGACTTTATATCATCAATAGGAAAAAAGTAGTAATAAAATAGAGACTCAACATTAACATTCTTTTGGGGCACGCGGCCGGTGACGGTAGCGTGCCTTTAAACAACCACTAAGAAAAACCCGTTATAACATCATGAGCAACATAGAGAATAAGAGCACGGCAATATTCGCTACAAAGTTTGCAGCAATCGCCACGACCGTCGGTTCTGCAGTGGGATTAGGAAACATTTGGAGATTCCCATACGAAGCCGGAAAAAGTGGAGGCGGGGCATTTCTGATGTGGTATCTGATATTTGTCCTATTGATAGGAGTTCCAATATTGATAGCGGAATTCTCTATGGGGCGAGGCACCAGAAAGAATATTTACGGGGCATATCATGAATTGAACCCCAAGCATCCTTTCCGTTTTGCGGCATGGTTTGGTATAATAGGGTCGTGGCTCATATTGGGTTTTTACTCAGTAGTAGCCGGATGGACAGTTGAATATTGTATCGACTCGGCTATCGGGCAACTATCATTTTCAAACGCGGCATTAGAGCATGACCAGTTTCAACAAATGACTACCGGATGGCGACCGGTGCTTTGGACAATCGTGTTCTGCTTGTGTAATTTCTTTATTTTAATTCGGGGAGTGACTAAAGGGATTGAGAAAGTAAGTAATATCTTGATGCCGTTGCTATTTCTGCTCTTAGTGGCTTTTTGTATTAATTCATTGACACTGCCCGGACTTGGTGAGGGGATTAAATTTCTTTTCAAACCGGATTTTGAAAAGATTAATTCATCTGTGCTTTTGAGTGCTCTCGGACAAGCATTCTTTTCACTGTCACTTGGAATCGGGTGTATGCTTACATACGCTTCATATTTTTCAAATGAGACAAAAATTGGAAGGACAGCCGTGATAACAGCGTTGCTGGATTCTCTCGTTGCCATACTTGCAGGGATTGTAATCTTTCCGGCTGTATTTTCATTCGGAATCTCACCATCGGAAGGACCGACGCTTGTTTTCGAGACACTTCCGCATGTTTTCGCAAAACTTCCGGCCGGTGCAATTTGGAGTACACTGTTTTTTCTGTTGCTTTTCTTGGCTTCAGTTACATCCACAGTCTCATTGTCGGAAATCTCCATTTCATATTTCACTCAACAAAAAAATTATTCTCGCACTAAATCAACTGTCCTTTCATGCGTCATCTCATTGATTCTTTCTCTGATATGCGCACTCAGTCTTGGCCCTTGGGAGAATTTTACCATCTGTGGATTGACTATTTTTAATTTGCTTGATTACGTGGCCTCCAACATTTGTATGCCACTGGGCGGTATGATTTGTTCGATATTCATAGGATGGTTTGTGGATAAACGATTCCTTACCGGTCAACTCACTCCGGAAAGTCCGGAACACAGGCCGACATGGTGGATAAGAGGTATAGTTTTAATACTCAAATGGATATGTCCTTTAGCCATATTTATTATTTTGCTGGACAGTATCGGACTTTTTTAAAATCAGAATTACTATTAAAATCGAATTATTATTAGTGGCAGCTAAAGACTTTTAGCTGTCACTAATAATTTCGTATAATAATCGAGGGGATTGATACAGTAGATGTCAAAATGTTTGCTTGTTAATCTCAACGATTATAATTTTGTATATATAATATTGAAGGATATAAATCAGCTAAAACAAAATATAGAAATATCCTCAAAGGGAAAGTGCGATTGATTCGGGGATTGTCCTAATTAACTCACAGTCCCCACCGGATTCGGAAATCTACTCGTCCGAGTCCGGTTTTCTCTATTTTACATTATAGGTCGCCACGATTTTAAAGCTGTTACCGGATGCGATAGTTTTTGCAGCAAGTTTAAGTTCTCCCGCTTTAGGTGTTACATTAATCACAACTTCTTGAGGGATAGATTCCTCTGATTGATAAATCCATTCGTCACCATTGATTACAGCCCATTTTATACCCTCACCGGGAATAACCTTGAATGTATAGTTCTGACCGGCTTTTAATGTCCCGTTGAGAGGTATCGATTTAAGCCGGCAACTAACTTGATTACTCAGAACGGGCATCGATGATATCTTTTGTGCTTTTACAGAGAAAAGTAATGAATGTGGATCAATTCCCAATGATTCTACAAGTTTACGATTATAATTGGTTACTCTCTTTAGAGCAGGCGATTTTAACGGATCAGCCATCTCCAAGGCCGTAATCTCTTTCGCAGTGGGTTGTGCTACGGTATATTCTATCAACGTGGTGTACGTGTTATTCCCATTTTCATACGATATTTTCAATGGGCCGGCCATGCAAGGCATATATCGAATTGCCGTTTGAGAATCAGTTTCATTCCAGTCAAAATCAAATTCATCGCCATTGATTACAGCAAGCTTCACTTTCCCTTTCGGCTTGATGTAAAATTCATAATTTTGACCGACCCTAAGATCCTTTTCTTTTGGCACATATATCGCCTCACATATCTTGTCAATATCACCCTCATAAAAAACAGGGAGTGACAACTTTTCGCCTGACAGAACTTTATTCAACAATTCGTTTCCGTCATATCCATATCTTGATAAAGATGGTGAAAGGTAAGGAATATCTCTAAACTGCTCGAAGCTTATCTTATTACTCATCAATTGATAGTTATAATCTTCAGGATAATGTGTGAAGATGCCCCATTCCGGTTTGAAATGGAACCACGTATCATTCACCATACGCGTGAATCTATTATCATTGACGTATCCTGCTCCCCATGTAGGATCCACCAATATTCCCGAAGATTCATCAATGTATACAAAAAGCCATGCATGACCGATATCTCCAATAGAGCCATCAAGTCCTTTTGATTTTCCCGAAACAATATCAGCTTTCATGCCTACAGCATTCGCAAGATAATAATATAATTCAGCATACCCTTGGCATACACCGCGTTTCCTTTCGTAAGTCTCATCGGCTGTATGAATTGTGTAGGAAGTGTCATAAGCTATATTTTCACAAAGCCAGCGGTAGATATCATACGCTTTATCGTAATTGCTTTTTGAGGGGGACGTAATGGAATATGCAAGACCCGACCAATCATACCTTGTAGGGCTCACGTATGTATTTACACCACCGGCATTTATCCATATTAAATATGAGATTGCTAATATGAGAAATCTTTGCACCTTCATTTAAGAAGTTGTTTAAAAATATATGTTAATTGACTCATCTTTTGCAAGCTTTAACTTGCGAAAAGTTAGAGGGTTGAGGTTAGGACGTTAGAAAATTTTCGAAAATTAATATTAATAGATTGTTTTTAGGAACGTCTAACTTAACACCCTAATTAATTGATGTTGGACTGTCAATCATCATTCAATGTTTGCAAAGATAACAATTTCGATTGATTTTAGCAAATTAAACAATTTTATGGCCAAGATGTTTTTTTTATTAGCGAAATAAAAAGGTATAAAAATTAAACAATATGCTTAGATTAAACTGCTTTATAAAAGTAAATTCAGAAAAAAGAGAGGAAGTGCTTGCTGCGGCCAAAAGACTTACAAAGGCATCACTTAAGCAAGACGGATGTATCAGCTATGATATATTCGAAAGCGCAACACGCAATGACGTACTGATGATTTGTGAAACATGGCTTGATAAAGAAACACTTGACGCACATAGTGTATCAGAGGTATTTAAAGAAGAAGTTGGGAAAATGAGATCGATGGCTGAAATGAAATTGGAAATATTCAACAAATATAGTCCTACATGAGAAAAACAAACCAATAATTGGCTCAACCATTCATGACGCTATAAATAAATTCCGCGAAACCAAAGCCTTTAGGGAAGTTCATACATTGACCAATACAATAAAACATAAAAAGGGAATTACATTTTCAGAATTATCCGAGGGTAAACATCAGTTATATATCAATTGTGATAATTACGACTCACATGAAGCATTGCTCAAAATGACAATACCCGATTTGATTGCAACGCTCAAACAATACCACAAAGATTTTTCAAAGCTTTGTGAAATATGTACACCACTTTGGTCAGAACGTAGAACCGAGGACAAATAAGGCTACCTTATCTTGTTACTTTCTATTGCCGTCTAATGCTGTTTGCAGGCAAAAGTTGCGCGGATTGTTGAGATTTTGCCTGTAATTTGCCTGTTGAAAAGAAAATCAGCGAGTCAAATTTCAGTCTATCTGATTGTTAACTCGCTGATTCAGTGCCCAGAACAGGAGCATTAATATTGAA
>JAMPEM010000031.1 GCA_023665145.1 Bacteroides sp.
TGTAACCTTCTGATCCGTAGTCAGATGCTCTATTCAGTTGAGCTAGCGAACCGTTTTTTGCCGTTTGCGAGTGCAAAGTTACAATCTTTTTATGCGTTTTGCAAATTTTTCGGCAAAAAAATTAAAAAAATTTTTTAACAGATGCCCATCCGGTTATCCCCGCAATCGGCGGCTGACGTTTAATTATTTTAATTTCACCGGATTGTATATTGGGCCAACGTTGTTTAAGTTTATGTTCTATTCTGACGCATACATGTTCAAGAAGCTTTGAGGGTATCTTGAATTCGTTAAGAAGGACATTATAAAGGTCAGCGTATGATATAGTGTCCTTGAGACTGTCTTCAAGTATACTTTCTGGTAGGGATACTGTTACTTTCAAATCAACAATAAAATTATTACCTACTTTCCGTTCTTGTTCAAAGACACCATGATTTCCCTGAAGCTCAATATGCTCCAGGGAAATCTCATAGAGGTTGTTTTGATTCATTTGATGCAATTCCCTTTTACTGCCATTTTATCTATTCTACGCTGATGTCTGCCTCCTTCAAATTGAGATTCGAGATATACATCTACAATTTTTTTTGCTTCATCATCGGAAATAAATCTGCCGGGAAGAACTAAGAAATTTGCATTATTGTGTTGGCGTATCAACGCTGCGATTTGTGGAATCCAGCAAAGTCCGGCTCTGATTCCTTGATGTTTGTTAAGAGTCATTGCCATACCTTCCCCCGATCCGCACATTCCGATACCAAAGGCACAATCTCCGCTTTCGACAGCGCATGCCGCAGGATGAGCAAAATCCGGATAATCGCATGATTCCTCACTGTATGTTCCGAAATCAGTTACTTCGTACCCTTTTTCTTCTACATATTTCTTAATTACTCCTTTCATGGCATAAGCTGCATGATCGGAAGCAAATGCGATTTTTTGCATATTTAAGAATTGTTTTATAATTATGATTAGTCTCGTGGTGCTACAAGTTTATACCCTTTCCCATGTACATTTATTATCTCAATGTTGGGGTCATCCTTAAGTAGTTTTCGTAATTTTGTAATGTAGACGTCCATGCTTCGTGCATTAAAGTAGTTGTCATCTACCCATATTGTCTTAAGGGCATAATTGCGCTCAAGGATGCGATTAAGATGTTGACACAACAACTTTAATAAATCACTTTCCTTTGTTGTGAGTTTTTGTGTTTTATCTTTTGTAACGAGAGTCTGGTTTTGTGTGTTAAATGTGTATTTCCCGAGTTTATACACAGTCACTTCTTTCTCTGTTTTACCTTTTACACGGCGTAAAATTGCGGAAATACGGGATACTACTTCCTCCATAGAGAACGGTTTGGTTATGTAGTCATCAGCTCCGATATTGAAGCCGGCAAGTACATCCTCTTTAAGTGTTTTTGCAGTAAGAAAAATAATTGGGATTTCCTCATTGATATTTCTGATATCTTGCGCAAGGGTAAAACCATCTTTTTTTGGCATCATAACATCGAGGATGCACAGATCATATTTTCCTTGTAAAAATGCTTTATATCCCTTTTCTCCGTCAGGGAAAAGATCTGCCTGATACCCTTTTGCCTGAAGGAATTCTCTAAGTAACATGCCAAGATTCTCGTCATCTTCGCATAGTAAAAATTTAAGTTGGTCTTCCATATTGTGATTTATTTTGTTTCTTATTACTATATTTATTTTATAATATTTTATACTTCGGAAAGGGGTAGGGTTATGATAAAGATTGATCCTTTACCATATTCACTTTCCACTCTAATGTCACCGCCAAAGATATCGACCATCTTTTTGACATAAGCCAATCCGAGACCGAATCCTTTTACATCATGAAGATTGCCTGTTCCGACACGAAAAAATTTGTCAAAGATTCGTTTAAGGTCATCTTTGCGTATCCCTATCCCATTATCCCTTACTCGTATTTCAAGACGTTTGTGAGATATGTCTTTAGTGGTGATTTCAAATTGAGGAGGAACATCCTCTTTGCGATATTTTACTGCATTGTCAAGCAAATTAAATATCACATTTGTAAAATGCATTTCATCAACATCCACCCTTGCGTCTTTAGCGTTGAAGTAGCAACTTATATTGCCCCCATATTTCTCAACCTTTATGGTAAATGTATTGACAATATTTTTAATTATATCATTTGCATTAACTGTGCTTATCTTCAATGCAGCAGAAGAATCTTTGTCAAACACAGACATCTGAAGGACCTTCTCAACCTGAAATCTGAGACGTTTTGATTCCTCTGTAATTACATTCGACAAATGTCGCAAAGTGGCAGGTGATTTTCTTACTGAATCATCGTTGAGCATTTGACCGGCAAGCGATATGGTGGATATAGGAGTCTTTAGCTCATGCGTCATGTTGTTGATGAAATCAGTTTTCATCTCTGTTAATTTCTTCTGACGGAATGCTACAGCTATTGTATAGATAAAGACTACCATCAAAATCAAAGTGAACGCCAACGATGGTATGATAAATCTGACAGATGAGAAGATGTAGCTGTTTTGTGTGGGAAATTCTATTTTTAGATAATATCGATTGTCGGAATTGGCAAATAGTGGTTGAGAATATATATTAGACGTATTGATACCGGAATATCCGTGGGTTGAATATATTATTGCATCGTTGGAGGTTGTGACTGCAAATACAAAAGGAACATTTACTCCATTATTGGCAAGTTCTGTGGTCAAAAAATTCTTTATTAATGTTGAATCGGCTCTTTCCAACATGTAGCGTGAACCGGCATCTCTCATTATAGAGAGAATAACTTCATTGAGCAATCCTTTCTGATATAGGAATTGTTTCATTATTACTTGCTGCAATTTTTCATATCGCGTACCGATATCCGTTACAGGAGATGGATAACCCATTTCAGCATTGCTAATCGCATCTTGTGGATAATCTTCAGTTAGATAGGTATCATTTTGTATTGTGGTGTCGGCTTCCAGCGGAATGTCTGATTCTGAATAGAAATTGTATCCTATGGCATTTGCTTCATCTTCAAGAAAATGTAATGTTTCAAGCCGTTCAAGATAGGCTGATGTAGATGAGAGAGAACGCATTACATTCTCCTTAAACTGTGCCTGCCGCATTTTTACCATATTGTCCAAATAGGTAATTTGGAAATATAGCAATGCTCCAAATGTGATACCCATCACAATCATAAGCAGCCATATAGTGGATTTCTTCATATTCTCTCTGAAATTTTTCGAGATTCCACCCGTGACAAAATTTATCATCTGCAGAATCATAAGATCATATTTTCACATAATGTTCCGATATAATCTATTTCAATATGTTAACAATTTATAACACAATTAGGTTTTAAAGAAGAGTATGAATTTTCGGACAATTGTTAAAATGGCGATTTATTTTAACAATAAATTTTAACAATGTAAAAACAATTTATAGGTGTTTCAATATGTGAACAATAATGTTGCGAAAACGTTTTAAGTATATAATTAATTAGAAATT
This sequence comes from Bacteroides sp., assembly GCA_023665145.1. Classification (GTDB taxonomy): domain Bacteria; phylum Bacteroidota; class Bacteroidia; order Bacteroidales; family Muribaculaceae; genus Lepagella. Next base: position 3,492 of record JAMPEM010000031.1, read on the forward strand.
ATGCATTCGTGAGATATATAATCTTTTATGTAGATATGTATCTTAAATATAATTTTTAGCATGATTTAAAATTGATAAAACATAAAATTATGGAAAAGTTTAAAGAAATTATAGGCGGATCAACTCCAGTGCTTGTTGATTTCTTTGCCACATGGTGTGGTCCGTGCAAAATGATGCATCCCATACTTGAGGAACTTCACGGAAGAGTGGGTGACAAGGCCCGAATTATTACAATTGATATTGATAAAAATCAAGAACTTGCAGCTGCATATAGAGTGCAATCTGTTCCAACATTGATGGTATTTAAGGATGGTGATATGAAGTGGCGCGCATCCGGTGTGCATTCGGCAGCTGACCTTGAAAAGATTTTATCTCAATTTTACTAAGAAAGACACATTTTATCAGCTTTAAGAATTGAGTCAAAATAGCTACAAGGCTGAAACCTTAATCGAGACAACGCAATTGAACGAAGTTCAATTGCGTTGTCCGTAATGATACCGATAATGCGTTTTCTATGAAATGAATTTAGGATTGTTGTATAAACGGAATAAAATATTCTGTATTATAGCATTTCTCAGAATTGGAAATAGATGAAGGGCGCAACTTCTTCAGTCATATACTCTATGACAAGTTGTACAACAATCAAGAATATAAGCAATTTTACAATCCATGGTGATTTGATGAATCTAATCTGAAGTCTGTCAGTCCATCGTTGAGGTACTATATGCATACAGATTATGACCAGCATCATAATGCACCACGTCATTCTGTATGTAAAAAATTGAGGAAGTTGATTCCATTGCCAATCTACAAAGATGTTACGAATGATTAATATTGAGTCAGAAAAATCTGCTGCTCGGAAGAACACCCACAAAAGAGATACAAATATAAATGTAATTAACCAACTTATAGATTTTACGTACCAAGTGTCAGGAATCTTATTTAATACCGGTTTGAATGCCTTGTGAAGAGCAAGTCCTATTCCATGCATTGCGCCCCAGAAAACAAATTTCCATGCTGCTCCGTGCCATAATCCGCCTATGAGCATTGTGAGGAAATTATTAAGATATGTGCGAAACGTTCCCTTTCTGTTTCCTCCCAAAGGAATGTATACATAATCTCGCAACCAAGAAGAGAGCGAGATATGCCATCTGCGCCAAAACTCTGTCAAATTTTTGCTCTGATAGGGGGAGTCAAAATTAAGTCCAAGATGAAATCCCATTATCAATGCAAGACCGATTGCCATATCGGAATATCCAGAGAAATCGCAATATATTTGCATCGTATATCCAATCACACCCATAAAGGCTTGAACGCCGGTGTATAAAGTAGGGTCTCCAAATATCAAATCATTATATTGCGAAATATAATCGGCAATAATCGCTTTCTTTACAATTCCTATGATTATGAGCCATAATCCACCATATACATTATCCGGTGTGGCCTCTTGGTTTCGCTCAAGTTGTGGAAGAAATCGATCAGCCCTAACTATGGGACCTGCTACAAGTGCAGGAAAAAATGACAAGTAAAATAAATAATCAAGCCACGATTCAGTAGGTTGGATTCGTCCCTTATATACGTCCACTACATAACTTATGCTCTGAAATGTATAGAAAGAAATACCTACCGGCAGTATAATATCTAATGGCTGAAAATTCCCTTCTACCATCGCATTCCAATTCCATAGAAAGAAATTTGCATATTTGAAGTAACCTAATATGGAGACTGACAAACCTATCGAAGTCCACAACAGGACAAGTTTATCACGTCGATTATCATATTTGACCATCCATCTGGATATAAGCCAATCCACTATCGAGGTGGCAAGCAGCATCACCAGAAATACTCCCGATGATTTATAATAGAAATATAAAGAGAACCCGATGACGAAAATTATCATCTTTGGCTTACTGCCTTTTACTAAAGCATAGATTGGAAGGAATAATATAAATAACAGCCAGAAAAGACCGGATGAAAAAAGCATAGGTGCATCCTTGTCATAGACAAGAAGGCTTACTATATTGCCTAATACCTCGGATATTGAGTGACCTTCCATCTTTTTCTTTATTGATAAGCTATAAAACTTATTTGTTTTTCGCTTTTAAAAATACCAGATTGGGTGCTGCTTTTGATACTGAATCAGCAGGAAATTCTGCGACAAAAGGATGGCAAGAATTGGGAAGCCATTTCATCACAGAATCTATCCATTGAGCCGATGCGTCTCGTGTGGGATGAATATGGTCTCGCTTACGTGCAAGTTCAAGACCGGATGAGCGGAAAAATGATTTTGGTGCAAGATTCTTTTCCAAAACATCATTCAATCCTCCATCCACTTTAAGAGAGGGAGGTCCAATCCATATATACGGCACATTCCCTATTTTTTGAATTATTGCCTTTATCTCCGGAAGTCGGATTTCCGGTTTTTGAAGATAAAGCTCATTGGCACCAAGAGCTATGAATACGATTGTCGGATTATATTCTTTTATGAAATGCTGAATTGTATCGCATCCGGCCCATGTCTTAGTGTTGGATGAATCCCAATTAACAGCATAGACTGTATGTCCGTTTTGTTTACCATAAGCAGCAAGACGTTGAGCAAGGTGCATTGTCATTGAATCACCAAAAATAAAAATCCTTTGTGGTGTAGAATCAGTTTTGATTACTTTTGATGCAGCTTCTGCCTCAGCCTGTTGTGTGGCTAATGAGGCTGTATCAGTAGTGTCAGCTGCATTAAAAAGAGTTTCTGCAAAAGGTGCTTTTTTCATTGTCCATCCTCCAATGCTTATGTCAAACTTTGCTAATGCAAACAGCAGGATTAATATAAGGGCAAGCGATAAAAGCAACCATAGCCATACGTAGGCGTGTCCCTTAGTTTTTTTCTTAAAGTTGAATTTCATCTTAAAAGAATAATTTAGGAGCAGAGATGAGTTTACGCCTCAAGTAGTGTGGCGAAAAAATTCGTGCAAAGTTACACATAAACTGTGGAACGGGCAAATTTCCACATCTTTTTATCGAAATTTTTTTAATTTTTTAGGGTAGAACTGTTAAGACAAGGTGACTACAGTAATCCCTGCACCCCCGAAGCGGATATCTTCATCGGTCGCTGATTCTATATTGGGATTAGTGGCAAGGTATTGTCTTATTAATTGTCGTAGAATCCCGTGTCCTGTGCCGTGAAGGATTCTAACTTTATTTGCAGAAAATTGTATTGCATCGTCAATAAAGTATGTTACCGCCTGAATCGCTTCGTCAGCCCTCATCCCTCTAACGTCAATTTCGTGATTAAAATGGAGTTGCCGATTTCTTATATTGTCTGATGTTTCAGTTGATATTGACGTTAATGATTGATTTGATGATTGTTTAGGCTTCGATGCTTGCTTCAATTTGTTAGTATTTACAATTGTGCGCAGAGCTCCAAATGCGACTTCTGCCTTATCTCCCGAGATTGAGAGGATTTTTCCAGTTACACCGCCGTCAGACATCCTGACGTAGTCGCCTATAGACATCTGTGATTTTTCGTTTGGAAGCTTATTTGTCAAGATATTTTTTTTCTTTCTTGCTGATTTAAGGATTTTGGGTGTCTTAATGTCATCTATTTCAGTATTTAATTCATTTTCAATGTTTCTCTTATATAGGTCGAGTTCCGCTCTTACAGCTTTTGTTTTCTCCTTTTCAGCTTGACTTTTCCTTATTTCGTGAATTGTGTTTTCAAGTTTAGCGTTTGCGGTAGCCAAAATTTCCTTCGCTTCCCTTTTTGCATCCCTGATTATCTCGTTTCTCTGTGTTTTTAGCAGATCTGCTTTTGATTCGAAATCCGCTATCAAAGAATCGATTTTACGTTCCTTCTCTTTGATGGCCGCACGTTTATTCTCCCAGTAGCGTCTGTCGCGAGCTATGTCGAGAATATATTTATCGGAATTGATATATTGAGAGCCGACAATATTTTTCGCTTCATTTATGATGTTTGGATCAAGGCCTGTTTTCTTTGCAATTTCGAGTGCGAATGAAGATCCGGGTGAACCTATTGCGAGCTGGAATAACGGTTGGAGGTGTTGTCGATCATAAAGCATCGCACCATTTACGAGTCCTGCTTCCGAGTCAGCAAATGTCTTAAGATTTTGATAATGCGTGGTTATTATTCCGAAACATTTCTTTTGATTGAGTGCATGTATAATGGCCTGAGCCAAGGCACCTCCTATTTGTGGCTCAGTACCCGAACCCATTTCGTCTGCAAGAATCAACGTTTTATTGTCGGCATGGCGCAAGAAATGTTTCATATTACGAAGGTGTGATGAGTAAGTGGATAGATCATTCTCGATGGATTGCTCATCTCCTATGTCTATAAATATATTTTTAAAAATTGCAACGTGTGAGTTGGAATAAATAGTTGGCAGTATGCCACATTGCACCATGTATTGAATTATACCCACGGTTTTGAGGCATACGGATTTTCCCCCGGCATTGGGTCCGGAAATGATTAAAATACGGTTTTGGGTAGAGAGGTTAATATTAAGTGGGACAACATCTCTTCCATGTTCTTTAAGGGACAATTTCAGGATGGGATGAACTGCATGATACCAATCAATTTCCGGTGTTTTTTCGATTACAGGCATTTGAGCATCGAATTGAATGGCAAGAAGTGCCTTTGCATGTATGCAATCGAATACTCCTATTTGATTGGTTGCTTTGATTATATTGTCAATAAGTGGTCGAATGAAATCAGTCGTTTCAGTAAGAATTTTAATAATTTCACGTTCCTCTTCGAGTTGTAATAATCTGAGTTTGTTAGATGTTTGAACAACTTGTGTTGGTTCTATAAAGACTGTTTTCCCGGTTGCACTTTGGTCATGCACAATGCCCTGAATTGATTTACGGTGTGTGGCGGGTACGGGAATAACGAGTCTGCCGTCTCGAAGAGTTGGCGTAGTTTCTTTGTCAAGAATTCCATCAGAGACTGCCGAACTTATAACCCTATGTACAAGAGCAGACATAGATGACTGGATGTTCTTGATTTCAATACGTATATTGTAGAGAGCCAAAGAGGCATCATCTTTAATCTCACCGAAATTATTTACAATTGAATCAATTTTAGAAATTATTTCGGGGAATGTATCAATATCTGAGAATCGTTTTGTTAAATAAGGAAATTTTGAGGTGTTTTCCTGAACTAAAAAAAAAGATTTAATTCTTTGAATAAGTTTTAAAGAAGAAGAAAGTTTGTGAAGAATCTCAGATTGAAGGAATATATTTTGTGATTTTATGGTGATAAGGTGTTGATAGAGGTCAAACATTCCATCAAGAGGAATATCCAATGATTGTTCAATAGCTGATTTCATTTCCGAGACCTGAGTAAGGAGAGTTTTAACAGTATTGAAATCGGAACTGTATCTGATATTTTCAACACATCTACGCCCCATTGCGCTTATACAAAAATTATTGAGGAGTTCCCGTATAGATGTGAATCCGATCTTATTTTCGAAGTTTGCTGGATATGTCATCTTTGCAAAATGGTTATAAATAAAGTCTTATACAGGAAGTGCGAGAAGTGGCATATCTCGCTCGAAAAGAATTCTATGGGCTATTCCGGGATTAAATAGACGTCTGAACGCGTTCATTTTTTTATTTGGTACAATAAGCAGTTCAAGTTTTTGAGAAGTACTGTAATTCTCCATATCTTCTTTGAATGTACTCTTTCTGAATATTTTATATTTAAAAACAGCCGTTGGATAATTCTTTGAAAGATAGTGTGTCAGAGCAATCATTTTTGTATCGCACTTGTCTGAGTCGAGGTCATTTACAGGGATAAGAGAAATTTGGACATCCGGGAAATTAAACATTCGCATCAATGTGTCGATTGAAAGGATGTCTCTTTGGGTAAGTGTGCAAAAAAAAGCCAGATTTTTAATATTCTTGATATCCGTAAATCTATAGTTTTCAGGAACAGTAAAAACCGGTACACGGCATGCATCAAGCACTTCAGCTGTGACACTCCCTATTAAATCTTCCTCCTTCTTATCCTTACCTCGGGTGGCCATAACAATTAGTGCCGGGGGATTGGATTTGGAGTATTCGATAATAACTTCTTCAGGTATCCCTTCCTCTATGATGTGTTTAAATTTTATGTCCGGCATTGCTCCGGTATGTTGTGCTTCATAAATGGTGTGAATAAATCTATTCATCAATTTTTCAGCATTGTGCCTTACCGATATTGACAATTCAGTCGATTGTAATGTGGATACAATTTCCGGATCAAAAGAATCAGAATAGGGGATAGGCCCACCAAGCGAGGGAGTGGCAAAGGTGTGAAGTATTACAGGAGTCAAATTTAATCGTTGTGCCATTGCAAATCCTACCAGACATGCTAATGATGAATAATCAGAGAAATCGATCGGTATTAAAATATTCCCTTTAATTCCGTTTAAAGTAGCTGTGGTTTTTGCTAGTGAGAGTTCAGAGGCAGATTCCACAATTTTAAGTGCAAGGGGAAGATCCGCAATGTCAATTTTTACGCGAAGCCCGTAATCTATATCTTCAGCGTTTGAAGATACTTTTTCGAAAGTGACCTTAATGTTATGACCTTGAAGAGTCTTCTTAAGAGCAACAGCATGGTCATAAGTGTGAATGGCGAGTGTAATCTGCATGACGCGAGAATAAAGATTGGTGATTATTGATACGGCCGCGAATAAATATCCGCGGCCGTTAGATTTAATAAAGAGGGTTTATTTATTATTGGCCTCTTCAAGGATTTTGACAGCCATGTCGTAGATAGTTGTATCGTCGAGCACTACAATACCACCATCGGGGCCCGGTTCGATATGCATTCCGGCAGCATTCTTGCCAAACTGATAATTTACGCCACCAAAATAGTTGCGTACAGTCTGTACTGTTACATTCAGTTCGTCTGCGATGCGGTGAGTGGATCCGTCGGGCAAGCTGTCTTTTAGACGGCGGAGTTCATTAAAGGTGATTGTCTTGCTCATATTTCTATATTATTAGAAGGTTTATAAAATTAATGTGTTAATGGATAAGAGGAGAAAATCCGGAACACTAAATGTTTCAATGCGCTAATTTAGTAAGTTTTTTATTAATAAACAACAAAACGGTAAAAAATATTTGATGTTATATAACATGTTTTTTTTACAAAGTTATTATATCTATTGGTAATCAGCAAGATGAGCTGTATTTTAGTTGTTGTTTATCTTATAATATGGTCTTCTCAAGGGATTCCCTCAGACAAACGGGACATCGATGACCTCCGTTGTATATTAAATTTGGAGAAGACTTGAATCTGTGTCCTTTCGGGCATTCCCATTCATATAATTTACTATTATCAATTTCAGAATCGGGATTTATTATGGAAAGGTCGTTTGCATATTTTATTCCTGATGGATTATTCGTTTTCCGTTGACCTGTGTATTGTAAATGGTTTGACAACTCCGGCCATTGGGGGATGTGTTTCCATCGCTCTCGAGAACTAAAGAAAGCATCAATTCTTATTTTGTCATTATTTTTGAACCATGACAAGGTGCCCAATGGTGACTTTTTTGCTATCTGTTTCATCGCAAATTTTATAATGAACGGAGGGACTATCTTTGCCAATTTGAAATAGAATGGTAATGTTTCGGAGAGATTCTCTAGATATTCTTCGATAGATATATCCTCTCTGAAGTGTAGAATCTCATTTAAGGAATCCGAATCATTATACCATATTCCGTGGAAATTCTGTAATGCAAACCATTCCGGATTAAATATTTTTTGTGGAGGTGGACAATGAAGCGATTTCAATAGAAGGCACATAAATTCATAATTTGTTTTTCGATATCGTTCACCTCCCCCTATATTGTAAAATTTATTCCAGAATGATGTGGGAAGTTCTTGCGTGCAAAGATTTACAATGAGTCGGGCCGAATCTTCGACAGTTACCCATTCAAGCACTCCTGCTAATGGAACATGAAAAGTAATTGGATCCGCGCCTTTCTTTAATATATCCGATGACAGGATACCTGTTTGACGAAGGGAAACCCAATTCTTTACCCCGGAATCCACTATTGCGCGTTCGGCCTCTATTTTACTTACAGCGTAGGCATCAATTTTAGCCGGTTTACATGGGATTCCTGTATTCCCCCAATGGTTGGGCGGGAAATATCCTCCATATTGAGCTACAGACCCAATATATACTAATTTAATTTTATCGTTCTTGCCGGATTTAATAACAGCATCCGCTAAAATCTGGGAAGAACGAACATTAGTATACAGAGTCTTTTGTGGATAATAGTCAGCGGCAGGTGAGACTATGCCTCCGAGATGTATAATATAATCAGTATTTGAAATACATTTTTCTATCAGATGGGCATCAAGCATGTCACCCCAAATTATTTTAAAATTTGGAAGACAACTGAATTGCATAAGTTTTTTCTTATTCTTTTTGGTGGGGCGGGCAAGAACTGAAATAATTGTAGAAAGATTATTTCGTGAAGCAAATTCTTTAAGCGTTGCCATTCCCATAGTTCCCGTACCGCCGGTAATAAAAATATTTGTTTTTTTATTATCGTGCGAGAGAGACGTTGACAGAGATTCCATAGTTTGAGTTTGTCGTGGGATATGAAGTATTGGAAACTAATGGAGTATTGACTTGATGATCAAAGAACGCTGAAAGGGTCACTCTGCGAGACATTGTATAGCTTGCCATGAAATTGATAGAGAAAGTCCTTGTTCCCGATGTAGCTTGAGTGTAAGCGGTTTCGATTTTTCGAATAAGACTTTGATTGTTGGCAAGAGAGAGATCAAGCTTAAGCGAAAGATCGTTATTTACTCCTCCTTGTTTAGTTCCTATCTTTATAATGTTGTTAAAATTCGCAATTTTATAACCCGCTCCTATAGTAAACTGCTTGCTTGTGGTTTCTACAATTTGTCCCGCAGACGGATTGAGATTCAAAGTCCTTGAATCTCGGTATTCTGTTGTTATAGCAAGGTCATTTTTAAGAGTAAGATTCAGACCTATAAGTGGTGCAAATTTTTCAGTTATTGCTACAGATGATATATTGTAGGGAGATGATGGAACAGGCTCTTTAGTAAGTTCATCTTGCATAAAACCAAGTTCACCGTTTACTCCGACCCAATTCAAGAAGCTACCGTATGAGCCTACTGAATAGGTGCATTGATATGCATGTGAGAGCGTTATTGTCTTGAAGATATTCCTAAGATTTCCCATATACAGGATTCCATCATATGTTATTCTCCAATTGGGGCGCATTGATGAAAGTCCCGGGAAGTGTGCCAAAGTGATCTTCTCCGGATTCATACCGGAATAGGCAGCAAGGAATGCCGGAATTAGAACATCAGCGCTTGATTCCGATACTGTTCCTAATTCAGGATTAAATACAGTTCCAGCCACTGGGTTACCTTCAAAGAATCCCGATTGGGGATATCTCATGCCATAATATTGATCTTGCACGCGTTGTGCTACTGTCGGTATGTAAGCCAAGAATTTCGAGAAGGTTTCAGAGGCATACCCGTCTGTAGAAGAAGAGTTTTTGAGAGCAGTCTTAAATGCCCAAAAAGTACGGGTATAGGAACCGCTTCTTGATGTTGGCATATTTGCATACATGAATTGAACCTGCTGCGTTCTGTTATCTGTAAGATTAGAGGTAAGAAGTATCTTTAAACCTCTAATCGGTTCAAGCGATAGTTCAAAGTTAAACTCTTGAGTATTATTCCAGATTGCAGGAGAGGTCTGATCTGAAGATGTCAATAGCCATCCCCTGTCAAGTGCTTTTTCAAGATAAGATTCATCATAGAATCCAAATGCAAAATCAAGACCCGGAGACATCGGACCATATTGGGTGGATTGTCCGAAAATATCACCAACATTAGGAGTGAAGAGAGGTAAGGTCATTGAATGTGATTTTCTCCAACGGAATGATGCGGAACGAGGCATCATGAGAAATCTTACAGCATGAGCGGTTAGATCTTTAAAAATTGTATTTTTAGATTCTTTTTTATCTTCTTTTATTGTGACTTTGATGTTTGACGAACCTTTTGATGTAATTTCTATATTATTCTCATCCACGATTCGATATTGAAGACGTGTCGGTGCTCCGTTTACCGTGGCATTAAATTTAATTTTCTTAGTCTTAAGGTTATGTGTTACCAATGTAGTGGTATCCATCGATAGCGTATATGCGCGTTCGAATTTTTTTATAGTTGACTTGGGTTTAGTATTTTTATTTGACTTATTATTACGAGAAGAGGATGTAGATGAGAAACGTTTGTTAATATCTTTAAGATAATTCCACTTATTATAAAGTGTCTCAAAATTTAAGCGTGCATCAGCATTTATTGTAGTCTGATTTTGAATAGTGTTTCCAAGATAAATATCATCTACAGTCGCACCTTTATCCCATCGATAAGTAGAGGTGTAAGATGCATTTGCCGTCAGATAATCGAGAATCGGCATCTTGCTGAATGGCGCCCGATAAGAGGCTGTGAAACTCTGATTGTAATTCCATGGAGTCCCAAGTCCTCTAATTGAACTCAGTACAGTGTCTTTCCAATCTCGATATTGATCAGGGAAAAGACGTTTATTTACAGCTCCAACGGTTTCTTCTATACGGGCTTGAGTATTTGATGCAAAAGTGAAATTTAACTGAGGCGTAAGATTCCAAGTTAGATTAAGAGATCTGTTCCAGAGGAAATTCTTACTGACCTGCACGGGAAGCTTAAAGAATTGATCAACTTCTGAACGGGTCTGTTGTTCATAATAATACCTTGAAATATTGGTCATAAACGTGAGAGAATTAAAAATCCATCTAATCTCCCATTCTTTAAGGAATTTAAGGTGTTTACTCTTGCTTTTAATCCATCCGAAAGGTTTTACCGGTTTGATTAAAGGAGAATATGAATATTGGAAAGATCCACGATAATCGTTTGTATGCTCATATAGGGTGGTTGGATCCATATTTTTTTGTTTGTTGAAGGAGAATGAGAGCGTGAAGTTAGCCGGATCCCATGGCATTGGGGTTTTACTCTGTACGTTGAATCTGAAATTGGACAGAGAGAAGCTTTCTACAATCTTTTGAGTGACAGCGTACCCTTTAATAGAGTCCTTTTCAGCTTTGGTTGTAGCCGCATCAAGGGCATCCTTGAGAAGGATGTCTTGGTCAAGAGGATTGTATCGTGGAGTAGTTTTCTCGTTTGAACGAGAATAATACACAGGTGCAGTCAATTTGACTTTTTCCGGGAGAAGTTTACCCACATCTCCTTGTACGGCAATATTGTATTGTTCGTAACGATCCATACGTCTTGAAGAAAGGCCTTGATCCACAGAGCCGAAGCCATCTGTTTCTATATGTCCGGAGAAATTGACTGTTGCGATATCGGATATCGCAAGATTTACATTTCCGTTGGCAGCCCATCCTCCATTCTCATTGAAATCCGTAACTTTGAGTTCGTTAACCCAGATAGTTCCATCTTTAACAGAGTTTGATCTGTTTCTGATACCGATAAGCATTACTCTGACATCAGAAAGAGATGGGTTGCCAAGAACAGCGACTGTGTTATGTTCATTGTTGGGATCTCTTTGTGAGAAAAGAAGTGAATAACCCACTCCGGGTGTGCTCATACTCAGTTGATGATTTCTCTCAGTTTTTATGTCAGTGAAAGCATTGAATGGGACATTCAAGAAATTTGAGATTGGCCATACAAGAGCGCGATCAGCTGAGGAACGGTCATAGTATGAACCGGGCTGAGTAAGCTCTAATGGAATTTCGTATTCGTAGTAATTGCTTTTTACATCTGAACCAAGTCTTATAAAAACAGATAGATCTCCATTTTTTAAATTAGTAAGATTATCTGTAAGTGCCTCAGCGTGCACCCACATCTGAAGTCTTTTGTAAATTCGCAAGTCAAGCTGAGTATTCTTATAAATACCGCGAGCGTCACCGGGCTGAAGTCCGGTAACCTTCATACTTAAAGATTGTTCATTAAGCTGAGTAGCCTGACTCTGACCGGGGTCTTGAATACGAGTTACACCGGGAGGCAGAACATAATTGACCGGTGTCATAGCTGAGTTCTCCTCAATGTTGACAATGCTCATATCCAAGGAGCCTTCCGCAGGTGAGTCATCTCTTGAGTTAAGGTTAAAATTATAGCCACGCCATTCTCCCCTTACAAGTTCAAGGGTTGCGAATCGAAGGTGTGTTACCGCCTTGAAATTTGTAAGGAAAATTCTTGCAAAACGGATTGTAGAGAAATCATTTATTCCTCCTACTACCTTATCCGGTGCGTTTAGTGGTATCTTAAATTGATACCAGATCACCTCCTGTGAACCTTCACGTGTTGGGACAACAGTCACCTGTTTGTCTGTAATATAATTTTTCCCAACTTCAAGGTCCTCTGGACGAATCGATACTTTGTATTCAAAATAGCGTTCGTATTCATTCAGGGTGTTGTCCTGATTGATATCCTCAACATCCGGCACGGAGCGTGAAGACTGGTATTGAGGATTGTCGCTTTGGTCGGGAGAAAGGGAGTTCCCTTCCACTCCGTTGTAATGTTTATATCTGTCGAGAATCCCGGTTTGGTGAGCATCATACCAATCTGAACGATAAAAATGATAATTGTCTCCAGCCGGGTCGTTCATAGGTGAGAATGGACTATCCTGCATCGCGCTGATAGTGGAGGCAGGCAATTTCATTCTCAAACGGTCAAGATAATCCTTATAAGAATGGAATTCGAATTCGTCATCATTGGGGAGTCCGTCAAGACCGACATCTTGACGTGGGCGAGCATTCTCTCCGTTTTCAAATGCGTATGTAAGAGAGTTTTGTGTCGATACTCGTCCCCAATTAGTGTCTGATATGTATTGATTATCTCCATCTATGGGGATACCATTTTCATAGCTCTTCATTCCATCTTTTAAAATATCTTCAGAAATTTCACCGAAATTAAAATAGAGGTCACCTCCTTCAGTGTTTTTATTTTCGGTGTCAAGGAATGGATCCATCATCCAAAATTGAAGATATTCTACATTGGAAGTCTCAAAGTTTGTATTATCAATCTTACGCATTATTCCACCCCAACGTTTTTCAGGATTGAGAAGATTTCCGTATTCATCAATATTATCGGCATCAAGATTATATTGACCTCTTTCTGTGGGATAATATGAAAGGTTGAGTGTTTGTATTGTGTTGGCTTCGCCATAAACAAGTTCTCTATATGGAAAAATTTCACTTACGGTCACTTCTCTGACGTATGGATTGGACAATTGATGCAGGTCATTTTTGAGATAACCGGGTAGCATGGATGAATTCCTTTGTGTAAATATTCTATCGATGTAATACCATGCAAGAAGTGCCCTGTTTTTCCCGTAATCAACATTATTGCTTAGATTCGCCTCCGGGAATAATGGATTGGCTCCACCATCCCACGGTGTAGATGCAAGAAACCATGAGTAAGGAGACCTCATATCCACGCCTGTCTGGGTGGATTCGAAATCATCAATATACGATGACCCTTTGTTAGTCCCGGATTTCTGTTTGTGTGGCACGAGTTGAGCAAATTCCGCTTTGATGCTAAGCGAAGACGGAGCAGTGGCGTTGATTGTCGGGATTTTGTTTAAAAGATTTGTAAGCCACTGAAATTGTGTAGTATAATTAAGGTTTACGCCCCATATGGTATTGTTGATTATTTCATCGCCTATGCTGACCTTTTCGGTAAGTGCCTTTTCGGAGAAATGCATTAGGGTACCTCCAAGTGTAAAATTCTTATTGAATTTATATTGGGCATCCAAACCAACAAGTGTCTTTCTCTGCATGGAGAACATTGATTGATTCTCAAGCCGTACACTTACATTCGTTCCGGAATCAATGATGGATTGATTTGTAATTGTGACGATACCCATGGCATAATCCACGGTATAATCGCTGTTTTCTGTAAGAGTAGCACCACCGGCTGTTACTACAACTGATCCTCGCGGAACATTCATTGCATTCAGTCGGATTGTTGCTCCATTAGAAGCCTGATATTCACCTTCAAGTGAAAATTTGTTTTTGTCGGCAAATTGTCTTGCAACAACTAATGTAGAGTCATAAAGCTCTTTGTAAACGTATGGTTCGGCAAGTCTCGGATCACCAATTTTGTTTTCAAGATTCTTGCCGAATGGCTCAGCAACGGGAAAGATTATTTTCCCTTGTTGAGATAATACTGTATAACCCTCAATGAAATCAAAAAAACCGTCAGGATTAGATTCTTGATTAGAATCGATTCTATCAAGATTCATGACTTGAAGCAGTGGTTTGTTGGCAATTGGTCCGACAGGAAGATATACGATTTCAGTACCTGTAGTATCACTAAGGTACTTGATATTCATTTTGAAATTTTTATTTGAAAGTTGGTATGCTCCGAGCGAGTAGACATTTTTCATCATAAGTTTCCACATTGGAAGCTTTGGAGAAATTGTAGTACCCCGCAGCATTTTCAGATAAAGTGATTGTGATGTGTTGGATACATCACTGGAAAATTCACCGACTTGATATACTTTCCCCTGATAAGTATATTCGTATGCTACTGCAAGCACCTCATCACTCGATAGTGCTGATTTCAGTGATATGTATCCGAGGGTGGCGTTAAGAGTGTATTCTGTGTTTTTAAGCAGCCTTGCCGACTCAACTTTTTCATAATCTCTACCACCGGAGATGCCATAAGATGCCAGAGGCTGAAGCACCTGCGTTACTTCATTTATGTTACGCGCTCCGGGAAAATCTGTTTTAATGATGTCGAGCAGGTTGTTAGATGAATTTGTCGGAACGGAAATTGATGTATTGGGTTGCCAATAGTGATTGGCCAGACGTGTATTCTCCCCTAAATCCTGAAATCCTACAAAGTTCCTCGTTTCGTTGTAATTTCCGGTTTTGTTGGTAACCCAAACCTCTATACGGGTGATGTTTACTCCTGAAGATACATAAGGGAGTTTGGCTGCAAACTTATCGTAATTATCAAAGAAATATTGTGCCAGGAAGAAGTGTCGGTTTGCATCATATTCATCAGCCTTGATAGCATATTTTGTGGCTTGAACTCCTCCGGTCGTATTGATGGTTTTTGATTCAGAATTTTGTTGAGAAATCAGACCTGTGAGGGTCAATTTCCCGAATTGGAATTTTCCTTTGACACCAAATAATGCGGTACCACCTCGAATAAGGCTTGACCCTGTGGACATGCTGACATTACCGGCCTCGATGTTTTTAATTATCTCATCCTCTTTACCTTCGTAAGCTAATTTAAGATTCTTTGAGTCAAAGTCGAATGTAGCATCCGTATTGTAAGACATATTAAATTTCATCTTATCTCCGACAGATGCTTGGATTGTAGCTTGTATTTTATTGTCCAAGTCAAAATATGTTTTACGTCTTGACCTTAGAGAAAGAGCCGGATTATCGGTTTTATTGCTTTTTACACCAAGAGAGAGCTGTATTGAACCTGACGTGGTAAGTCTTACACCTCCCGAGCCGAATATTTTCTCAAGAGGCCCGAGCGCGAAGTTCATGTCGAGAATGTTAAAAGGTTGTTTCTCTTTCTGTTCGAATATTTCCGTGTTACGTTTTCGGAAATAATCCCACATCTCCTCCTTGTTGGCTATGTCATTATATTGATCAGAGCTCATCATGTAAGGCGTTATAATGTCTTTGTCGCCTAATCGTGTATGAATGACATACATTTGAATTTCCGGATCATATACCACTTGTGTTGTGATATTCGAAGGTGTTTTTAAATCTGCGGGAAATTCGGGATTTTTATAATCTTCCAAAGACTGAGGTAACGTCTTGCGTACAGGTGATTTAAGGCTTATGCTGTCACCGGAAACTTTGCCAGGTTTAATGTCCGGAGTAGATGGCGGGGGAGGAGTAATTGTGGTTTTTGAATACTGTGCATAAGACAAAATCGAAGCTAGCAGTACCATAAAGAGTACTACTCGTCCAGAACCGAAAAATTTATTCAAGGTCTTATGCATTAACTAATATTGTTGGCTAAATGCTTGATCTAATTCTGCATATGGGACATAAAACAACAAATGAGGTTGTTTTAAAGCATTTTTATAGCCATTTTTACTGCAGTCTCAGTAGTTATTGAATTGTCCTCTGCAAATATTTTGGTAAGAACTTTCTTTGTCTGTGCGGGATTAAATCCCAACATAAGCAGAGCCGCGAGAGACTCTTCGTATATTTCAGAGGCAATGGGTTGTTGGGTAATTAACGTATCAACATCTGTTTTTATTTTATCTTTTAGGTCGATTATGATACGTTGAGCTGTTTTTGCACCGATTCCTTTTATGGATTTTAAAATTGATGAATTATCAGAAATGATTGCCGCTTCAATCTGTTCAATGGGTAGCGCAGATAAAATTACTCTGGCAGTATTGGCACCGACACCATTAACGCCAATCAGCAGTCTGAATAATGATCGTTCTCTCTTTGTCAAAAATCCGAAAAGAATATGAGCGTCTTCTCTTATGGCTTCATGGATGTAAAGTTTTGTCTTCTTTGTATCTTGTAGTGCCGAATAGTCTTGTAATGTAATATTAATTTCATAGCCTATCCCATTACAGTCAATTATAATTACAGCAGGCTGTAACTCAGCAATCTCCCCTTTAATATAGTCTATCATTGTTTATCAATTTGAGAAGCAAGTTCGGGTCTTACTGTTCGCAGAGTGCTAATAAAAGCGGAATCATATGCGGCTGCTTGTTCAGGCTGATTTTTCATTTCATAAATGCTTTTCTTGGCACGACTTTCAAGAAGTTGACGTTGTAAGTCAAGGGTGTCTTGCCAGGGACGATTAATAAACTTTCGTGCTTCTTCTCTTCCGGCCATTTGTGCTGCCGTGATATCAGCTGTTTCTCCTTCTGATTTTTCAATATTTGAGCAACCTAAAAGAATAAAGGATACTGCAGTTATTATGTAAATAAGATTTTTCATTCCTATTTTATCTTGTAAGTGGATTATTTAATATTTCGTATGTTCCTGTAACTTTCAAATTGCGAAAGTGTTATCGCAGTTGCAATTGCCACATTGAGCGATTCCGGATGAGAGGATGCTTTTTTTGGTGGAATAAAAAGCGGATTTGAAATAAGTCTGCGGATGGAATCACTTATTCCGTTACCCTCGTTTCCCATGATAATCAAACCATTATCTGACAAGTCGGCGTTGTAGATATTTTCACCATTGAGCAAAGTGCCATATACGGGAATCGGGAGAAGAGATTTAATTAAATATTCTAAATCAGTATAATAGACTTTTACTCTTGCAAGTGAACCCATTGTGGCCATTATTGTTTTGGAATTGAAGATATCTACTGTGTCAAGCGATGCATAAATTTGATTAATGCCAAACCAGTCAGCAGTTCTAATTATAGTTCCAAGATTACCCGGATCTTGTATGCCATCCAGTAAAAGTGTTAGAGAATTGGAATCAGGTATCGGTATCTCTTTATAATTTGGCAGCTCATATACAGTTATGACATCCGTTCCGGAAGAGAGAGCGGATATTTTATCGAGTTCAGTCCGAGTAGCTGTATATCTTACCTCTTCCGGAAATTGACTTATAATGTCAGAATGTTGATTCCACCAATCTTCAGTGGCTACAGCAAATTTAGGCTTAAATGAGGAATCCATCATATCCAAAACCGATTTTGACCCTTCGATGACAAAAAGTCCTTCTTGAAGGCGTGCTTTCTTTCGACTCAATGATTTAATGAGTGATAATTTGGATTTGGATATGTGCCCCATAACTGTAGCTATTGTTTAAAATTATACGTCAAATGAGAAACATATTGTGCTTCTTCTCGAATCCTACGGTGGTTTCAGGTCCATGGCCTGGATATATTGTGACATCGTCCGGTAATGTCAAAATCCGGGATTTTATGCCGGAAATGAGTTTTGTGTGATCTCCACCGGGTAGATCCGTTCTTCCGATACTTCCTTGAAATATAATATCTCCTGTAATCAAAAATTTGTCATCTTTGTCATAAAGAGCAATTCCACCGGGTGAGTGTCCGGGAACAAGAATAACTTTAAGTTCGCCATCTCCAATTTTAATTATATCACCTTCAGCAAGAGGAATATCAATATTTATATTATTTACCTCCATAGGGATTCCGAACATTTGAGCTTGGGCTGAGACATTGCTTCCAAGTGGAGCTTCGAGGTTATTCGCACTAACCGGCACATTATAGGTGCTCGAAATAAATTCGTTCCCTATACAATGATCGATGTGGAGGTGTGTGTTGATTAGATGTTTAACTTCAAGTCTATTCTTGTTAATAAAATTTTGAATCGCATTCTTTTCAGTAATATCAATGATTCCCGGATCTATTACAGCGCAATGTTTTGTGACAGTATCATAAACAATATAACAATTTACACCGAATAGTGAGAGTGAGAATTTGGCAACTTTCATTTTAATTTCTTAATAATTCAAGTTTCTCAAGTTGCCCGGCAACTTGGAAACTTGTGATTTATGGTTTA
>JAMPEM010000032.1 GCA_023665145.1 Bacteroides sp.
TCTGATCATCAGATAAAACGGGAGTTAAAATGAAAACGGTTTCGTAGTAATTCATTTGTTATTAATTTGTTTGTTAATATTTAATTGAATTTGAGTTGCTTATAACATAATAAGCATTATTCGACCACAAATTCGTTGCAAAATTACAACTTTTTTTTCACTCTCACAAGCTTTTTCTCTCTTTTTTACTGCCGCATTATCCTTAATTTAAAATTTTCAACGTATGAGGCAAAATTATTCCCAAAAATTTTATACACTTTTTATTCTCATTATTGATTGTTGATAGAAAAAAAATGATTAACTTTGCACGGAAATATAAAGGAGTGGATTATGGATTGCTGCAATATATTATTGCGAATTTATTTCCACTGATTACATTTTAATATATCCCTTAAAACTAATAACCTAACATAGAAATATTTATGACCACTAACAGAATTCTTCTTTCGGCTGAGATGCCGGAAATGCCGGAATTTAAAGAAGGCATAAGGCGTGCTCCTGACAGAGGTTTCACTCTGACTCCTGAAAAAACAGTCACAGCTCTTAAAAACGCACTCCGTTATTTGCCCAAAGAGCTTCACGAAAAGGTTGCTCCTGAATTCCTCGAAGAACTCAAGACGCGTGGCAGAATATATGCTTACAGATGGCGTCCCAAAGGAGATCTTAAAGCAAAACCCATAGATGAATATAAAGGGAAATGCCTTGCGGGAAAGGCGTTCCAAGTCATGATTGACAATAATCTCTGCTTCGACATTGCTCTTTATCCCTATGAGTTAGTCACATATGGAGAAACAGGTCAAGTATGTCAAAACTGGCTTCAATACCATCTCATAAAGAAATATCTTGAAGAGATGACAGATGAACAGACACTCGTTGTAGAAAGTGGTCACCCTCTTGGTCTCTTCCCCTCAAAGAAAGATGCACCACGTGTCATTATCACAAATGCCATGATGGTAGGAATGTTCGATAATCTTCATGATTGGCACGAAGCCATGCAGATGGGCGTAGCCAATTACGGACAAATGACCGCCGGAGGATGGATGTATATCGGCCCTCAAGGTATAGTGCATGGCACATTCAACACTTTGCTTAATGCAGGTCGAATGAAACTCGGTGTGCCTCAAGACGGTGACCTCGCAGGTCACCTCTTCGTCTCATCCGGTCTTGGAGGTATGAGTGGAGCTCAGCCTAAAGCAGCTGAAATAGCAGGTGCAGCAGCAATTATTGCCGAAGTGGATGCAAGCCGCATCGAGACTCGTCGTTCCCAAGGATGGGTTCAAGAGGTAACTGATGACATCGAAACGGCATTTACACTTGCAGAAAAAGCTATGGCAGATAAAAAGCCCGTTTCAATCGCATATCACGGTAACGTGGTTGATTTGCTCGAATATGCAGTGGCTCATAATAAACCTATCGAGCTCCTTTCCGATCAAACAAGCTGCCATGCAGTATACGAAGGTGGATACTGTCCTGCAGGAATATCGTTCGAAGAACGTACTCGCCTTCTCCACGATAATCCGGAAAAATTCCGCTCTCTTGTAGACGAAACGCTTAAACGTCACTTTAACGCAATCAAGTCACTCGTAAGCCGCGGAACATATTTCTTTGACTATGGCAACTCTTTTATGAAAGCTATCTACGATGCAGGTGTCAAAGAGATATCAAGAAACGGTATCGATGAAAAGGACGGATTCATCTGGCCTTCATACGTAGAAGACATAATGGGGCCACTCCTTTTTGACTTCGGTTACGGCCCGTTCCGTTGGGTGTGTCTCTCCGGCAAACATGAAGATTTGGTCAAGACTGACAAAGCTGCTATGGATTGTATAGACCCCAACCGCAGAGGCCAAGACAGGGATAACTGGATATGGATTCGCGATGCTGAAAAGAATGCTTTAGTAGTGGGTACTCAAGCCCGTATTCTTTACCAAGACGCAATGGGACGCCTTAAGATTGCGCTCAAATTTAACGAAATGGTACGCAATGGTGAAGTAGGTCCAATCATGCTCGGCAGAGACCATCATGATGTCAGTGGCACCGACTCCCCCTTCCGTGAAACATCCAACATAAAAGATGGATCAAATGTAATGGCTGACATGGCCGTGCAATGTTTCGCCGGCAACTGTGCCCGGGGTATGAGTCTGGTAGCTCTTCACAATGGTGGCGGTGTAGGTATCGGTAAATCTATAAACGGTGGATTCGGTATGGTATGCGATGGTTCAGAACGTGTGGATGAAATCCTTCGCAATGCAATGCTTTGGGATGTTATGGGCGGTGTTGCTCGTCGCTCATGGGCTCGCAATGAAAATGCCATCTCCACAGTCAAGGAATGGAATGAAACTCAAGCTGAAAATGGTTTTATGATTACCGAACCATTTATAGCTGATGAAGAGTATCTTAAAGAGCTTATCAAATAATTGCACAAATTTAGATTATACGATTTAGACTATAAGATAATGAAACAAATAATAGAATGTGTGCCCAACTTTTCTGAGGGGCGTGATAAAGCGGTGATTGACGCAATCACCGCAGAGATTGAAAAAGGTGGACATGTGAGACTTCTTGATGTAGATCCGGGTGAAGCCACCAACCGCACCGTCGTAACATTCGTTGGAGAACCGAAAGATGTAATGGATGCAGCTGTCAGAGGTGTAAAGAAGGCCGCTGAATTAATTGATATGCGCAAACATCATGGGGCTCATCCTCGTATGGGTGCAACAGATGTTCTCCCCCTTATCCCTGTAAGTGGAATCACTCTTGAAGAGTGCGCAGAACATGCCAGAGAGCTTGCCAAGCGCATTTCAGAAGAACTTAACATCCCCACCTATTGCTATGAAGCCGCAGCCTTCACTCCGGAACGCAAGAATCTTGCAGTATGCCGTCAAGGCGAATACGAAGGTCTTGCAGAAAGAATGAATAAGGAGGGTAAAGCTCCTGATTTTGGTGACCGTCCCTTTGATGAAGGTGTAGCCAAGACAGGATGTACAGCTGTAGGTGCCCGTGATTTCCTAATCGCAGTCAACTTCAATCTCAATACCACATCTACCCGCAGAGCAAATGCGATAGCTTTCGACGTTAGAGAAAAAGGTCGTCCACAACGTGAAGGTGGCAAGCCAAACGGCAAGCCGATGAAGGATGAAAACGGCAATATCATCATGCTTCCCGGCACACTCAAGGGGACCAAAGCAATCGGATGGTATATAGATGAATATGGCATTGCTCAAGTGTCGATGAATATTACAAATATGGCTGACACACCTCTTCATGTAGCATTCGATGAAGTGAGCCGTGCTGCTGCAGCTCGCGGTATCAGGGTTACAGGAACAGAAATTGTCGGTCTTCTTCCCAAACGTGCCCTTATAGATGCCGGCAAACATTATCTACGCAAACAGCAGCGTTCTCTGGGCATTGCTGACAGCGAAATTATTAAGATTGCAGTCAAATCTATGGGACTTGACGAATTGAAACCATTCCTTCCCGAAGAAAAGGTAATCGAATATATGCTTGAATCCGGCAAGACAGGTAACAAGCTCGTTGACATGACTTGTACTGCATTTGCTGATGAAACATCATCCGAATCTCCGGCACCGGGCGGTGGGTCAATAGCAGCCTATATGGGTGCTCTTGCCGCAGCTCTCGGCACCATGGTAGCCAATCTGTCTTCACATAAACCCGGATGGGATGACCGTTGGGAGGAATTCTCAGATGTAGCTGAAAAAGGTCGTGCTCTTCAAGATCGTTTGATTGCACTTGTGGATGAAGATACTGAAGCATTTAATCGCATCATGGCTGTATTCGCGATGCCCAAAAAGAGTGATGAAGAGAAAAAAGCACGTGCTGCAGCTCTTGAGGATGCAACGTTATATGCAACTCAGGTACCCCTACGCACCATGAAAGCAGCCTACGAGACATTTGATGTTCTGGAGGCAATGGCAAGCAAAGGGAATCCCGCCTCAGTAAGTGATGCCGGAGTAGGTGCTCTGGCCGCCCGTGCCGCCGTTTTGGGTGCTCAACTTAACGTACGCATCAATGCATCCGGACTTAAAAATAGAGAGAATGCAAACAAACTGCTTGCAGAGGCTGCTGAAATAGGGAATAAAGCAGTAGAAAGAGAACGTGAGATTATTGCCATCGTCAATAAGGTCATTGGTGACGAATAATCAATAATATACAAGATGAATAATCTTATTATAACCAATGCTACCGTCTCAACGCCTTCCGGGAATTCAGCCCGGAAAGGGGTTGAGATGTCAAATGTTGTTACCATAAAAGATGCTGCAATTGTCATTACTGATGGTACAATAGATTATTGCGGACCTCAATCTGAAATGCCTCAGATAGACTTCAATTCTTATGAAGTGATTGATGCCAAAGGGAATGCTGTATTACCGGGATTTGTAGACTCTCATACACACCTCATCTTCGGTGGATACCGCCCTGATGAGTTTGAATGGCGTATGAAAGGTGATTCCTATATGAGTATTATGGAACGAGGTGGCGGCATACAAAGCACAGTGAATGCTACACGACTCTGCAGTGTCAATGACTTTGTGCAAAAGGCTCAATGGTTTATCAATCGCATGTCAAAGATGGGTGTGACTACTGTTGAAGCAAAAACCGGTTATGGACTCGATTTGGAGTCAGAACTGAAGATGATAGATGCAATAGAGACATTGACAAAGAGTCCCGAGCAAAAGCTACGAATAGTCTCGACATTTCTTGGTGCTCATGCTGTCCCAAAGGAATATAAGGGACGGACTGCAGAATATGTTGATTTGATTATCAACGAGATGCTTCCAGCAGTAAAAGGAAAAGCCAAATTTTGTGATATCTTTACCGAAAAGAATGTATTTGAGATTGAAGACAGCAGACGTTTGCTCAAAGCTGCTCGCGAAATGGGGTTTGAACTTAAGCTTCATGCTGATGAGATTGTAACACTCGGTGGTGCCGAACTTGCAGCAGAATTAAAAGCGACCTCAGCAGACCATCTTCTTCATGTCAGCGATAAAGGAGTCAAAGATATGGCTGAGGCGGGAGTTGTAGCCACGCTACTACCCTTGACTGCATTTACCTTGAAAGAGTCATACGCCCCGGCTAGAAAATTCATTGATTCGGGGACAGCCGTAGCTCTTGCTACCGATTTAAATCCAGGTTCATGTTTCAGCGGATCTATACCCTTGACGATTGCCTTAGCATGTATCTATATGAATATGTCAATTGAAGAGACAATAACAGCTCTCACTCTTAACGGAGCAGCAGCTCTCGGAATTGCAGACCAAACCGGTTCATTGGAGAAAGGGAAATCGGGAGATGTTGTGATTTTGCATTTTGACAATTTTCGTATGCTCCCCTATTATGTAGGCATGAATTGCGTAAAGACTGTAATAAGCAAGGGGAAAGTAGTGTCTGAAAACAATTGATTCCCAACTAAAAAAAATTAAACAACATAATATGTCAAAACTTGAAACTTATGAAATCGGTTCGTCTGAATTGACGTATGATCTTATTGAGACCATACTTCGTGATAAGACGAAGCTTGTTCTTTCTGAAAGAGCAATTGAAAAAATCAGCCATTGCCGTGAATATCTCGACAAAAAAACTGATGAGAACACTGTGCCTATCTATGGTGTTACAACAGGATTCGGATCATTGTGTAACAAACATATAACTCAGGAACAGCTTGGCACATTGCAAGAAAATCTTGTAAAGAGCCATTCATGCAGTGTTGGGACTCCGGTGGATGATACCATCGTACGTCTGATGCTTCTCCTTAAAGCACACGCTCTTTCAATGGGATTTTCCGGAGTACAGGTTCAGACCGTACAGCGTATTTTGGATTTCTACAACAATGATATTTTACCGGTGGTTTATGACCGCGGTTCACTTGGTGCATCCGGAGATTTGGCACCGTTGGCAAATCTTTTCCTCCCACTTATCGGCGAAGGAGAAGTAATATTCCAAGGTAAACGTCGTTCAGGGAAAGAGGCACTAAACATATTTGGATGGAATCCAATCAAACTGAAATCTAAAGAGGGACTTGCACTTCTTAACGGAACGCAGTTTATGAGTGCAAATGGTATCAAAGCGTTGATAGACGGATGGCATTTAGTGAATTGTTTCGATTTGTTTGGAGCAATGTCTCTTGAAGGTTTCGATGGTAGAATAGAACCATTCTGGGAATGTATACAAAGGGTACGTCCTCATAAAGGTCAGATTCAGACAGCCAAAGTGTTCCGTTCGTTATTAGATGGTTCAGAAATCATCAAGAGAGAGAAGGCTCATGTACAAGATCCGTATTCATTCCGCTGCATACCTCAAGTGCATGGCGCTGTAAAAGACGCAATGATTCATGTAACAAACGTGCTTCATACAGAAATTAATTCTGTGACGGACAATCCGACAGTATTTCCGGATGAAGATCTCGTGGTATCCGGTGGTAATTTCCACGGAGAACCGATTGCATTGGTGTTTGATTATATGGGAGTGGCACTTTCAGAGCTTGGAAACATATCCGAGCGTCGAGTTGCCCAGCTCATATTCGGTCTTCGCGGGCTTCCTGAATTCCTGGTTGCGAAACCTGGTCTTAACAGCGGCTTCATGATACCGCAGTATGCAGCTGCATCAATGGTAAGTCAGAATAAGATGTATGCATGGCCGGCATCATGCGACAGCATTGTCAGCTCTAACGGTCAAGAAGATCTTGTTTCCATGGGTGCAAATTCAGCAACCAAATTGCATAAGATTATTTCTAATCTTAAATATATTGCAGCAATCGAGCTTATGAACGCAGCTCAAGCACTCGATTTCCGCAAGCCTCTTAAATCCTCACCTTACATCCAAAAGGTATTTGAGGATTATCGCAAAGCTGTTCCATTTGTAGAGGAAGATGTAGTGATGGAAGATTATATCAAGAAGACTATGACTTTCCTTGAAGACTATCCAATAGTGATAGAAGTAGTGGAATAATATTTCCCGGACACAGTTTCAGATACAAATAAATCGAGAGATAAACACTTTAAAAAGTGTTTATCTCTCGATTTTCAATTATAACGATTTTAGAAGAGGGTTGTACGCTTTTTATCATTAACTTTCGTACTTTCATTGACATTTATTTTTTAACAACCTATAAGATATCAGAAATATTTTGTAATTTTGTAAAATAATTCTCAAAGTAAACAAAATGGGATTTTTCAAAAAAATATTTTCCAGGGAGAAGAAAGATAAACTCGATGAAGGTCTTCAAAAGACGTCGGAGGGTGTATGGAACAAAATCTCACATGCCATAGCGGGAAAAAGTAAGGTTGACGATGAAATTCTTGACAATCTTGAAGAAGCCTTTACCACATCCGATGTGGGTGTGGAAACTACTCTTCGAATTATAGAACGATTAGAAGATCGTGTAGCAAGGGATAAATATGTAAGCACTTCAGAACTTAACAATCTTTTGTGTGAGGAAGTCTCCGACATGATTGGGGCTAAAGGGATTGGCGATAACGATGGAGAATTGGATGATTTCGAGGTGAAGAAAGATGCTTCAGGCAATCCTCATGTGATTCTTGTGGTGGGAGTAAATGGTGTAGGAAAGACAACTACGATAGGTAAACTTGCATATCAATATAAAAAGGCCGGAAATAAAGTAATCCTTGGAGCAGCAGATACGTTCCGAGCCGGTGCGATATCTCAAATATGTGAATGGGGTCGAAGAGTAGGTGTAGAAGTGATCAAACAGAAGGACGGGTCTGATCCGGCTGCTGTAGCTTTTGATACCGTTTCTTCAGCAAAAGCACAAGGTGCGGATGTTGTTATAATTGACACATCCGGACGTTTGCACAATAAGAAATCTCTTATGGATGAGTTGGATAAAATCCGTAGAGTGATAAAAAGAGTTGTGCCGGAGGCTCCTCAGGAAACACTACTTGTCCTTGATGGAAGTACCGGACAAAATGCTATAGAGCAAGCTCGTGGTTTTATTAAGGCTGCCGGAGTTAATTGTATGGCTGTAACTAAACTTGACGGAACGGCTAAAGGTGGTGTGGTCATTGGTATTTCTGATGAATTTAAAATCCCCGTTAAATATATCGGTATCGGAGAACAGATTGATGACTTGCAAATCTTCCGACCAATGGAATTTGTTCGTTCACTTTTTCTTAAAAAGAACTAAGAGGCTGTTTAATAATAAAACTTAAAATGACCCATTAATAGAAATAGTTAAATGGTTATGTACTAATCCATTAATGTTTCTTTTTCACAACCTCAAAACTCTCGGTTTATGACTATTGATGTGATAACGATGGGGTGTTCAAAAAACCTTGTCGATTCTGAACGTCTACTAAAAAAACTTGCGGACAAAGGGTATAAATTCAGACATGATCCTGAAGCCCCGGCAGCTGATTATGTTGTTGTAAACACTTGCGGATTTATTCAGGATGCTAAAGAAGAATCCATTAATATTCTCTTATCTCTCGGTGAGGCAAAGAAGCGGGGTGAGATTGGCAAACTCGTGGTTATGGGATGTCTTTCTGAGCGATATATGGATGAACTCAAGCAGCTTATTCCGGAAGTAGACTTGTGGTACGGCAAATTTGATTGGAAAAATTTCATTGCATCATTGCCTGATGTAAGCAAAGAGAGAATTTCCAATAAGGACTATGACCGAATTATTACAACACCATCACATTATGCATATATCAAAATTTCCGAAGGGTGTAATAGATTCTGTGCTTTCTGTGCAATACCACTTATCACAGGAAGGCATACCTCTCGCAATGAAGCCGAAATTATGGCTGAAGTTAAAGTGTTGGTTAAAGCAGGTGTAAAAGAATTCAATATCATAGCTCAAGATTTATCCAGTTTTGGACTTGACTCTTCCGGAGAACACCGTCTTGCAACATTAATTGATAATATGGCACAAATTGAAGGTGTCGAATGGATAAGGCTTCATTATGCTTATCCTGCAGATTTCCCCGAAGATATTCTCGATGTGATGGCCAAGAGGAAAAATGTTTGTTCTTATCTGGATATCGCACTACAACATATCTCCGACAAAGTTCTTACAAATATGCGTCGACATTTTAATAAGAAACAGACGATTGAGTTGATAAGAAAAATTAGGGGAAAGGTGCCCGGTGTTAATATCCGAACTACACTCATGGTCGGATTCCCGGGTGAAGGCGAAGCTGAATTTGAAGAGCTGATGGAGTTTGTAAAGGAAGCGAAATTCGAACGACTGGGAGCTTTCGCTTATTCAGAGGAGGAAGACACCTGGGCAGCGAAAAATCTTGAAGACAACGTACCTTACGAAGTTAAACAATCCAGACTCAATAAGCTTCTTGATCTTCAAGAAAAAATATCAAGAGAACATAATAAATATATCATCGGAAAGACAATAAAAGTGATTGTCGATCGAATTGATAATGAAACTTTATATTGTCGCTCCGAGTATGATTCTCCTGATGTAGATCAGGAAATTATCGTTACCTTATCGGGAGATAATCGAAACATAAAGCCGGGAGATTTTATCAATGTAGAAATAGTTGAAGCATTGGAATTTCAACTTTTAGCGGATATTAAGAGATAGAAATGGTTTTCAAAAGAGCAAATTTTTCCTTACATGCAAGTCTCATTACTCATTGTATTGAAGATCAATCCTCCTTCTATCTATATTCTCTACCTGATTCTAACGATGTTATATTTGAATCCGGAGTGAAATCTTTAAAAGGAATTCACAAAAATGCATTTATCATTAGCTCTTTCGATAAATCCCTCATATTAAGCTTAATTCCGGCAGAAAATTCAAGTATTACTATAACAGAATCAACACCTTCAAAACTAAAGTACAATACCTTTCCAACATCCAAATCTCAGCATATCGCGGGAATAGAGAAGATTATAAAAGAATTAAAATCTCTTAGCTACGGAAAATGTGTCCTTTCCAGAATCATTTGTGGGGATTTGCATCATCCGATTTTTGAAACACTTCAGACAATAGTATCCCAATATCCTTCCGCCTTTATTTTTGCATATTCAACTCCCGAAACCGGATTATGGCTCGGTGCCTCTCCGGAAATGTTGCTTATGTCCAAAGATGGGCGTTTGAGCACAATGTCACTTGCCGGAACAAGAAAGCAGGGATTAAATTTACCATGGGATAATAAGAATATGGAGGAACAACAAATTGTGACTCAATTTATAATGGACACTCTCGCCAGTCACGGATTAATCCCGCAATGTTTCAAGCTTTTCACAAAATCAGCAGGACCGGCAGAACACCTCTGTCAAATCATTACTGCAGAAAACCATATTGAGAATACTACTAAATTGGAGTCACTGCTCAATGAGTTGTCTCCAACTCCGGCCTTGTCCGGTTACCCCGTAAAAACAGCTCTTTCGTTTATTAAGGAAATAGAAGCACACGATAGAGAATGTTACGGCGGATTCTGCGGACCATTCTCAAATATCGAAACATTTAATTTTTTTGTAAATCTGCGTAGTACTAAAATTTTCAATAAGCAGAAAAGATACATCCAATTTGTTGGAGGAGGGATAACCCGATTTTCCAATCCCGAAGATGAATGGGAAGAAACTATATTGAAGTCAAAAACACTTGATTTATAAATTTAGTAAAGCTTCTCCTTACATAACTGTTATATGATAATTTCTGCAAATTCGTTAATCGCGCAGTATACTACACTCCCTTCTCATATACAGAAATATCCACAAAAATTATGTCCAAATCCATTAACAATTATTTTTAAACAACCACGCTAAGAAATTTTTGTAAAATTATTTGGTGGTTTAAACTTTTAATATTACCTTTGACGCATATTTCTGACATAATGCAGTTTGCATTTTTCTAAAATGATAATTTGTTGTTATGTCAACTTAAATATTGTAACCTATTAAAACAAACCAATAGATAAATGGAAGAAAAACTCGTTAAAACGTGTCTCCATGACCGCCACGTAAAGCAAGGCGCTTTAATGTCTCCTTTCGGAGGTTTCGACATGCCTATTCAGTATGTAGGTATTACCGAAGAACACAACGCTGTCCGCCAAAACGTAGGCGTTTTCGATGTAAGCCACATGGGAGAAGTTCGTATAAAAGGCCCTGATGCTTACAAATTTGTTTCACATATCTTCGTTAATGATGTTACCGGTGCCCCCGACGGACAAATTTTTTATGGCATGATGTGCTATGAAAACGGTGGTACTGTTGACGACTTGCTCGTTTATAAAGTAAATGACGAAGAATACTTCCTCGTCATTAACGCAGCAAATATTGACAAGGATGTAGCTTGGATACGTAAAAACGCAGAAGGATTCAATTGCGAAATCATCGACGAAAGTCCTAAATACGGTGAAGTCGCAGTTCAAGGTCCCGAAGCTGAAAATACCCTTCTTAATGTTCTTGGGATAGACGCACGAGATATACTGTTCTATAATTTCCGTACATTCAATATCGATGGCGAAGAAGTAATCGTCAGCAGAACGGGATATACAGGCGAGGATGGTTTCGAAATCTACGGCAGCCATGATTTCATCCGTAAAGTTTGGGATAAATTAATGGAAGCCGGAGTACAAGCATGTGGTCTGGGATGCCGTGATACACTTCGCTTTGAAGTAGGTCTTCCTCTATATGGCGATGAATTAAGCGCAGAAATCTCACCTATTGAAGCAAGCCTTTCAATGTTTGTCAAGCTTGACAAACCCGAATTTATAGGCAAAGAAGCTCTCGCCAAACAAAAGGCCGAAGGTGTAAAACGCCGCATTATCGGTATCGAACTCGAAGGTAACGCTGTCCCAAGACATGGTTATCCTGTAGAAGTAAACGGAGAAAAAGTTGGCGAGGTTACTACGGGATATAAATCAATCTCTACCGGTAAAAGTGTTGCTATGGCTATGGTCAACAAACCATATGACAAACTCGGCACAGAAGTGGAAATCCGTATCCGTAAAAAAACATTCCCCGGAAAAGTTGTAAAGAAACGCTTCTACGACAAAAATTACAAAAAATAATTAATCAACAATAATATACAACTCAACATGAGCAAGATTTTAGATGGACTCCGCTATTCGGATTCTCACGAATGGGTTAAAGTCGACGGTGATATTGCAACCATAGGTATCTCTGACTACGCACAACACGCTCTCGGCAGCATCGTTTATGTAGATATGCCTGAAGTAGGCGATGAAGTAACTGCCGGTGAAGATTTCGGTGCAGTAGAGTCTGTAAAAGCCGCAAGCGATCTCATATCTCCCGTTTCAGGCGAAGTTGTCGAAATTAACGAGGCACTCGAAGACGAACCGGAACTCCTCAATAACGACGCTTTCGAAAACTGGATTATCAAGGTTAAACTCTCAGACCAAACTGAAGTAGACGCTCTTCTTGATGCCGCTGCTTATGCTAAAATCTGCGAAGAATAATACTTTTCACTTCGCATAACTTATGAATGGAGACTTATATTCTGTCAGGTCACAACCAACAGAATATGTCTCCTTTCGCAATTATTGATATTTTTACTGTTAATTCTCCCCTCCCCTTTTCAACAAGTAATTAATATGAGCAATAAATTCATCCCTCATACCGAAGATGATATCAAAATAATGCTCGATAAAATCGGCGTCAATTCAGTTGATGACCTATTTTGCGACATTCCGAACCAAGTCATCTTCACAGGTGAATATGATATACCTTCTGCAATGTCAGAAATTGAACTGCGTAAACATTTCAAAGAACTTGCAGATAAAAATAAGCAACTTACAATTTTTGCCGGTGGTGGTGCATATGACCACTACTCCCCTTCTGTAGTAAACCATCTCCTCCAACGCAGTGAATTCTATACAGCTTATACACCTTATCAACCTGAAATTTCGCAAGGTACACTTCAATATATCTTCGAATATCAAAGCATGATAAGCGAACTCAACGGGTTAGAAGCAACCAACGCTTCAATGTATGACGGTGCTACAGCTACTGCTGAGGTCGCGTTCATGATGGTAGCTTCTGCACGAAAAAAGAATAGAGTTCTTATCTCAGACACTTTATCTCCTCGTGTAATAAACGTTGTCAAGACATACTGCCATTTCCATGGAGTTGACATAACCGTGATTCCCGAAAAAGACGGAGTCACCGATTTAGATGCTATTGCTGAGGAACTCAAAGCAGGTGACGTAGCCGGTGTTGTGGTACCTACTCCCAATAAATATGGCATTATTGAGGACTTCACAGGCCTCGCGGATACCATCCATGCAGCAAAAGCACTCTTCGCTATTAATGCTGACCCCTCTACTCTTGCTGTACTCCGGACTCCCGCTGAATGGGGTGCTGATATAGCTTGCGGTGACGGACAAACTCTTGGTATGCCCCTCAATTTCGGAGGTCCATACCTCGGTTACATCTCAACGACAAAAGCTCAGCTCAGAAAAATGCCCGGTCGTGTAGTTGGTGCTACTACCGATGCTGACGGCAAACGTTGCTTCGTACTCACCCTCCAAGCTCGCGAACAACACATTCGCCGCGAAAAAGCCACTTCAAACATCTGCTCCAACCAATCTTTGATGGCTCTTTACGCTACCATATATCTTGCCCTTATGGGGAAACAAGGTATGCGCGAACTAAATATCCTCGCTTCTAATGGTGCTCATTACCTATATAACAGACTAATTCAGTCCGGCAAATTCCAACCCGTCTTTGACAAACCATTCCTCAAAGAATTTGTAGTTAAAACCAATCTTGATATAGATAAAGTTAACGAAAAACTCCTTAAAAATGGTATTATGGGCGGTATTAACCTCGGTAACGGTCTCGTAGAATTTGCTGTAACCGAAAAACGTTCCAAACAAGAAATCGATAACCTTATCACCTTAATGCTCGAGGATTAAATTATGAAATATTACGATAAACTCATATTCGAACTTTCACGTCCCGGCAGAAAAGGTTACGAACTTCCTGCCGACAATTTTGAAACTAAAGGTCTTGAAACTATCCCCTCAGGACTCCTTCGTGATTCTCAACTTGACCTTCCCGAAGTAAGCGAACTTGACGTTGTAAGACACTACACGAACCTCTCCAATAAAAATTTTGGCGTAGACACAGGTTTCTACCCTCTGGGTAGTTGTACCATGAAGTACAACCCCAAAATTAATGAGGAACTCTCTGCAATGCCGGAATTTACCAATATTCATCCTCTTCAAAATCCCGATACCGCGCAAGGAGCCCTTGAAGTTTACTACAACCTTCAACACGCGCTTGCATCCTTAGCAGGCCTTAAAGAATTCACTCTTAACCCTTATGCAGGTGCACACGGTGAACTGACCGGATTGATGATTATGCGTTCATATCACGATAGCCGCGGTGACAAAAAACGCAAAAAAGTCATCGTGCCTAACTCAGCACACGGAACAAACCCGGCATCAGCTATGGTGGCCGGCCTGGAAGTCGTGGAAGTAAAATCCAAACCCAACGGATCTATAGATGTTGAAGACCTCAAGCCTCTTCTTAACGATGAAATCGCCGGTATTATGATGACTAACCCGAACACTCTCGGTATGTTCGAAACTGAAATCATAGAAATCGCAAAGCTAGTACATGATGCAGGTGGTCTACTTTACTACGACGGAGCAAACTTCAACCCACTCCTTGGGAAAGTCCGTCCCGGTGATATGGGATTTGATATAATGCATATTAACCTTCACAAGACATTCTCTACCCCTCACGGTGGCGGAGGTCCCGGCAGCGGTCCCGTAGGTGTTCAGAAACATCTGGTTAACTTCCTTCCAAATCCGAGAATTAAAAAATCTCAAGATGGAAGATTCTATGTAGACTTCGATAAAGACAGCCTCGGAAGCGTTTCCACTTTCTTCGGTAATTTCGGTGTAATCATGAGAGCTTATGCTTACATCATGACGCTTGGAAAAGAAGGAATCAAAAACGTCGGCCCTATGGCTACACTTAATGCCAACTACATAAAGGAATCCCTTAAAGACGACTATCTCTTACCAATACCGGGAAATTGTAAACACGAATTCGTCTTTGATGGACTAAAGGATAAATCTACCGGTGTGACCACTCTTAATGTCGCAAAGAGACTTCTTGATTACGGATTCCATGCTCCTACCATCTATTTCCCATTACTCTTCCACGAGTCAATGATGATAGAACCTACGGAAACTGAAAGCCTCGAAACTCTTGACGAATTCATCGAAGTGATGCACAAAGTAGCTAAAGAAGCTCGCGAAACTCCTCAAGACGTTATTAACGCACCTCTTACTACTCCGGTAAGAAAACTCGACGAAACTTCTGCTGCTAAAAATCCAATTTTAAACTATAAAGCCCTCAAAGGCAATGCATAGTGATCTAATTATTATCGGTGCAGGCCCCGGCGGTTATGAAACCGCTGTGGCTGCAGCCAACCGTGGCCTTAACGTTACTGTTTTTGAAGGTGCCAATCTCGGTGGTACTTGTCTGAACGAAGGATGTATCCCGACAAAATGTCTGTGCCGTAACGCAGAAATGGTATCTCAATTCAAGAATGCATCCGAATTCGGAATCGACGACTTTACTTTCACACTTGACTATAATAAGGTAGTTGAAAGAAAAAACGAAGTTGTTGACAAACTGCGTCAAGGCATTGATGCCCTTTTTAAAACAGCGAAAGTTAATCACATTCACAAATTTGTCAAATTTAAAGACAATCATACCGTCTCTGATGGTGAAAACGATTGGACTGCTGACAATATTATTATCGCCACCGGTAGCACATCTAAATCTCTCCCTATTCCCGGTCATGACCTCGAATGTGTAAAAGATTCCACTGACTTGCTTAATATCGATTACATTCCCGAATCCCTCACTATTATTGGAGGTGGTGTAATTGGTATGGAGTTTGCTGCTATTTTCAACAGCTTCGGTTCTAAAGTAACCGTCATCGAATTTATGAAGCAAATTTTGCCACCCTTCGATGCCGATATCGCTAAACGCCTTAAACAAGCCCTGTCTAAAAAAGGTGTGAAGATTATTACTTCAGCTGCTGCTAAAAAAATCGAGCAAAACGAAGACTACCAAATTGTCGTAACATATGAATCAAAAGGGAAAGAAGAACAAGTAACATCTTCCGACTTGCTTATGGCAGTAGGACGTACACCTCGATTGAACGACCTTAATCTCGAGGCTGCAGGTGTACAATATTCTCCTAAAGGAATTGTAGTAGATGATAACATGCAGACTTCTGCACAAAACGTCTATGCTATTGGTGATGTTAATGCCCGGATGATGCTCGCTCATGTCGCCTCTTTCCAAGGACTTCGTGCTATTAACCATATACAAGGCCAACAAGACGATATTAGATTTGACATAGTCCCTTCTGCCGTATTTACAGTTCCCGAATGTGGTATGGTCGGTATGACTGAAGAACAATGCAAAGCAAACGGCATTGACACCCTTATCGGTCAAAGCTTTTTCCGTGCTAATGGGAAATCCCTTGCTATGGGAGAACCGGATGGCCTCGTTAAACTCATTTTCCGCAAAGATTCAGGACTCCTTATAGGTGCCCATATCATGGGAATTGAAGCATGTGACCTCGCTCAACAATGCGCTGACTTGATGAATAGACAAACCACACTCACTCAAATGAGACAAATTATTTTCTCCCATCCATCTGTGAGTGAAGTTCTGCTCGCTGCCACACATTCAGTAAAATAATTAATACTGATTGCAGTTAAAGCAACCACTTAATAAAAAGCTCGAGTCAATCAAGACCCGAGCTTCTTATTTCATTGTCACTTAAATTTAAAATCATCTCCTTTCCAATCTAACGACATTCTCCACATGATGAGTATGAGGAAACATATCCACAGGTTGCACATCTGTAACCCTATATTTCTCATCTAATAATGCCAAATCACGCGCCTGGGTTGACGGATTGCAACTTACATACACTATTACATCAGGCTCCGTATTTAATATGACCTTAACTACCGACTCATGCATACCCACACGAGGAGGATCAACTATCATAATTTCAGGTCGGCCATGACGTTCTACAAATTCATCCGTCAATACATCCTTCATATCCCCCGCATAAAATATCGTATTATCTATCCCATTCTCACGCGAATTCAATTTCGCATCCTCTATAGCCTCAGAAACATACTCAATTCCTATCACTTGACTAGCACTCCGCGCAACAAAATTCGCTATTGTACCCGTACCGGTATATAAATCATATACCAATGGTTTCTTCTCTAAAGCAATATCCAAACCTGCCAACCGACGTACGATTTTATACAATATATATGCCTGCCGAGAATTCGTCTGATAAAAACTCTTCGCATTTATCCGAAACCTCAAGCCCTCCATCTCCTCTATCAGATAATCCCTACCCTTCCATGTCCGAATCTCAAGATCAGAAATCGTATCATTTAATTTCTCATTAATCGTATAGACCAACGATGTAATCATCGGAAACTTCTCTGACACTGCATCAAGAATGTCCCGTATGTTATCATAATCCTTCTCTCCAAACGACAAGCAAACCATTACCTCCCCGGTAGAAACTATCCGAAGCATCAATGTACGCAAAAGACCATGATTCTCCTTTATATTATAAAAAGTATATCCCCTCTCCTGCGCATATTTATATATGAAATTCCTTATATCATCACCCAATTCATCCTGAAGATCACAACTATCTATGTGCAAAACCTTGTCAAATGATCCCGGTATATGAAATCCCAATGCATCACTTGAATCTTCAAATGGCTTGCCACTCTCCAATTCCTCTCGGCGTCTCCACTTCTTACACGAAAATGTATACTCCATCTTATTACGATATCGCCATATATCCGCACTTCCCAATATTGGTGACACATGCGGCAACTCCACCTTCCCTATTCGCCGCAACGCATCCTCCACTATCTGTTGCTTATATTTTAACTGCGAACTATATGGCAAATGCTGCCACTTACATCCACCACATACACCGAAATTTTTACAGCGTGATTCCACTCGTTCATCTGACGGCACGACTATTTCCACTATATGCCCCTCAGCATAAGAATTCTTCTTCCGGTCAATCTTTACATTTACGACATCCCCCGGTGCACCGAACGGTATGAAAATAACAATCTCCTTTTCATCCTCCGGACGCCACTTTATCTTCGACACAGCCTTACCCTCAGCTGCTACACCACTTATATTTATTCCCTCTAATACAGGTAATTCTTTTCTCTTCCTTGCCATAATATATTTTAATAGTGCAAAATTAGTAATTTCTAAGATTTTTTTACTATATTTGCACTCCCAAAATTGTTATGTATATTAAATTATATCACCTTATGATTAAAGGAATATTCCGATAAATATATTCAATTTTTGAATATATTATCCAATCTTCCTATATTTTAATTAAATAACAACTTAACTATTTCTTAACCAATTTAGACAATTTTTTTATCAATTTATATATTAAAATGTCACAGAAAGTCTATACATTCGGCGACGGCAAAGCCGAAGGAAATGCTAGCATGAGAAATCTCCTTGGTGGCAAAGGCGCTAACTTGGCCGAGATGAACCTCCTCGGTATGCCTGTACCCCCCGGATTTACTATCACAACTGAAGTCTGCACTGAATATACCAGGTTCGGCCGTGATAAAGTTGTTGAAGATATCAAAGCTGATGTTGAAAAAGCCATCGCTCACGTTGAAAAACTCACCGGTAATAAATTCAACGACCCCTCTAACCCACTCCTCGTTTCTGTACGCTCCGGCGCACGTGCTTCCATGCCCGGTATGATGGATACCGTCCTGAACCTCGGTATGAATGACGCTACTGTCGCAACTATGGCCGAACGTAGCGGTAATCCCCGTTTCGCTTGGGACAGCTACCGCCGTTTCGTCCAAATGTATGGCGATGTCGTTCTCGGTATGAAACCCGCAAAAAAAACCGACATCGACCCATTCGAAGCAATAATGGACAAAGTCAAAGAGGAAAAAGGTGTTAAATTCGATAACGAACTAGACGTCAACGACCTCAAAGAACTTGTTAAACGTTTTAAACAAGCAGTTAAAGACTATACAGGAAAAGATTTCCCCGAATCCGCTTGGGAACAACTCTGGGGCGGTATATGCGCCGTCTTCGACAGCTGGATGAACGAACGCGCCATAATATATCGCCGTATGAACCAAATCCCCGAAGAATGGGGTACCGCTGTTAACGTTCAGGCAATGGTATATGGTAACATGGGCAACAACTCCGCTACCGGCGTAGCATTCAGCCGTGACGCCGCTACCGGTGAAAATATTTTCAATGGCGAATACCTAATCAACGCTCAAGGTGAAGACGTTGTGGCAGGTGTTAGAACCCCTCAACAAATCACAATCGAAGGCTCTCGTAGATGGGCCGCTCTTCAAGGTATTTCAGAAGAAGAACGTCGCTCAAAATACCCCTCTCTCGAAGAATCCAT
The DNA here is from genome assembly GCA_023665145.1 of Bacteroides sp. GTDB lineage: Bacteria > Bacteroidota > Bacteroidia > Bacteroidales > Muribaculaceae > Lepagella. Next base: position 19,460 of record JAMPEM010000032.1, read on the forward strand.
GCCCGACTGCGCTGCTGAACTTATCGCTATCGCTCACAGACTCGAGGACTACTATAAAGACATGCAGGATATGGAGTTCACTATTCAAGACGGAAAATTGTGGATGCTCCAAACACGCAACGGTAAACGTACCGGTGCCGCCATGGTTAAAATCGCGATTGACCTCCTCAATGCAGGCGAAATCGATGAAAAAACAGCTCTACTCCGCATGGAACCGCAAAAACTTGATGAACTTCTTCACCCGGTTTTCGACAAAGACGCCCTCAAACGCGCCAAAGTCGTTGCAAAAGGTCTTCCCGCTTCTCCAGGGGCTGCTGCAGGTCAGATAGTATTCTCCGCTGAAGACGCCGAAAATTGGGCTGAGAAAAAGAAAAAAGTCGTTCTTGTCAGAATCGAAACCTCCCCGGAAGACCTCCGCGGTATGGCCGTAGCTCAAGGTATATTGACTATGAGAGGCGGCATGACCTCTCATGCAGCTGTAGTTGCCCGCGGTATGGGAAAATGCTGTGTATCTGGTGCCGGTGAAATCCTCGTTGACTATGTAGCTAAAACTGTTCAAATGGATGGAAAAGTCTATAAAGAAGGCGACTGGATCTCTCTTAACGGTTCAACAGGAGAAGTTTACGAAGGTCAAGTGCCTACCGTTGAACCGGAACTCGACGGTGACTTCGGTACAATTATGAACCTGGCAGCTAAATATACCAAAACGCTCGTTCGTACAAATGCCGATACACCTCGCGACGCAAAACAAGCTCGTCATTTTGGCGCTCAAGGTATTGGACTCTGTAGAACAGAGCACATGTTCTTCGATGGTGACAGAATTAAAGCAGTTCGCGAAATGATTCTATCATCAGACCTCGAAGGCCGTAAAATAGCTCTCGCAAAACTACTCCCCATGCAAAGAAGCGACTTTGAAGGCATCTTTGAAGCCATGGACGGCTACGGCGTAACTATTCGCCTGCTCGATCCACCTTTGCATGAATTCGTTCCTCATCAGACTGCTACACAAAAAGAACTTGCTGAAGAGATGGGACTCACACTCGAAGAAGTAAAAGCTAAAGTTGACTCCCTCGAAGAATTTAACCCAATGCTCGGTCACAGAGGTTGCCGTCTCGGAATTACATATCCCGAAATAACCGAAATGCAAGCAAGAGCCATCATCGAAGCTGCACTTAACTGTAAAGCCCGTGGTATCAAAGTTTACCCCGAAATAATGGTACCCCTCGTAGGAACACTCAAAGAACTTGAACACCAGGCAAACGTTATTAACACTACCGCAGCCAAAGTATTTGACGAAAAAGGCGATACAATCCCATACAAAGTAGGCACAATGATTGAAGTCCCAAGAGCAGCACTTACTGCAAATCAGATTGCCCAAGTTGCCGATTTCTTCTCATTTGGAACTAATGACCTTACCCAGATGACATTTGGTTACTCACGCGACGACGCTCCAAAATTCCTCAAACACTACAAAGAAATCGGAATCATCAAAGTCGATCCATTTGAAGTGCTCGACCAAGAAGGAGTAGGACAACTCGTCCGCATGGGAGTAGAAAAAGGACGCGCCACCAAACCCGAACTAAAAGTTGGAATTTGTGGCGAACACGGAGGCGAACCAAGTTCAGTTAAATTCTGTGCAAAACTTGGCATGAACTACGTAAGCTGCTCACCATATCGTGTTCCAATCGCACGCGTAGCAGCCGCCCAGGCTGCAATAGAGGACTAAGACATAGTCACTAACAATCAACCATTTAGGTCGTAACGCTCTGTTAAATCAGAGGTTACGGCCTAATTTGTTCTTATGGGTTTCGTTCATTTGGACACACAAATCGAG
>JAMPEM010000033.1 GCA_023665145.1 Bacteroides sp.
TCAATCTCTTTGGACTTCTTTTTGGTTAATTTCTGCAAATTCGTCAATCATGTAGGGAGCTACATTCTTTTCTCATTTACAGAAATTTCCTCAAAAATTATGCCCAAATCCATTAACATTTATTTTTAAACAACCTCTTAACTTTCCGCAAATTTGTAATTTGTGGGAAAGGTGATGGTCTGAATTAACAGACGGTATATTGATTTATAGTATGATTTGCTGCGGGTGAAGACCCGCAGCTTTTTCTATGTAAACAAACTTATAGGATTATGAATGAGATAGTGATAGGATTGCTTGGTGGAGGAGTTGCTGTTCAGCTTCTGAATTTTTTCTATACGCGGAAGCAGAGCCGTCGTCAACTTGACTCGACGGCTTTGGGTGCTGAGGTGACGGCTCTGGAATGTGCCATAAGGACGTTGCAGGATAATTTGGCGAGCAGCACAGCTTATTATCAAGGTGAGATAGAGAGGTTGCGTGGAAGGATTAGAGACCTTGAGGCTACTGTAGCCGAGCTGAGGGGTGTGTGAAAATAAAAAAGATAGCTGTGGGAAGGATGTCCACAGCTATCTTTTCAGGTGTTGGATATGTGAGTTAGAATATTTTCTTTGCGATAGCTTTGGGGACAGCGTTTCGATCCACCATCACGGAGATGGTCTTGTCGAGCAGGTAAGCTTCAGATACGTAGAAGAATCCGTCGTAACGTTGGTTGGTGTTCCAGGAGTTTTTCACTTTGTAATAGATGTTGCCGTTTTGGTCTTTGGCGATGCCGACGATTACCATGCCGTGGTCATCGGTAGTATCAAAGTTGTCGAAACCTGCCTGGCGGGATTCTTGAGTTACTTTGACTTCTTCACCCGGGCCGTTGATTTTATTTCTCTGGGCTTCGCGTTCGGTGTTGGTCATTTTGCTCCAGCGGGCCACTTCAGCGTTGGTCATGTCAGATTCCTCTTTTTCAGCGGGGAGTACGGCAAATCCGTCCCACCATTTGAAACCGCGTTCAGATACGTCGGCAGCCCAGCAGACAGTGTATCCGTCGTTGATTGATGCGTCGATGATATCTTTTAGTTCGTTGAGAGGAACGTTGTAGCTTTCCGACCAAGTCCAGTTGTCGGGGATTTCGACAGCGAATTTGGTGTAGAAGGGGTGGTGAGTGTAGGAAGTGATGTTAACGCATTGTTTTGCAATCTTATCGATTCCGTATGCTTTGGCAAATTCTTGTGGAGTGTAAGTTTTACCTTGATAGGTGAATTTTTGGGGTATTTCACCGAGGTAGCTGTCGAGGATAGCAGTGAAACCTTTGAGCCAGGATGCGGAGAGGTGTTTATTGGCATTTTTCAAGATGCCGTCGAGGTAACCTTTAAGTGCGTCATACATCTCATAGTGAGCGTGTTTTTTCTCGCCGTAGTTAAGGCCTGAATAAACTTCTTCGGGGACAGCGCCATATCGAAGCATCAGGTCGGGGACATCGGTAGCGGCACCACCTTGTGCGAAATTGATGTGTCCTCCGGTGCGGACATATTTAATTGCTTTTTCGATGTAGGCGAAGCGAACGGTGTACATTTCAGAGAGGTCGAGTTCGGGACCGCCTTGGCGTAAGATTGCTTCTTCGATGAATGAAGTTCCGGCGAAGCACCAGCAAGTTCCGGATTTGTTCTGGTCTTTGACCGGAGTGGTAGGAATGACTTTAATGTCGGTAAAGATAAAGCCGGTGGAGTCATTTTTTGCGTTGGCGTCATCATCGGCTGCAGCTTGAGCGCGAGTGAATGCGGATGCGCAAACCGGAGCGGCGGCAATCAGGGTTCCGATTACGAGTTTTTTGATTGTCATATTTCAGTATTTAATATAAGGTCATAATAATCCGTCTGCCATTGTCACGGGAGGCGGAGTATGGATTTGAGTACAAAAGTAAGCAATTTTTTTGATAATTACAAAAGATTAAAGATTATGGAGAAGAATGAGATTAGAATCGAGCTTAAGCGGGTGCTTGAAGCGGTAGGTGTCCGAGTGATGGAGTGGATGCATTTCAGCCGTGGGAGGTATGTTCTTCCGGTGCTTGATTCGGAGAAGTGGGAGATGTGCCGGAGTTATGTGATGGATGCTGTTTTGGATTTATGGACGGACTATGAGGCATGGCTGGAGGTGAGTTTGAGTGAGGATGAGATGGAGTGTGTGGTAGTGTCGCGATATGATTGTGATGAAAGGATGTTGCGAACTTTAGGAGTAGAGTTGTGTCATGAGTTGGAATTGCGGTTAATGCGTCATTATTCGGGATATGCCGGGGATTTGATTCGTGCTGATACTGAGCTTGAGGCTGAGCGGAGCAGGGAGTCGTTGTTGATGTTGATGCTTGCTATGGAGCGAAGGGCTTAGAGGATGTTTAATTGAGGTTGTTTAATAATAACAATCACATAATTTCTTTGGAACTATTTGGGAGGGAGGAGGGTTATATATATAAGTTTGGAGTAGAAAATATTTTGGCATCATGAAAGATCGTTTGAAAGTATATTGCGTAAATACGGGATATTATGTTGACATCAAAGGTGGTGAGACGCTTCTTGAAATTTATAATAAGGTAAGGGAAGAGATTGGAGATGGATTTCGTCCGATATGTGCTCATGTCAATAATAAGACAGAGGGTTTGGATTATGCTGTATATTCTCCGAAGATGGTGGAATATCTTGATGAGCGGTCACCGAGCGGGGAGCGGGTGATGGTCAGGTCGCTTTGTATGATGTTGTATAAAGCGGTGACTGATGTTCTTCCTGATGTTAGATTGAGGATAGAGCACAGTATCTCAAGGGGATATTATTGCAGATTGCTTGACAGGGAGTCGAGTAAAGGTATTGAGGTGAATCGGGATATGGTGATTGCACTTGAATCGAGGATGCATGAATTGGTTGCGGAAGATTTGGAGTTTATACGAAAAGAGCGTCTGAGTCGTGATGTCAAGGAGAAATTCAGGGAGCAGGGGTTATTGAATAAAGTGCTTCTTTTGGATACTACGCGACAACTATATACGGTATATTATAGTCTTGGCGGGATAAGAGACAGTTTTTACGGGCCGTTGGCACCGTCCACGGGTTATTTGGAGGTTTTCCGGTTATTGCCGTATAAAGAGGGTTTTTTGCTGATGGGTAGGGATAAGAATGATTTGAGTCGTACACCGGAGCCGTTGAGGCAGGAGAAAATGTATAAGGCTTTTACGGACAATTTGCGGTTTAATGAGATAATCGGTGTATCGAATGTAGGGGAATTGAATATGGCGGCACAGAAGCATCATACAGCGGATGTTATAAATGTGGCAGAGGCGTTGCATGAGAAGATGTTGGGACAGATAGCGTCAGAGATTTGCGAGAGGCGCAAATCGGGGGGTGCGCGAGTGGTGTTAATTTCGGGTCCGAGCAGTTCGGGGAAGACGACGTCGACAAAACGTCTTGGGATACAATTGATGACACATTTGGTGATACCGAAGATGATATCATTGGATGATTATTTTGTGGATAGGGAACAGACGCCGAGGGATTCTACGGGAGATTATGATTATGAGAGTCTTTATGCGCTTGATTTGGATAGGCTTAACAGTGATTTAAAGCGTTTGCTTGCCGGAGAGGAGATTAATCTGCCGACTTATAGTTTTGAGCTTGGGCGTCGGGTGGAGAAGCAACGGCCGTTGAAGCTTGAGAAGAATGAGGTTTTGCTCATTGAAGGTATTCATGGATTGAATCCGGAATTGACGGGTGGTTTGCCGGCCAGCGAATTGTTTAAGGTCTATGTATCAGCGTTGACAACGTTGAGCATAGATGATCATAATTGGATATCGACTACTGACACTCGCTTGGTAAGGCGAATAGTAAGGGATAATAAATACCGGAATACGAGTGCTGAGGAGACAATCCGGCGTTGGCCGAGTGTAAGGCGAGGAGAAGAGCGGTGGATATTCCCATATCAGGAGAATGCGGATGCGATGTTTAATTCGTCGTTGATATATGAGCTTGGAGTGATGAGGGAGTATGCAGAGCCGTTGTTGCGTGAGGTGGGACATGACCGTCCGGAGTTTGCGCAGGCGTATAGGCTTATGAGATTATTGAGTTATTTTGACAATATAGCGTTGAGGCAGATACCGTCGACGTCGTTGCTGAGGGAATTTCTGGGAGGTTCAAGTTTCAAGTATTAGTGATAAAAAGAGTAAAAACATGGTAAAAAAGGGGGAATGAGTGGAGAAATTAGGGATAAAAAGGGGTAAAAAGGGGATAAAAGCGCATTTTTTTTATAGAAAATTTGGTGGGGATAAAAAAAGTGATTAACTTTGCAGTCGCAAAATGCGTTAGGCGCAGTTGTGATGAGAGGGCCCCATTCGTCTATCGGTTAGGACGAGAGATTTTCATTCTCTAAAGAGCAGTTCGACTCTGCTATGGGGTACAAATAAAAACAAGCAAAAGCAAATGGCAAATCATAAATCATCGATTAAGAGAATACGTCAGACTGAGAAGAGACGTATCGAGAATCGTTATTGGTCAAAGACAGCACGTACAGCAGTACGCCGCATACGCAAGATGGAAGATAAGAGTGAGGCAACAGAGGCATACAAGAAGGTAAGTGCACTTCTGCAGCGTCTGGGTCGCAAGAATGTGATCAGCAAGAACAAGGCTTCCAATCTATGCAGCCGTCTTTCCAAGCACATCAATAAGCTTGGATAAAAAAGGACTCGATTCTACGACAGAGAATACAGCTTGTCATGTGTGAAGAGCAGTGACAGGTAAAGAGGAGCCCCATTCGTCTATCGGTTAGGACGAGAGATTTTCATTCTCTAAAGAGCAGTTCGACTCTGCTATGGGGTACAAGCCGGAACCTGAAGGGGTCCGGCTTTTGGTGCATTTAGTGAATTTGGAATTAGGGAACATGAATTAGGAAACAGGAATTAGGGAACAGGAATTGGGGATTAGGAGTTTTTTACAGGTATTTAATTTAGGATTAAGATGGAAATAAGGACAAAGGCTTTGGCCGGAGATTATCAGAAGAGGGATGCTTATAATGCGTTGTCTATGCCGGTGTATCATTGTGCGGCGTTTGAGTTTGATGATGCAACGAGTATGTCTGACGCTTTTTGCGGTCGTACTGATGATCCTGACTATTCGAGGGTGACAAATCCTACTGTTATATATTATGAGAAGAAGGTAAAAGAATTGAGTGGCGCAGAGACTGTTTCTGCGTTTACGTCGGGAATGGCGGCGATAAGTGCCACATTGACGGCGTTGTCAGCTCAAGGGAAGAATATTGTTTCATCGCGTCATCTTTTTGCCAATACGTATAGTCTTTTAAGTGACACGTTGCCTCGATTCGGTGTTGAGGGTAGATTGTGTGATTTGACTAATCTTGCGGAGGTAGAGCGTAATATCGATGAGTATACTTGTTGTATTTTCCTTGAAATAATCACTAATCCGCAGATGGAGATTGCGGATTTGAAGGGATTGTCGGAGTTGGCACATAAGTGGGGAATACCGTTGGTGGCAGATACTACGATGATACCGTTTACGCATTTCCGGGCGAATAATTTGGGTGTTGATGTTGAGGTAATCTCGAGTACGAAATATTTGTCGGGTGGGGCGACATCTCTTGGCGGCCTTGTTTTGATTTATCCGAGTTGTGGTAATTTGCCGTGTGGCGCTGAGTTCAGCAGGAGATTGAAGAAGGAGATATTGTTTAATTATGGTGGATATATGACTCCTCATGCGGCTTATATGCAAACGCTTGGTCTTGAGACGCTTGATGCTCGTTATGCGCGTCATATAGAGAATACGCAGTATTTGGCGGAGCGTCTTGGGGATGTTCCGGGAATTGAGAGGGTTACGTATCCTGGTTTGAAGACGAATCCGTATCATATAATGTCGTTGAAGCAGTTTGGAAATACGGCGGGTGCGATGTTGACGATAGATTTGGCAAGCCGTGAGGCGTGTTTTGATTTTCTTAATAAGCTGAAGGTGTTCCGTCGTGCTACTAATCTGTTTGACAATAAGAGTCTTGCAATTCATCCGGCGAGTACTATATTTGGTAATTTGACTGCGGAGGAACGAGAAGCGATGGATGTTCCGGAGACTACAATCCGACTAAGTATAGGTCTTGAGGATGCAGAGGATCTTCTTGAGGATATCAAGCAGGCGTTGAAATAGGAGGTTGTTAATGAATATGGAATTTGACAGGAAGATCAAACGGGAAGGGAGCGGAGCGTTGAAAACTGATGCTTTGAAGGAGCGGTTTGGCAAAGCTGATCTTCAGAGTATGTGGGTTGCGGATATGGATTTTGCTACTCCGGAGTTTATACGCCGAGCGTTGATAAAACGGCTTGAGCATCCGATATATGGATATACAGTTTTGCCGGAAGATTATAAGGTCTCGATAGTGGATTGGGAGCGGAGTCATCATGGTTGGGAGATTAATACTGAGTGGATTACGTATATCCCGGGAGTGGTGAAAGGTATAGGATTCGTATTGAATTATTTTTTAAGGCGCGGAGAGAAGGTAATCATCCAGCCGCCGGTGTATCATCCGTTCAGACTTGTTCCGGAGGGGAATGATATAGGGGTTGTTATGAATCCGTTGAAAGAGGTAATAGAGGGTGGAAAATTAAGGGGGTATGAGATGGATTTTGAGCATCTTGAGAGGGTTGCCGGGGATGGGTGTCGTGTATTGATTTTATCGAATCCGCATAATCCGGCGGGGATATGCTGGAGTCGACAGACGCTTAAGCGTCTTGCAGAGATTTGTTATCGGAGAGGTATATTGGTGATATCGGATGAGATACATGCTGATATGGCACTTGCGGGGCATAAACATATACCGTTTGCGACGGTAAGTGAGAAGGCTTCGGAGATATCGATAACGTTTGGCGCACCGAGCAAGGTTTTCAATATGCCGGGAATTGTTACATCGTGGTGTGTTATTGGGAATAAGGGGCTGCGAGAGCCGTTTTACAGGTGGCTGGAGGCCAATGAACTTAATGATCCGCCGATGTTGTCACCGATAGCTACAGTAGCTGCGTATCGGGATGGGGAGAATTGGTGCAAAGATATGTTGGAATATATTGAGGGAAATATAGATGAGCTTGAACATCAGCTTGCATCAAATGTTCCGCAAATAAAGATGTTGCGTCCGGAGGCATCATTTCTTGTATGGCTTGACTGTAGAGGTTTGGGAATGGATGGTGAGAGTCTGCGGGAATTTTTTGTAGAGCGGGCCGGTCTTGCGTTGAATGACGGACGGATGTTCGGACCGGGTGGAGAAGGGTTTGTACGGATGAATGTAGGGACTCCGCGGAGCAATATTGTAGAGGCGGTCGCGAAGATACGCCGGGCGTTGGAGTAAGGATATTGAAAAAACACATCGGGGGTAGGGTGATAGATGAATTACAGGTAAAAAAGAATAAGAGAGGAAAGAGTATGACAAATATAGCTGAGAATATACGGAAGTCGGATCCCCAATTTTCATTTGAGATATTGCCTCCGTTGCGAGGGAACAGTATTCATCGGGTATATTCGATAATAGATAAATTGCGGGAGTTTGATCCGGCTTATATCAATATTACGGCGCATCACAGTGAGAGTATCTTTGTGCCTCAGCCGGATGGCAGTCACAGGAAAAAGACAATAAGGCGAAGGCCGGGGACGGTGGCTATAGCGTCGGCTATACAGAATAAATATGGAATACCTGCTGTGCCGCATATCATCTGTCGAGGATTCAGCAAGGAGGAGACGGAGTATGCGTTGATGGATTTGAACTTTTTAGGTATCAATAATTTGTTGTTGTTGCGAGGTGATGCAAAGAGTCCGGATGTGCAGAATGAGGATCCGGAGAAATATCATGAGCATGCTATGGGATTGCAGCTTCAGGTGAATGATTTCAATAAGGGGATAGCGATAGACGGTAGTGAGCTTGAGGGTATAGAGACACCGTTTTCGTATGGGATGGCTTGTTATCCGGAGAAGCATGAGGAGGCACCCAATATGGAGATAGATTTGGAGTATGCAAGACGGAAAGTGGAGCTTGGTGCGTCATATTTGGTAACTCAGATGTTTTTCGACAATGAGAAGTATTTTGAGTTTGTGGAACGGTGCAGGGGAGTGGGGATTCGAGTTCCGATAGTTCCGGGGATAAAACCTGTGACGAAGATGTCGCAGATGACGGTGTTGCCGCGAGTTTTCCATGTAGATATACCTGAGGCGTTTGCCTCGGAGTTGAGGAAGGCGAAGAGTGACAGGGAGGCATCGATGGTTGGAGTGGAATGGTGTACGGAGCAGTGTCGGGAATTGCTGAGACGCGGAGTGCCGGGAGTTCATTTTTATACACATTATGCATCGGATAGTGTAAGGACAGTATGTCAGAAAATATTTTGAGGATGAAGAGCAGGTTTGAGAAGGAATTGGGTCAACGGCTTCTTGTTCTTGACGGGGCAATGGGGACTATGATTCAGCGTTTGGGACTTGAGGAGAGTGATTTCCGAGGTGGAATCTTCGGTGAGGAGTATCCGATGTTGAAGGGTTGTAATGATGTACTTGTGATTACTTCTCCGGAAAAGATATATGGTATTCATAGGGAGTATCTTGAATCGGGTGCGGATATTATAGAGACTGATACGTTTAATAGTAACAGGATATCGCTTGGGGAGTATGGCTTGGGGGGATATGTGAGGGAATTGAATGAGAAGGGGGCGCAATTGGCTGTTAAGGCGGTGGATGATTTTTGCCTTGAGCGAGGATTGGGAGATGATGAGCGTCCATTTGTAGCGGGAAGTATGGGGCCGAGTGGGAAATCGTTGACTATAGAGCTTCAGGAAGATGTAGCGGTAGGGGAATTGTTTGACGATATGGCGGATGCGTATTGTGAACAGGCTACGGCTCTGATAGATGGTGGAGTTGATGTATTGTTGTTAGAGACGATTTTTGACACACTGAATGCGAAGGCGGCTGTTTATGGGATAAAGAGAGCTTTCAGAGAGACCGGTAAGCGATTGCCATTGATGTTGTCAGTGACATTGACGGAGCAGGGAAGATTGCTTTCGGGTGAGAGTCTTGATGATTTTGTGGTTTCGCTGGAACATTCCGGAGCTGTAAGTATCGGATTGAATTGTGGCTTTGGGGCGGAGGCACTTGTGGATTATGTCAGGGGATTGGTAGATATTACAGAAAAGCCGTTGAGTGTGCATCCGAATGCCGGTTTGCCGGATGCGATGGGGATGTATACTGAGAGTGCGAGGGATATGTCAGCTGCGTTGCGGCCGTTGATAGAGGAGGGTGTAGTGGATATAGTGGGAGGATGTTGCGGCACGACTCCCGAGCATATTCGTTCACTTTCAGAGATGAGAGGGTTATGGGTAAAAGGAGACAGTAGAGGGAAGGGGGCAGAAGGAGGAAGAGATTTTTTGAAGGTCGGAGAGCGATGTAATGTTGCCGGGAGTCGGAAATTTCTTCGTTTGATTAAGGAGGGGAATTGGCGGGAGACTTTGGATATAGCGAAGGGTCAGCTTGACAAGGGAGCTGAGATGCTTGATATCAATATGGATGATCCGATGCTTGATGCCAAGGTGGCAATGGTTAAATTTTTGCGTCTTTTGAAGAGTGACAGGAGGATGTCCGGAGTCCCTTTGATGATAGATTCGTCGGATTTTGATGTTATCAGGGAGGCTTTGAGGATGTTGCCGATTAAAGGGATAGTGAATAGTATTTCATTGAAGAACGGGGAGGATGAGTTTTTGCGTCATGCAAGAGAGATAAATGATTTGGGAGCGTCGATGGTAGTTATGGCCTTTGATGAGCGGGGTCAAGCAGATACGGTGGAACGGCGTATAGAGATTTGCAGTCGGGCATATAAGCTTTTGACGGAAAGTGGAATACCGGAGAAGGATATAATATTTGATCCGAATGTTCTTGCAATATCGACGGGAATGAAAGAGCATGATCGATATGCTATGGATTTTCTTGAAGCTACGTCATGGATAAAGAGGAATCTTCCGGGTGCGAGGGTAAGTGGTGGAGTAAGTAATTTATCGTTTTCGTACAGGGGGATGGAAAAGGTGCGTAAGGGTATTCATTCTTTGTTTCTGGAGGGTGCGATATCATCAGGGATGGATATGGCGATAATAAATCCGTCGACGCCGTTAGGTTCCGGATGGATGGATGGGGAATTGAAGGAGATGATAGGAGATGTGTTGTATTGCCGCAGAGAAGATGCTTCGGAGAGGTTGCTTGCCAAGGGATTGGAGCTTAAGCGTGCTGCGGAGTTGGCAAAGGGTAAATGTGTGTCACAGAAGCCTGACAGCGGAGATAAAGTGACAAAGAGTGTATCTGAAGAGGTTTCGGAGATGATTGTGACGGGAGAATCTGAAGGGATAGAGGATGTATTGCAGCGAGCCGTTGCAGAGATTGGGAGTGCTATGGAAGTGGTAAACAGGAGTCTGATGTCAGGAATGAATCGGGTTGGGGAGATGTTTGGGAATGGTGAGATGTTTTTACCTCAGGTGGTAAGGTCAGCGTCAGTAATGAAGCGTGCTGTTGAGATATTGACTCCGTATATAGAGAGTGAACAGAGGATTGGGGATAGTGGAGATGAGGTGAAACGTCCGTTGATAGTATTGGCGACTGTGAAGGGTGATGTCCATGATATAGGGAAGAATATAGTAGCGACGGTGATGCGGTGCAGCGGATTTGATGTAGAGGATATGGGAGTAATGACGCCGCCGGAGTCAATAGTATCGCGGGCGAAGGAGAGAGGTGCGAGTGCGATAGGGTTGAGTGGATTGATAACACCGTCGTTGCATGAGATGGGGGTTGTGGCATCGATGATGGAGGAATCGGGGATGCGGATACCGTTGTTTGTGGGAGGGGCGACTACTTCAGAGTTGCATACGGCGGTTAAGATAGCGCCGTGTTATAGTGGAGCTGTGGTACATACCGGAGATGCAGCATCGTTGCCCGGTGCGGTTAAAGAATTTATAGGGGAAGAATCTGATAAGGCGTTGGCGGAATTGGCAGTTCGTCAGGAGAGGATTCGTGAAGATTTTAATGGGGAAGGGGAGCGTTTAAGTTTGATGGAGGCACGAAAGAGGAGATTTATGGTATCTGCTCCTTCGGATGTGCCGAGGAAGCCGGGTGCTCATATTTTGGAGATAGGGGTGGAAGATATAGAGGGATTGATAAATTGGCGTGCGATGCTGAGTGAGTGGAAGCTTGATCCGAATGGGGATGATAGGAATCAAGAGAGGAATAGATTGTTGGGAGATGCCCATAGATTGTTGGGAAAAATAGAGGGGAAGTTGAAGTGTAAGGTGATGTTGCTTCCGTCGGTGAGTGAAATGGATGATATAGTAGTGGATTGTAATGGGGGGAAAGTGAGATTGCCGATGTTGAGGAGTATAGCACCTCAACCTGTGAGTGGGATGTGTTTGAGTCAGAGTGATTATCTTCGAGCAGAGGGTGATTGGCTTGGTGTGTTTGTGGTGACAACGGCCGGTAGCGGGATACCGGAATTGATAGAGAAGTTGAGGGGAGAAGATGAGTATGAGGGATTATTGCTGCAGTCATTGTCTCACAGGCTTGCAGAGGCAGGTACGGAGTATATGCATCGCCTTGTACGGGAAGAATTGTGGGGTTTGCCGGAGGGTTGCGGAGTCAGGCCGGCAGTGGGATATGCATCGATGCCTGATCAGTCGTTGGTGTTTGAATTGGATAAACTGCTTGATTATAGAAGTTTTGGTGTAAAGGTGACGGAACATGGTGCTTTATGGCCGTCGTCGACTACTACGGGGCTGATTTTTGGCAATAAAGAGTCACGATATATTTCAGTAGGGGAATTGAGTGAGGAGCAGAAGCGGGAATATGCCGGAAGGCGAGGAATGAGTGAGGTGGAGTTGTCAAAATATCTGTAATAAATAAAACATTGTAGGGTGTAGGTTAGTTATTAGGATAAGAGTCATTCGGAATTGAATGAGGGTGCAGTAAATTATTATATAGATGAAATTAGTCAATACGAGGATATTGTTGCCGGCCGTAATAGGGATTGGAGTAGCGGTGGCATGGGGAAAGACATCAGAGAAATCGCATGATGCGGCAGTTTCACGCAATCTGAATACGTTCAATTCACTTGTAAAGGAGCTTGAGTTGAATTATGTTGATTCGATAAGGACAGATGAGGCATTTGAGATAGCGATAGATGCGATGTTGTCCACGGTGGATCCATATACTGAATATTATAATTCGGAGGAGCGGAAGCAGCTTGAGACGATGACGACCGGGGAGTATGGAGGTATAGGTAGTTATATAATAGAGAGAGATGGACATACGTATATCAGTGAACCGTATGAAGGGTCACCGGCAGCAGAATCGGGGTTGAAGGCCGGTGATTGGATAATAAGGGTGGATACGACTGATACGCGGAATATGAAATCTGCTGAGGTGACAAAATTGTTGCGTGGTGTTCCGGGCAGTCGCTTGACGGTGCAGGTTCAACGTCCGTATGTATCGGATTCGATAAGGACGGTGGAGATAGAGCGTAGGAAATTGGTAATGCCGTCGGTACCTTATTATGGATTGGTGGATGGGAATACGGGGTATATAAAGTTGACGAGCTTTATGGATAAGTCGGCCGAGGAGGTTAAGGAAGCTTTGGAGGCATTTAAGAAGAATCCGGAGGTAAAATCGCTTGTTTTGGATTTGCGTGGTAATGGTGGAGGACTTCTTGAGGCTGCGGTGGATATATTGGGATATTTTGTACCGAAGGGAACGGAGGTGTTGCGTACGAAGGGGAAGAGCAAGAGTTCTGAGAAGATTTATAAGACGCAGCATCAGCCGATTATGCCTGATATACCGATGGTGGTCTTGATAGATGGTGGGAGTGCGTCAGCGTCGGAGATTACAGCCGGTGCGTTGCAGGATTTGGACAGAGCCGTCTTGGTGGGGACTCGAAGTTATGGTAAGGGTTTGGTGCAGAGTACCAGGCCGTTGCCATATGAGGGATTGTTGAAAGTGACGGTAGCTAAATATTATATACCGTCCGGAAGATTGATTCAGGCGCTTGATTATTCGCGTCGGAATCCGGACGGTACGGTTGCGCGGACACCTGACAGTCTGACGAATGTGTATCATACGGCTGCGGGTCGTGAGGTAAGGGACGGAGGTGGTTTGACGCCGGATGTAGAGGTGAAATGGGATGATGTTAACCGGTTGGTGTTTAATGTTGTGCGAGATAATTGGGCCTTTGACTTTGCGACGAAGTATGCATCGGAACATGAATCGATACCGTCGCCGGAAGAATTTGAGATTACTGATGAGATATATTCGGAGTTTAAGAAGAGTATAGATCCTGCGAGATTCAAGTATGACAAGGTATGTGAGGATATGGTCAAGACGTTGACGGAGACGGCGGAGACAGAGGGGTATATGAATGAGGGTGTCAAGGCACAACTTGACACGTTGCGGACATTGTTGACTCACAATTTGGATTATGATTTGGATCATAACCGGAGCAAGATTTCACCTTATCTTGTGGAGGAGATAATGGGGAGGTATTATTATCAACGGGGTAAGGTGATAGGTTCATTGCGGGATGACGAGGGATTGAAGAAGGCTGAGGAAATATTGGGGAATCCGGTGGAATACAGAAAGATATTGGGACATAAGAAATGATGACTCTGAGAGATGCGGATCGAAAGTTTGCCACGGCGAGCCGCATAAAGGCCATAGAGAGCTTTTTGAAATGCAAGAAATCACGCAGGCTATTGATAAAGGGGCTTGCGGGGAGTTCTGCTGCGATGTTGGTAGCCGGGTTTCGGAGGCGTACAAGTCCGTATTTGATAATAACGGATGATGCAGATACTGCCGGATATCTATTCAATGATTTGAGTAAGATAAGTGGTGGGGAAGAGGTAGCGATTTTTCCGTCGGGGTATAAGCGAGATATACGATATGCGCAACCTGATCCGGCATCGCAGATATTGCGGACGGAGACGTTGGATGCGTATGTGGACAATAAGTTGCGTTGGGTGGTGACTTATCCTGAGGCGCTTGCGGAGAAAGTACCTGTAAGGGAGAAGCTTGCGGGGTCAACGTTGTGTCTTTCATCGGGTGGGAAGATGGATATGGATGAAGTGGTTCATAAGCTTTTGGATGAGGGATTCAAGAGTGTAGATTATGTATATGAGCCGGGACAATTTGCACGTCGCGGGTCGATACTTGATGTATTCAGCTATAATAATGAATTGCCCTATCGTATAGATTTTTTCGATGATGAGATAGATTCGGTCAGGACATTCAATGTAGAGACGCAGTTGAGTGAAGAGACTTTACCGGGAGTAAATATAGTACCGGCAGCGAGTCATAACAGTGAAGACGGAGTATCGTTGCTTGAATTTATAGATGATGATACGGTGGTGATAAGTCAGTCATTGTCATGGATGTTGTCAAGGGTAGAGGGTATATGCGGCAGTCGGTTGAGTGATAAAGTATTATTGAGTGGAGAGGGTGATTTGGAAGCAGCCGGTCGTCTGATAGATTTCGAATTGTTTAAGCAGAGATTGGGGACTTTCATGCAGATAGAGTATGGGAGTGGAGCTGATGTGTCAGGTGGATTTGAAGCAGATGCAGAGATAAGGTTTGATTGTAGTCCTCAGGCTCTGTATCATAAAAATTTTGATATCATATCTGAATCGTTCAGGAAATTATTATCTGAAGGGTATGAGATATTGTTGTTAAGTGATTCTGTGCATCAGGCGGATAGGTTGCGTGATATATTTAGGGACAGAGGAGAGGAGATAACGTTTGAGGCGGTAGGGAATACGATTCATGAGGGATTTATAGACAACGAGTTGAAGGTATGTTATTTTACGGATCATCAGATATTTGATCGTTTTCACAAATATAATCTTAAGAGTGACCGGGCCAGGAGCGGTAAGGTGGCGATGAGTCTGAAAGAGTTGTCGCAGATAGAGCCTGGGGATTATATAGTGCATACTGACCATGGAATCGGGCGGTTTGGGGGCTTGGTGCATACTGATATGAACGGGAAGCCGCAGGAGATGATAAAGCTGATATATCAGAATGATGATCAGATTTTTGTATCAATTCATGCGTTGCATAAGCTGTCGAAATACAGAGGGAAAGAGGGGTTGATGCCTAAGATTAACAAACTTGGGAGTGGAGCATGGAATAAGCTCAAGGATCGGACAAAGAGGAAGGTAAAGGATATAGCTCGTGATTTGATAAAGCTGTATGCGGCGCGTCGGGAGGAGAAGGGATTTTCGTATTCACCGGACACGTATATGCAGCATGAGCTTGAGGCGTCGTTCATCTATGAAGATACACCGGATCAGCTTAAGGCTACTAATGATGTGAAGAAGGATATGGAGTCGGCCCGTCCTATGGATAGGTTGGTTTGTGGTGATGTCGGGTTTGGGAAGACAGAGATAGCTATACGGGCGGCGTTTAAGGCGGCGGCAGATGGGAAACAGACGGCAGTGCTTGTGCCGACGACTGTTCTTGCGATGCAGCATTATCGTACATTTTCGGAGCGATTGAAGGATATGCCGGTCAGGGTAGAGTTTTTATCACGGGCGCGGAAGGGTAAGGATGTAAAGGAGATATTGTCGGATTTGGAGGCCGGCAAGATAGATATTCTGATAGGGACGCATAAGTTGATAGGGAAGTCGGTAAAATTTCATGATTTGGGGCTTTTGATAATAGATGAGGAGCAGAAATTCGGGGTTACGGTGAAGGAGAAATTGAAGCAGATGAAGGTTAATGTAGATACATTGACGATGTCAGCTACACCGATACCGCGTACACTTCAATTCTCATTGATGGGAGCTCGGGATTTGAGTTCGTTGAATACTCCTCCTGCCAATCGTCAACCTATAGTTACGACAGTGGCACCGCTTGAGGATGAATTGCTGAAAGATGCGATAGGATTTGAGGTGTCTCGTTCGGGTCAGGTATTTATGATTTCCAATCGAATAGAAAATTTGCATGTTCTTGAGACGAAGTTGAATCGGTTGATGCCTGATTTGCGCGTAGTTACGGCGCATGGGCAGATGCCTCCGGAGCAGCTTGAGAAGGCGATACTTGATTTTTCTGCGCATGATTATGATGTGTTGTTGTCTACGACGATAATAGAGAATGGTATAGACATGCCGAATGTCAATACGATAATAGTGAATAATGCGCAGAATTTCGGGTTGTCGGAGCTTCATCAACTGCGTGGGCGAGTAGGGAGGAGTTCGCGGAAAGCGTTTTGTTATCTTTTGGTGCCACCGGGAGTTCCGCTGACGCCTGTGGCACGACGCAGGTTGCAGGCCATAGAGAGTTTTTCGGAGTTGGGGAGTGGAATCCATATTGCGATGCAGGATTTGGATATAAGGGGAGCGGGAAATCTTCTTGGTGCAGAGCAAAGTGGTTTTATAGCCGATTTGGGGTATGAGACATATCAGAAATTGCTTAAGGAGTCTGTAATCGAATTAAAGACAGAGGAGTTTGCTGATGAATTTGATGAGGATGCGCAAGGTGCTACAGAGGAATATGTGGCAGATTGTACCATAGAGAGTGATTTGGAGTTGCGTCTTCCTGCGGAATATGTGCCACAGGAGAGTGAACGAATAACGCTTTATCAGCGTCTGGATAATATGGAGGAACCGGGTCAGATAGAAAAATTCCGTAAGGAATTGAGGGATAGATTCGGGGCGATACCCGGTTGTACGGATGAGTTGATAAATGTAGTTCCACTGCGAATGTCGGCCAAACGGCTTGGAATAGAGCGATTGACACTGAAGAATGGGGGGATGTCATTGTTTTTTGTAGGTGATGACAATAAGGCTTATTATCAATCGAGGGCGTTTGGAAGGGTTTTGTCATATTTGCAGTTGTATCCTACAAGGTGCTCATTAAGAGAGCGAAACGGGAAGCGATCGATGAGGGTAGATAAAGTGTCAACTGTATCGGAAGCATTAAATATATTGCGGGTGATAGAGAGTTTGTCGCCAAGTTGAGAATAGGATAAAAAGAATCTCGGATGAAGAAATTGTTGGTGTATATAATTATTATGTCAGGGTGTATTCTTACTTTGTGTGCGAAGGAGGAGAGTGAGGGAATACCTGTGGAGGTGAAGCATCAGGATAGGGAGATAGTAATAATGACACCGCATGGAGTATTGACGGGAACTTTTACCTTTCCACTACATTATAAAGGGAGTGTTCCGGCTGTTTTGCTTTTAAATGGTAGTGGGAGTCAGGATAGGGATGAGACGATAGGTGGATACAAGCCGTTCAAAACGGTAGCGGAAGGATTGGCTTCAGCGGGGATAGCAAGTCTTCGATTTGATGACCGGGGTGTAGGTGGTTCGGTTGCCCCAAGGGGAGAATATGGATATAAGGAATTGCTCGAAGATGCGTATATTGCATTGGATAGTTTGAGAAATTGTAAAGATATTAATCGGCAGCGAGTGGGGATTTTGGGACATAGTGAAGGAGGCTCGATAGCAATTGAGTTGGCAGCTGATTATCCGGAGGATGTATCGTCGGTGGTAGTCATAGGATGTCCGTTATTGCCCGGAAAGGAGATAATGATAAGGCAGAATGAGCTTATTTCAGATGCGATGGGGAAACTTCTCACGGAGAGTATGCATGCAGCGTTGTCAGCAATATTTGATGCTGTAGAGACGGGAAATGAGGATAAGATAGCGTATTCCTTAGAGAGATATGGCAGTGAAGCCGGAATGAGAGCTGAAACAATACCGATGCAGCTTAAGATTCTATCGTCACCGGAATATGTTGAGATGGTGAGAAGAGATTACGGAGCTAAGCTGGGATTGGTTAAGGTTCCGGTGCTTGGATTGTGGGGAGAATGGGATGTTCAGGTTGATCCCGATGCCAATCTGTTGGTTCTGAAAGATAAATTGCCGGAAGGAAGAGTAAAGAAGATTGCGTGTGCAAATCATTTGATGCAGCAATGCAGTTCTAAGGATATGAGTCTGTATTATATGGCGCCCGGGAGGGAATTTTCACCTGAAGCACTGCGAGATATTCTGATATTCTTTAAGGAAACATTGTAGGAGGTTGTTTAATGATAAAACTTAAAATGATTCGTTCATAAAATTATTAAATGGGCAATTATCAGCTTTTTAACAATTTTATTCACTCAAAATATTTTAATTGTAAATGTCTTATTTTTAAACAACCTCTAAGTATAGATACAATACGATTATGAAAAAACACATTATTTTATTTCTTGGGATATGTCTCGTCCTGACATAGCTTGACTCGAAGGTTAAAGCTTTTTAAGGACAATGA
>JAMPEM010000034.1 GCA_023665145.1 Bacteroides sp.
TTAAAATATTTTGAGTGAATAAAATTGTTAAATTATTGGTAACAATCAATTTAATAATTTTATGAATGAATCATTTTAAGTTTTATTATTAACCAACCCCTTAATCCTCCTTCATATTGTGGAAAACATTCTGAACATCGTCATCGTCCTCGAATTTTTCCAGGAGCTTTTCGATGGTTTCACGTTGCTCAGGAGTCACCTCTTTGTAATCATTTGGGATACGTTCAAACTCGGCTGAAACGATTTCAACGCCTGCATCCTCAAGATATTTTTGGATGTTGGCAAATTGGTCAAAAGCACCATAAATGAGCCATTCCTCATCATCAGTTTCAAGTTCGGCTTCGTAATCCATCAGTTCAAGCTCAAAATCTTCGAGAGAAGTCTCCGGATTGGGCTTAACATGGAATACGCTCTTGTGGTCAAAAAGGAACGAGAGGGAGCCGGAAGTTCCCAGACTGCCACCGTGTTTATTGAAATAGGAACGTACATTGGCTACGGTGCGTTGGTTGTTATCAGTAGCAGTTTCCACTACAATAGCGATTCCGTGAGGACCATATCCTTCATATACAATCTCCTTGTAGTCGCTGGCGTCTTTTTCCGTAGCCTTTTTGATGGCGCGTTCCACAGTGTCTTTAGGCATATTAGCTGCCTTTGCGTTCTGCATAAGCACACGAAGACGTGGATTGGTGTCGGGGTCACCGCCACCGGCTTTAGCTGCTATTGTTATCTCCTTGCCGATACGTGTGAAAGTACGGCTCATATTTCCCCAGCGTTTAAGTTTGCGGGCTTTACGATATTCAAATGCTCTTCCCATAAGGTTAGGATTGCTCTTTATGTATGGCTCGGTAATGTTTTGATTGCAAGCCGATACGTATTGTTGTTTCTGTTTATTTTATTATTCGGTTGGATTTGTGTGAAAATCGTTATCGTAACTGAGCTGAAAGCTCTTTCTCAAGCGAGGTTACAACTTTTTTCATCACAGCGTCTATTTGCTTGTCGTTGAGTGTTTTTTCGTTGTCTTGAAGAGTGATGGCTATAGCGTAGCTCTTTTTTCCTTCCGGGAGATTTTTCCCTTCGTAGACATCAAAGAGTGTGACATCGCGGAGTAACTTTCTGTCGGCCTTTCTGACACACGCTTCTACAGCAGCGAATGGTGTGGCTTTATCAAGCAGCAGTGCGAGGTCACGACGCACAGGCATAGTCTTCGGTATTGGCGCGAATAGTGTTGAGTGGCGTCGGGCTTGGCGATAAAGGTTGTTCCATAAAATTTGAGCATAAAGCACAGGTTGTTCTATGTCGAATTTTTTCAGTAGTGACGAACGCAAGATTCCCATTTCGCCTATTTGCTTACCGCTCTTTGTGGCGATTGAGAGTTTTGCACTGAAGAATTCATCGCTAAGTTGAGACATCTCAATCTCGTTGATGTTGATTCCGGTCTGTTTCAAAATATTCAGGACGATTCCTTTTAAATCATAAAATGTGGCCTCAATCCCTTTTCCTGTCCATGATTCAGGCTGCATCTTGCCGGTTATCCACAGGGCAAGTGCGCTTTGTTCGCTGTAAGGTAAGAGAGGTGACTCTACAGTCGACTCTTTTTGAGGGTCGAAGTTGTAGATATTGCCGAATTCATAGAATTTGATATCTTCAAATTTACGGTTAAGGTTATGACTGATGGATTCGAGACCACCGAAAAGGAGTGTGCGACGCATCACTGAAAGCTCGTTGCTCAGAGGATTAAGAAGCTTGACACATCCGCTGATGGGGAGCAGGTCGCTTTGATTATAATATTTTTCGGCTGTAAGAGAATTGTTGAGAATCTCGTAAAATCCTTGAGCCGTGAGGGAATTTGCCACCTTTTCTTGCATATCGTAGGAGAAATCTGTGTCCTTCTTCTCAGAGAGGTTGATATGCATTTCGGTGTCAAACTCTACATTGTTGTATCCATAGACTCTAAGGATCTCTTCGACAACGTCGCAGGGACGGGTGACGTCTACACGATATGTGGGAACATCAAGGATGAGTGTTTCATCTGTACTTTGAGGGAGAATTTCAATCTCAAGAGCTGTCAGGATACGACGTATCAATTCTTGAGGAATCTCTTTTCCGATTAGTTTGGCGCAATAATCAAGTGAAAGTTCCACTCTGAAGGGAGATACCGGGTTAGGATAGAAATCGGATATGTCACCGCAAATTTCACCTCCGGCAAGCTCCTTGATAAGGATTGCTGCAAGCTTGGCTGCTTTCACCGTGATGTTCGGATCGGTGCCTCTCTCATAACGGAATGAAGCATCAGTGCTCAACGCATGACGTCGAGCTGTCTTCCTTATTCTTGTGGGGTGGAAACAAGCACTTTCTATGAATACATCTTTAGTATCTTCTGTCACACCGCTGTCAAGGCCACCGAATACGCCTGCTATGCAAAGTGGTTTTCGGACGTCACAAATCATCAGGTCCTGTTGGTCAAGGGTGCGCTCTACGCCGTCGAGTGTAGTGAATTTAGTGCCCTGCTCGCAGGTGCGAACCACAATTTTATCACCTTCTACTTTGGCCAGGTCAAAGCAATGAAGCGGTTGCCCTAGTCCAAGAAGAACAAAATTGGTAATATCGACAATGTTGTTGATGGGACGCTGGCCGGCTGCAATGAGTAAACGCTGAAGCCATTCCGGGCTTTGAGATACCTTTACACCTTTGACCCTAACACCGGAATATCTGATACATCCTTCAGTATCAAGTATTTCTACGGGAGTAGCACCTTGCTCTGTATCACTATGGAAGGTAGAAATGTCCGGAGTGTGTATTTGCGGAATTTCAGCATTGTGGTCAGTGTCATAACTAAGACGTGCAAGAAGGGCTTTTAGGTCACGTGCTGTGCCGTAGTGGCTGGCTGCGTCTACTCGGTTTGGGGTAAGCTCAACCTCAAGCATATAATCGCTCTCCACGTTGTAATATGTAGAAGCCGGAGTTCCGGGGATTATGTCGTCATCGATAACAATAATTCCGTCATGACTTGATCCAACTCCTATCTCATCTTCGGCACATATCATGCCGAATGATTGCACTCCGCGAATCTTTGATTTTTTTATCTGGAATTCTTTGTCACCGTCATAAAGTGTGGTGCCTACTGTGGCTACTACTACAGTCTGTCCGGCGGCAACGTTGGGAGCACCGCAGACTATCTGCAACGGTTCCTCTTTACCCACGTCAACTGTGGTGATGTGAAGGTGGTCTGAGTCAGGATGGTCAGTGCAAGTGAGCACCTTCCCAATAACAAGCCCTTTGAGTCCTCCTCGGATAGATTCCACCTCTTCTACTGTGTCACATTCGAGTCCCAATGATGTCAGAGCTGCTGCCAGAGTATGTGGGTCATACTCAAAGTCAATGTAGCGTTTGAGCCACTTGTAGGATATGTTCATATTAAATCTTCAATATTAAATATCAGAAAGCCAACTTGTTGTGTGTTGGTAAAAGGGTTGTCTACATTTGGTGACTGTCTCCCTCTATAACAAGGTGCAAAAATAGTAAAAATCACTGACATGACCAAATAATTTTCGCAACACTTTTCGGACTGTTTCGGGATTAGGTGTCGTAAAGTTGAAAAGAGTGAAGGAATGGTACAGAAATATGTCTGTTCAATAACTGAGTGCGACCGGCATTTCACAATGCCGGTCGCACTACTGCGAATCATTTTCTTGAATAATTAATTTTGAACCGCGAAATTAAAAGTACCTTTTTTTTATGATCGTTTTGACTTTCTAACATTCCGTCTTGATTGTGTTAATACCTGTTTGGTAATCTTTTTTACCTGACGGAAAACTTAAAACTGCCTGTGTATACAAATGATAAATAAACTAATGATTACGATGCAAAATTAATATGCTTGTGGCAGTGTTGCAAATAATTTGTTTCCGATATAGATTTAATATAAATAATATAAGTAAATATATTAAGAAAATCAATTAGTTACAAAAATACGATATAAGTGTGTATATAGAAAATATAATGTATTATTATGGTGTTTTGAGCTGATATTTGAGAGTTATTTGACCGATTTGCATAATGTCTTTTTCAAAGGAATCGCGATTGATTGCTCTGTTGCGCATACGATTGCGATAAGCGTAGATTGTACTTACGGAATAGTGTAAAATTTGAGAGATGCGAGTGGATTCGTTGATTCCGAGTCTGACGAGTGCATAAATTCTAAGTTCGGGAGTAAGAACTGTTGAGTCTGCCCGGAATTGAGAATCAGGACGGAGTAGAAGGTTGATTTCTTCGATGAAATGGGGATAAATTTCGAGGAAAGCCGAGTCAAAGATGTTATAGAAGTCATCGTTTTGTTGTTCGGCAAACCGGCCTGATTTTACGAGTTTGAGGAGTTCCTCGCTTTGTCCGGAGGTGATTTTGCGGCTGACGAGTTGTGTCAGGGAATCAAGTTTTCCGGCATATGAAGCACATAGAGCAATAAAGTGTCCGATATAGTTTTCTTGTACAGCGGCTGTAGAGCTTAGTCGGGTGTTAATTTGGCGGGCGACACGCATATATCGGAAGAGGAGAATAAGCAAAATTATGGTGATTATAGATATTATACAGGTAAATATTGCTGTAAAGGTCAGTTTTTTATTGGTCGATAATATTTTTTCACGATATGCAGAATCGATAACGGGCATAAAAGAAGCGATGGCTACGGCTCTCATTCTGGCATTGCCGGCGTTTGCCTCGGAGAGTGAATAGTTGATGTATCGGAAAGCTTCATTTGTAAGTCCTTTGGTGTAAAGCCATTGAGCGAGTATAGGGAGAGCAAGTCCCTCTCTGATGCATCCCTTGATATCCGAGATGGCAGCTTTAGTGAGGAATGATGCGAAAAGGTTCTCGTTATCTCTTTTTTTGTAAACTTCGGCAAGTTGATATGCCGCCATTCCGTATAGATTGTCAGATGTTTTAAGCGATTTAATCATGGCGAGGAGCAAGGATTCTGCTTCGTTTAACTGATTGTATCTAATTAATTTTTCGGCTTTTATAAATTTGTAAAATTTATCCTTTCGGGGCAGTGCATTTAGCAGAGAATCATCGTAGGCTTGATAATATCCTGCATATTCGGCATAGAAATGGCTGTCATTAGCTACATAAGTCTGCATATATGAGTAGAGGAGTCTTGCTCCTTTCCAGAATTCGATTTTTTGAGAGGGTGATAGAGTCATCTGTTTGATTTCCTCATATATGGAAATTGCTGAGCTGAATATTCCGGCCGTGCTAAGAGCGTTCATTAGAGCGAGTCGGCAACGGAAATTGTAGTTTGCGTTGAGGGACTGATTAGAGAGAGGTGCTGATTTGAGCAATTCACCGGCAGCGACGGCATAATTTAGCGAGGAGTCGGTGTTGAATGGTCGGTAAATGTCACATATTCTTAAGGTAAGATCCAATCGGTGTTGGATGTCGTAAGAAGGGATATTATAAAGATTAATTCGAAGAGAGTCAATTTTAGAATTGATGCGAGCCGTATAAAGCGGTGCGTTGGAAATGGCTTGGTTAAGTTCTTGCAGGTCATTGTATGGAATAGCATTATGAGATTCAGCTTTAATGGAAAATGCTGCAAGGAAGTATGTTATTGATAAAATTAGTATAGAATTTTTCATAATTAGAAGCAAAGATAGCGAAATTTTTCGTAATTTCATCGTTTTGCAGTAACTTTGCATATTGAAATGAATGAAAATGAAGGAATATAATATTTTTGTATTGCCTAATGGGTTGAGATGTGTTCATTTACGCACTCAAAGTCATGTGTCTTATATAGGAATGGCTGTTAATGCGGGGAGCCGGGATGAGTCATCATCAAAGCATGGTTTGGCGCATTTTGTTGAGCATACCATCTTTAAGGGTACAGAACACAGGTCTTCGTGGCATATAAGTAATCGAATGGAGAGTATTGGAGGGGAATTGAATGCTTATACATCCAAGGAGGAAACATTGATTTATACCAACTCGCCGGCAGGACACAGTCAAAGGGCTATGGAGCTGATATCCGATATATTGGCTTATTCCTCTTTCCCGGCTGCGGAGCTCGATAAGGAGAGGGATGTGGTTATAGAAGAAATTTATTCTTATAGGGATTCCCCGTCAGACTCAGTATATGATATGTTTGACGATATGATATATGCGGGGTCCGGTCCCGGTCATAATATATTGGGTACGCCTGAGAGTGTGAAAGAGCTTGTTGGAAAAGATTGCCACGATTTTATCGAGGATTTTTATGTTCCTTCGAATATGGTACTTTATGCAGCTACTCCGGATGACTGCAAAACGATAGAGCGGTTGGCTTTAAAATATTTTGGCCATTTTCATCTTCACGGGGCTGTTCATAAACGTGCGATTCCTCCGATGAATCCGACCTTTAATGAGACAATCTCGCGAGATGGCCATCAAGCGCATACCATCATGGGAGCAAGGACATTCGGACGAAGTGATGATCGTCGGTTTGCGCTTTTCCTTTTAAATAATTATCTTGGGGGACCATGTATGAATTCACGTCTTAATCAGGAGTTGCGTGAACGTCGAGGATATGTTTATACGGTGGATAGTTCTGTGGCTCTTTTAAGCGATGCAGGAACTATGATGATTTATTTTGGAAGTGACAAATCTACGGTTGAGAAGTGTGTTAAAATCATACAAAAGGAATTGCATAAACTGGTAGAATCCTCGATGAAATCGGGGATTTTTGAAAAGATAAAGCGACAATATGCAGGTCAATTGCTTGTCAGCAGCGACCATCGAGAATCGATGGCGATGTCGATGGGGAAAAGTTTGATGTATTATGGGGAGGTACATGATGTGGAATGGACCACTGAGAGGATAATGGCTGTGCAGGCAGAGGATGTAAGGAGTGTGGCAGAGTTGCTTGTTCCGAGATTGGTGTCGAAATTAACATTGTGTTGAACGTCAAGGATGTAAAAATGTGAAATACTGAACAATTTCTGCGCCTAATAGATTAGTGAGAGGTTAGAAAAAAGTGGTAATTTTGCAGTTCTAATAAAGATATGAAGATAGGGAATATAGATTTAGGAGAACGCCCTGTGATGCTTGCTCCGATGGAGGATGTAACCGATCCTTCATTCCGGTTGATGTGCAGAGAGCAGGGGGCAGCACTTGTCTATACTGAATTTGTGTCGGCTGAGGCATTGGTCAGGAATGTAAGCAGCACGGAGAGGAAACTGACAATCAACGATGCAGAGCGTCCGGTAGCGATACAGATATACGGGCCGGAGCCGGAGGCTATGGTTGAAGCTGCCAAGATAGTGGAGAGGGCAAATCCGGATATAATAGATATCAATTTTGGTTGTCCTGTAAAGAAAGTGGCACGTAAAGGTGCCGGAGCCGGAATGTTGCAGAATATTCCGAAGCTTCTTGATATAACAAAGAAGGTGGTGAATGCTGTGTCATTGCCGGTAACAGTTAAGACACGTCTTGGATGGACGTGTGAAAATATTTTGATAAACGATCTTGCTCCCAGATTGCAGGATTGTGGAATAAAGGCACTTACAGTTCACGGAAGAACGAGGAGTCAGATGTATACCGGTCAGGCTGACTGGGAACCGATAAGGAGGCTCAAGGAGGATTCCCGAATTGAGATTCCCATTATAGGGAATGGTGATATATGCACTCCGGAACAGGCTGTAGAGGCTTTTGATAAGTATGGTGTGGATGGAGTGATGGTAGGTCGTGCATCATTTGGTGCACCTTGGATATTCCGGGATATGCGTTCATGTATAGATACCGGAAATTGGACACCGATGAGTGTCGTAGAGAAATTTGATTTGCTTCGCAGACAGGTGAGAGAGAGTATAGAAAGAATTGACGAGATAAGGGGAATTCTTCATATCCGTCGTCATCTCGCAGCGACTCCGTTATTCAAAGGGTTACCGGATTTCCGTCAAACAAGGATAGCGCTTTTAAGGGCTACTACTGAATTGGAAATCCTAAAAATCTTCGATGAAATCGGGGAAAAATATTTTAAAGAAGAGTTGTTATAACTGAAAATAGATATGTCATATTTCAAGAGAATTCTAATTTTATTTTGCTTGACATTTAGTGTGGGATTTTTATCGGTTTATGCATCGTCGGCTAATTCAGATGCGGGGGGTGTATATGAATATGCAGTCAAGATAGGTCAGTTTGATCGATTGTTTGTGCAGGATAATGTCAACGTATTGTATAAATGTAATCCGGATTCTACAGGATATGCGTCATGGCGCGGTGCATCACGTTTTGACAATGCATTTATCTTTAATAACAAGAATGGGAAATTGAGCATTCAGGTCATAACAGAAGATGCGTATGATAAGGATTTGCCGACGATTGTATTGTATTCAGACTTTCTTACTCAGGTGGAATCCTCTTCAATGGGTTCGGTAAGAATAGAGAGTTTATCCCCTACTGCTAAATTTAAGGCTACATTAATAGGTAATGGCAGTTTGGTGGTGCATGGAATAAAGTCAACCAAGCTTGAGGGAACGTTAAATACCGGCAATGGGAGTATAGTACTGTCAGGGCAGACCAATGAGGCTAAATATAAGATGGTCGGAGTAGGAACGATACAGGCCGATATGGTAAAGGCTGAGACCGTTAAGTGCAGTATATTGGGAAGTGGCACAATAGGATGTTGGCCATTGGAGGTGTTGAAAGTCAGTGGCATAGGATCTACAAAGATATATTATCGCGGGAATCCGGAGGTGCATAAGAGCGGTGGAGGCAAACTGATGAAGATATCCGGAGAAGCGGAAGATGATGAATATTAAAAAGATGAGACATCTGAATCGGAGGATTAAAGAGGTGAATTAATAGGGAGAGCAAAGGAAAAATAAGATTAGCTTATGCCGGAATCACAGTTAAAACTTAAGACGGCAAGGACGTTGAAATGGAACGCTATTGATAAGGTTGCATCTCAATTGTTGTATGCCGTAGTTGGAATTGTGTTGGCCAATGTGTTGAGCGAGAATGATTTCGGTCTTGTAGGTGCATTGCTTGTATTCCAGGCGTTTGCCATATTGTTTGTAGATTCGGGTTTTGGAACGGCGTTGTTGCAAAAAAAGACACCGACACAGGCTGATTATTCCACAGTCTTTTGGTTTAATCTTGGGGTAAGTATTGCAGTATATATTGTATTGTGCGCAGGTGCCCCTTTAATTGCGGATATTTTTCAAGGGGATAAACGTCTTATACCGCTTTCACGTGTCATGTTTTTGACATTTGTTCTTAATGGCTTGGGCATAGTGCAGACCAATGTCTTAATGAAGCGAATGGATGTCAAGCAGGTAGCCGTTGCGAATGTATTGGGATTGTTGGTTTCAGGAGTGCTTGGTGTGACTTTGGCACTTACAGGATATGGCGTATGGTCGTTGGTGTGGCAATATGTAAGTTTGGCCGGAGTAAAGACAGCGTGGCTATGGGTTAGGGGCGACTGGCGTCCGTCAGCAGTGTTTTCGAAGGAGTCTCTAACGGAGGCGTTGCCCATAGGTAGCAGTGTGTTTGGCAGTCAATTGCTCAACACGGCGTCATTGCATGCCTATACATTTATAATCGGTGCTTTTTATTCGTTGTCGTCGTTGGGCGTTTATACTCAAGCGGACAAGTGGTCAAAAATGGGATCAGCGTCGCTTTCCCAGATTTTGACAGCGTCATTTATTCCGTTGTTGTCAAAGGTGCAGGATTCAATAGAAGATTGGAGGAGATATATTAAAAGGATTGACCGCTTTACGGTGTTTATGTTATTCCCTTCATTAACCGGGTTGGCGCTGATAGGGACACCACTTTTTCATACCCTTTTCGGTACAAAATGGGATGCGGCAATACCATTGTTTCAGATATTGTGTGTAAGAGGAATATTGGTGGTGTTGATTTCATTGTTCAATAATTATCTGACTGCTGCAGGGAAAGCGAAACATTTGATTATAGTGGAGGCTGTGAAGGATGTGTCGATACTTGCAGCCATATTGCTTACGGTGGGTTATGGGTCATTATCGTTGCTTGTATGGGGGCAGTTGTGGGCAAGTGTTTTGACGTTTATAATAGTATTGGTTATCACGGGCAAGAATGTAGGATATGGCAGTGAAGAGATTTTGAAGGATTTTCTGCCGTTTTTGCTTCCTACGTTTGTTATGACGTTGGTGTGTCTGTTGGTGCTTCAATTAGGGATATCAGCACCGTTGCAGCTTGTCGCAGAGTTGATAATCGGATTCGCGGCATACTATGGGTGTGCAAAAATAATGAGACTTCCCGAATTAAGGGAAGCCTCAGAATATCTTTTGGGAAGGTTTAGGAAACGTTAACCGTTGACTTGCGATTCTTCGTCCCAGAATTCATCAGTCCAATCTTCATCTGTTTCAGGAATGAATTCGTCTTCATCCACTTCCGGTTGTTCGAAGATGAAAGCATCCTCTTCTTGCACTCTGTGTCTGATGTCAAGTGGACGATGGGTAATAGTGCTGACGAGGCGATTGTCTTCGGAATTTATTTCACGCCATAGAAGGTCTTTAAGCTCGGTTATTCCTTGACCGGTGACTGCCGATATGAATACGCAAGGGAGGTCGTCCGGAAGTTCTGAAGCGATGGCATCCCGGAGTTCATCATCAAGCATATCAGATTTTGATATTGCGAGTATTCGAGATTTGTCATTGAGTTCGGGGTTGAATTCCCGGAGTTCCCGAAGAAGGATTTCATAGTCCTTTTTTATGTCAGCGGAATCTGCCGGTACCATAAAAAGAAGGACTGCATTACGTTCAATATGTCGGAGGAATCTAAGTCCCAACCCTTTACCTTCGGAGGCACCTTCGATAATACCGGGGATGTCTGCCATAACGAAGGATTGACCTCCGCGGTAATCAACGATTCCGAGAGATGGTTCCATTGTGGTGAAAGGGTAGTCAGCTATTTTGGGTTTGGCGGATGATACGGCCGACAGGAGTGTTGATTTTCCTGCATTCGGGAATCCGACGAGACCTACGTCGCCAAGTAGTTTGAGCTCAAGTACGATAGCTTTTTCGATGGACGGTTGTCCGGGTTGGGCGTATCTTGGAGCTCGATTGGTGGAAGTGGCGAAATGCCAGTTTCCGAGTCCCCCTTTTCCGCCTCGAAGGAGACGGATTTCTTGTTGGTCTTCAGTGATTTCACAAAGGAATTCACCGGAGTCGGCATCAAAAACAGCAGTTCCTACTGGGACTTCAATAATTTGATCCTGACCATCTTTTCCGAAAGAGCGTCCGGCACCGCCGCGTTCACCGTCTGTGGCGAAGACGTGTCTTTTGTAACGGAGAGGCAGAAGAGTCCACATATTTCTGTTGCCGCGAAGGATTATGTGTCCGCCGCGACCACCGTCACCTCCGTCGGGGCCACCTTTAGGTACGTATTTAGCCCGATGAAAATGTCGGCTTCCGGCACCGCCTTTCCCTGAGCGACACAAGATTTTGACGTAGTCTATAAAGTTTGAATCAGCCATATTCAATAAAATTGTTGTAATATCAGAATTTAGCCGTGTAAGACGGTGCATCTGAAGCGTTTGACATTAATTTATCGGCGTATGAATAGTCAGTGGGAGAACCGATATCAATCCAAGTGCCGTCAATGGGGAAATAGGAAATTTTGCGTCTTTCCCGGAGGAGGGAGTCAATAAAATCCGGGGCGTCAAGGAAAGTGTCAGCGGGTATTTTGTCGACTAGATTCCGACGTATAATATAAACGCCCCCATTGGCCAAATAGTTGAAGGATGGTTTTTCTCGTATCTCTTTAATAAAATCACCGTCAGTTTGCATGACTGCGTATGGGACAGTGTGGGAATATTGTACAGCAGCAATTGTTACATCAGCGTTTGTTTTGATGTGATGTCGATACATTGCGTCAAAATCGAGCGATGTCAGCAGGTCGGAATTCATCAGGATAAAGTTGTCGTGGCTGAGCGATGGCGCTACTAATGAGAGAGAACCGATTGTTCCCAACCGTTTAGGTTCTGCTATGCAATTTATCAAGGTTCCGGGACGAGGTGAGGAGAAATGCCGGACTATTTGCTCTTTAAGATAGTTGACAGTGATAAAAATTGAAGATATGCCGTTGGCTATTAGTTCATCGATATTATAATCGATGATAGGTTTCCCTGCGATAGGGAGGAGCGGTTTGGGAGTGGAGTCGGTCAAAGGTCTGAGTCTTTCTCCTCTGCCACCGGCCATAAGTACTGCATCGAGGGGGAGGAGAGATTTGATGGTGTTGAGGTCTAAGAGTTTTACTATTTTGTTGTTTTTCAGCAGAGGGATTAGTCTGATTTTCCGAGATTTTGCGAGATCGATGACGGGTAAAGGGTTTTGATTGTCGCGAATTGCGATGAAATTGTGGTGGATTGCAGCGGAAACATTAGAATCCGGTGTGGCTCCGGCGATAAGTGCGCGTCTTATGTCACCGTCGGTCATTGTCCCGATGACATTGTCGTTGTCATCAGTGACGAAAAGAGTGAGGGATGTGCCAGAGAGGCCGTTCAATGCTTCAAGAGCGTCGTATATTGTGGCATTGGAATTAAGAATGTGCTGAGATGGCATTTTGATCCGTATTAGGGTTATAATGAGAGGATAAGATGTATTTAGTTATAAAGGTCAAGTGTTTTTTTGAGTTCGTCCATTACCATAACTTGTAGTTCTCGTGGTTCAAGCACTTTAACTTGAGGGCCGAGCGCGAGGATTTCATGAACGAGTTCATAATTCAGCTTAAGGGAGTAAGTGAAGATGGAATATCCATCGCCAATCTCCTCTTTTTGTGATGTGTGTAAAGGGAGAGCACGAAAATATTTTGCTTGTGTGGTATCTGTTTTGAGTTTAATCGTCCTGACGGGAGCTTTCGAAACGGTGATTCCGACGATATTGGCAAAAAATTCTTCCGGGTCGAGGTTATCCGGAGGGGTGAAAGAGTCTTTAGTTATAGTCAAATCCCGAATACGATCAAGTGCGTATGTTCTTATGGCCTCTCCTTTTTCACGGAGTCCAATCATGTACCATCGTTGTTTGTAAAGTCGAATAAACCAAGGAGCGAACCGTACATTTTTTTCATGGCGAGAGCGATTGAATCCGGCGTAGGTGAAGGAGACGATGTTATTGTTTTTTATAGCCTCGATGACAGAGGGAAGGAATTCTCGGGCAGAGGGGATTTCTTCAATAATGATTTTACCGGCAGCGGCATTGTCACTGTCACCGAGAGCTGAGGTGGTGGAGAGGGAGTTTAGCATCCAATTTGTGAAAGCGCGTTCACGAGGGGAGGTAGCCTGTTCGATATAGTATTCCTTGGACGGAGTGCATTTAATGTCAATATGGAAATTTTCCTCAATGGCACGTCTGTAATGGAAAAATGTGCGAGCCGGTATTGGGATTCCGTCGCTGAGGGAAGATAGGAGCCAGAGTCGGTTGAGTTCGGCACGGGAGATTCTGCCATAACGCATTATGGTGTCAACAATCCAGACGTATTTATTAAGCAGGGAGCCGTTCATGCAGTGCAAAGATACTAAAAAAAGGTGAAACGGGCAAGTGCGTGATATTAAGCACAAGTGGAGTCAGTGAAAGAAAGTAATGATTAAAGGGGCCACTCCGAAAATAGAGTGACCCCTGAATCAGTATAAAAATCAACTTAACAGTTAGAGTTGCGGACCGGCAGCTACAAGAGCTTTTCCGGCTTCGTTGTTTTCAAATTTCTTGAAGTTTTCGATAAACATACCGGCGAGTTTCTTAGCTTTTTCATCCCATTCAGCCGGGTTTGCGTAAGTGTCGCGCGGGTCAAGAATTTTGGGATCCACACCGGGGAGTTCGGTAGGTATGGTGAAATTGAAATAAGGAAGCACTTTTGTGGGAGCCTTATCGATGTCACCATTAAGGATATCGTCGATGATACCGCGGGTATCGCGAATCGAGATACGTTTCCCGGTACCGTTCCAACCGGTGTTGACGAGATAAGCATTGGCCCCGGAGAGTTTCATTTTCTTGACGAGTTCCTCAGCGTATTTGGTAGGATGGAGTGAAAGGAAAGCTTGACCGAAGCAAGCGGAGAAAGTCGGTGTCGGTTCGGTGATTCCACGTTCAGTTCCTGCGAGTTTTGCGGTAAAACCTGAAAGGAAATAGTATTTAGCCTGTTCGTGATCAAGAATAGCTACCGGGGGAAGGACACCGAAAGCATCGGCTGAAAGGAAAATAACCTGTTTGGCGTGAGGGCCTTTTGATACGGGTTTTACGATGTTCTTGATGTGATAAATAGGATAAGATACTCGAGTGTTTTCGGTGACAGACTTGTCAGCGAAATCAGGAGTGCCATCAGCTTCTACTGTTACATTTTCGAGCAAAGCGTCGCGAGTGATAGCGTTATAGATATCGGGTTCGGATTCTTTGTCGAGGTTGATAACTTTTGCGTAGCAACCGCCTTCATAGTTGAACACACCTTCGTCATCCCATCCGTGTTCGTCATCACCGATAAGTTTGCGTTTCGGGTCGGTGGAAAGTGTGGTTTTACCTGTACCTGACAGACCGAAGAATATAGCGGTGGATGTTTCGTCCATGTTGGTGTTGGCAGAGCAGTGCATTGAAGCGATACCACGAAGAGGGTTGAAATAGTTCATCATAGAGAACATACCTTTCTTCATT
The DNA here is from genome assembly GCA_023665145.1 of Bacteroides sp. GTDB lineage: Bacteria > Bacteroidota > Bacteroidia > Bacteroidales > Muribaculaceae > Lepagella. The sequence continues at coordinate 14,649 of JAMPEM010000034.1, forward strand.
TCACCGCCGTACCAAGTGTTGATGATTACTTGTTCGCGTTGTTTGATATTGAAAGCTACGACGGTTTCGGAGTGGAGTCCGAGTTCTTTGTAGTTTTCGCATTTAGCTTTTGAGGCGTTGAAGACGACGAAATCGGGTTTGAAGTCTTTTAGTTCTTCCTCAGAAGGGCGGATGAACATATTGGTGACGAAGTGTGCCTGCCAAGCTACTTCCATGATGAAGCGGACAGCAAGACGAGTAGAGGGATTTGCACCGCAGAATACGTCAACGACATAGAGGTCTTTGTCGGAAAGTTCGGAAACGGCTTTTTCGCGAAGTTCGTCCCAAACTTTAGTGGAGATAGGTTTATTGTCGTTTTTGTAACCGTCAGTGGTCCACCAAACAGTGTTTTCGGTCACTTCGTCTTTAACAAGGTATTTGTCTTTAGGAGAACGTCCGGTATATACACCGGTCATAACGTCTACAGCACCGAGGTTGGTAAGGATTCCTTTTTCATACCCTTTGAGGGCAGGGTTGGTTTCGTCCTTAAAGAGCTGGTCATAAGATGGATTGTGGAAGATTTTCTTCACATCCTTGATTCCATAGAGTGATAAATCTAAGTTTGCCATAGCAATTACTATATGTTTTAGGTGTGCCATAAATACCGCGCATCGCATGGATGCCGGGTTGGAGGCACGAATTAATAATTTTGAGTTAAATATCCTTTTTCATGCATGAAGCGGTGCATGATAAATCTTTTACCTGTATAACAACATTTCGTATGTTTCGACTGCAAAAATAGCAAAAAAAAATGGAATAAGTGTAAAAAATTACGGAAAAAATTCCGTAATTTTTAAAAGTTAGGTTTGTACATTACCGGAATGTATGGATAATCAGTAATATACAATATTAGAGATAAAATATTATGGGGATAATATTTAGAATAAAAGGTATATAAAAAAGGTTAAAAATGGTGAAGCACTTTGTGAAAAGAAAAAAATTGGTTACCTTTGCCAAAGAAAAGGAAACAATAATCACCATTATATGAAAAAAACATTACTATTCGCAGCGCTCGGTCTTGCAGCAGCAACGGCAAGTGCTGATTACACAGAGTATTACACTGTAAGCTATGACGGTAAAGAGGTAAAGAACGGAGATTTTATTTCCGTAACCGCACCTGAAAAAACAGAGAATGGGAAAAGCAACTATGAGACAGTTTTGAAGGTAGTTGTAAATAAGGGAGATGAAGATGAGCCTACTTATATGGAGGGTTCATTTGATTTGTTTCGTCCGGCCGTAGATAAGATGGTAGGCGGTGCACAGTTCTGTTCAGATGCCAACTGCTATCCTGTAGACAATAATGTTCCCGGTAATTTCGGATACCGTTCTCCTGATCAGGATTTTGATTATTATGCCGGTGATGAATTCGAATATCTTATTCACATTACAGATATTCCTGCTGACGACAATAAGTTTGACCAAGTTTTTAGGGTTACAATGAATGCTTTTACCGGTGAGGTGGTAGATGTTCAGGGCAACTATGGTTTTGACAAAATTCCCGACACAGAATTTGTAATGTACTTGCAATATTGTGTTCCGGAACTTGCATCAGTAGAGGGTATTGATGCAGCTGATGATGTAGAGCCGGTGTATTACAATCTTCAGGGATTAAAGATAGAGAAACCCGAGCACGGACTCGTAATCGAAAAACGTGGTAATAGCGTTAAGAAAGTGATTCTCTGAAAAGATAAGGAATCTCTGCAATCAGTCAGTCTTGAGTGATTGTGGGGTATAATATAAGAGTCGCAGATTTAGTATAATCCAAATCTGCGACTTTTAGAGGTTGTTTAAAAATAAATGTTAATGGATTTGGGCATAATTTTTGAGGA
>JAMPEM010000035.1 GCA_023665145.1 Bacteroides sp.
AAATATTAACATTTCTAACCCCGCCATTGAGTAAAGGTTTTTCAGGACGGGACAATATGTTTGGTGTATTTAAGTGTTTGGTCGGAGTCGCGAACCACACAGAGTGTATGCACAGGGGAATATAGTCAATATAACGGAACGATGTGTCTTATCCCGCTTCCTGAGAAGATTATGAAATGGTGGCCTGACACACTTCACCCCTATTTTTTGAATCATATAGGTCGACATGGGGCTCGATTGTTATCATCGGAGCATAAAGTGACAGAGCTTGAGAAATTTCTTCTTGAGCAAGATAAAATCGGGAATCTGAGTGCTCAGGGGAAAGCAGCTATGGCACTGATAGATACAGTTAGATTTCGCTCAAACGGCAGGTGGGGAGCGTTGACACAAACAGGTAGAGAAGAGGAGATACGAATAGCTAATCTTACCTATCGTCTTTGTCCGGAATTGTTTGAGAAGGGTATTATTTCGTCGATATCCTCTTATACACCGCGAGTGGTAGAGAGCCAGTATTCTTTTTGCCTTGAAATGAGCAACCTGTCAAGCTATCTTCAAATACTGACAGATGAGGGGAGAAATAATGACGAGCTGCTGCGGCCGTTTACATATTTCAAGCGTTATTCGGAGTTTAGAGATAGGGGAGAATGGAAGAAAGATTATGAAAAGGAGGTTGCTGTGCGAGCCCCGTATGCACCGATTATAAAACTTTTGAAAGATGCATCGGCATTGAGTAAAGAAGATGCGCAGAAGTTGTCGTTGGAGTTTTATGGTATTCTACAGGGAATGGAATCGTCGATGATAGAGTGTAATCCTTCAGCGTGGTTCACCATCGGGGAATATTCTGAATGTGCCAAATTGTCTAATCTACAGAGATACTTGCGTAATTCCGCATCAAGATATTCTGACCTTGCACCTCAATCGGTCATCCCTTTGCTTGAGAATATATTAAAAGCCGGGAATGGAGGAGAGAGAAAGTATACAGCCAATCTGAGATTCGGGCATGATGAGACATTGATGCCGTTATTGTCGTTGATGGATATATGCGGTGGATATCAGCCTAATCTTCCGATAGATGCAGAGAAAGTGTGGGAAAATTGGAATACGAGTGAGCTGTTTCCTTTGGCGGCCAATCTTCAGATTATCTACTTGCAGAGTGAGAGTGGCAGAGATTATGTGGCAGTAATGTATAATGAAATACCGACTTATCCTTTCCGCGATGCTCCGTCGATGATTGTGCCGATGGAAGATTTCCAAAAGAGTATGAGAGAAAGAATAGAACTTTTTAAATAGGTTAGCGAACAATTGTGCATATTGCAGCGTATAAGAATAAAAAAGGCACAACTATGAAAACACAACAATATTCCGGCCAGGTGAAAGAGCTGTTTGCACGCGCCAAGCAAGATTTGCGGGAAAATATGGAGGATAAGGGAATCGGAGCAATCATATGGGATAATTCCACGACGGGATTTCATTTTCTTCCGGAGATAGTGCACCGCAGCGATGAAAAAGATAAAGTGAGAGTGGCACGAATAATGGGGATATATGATTATAAGGGAGATTTATACTTAATAGAGGAGAATCGTGCGCCTGTGAATATTAATAAATTATATGATCCGGATACGGAAGTGAAGCCTACTGTTGTGACACTTTCGGAAGATTCGGCAGAACGCCTGCTTGGGAATCCGGAATCAGTGAAAGGTTATACTCAACAAGGTTCTCTTGAAGAGTGGCTCGTGATAGCAGACTGCTATTTTGAGGCTCTTAATGAGAAGTAAATAAAGAGTATAAGTGTTGATTATTTGATTATTAACCTCGATGTACACAAATGAGAGTTTGTGTGTGTCGAGGATTTTTTGTAATTTTGCGGCTTCAAAATTTCATGTGAATGAATATAAGAGCAAAATTAGATTTTCATCCGGCACTTTTAGATACGTTCAAATCGTATAGTCTTAATAATTTAAAGAAAGATGTAGTGGCCGGCATTGTAGTGGGGATAGTTGCATTGCCCTTGGCAGTAGCATTTGGAATTGCCTCAGGTGTCTCCCCGACAATAGGCCTTGTGACGGCCATAATAGGTGGATTCCTCGTTTCGGCGTTCGGGGGAAATTCAGTGCAAATAGGTGGTCCGACCGGAGCATTCATCGTCATCGTATACAATATCATACATCAATATGGGATAGAAGGGTTGGCCTTGGCAACATTTATGGCCGGGTGTATATTAATCCTGATGGGACTCTTTAAGCTCGGAACGGTGATAAAATTTATCCCCTATCCGATAGTAGTCGGATTCACGGCCGGTATAGCATTAACAATTTTTTCGACACAGATGCCTGATTTCTTTGGTCTTAAGATATCCGAAGATGTGCCGGCTGATTTTGTGGGGAAATGGATAGTATATCTGCGAAACGTTGCAACAATCACTCCGGCTACAGCAGCCACAGCCATTATTTCACTTTTGATAATTGTATTGACGCCAAAAATATCAAAGAAGATACCGGGTGCATTAACAGCTATAATCCTTGTGACACTATTGGTATATGTGCTCCGCAATTATTTGGGGATTGCGGGTATAACTACTATTGGAGACCGATTTGGCAATATGGAGAGCGGACTTCCGTCACCTGTAGCCATAGGCGTCGACATGAAATCAGTGCGTCTGCTCCTTCCCTCCGCCTTCACAATAGCCATGCTTGGTGCAATCGAATCATTACTGTCGGCAACGGTAGCCGATGGTGTTACCGGTGCGCGAACCAATACCAATACTGAATTGATAGGACAGGGGATTGCCAACGTATCTGTTCCATTCTTCGGAGGTATTCCCGTAACAGGTGCTATAGCGCGAACCATGACCAATATAACCAATGGGGGGCAGACACCGATAGCCGGACTGATACACGCAATAGTCCTGTTGCTTATCTTCCTGTTTGCAATGCCATTGATAAACCTTGTGCCGATGGCTTGTCTTGCAGCAGTGCTTGTTATGGTGTCATATAATATGTCAGGATGGCGCACCATCGTGTCAATGACCGGAAATCCTAAAGGAGATTTCTCAGTGATGATAGTGACATTGTTACTCACGGTAATCTTCGATTTGACTATAGCGATAGAGCTTGGAATGTTGCTTGCAGTACTTTTGTTCCTGCGACGTGTCACGGAAAATACTACAGTGAGAGAGTATGGTGAGCAACTTGACATATCAAAAGGGACAGACCTGGATACACACGAAGTTTTGAATCTCGAACAAGGGGTGGCAGTTTATGAGATAGACGGACCTTTCTTCTTCGGTGCAGCTACGAAATTTGACGAAGTGGTGCGTCAGGCTCCGCATCAAAGGCCAATAGTGCGAATAATAAGGATGCGAAAAGTTCCTTTCATCGATTCCACCGGATTACATAACCTTCAGCTTTTGATAGAATCATCGCATAGAGAAGGGATAAAGATTGTATTGTCAGGGGTGCGACATAATGTAAAAGAAGCACTTGACAAATCGCACATCATTTCCCTGATACCGGAAGCAAATATATGCGACCACATATCAAAAGCTGTTATCAGAGCTAATGAAATAGCACGTCGAAAGCAATCAATGGAAACGCCTGCTGTCGCAGTAAGCCCGGAGTAAACCTCTAATAAAATCCGGAGTGGGAGAGAAATTTGCGGGAACGGGAAATTATTCGTAAATTTGCGTGTAAAACTGCATTTCGTCTTATGAAGGAGTTTACTGAGGAAAATATCGATATAATCGAACATAATATCGACAATAAGGATGCCGAGTCTGTAAAGTCGGAGATTTCCGATCTCCATCCGGCAGATATTGCCGAACTCCTGCGAAACCTTAATCTCAAACGTGCTGAATGGGTCTTCGATCTTATCGATGACAATGAGAAGAAGGCTGATGTCTTGATGGAGCTTGATGAGGAGGATCGTAAGAAACTCCTCGAGGGCATGAACCCTGAAGAGATTGGTCATTTTATTGACTTGCTTGATACGGACGATGCTGTCGACCTTATTCAGGAACTCGATGAGGATGATCGAGATGAGGTGATCCAACATATAGATGATGTGGAGCAAGCCGGTGATATTGTGGATCTTCTGCAATATGATGAAGATACAGCCGGCGGTTTGATGGGCACCGAGATGATTGAGGTCAATGAGAATTGGTCAATGCCGGAGTGTGTCAAGGAGATGCGTCGGCAGGCCGAAGACCTCGATGAAATTTATTATATCTATGTGACTGATAATGACCACCGGCTTCTCGGTGTGTTGCCTCTTAAGAAAATGATTACTCATCCCTCGGTCTCAAAAATCAAGCATGTGATGGAGCGAGATCCGGTATCTGTCAGAGTAGAGACTCCTATCGAGGATGTGGCTATCGATTTTGAAAAATATGACCTTGTTGCGATGCCGGTTGTGGACAGTATCGGACGTCTTGTGGGACAAATCACAGTCGATGACGTCATGGATGAGGTGCGTGAGCAAAGCGAACGAGACTATCAGCTTGCTTCCGGTATTTCGGGTGATATTGATGCAGATGATTCAATCCTTACACAAACAAAAGCCCGTCTGCCGTGGCTTTTAATCGGCATAGTGGGAGGTATCATTAATTCGATGATTTTGGGAGGCTTTGAGGCTCAGATAGCAGCTGTGGCAGCGTTGGCTATCTTTATTCCGCTCATCGGAGGCACGGGAGGAAATGTAGGTGTTCAGGCATCAGCTATTGTGGTGCAAGGTTTGGCCAATGGCCGTCTTGATATTAAGGAGTCGTGGCGACAGATTGGTCGGGAGGTTATTGTAGCACTTATCAATGCGATTGTTATTGCGGGTTTGGTATTCCTGTATGTCTGGCTTACACAGCATCACAATTATGCAGTGTGTTGGGCTGTGGGGTGTTCGCTTTTCTGTGTCGTCATTTTTGCAACAGTGTTTGGAACGCTTGTCCCGCTCACCCTTGAGAAGTTGAAAATCAATCCGGCACTTGCCACGGGGCCTTTCATTCAGATAACCAATGATGTGGTGGGGCTTCTGATATATGTCTCACTTTCAAAGTGGATGCTGGAAATCTTCAGTTGATTAAATTTTTGCGGATATCACCAACACAGTAAATAAAAGAATTAGTGGCAAAGAAAATTGAGACACCGCTGATGAAGCAATATTACGAAATGAAGGGTAAGCATCCTGATGCTATCCTGCTTTTTCGTGTAGGTGATTTCTATGAGACGTTTGCGGAGGATGCCATTGATGCAAGTTCTATTTTAGGTATCACATTGACACGTAGGGCCAATGGGTCGGCCTCGTATGTGGAGCTTGCCGGATTTCCGCATCATGCGCTTGATACTTATCTTCCCAAGCTTGTCAGAGCCGGTAGGCGTGTGGCTATTTGTGAACAGCTTGAAGATCCCAAGCTCACCAAGAAATTGGTGAAGCGCGGTATAACGGAGCTTGTCACTCCCGGACTTAACACTTCCGACACTTTGTTATCTTCGCGGGAGAATAATTTTCTTGCAGCGGTGCATTTCGGCAAACGTAGAGTAGGTGTAGCTTTTCTTGATATTTCTACCGGTGAATTCCTTTGTGCCGAGGGGGATGGTGCATATGTGGACAAACTTCTGTGCAATATATCGCCCAAGGAGGTACTTCGCATGAATGGCACTCGTGAGATATATTCCGATACAATATCACATCTATCCTCAATATTTGAGCTTGACGATTGGGTATATTCCATCGAATCGGCCCGCGAAAGACTCCTTCGTCAGTTTGATACCAAATCCTTGAAAGGGTTCGGCGTAGAAGATATGCCGGATGCGCAGATAGCTGCCGGGTCTATACTTCATTATCTTGATATCACACGACATGAGCAGACGGCTCACATCACGGCTTTGAGTCGCATAGAGGAGGATAAATATGTTAGGCTCGACAAGTTTACAATTCGCAATTTAGAGCTGTTGCAGCCTATGTCGGGTGAGGGAAAATCGCTTGTGGATGTCATTGACAAGACTTGTACGCCGATGGGCGCAAGGATGTTGCGCAGATGGCTTCTTTTCCCATTGCTCGACGTGGCGGAAATAAATTCACGTCTTGATGCAGTGGAATATTTCTTCCGCGACACAGAAAGCCGGGAACAGACATTCGCGGCCTTGTCATCAATGGGAGATATGGAGAGACTGATTTCCAAGGTGTCTACAAGGCGAGCCGGTCCGCGTGATTTGCTTGCCCTGCGCGATTCTGTCAATGCCGTAGTGCGGCTGAAGAGTGTTATGGAGAATAGTGATTCCGATGTTTTGAGATCATTGGGGTCTCGTATACCTGACCGAAGAGAAGTGGCCGACACCATCGAAGCGACAATCCGCCCCGACGCTCCGTCATTGCTGAACCGGGGCGATGTAATAGCTGTCGGTGTGCATGAAGAGCTTGACGCTCTCCGCTCGATAGCACATAACGGTAAAGCCGCGCTTGATGCAATTCTGCGCAGAGAAATAGATATGACCGGAATCACATCATTGAAGATAGCTTTCAATAATGTTTTTGGATATTATATCGAGGTGCGCAACACACATCGTGATAAAGTGCCTTCTACCTGGATCAGGAAGCAAACGCTGGTCAATGCTGAAAGATACATCACTCCGGAGCTTAAGGAGTATGAAGAGAAGATTATGGGGGCTGAAGATAAGATAGCGGCTCTTGAAACGGAAATCTACAATTCGCTGCTTGATTCCCTTTCACGTCATATCGAAGCGCTTGCTACCGGAGCGGCTATAGCTGCAAGAATAGATGTGTTACATTCCTTTGCGCTTTCAGCTCGTGAAGGTAAATATATCCGTCCGGATGTGAACGATTCCCTTCAAATAGATATCAAAGAGGGGCGTCATCCTGTCATAGAGATGCAACTACCTCCCGGTGAGCCATATATAAGCAATTCGTTGCGTCTTGACTCGGATTCCCAACAAATCATCATGATTACGGGACCGAATATGAGTGGTAAATCGGCATTGTTGCGGCAAACGGCACTTATCGTTTTGCTTGCACAAACAGGTTCGTTTGTGCCGGCTCAGAGTGCCTCAATAGGGATTGTGGATAAGATTTTTACAAGAGTGGGGGCGTCGGATAATCTGTCGATGGGGGAATCGACATTCATGGTGGAGATGCATGAAGCCGCTTCTATACTTAACAATATTTCCGAACGCTCGCTGATTCTGTTTGATGAGCTTGGCCGCGGCACTTCCACATACGACGGCATATCCATAGCATGGTCGATAGTAGAGCATATCCACGAAAATGGATTTGCACGTCCGCGAACACTCTTTGCCACTCATTATCATGAACTCAATGAGATGGAGAAAACCTTCCCTCGTATAGCTAATTTCAATGTTGCCGTGGAGGAGATTGATGGTAAAGTGGTGTTTGTAAGAAAGCTCAAACGAGGTGGTTCGGCTCACAGCTTCGGTATTCATGTGGCAAAGTTGGCGGGTATGCCGCCATCAATTGTGAAACGAGCCAACGAAGTCTTGAGTCAGCTTGAGTCAGCCTCCCGCAGTGTTGATGATAATGTGGAGAAAGGTGTTGCTAAAGGGAATCCCATGGTAGCGAAAGCAGATGTAGGAGTTATCGGTCAGCAACGTGAAGGGTATCAGCTATCTTTCTTTCAGCTTGATGACCCGTTGCTCGGACAGATACGAGACCGGCTTCTCGGAATCAATATAGATAATCTTACGCCACTTCAAGCTCTTACAACACTGCATGATTTACAGGCACTCCTTACGGGGAAATGACAATTTTTTTATTAAAAACAATTTATCAAATATACATATTCTTATGCAACTCGCTCAGAAAGCCAACGAGATTTTTGACCGCTGTGTGGCGGATTATCATATCACTGACCATGTGGATGCACCTTCACCACAAACACCATATGAAAAGGGATCTCTGGAGGATATCCTTTATTCGAAATGCCGTATAGACGCTGTGCAATGGCATCTTGAGGATATAATCCGTGATCCGACCATCAATCCTGTAGATGCACTTGCTCTCAAGCGTCGTATCGATGCGTCCAATCAGGACAGAACCGACATGGTGGAGGATATTGACACCTATTTTCGCAATCGCTTTGAGGGCGTTAAGGTGATGGATAATGCAACAATCAATACAGAGTCACCGGCATGGGCAATCGACCGTTTGAGCATCTTGGCTCTCAAAATATGGCATATGCGCGAGCAAGCTGAAAGAACAGATGCTTCAGCAGAGCATATAGCCAAATGCAGAGGGAAGCTCGATGTCCTCCTTGAGCAACGTCATGACCTTTCTGAGGCTATCGATACTCTGCTTACAGATATGGAGCAGGGTCGCAAATATATGAAGGTATATCGTCAGATGAAGATGTATAATGACCCCGAAACTAACCCGGTGCTTTACGGCAAAGGTGAGGGGAAATAAGGAGGGAGTTTTTAATGGTTTGGGGCATAATAGTATGAGAAAAGGCGTTACCCCCCGACGTGTTCTTATAACGAGATTTTCAGCGCTTGGCGATATAGCGATGGCTCTCCCGGTGATTTATGACGTCTGTCGTGCCTATCCCGATACGGCATTTTATTTTCTTACCAGAAAACATCCGTCACGCCTTTTTATCAATGCGCCATCCAATCTGACAGTAATTTCGATAGATACTAAAGATTATAAAGGAATAGCAGGAATATGGCGTCTTTTTAATGGGTTGCAAAAGAAGTATCGATTCGATGCGGTAGCGGATTTTCATGATGTCCTTCGCACAAAGGTGTTGCGAAAGGTCGCCCGGTTGAAAGGTTTGCGTGTCTCTTATATCCGCAAAGGAAGATTTGAAAGGCGTTCTCTTACCCGGAGGAGGAATAAGGTGCTTTTGCAGCTCAGGCCGATGCCGGAACGGTATCGTGATGCATTGAAAGAGTGTGGATTTAATGTTCCGGATAAATTCCAATCAATATTTGAGGGGAGGGGGGCAGATCAAAGTTGTTTTTCAGCTGTTTCGAAGCCTAAGAGAGATGAGGAGGTTTGGATAGGCGTGGCTCCGTTTGCGCGTCATACGGGAAAAATCTACCCGATGGAGCTGATGGGTGAGGTGGTTGCTAAACTTGCGAACAGGCCCAATCACAAAATATTTTTGTTTGGATTCGGGAAAGATGAGAACGAAGTGTTGTCGCAATGGAGTGGTCCAAACATAATTAATATGGCAGCCAATCCTATAGGGCTTGAAAATGAGCTTGCATTGATTGCGTGTCTTGATGTGATGCTGTCGATGGATTCGGCCAATATGCATTTTGCGGGATTGACCGGGACGCGAACAGTCAGCATATGGGGAGCGACACATCCATATACGGGGTTTTCAGGACGCTGTCAACGTGCGGCAGATATTATCCAACTGGATATGCCTTGCCGACCATGCAGTGTGTTTGGTAATAAGAAATGTATTTACGGGGATTATCCTTGTTTGAGCCGAATCCCCGTGAATACAGTGTTGGAAAGAATTCCGTAAATTTGAGTTGCTTAGATGCTTACGAGTTCGTAATCGCGTGAACCGATACCTATTTTTTCAGCGTGTTCGAGGCCTGTAGCCCAATCGGTGTCAGGATGAAGAAGTTTGAATTTGTCTTCACCGCAAAGATTTTGATGTTCATTGGCATTCTCGAGTTCATTGTCAGTGGGGAGAGCCGGAGCTTTCTTAACTAAATCTACGCACGCCTGATCGAGGGCTACGGGGTCAAACGATGCGAGGATACCGAGGTCGGGCACCACAGCTGCGTCATTGTGATTCCAGCAGTCACATTCGGGAGAGACGTTCATGATGAATGAGATGTGGAAATTGGGTTTATCTTTGAGGACGGCTTTGGTGTATTCAGCGATTTTACAGTTGAGATTGCCGGATGTATCCCAGTCGGCAAGTACGGCAGCTTCATGTTGACAAAGTGCAACGCATTGTCCGCAACCTACACATTTGTCATAATCAATGACGGCTTTGTGATCCTGATTAAGTGAAAGAGCATTGTGAGCGCAATGTCTGACGCATACACCGCACCCGATACAATTCTTGGTGTTGATTTTTGGTTTTGAGGCACCGTGCATTTCGAGTTTACCGGCTACACTTCCACCTCCCATACCAAGGTTTTTTAGAGTACCACCGAATCCGGCCTGTTCATGACCTTTAAAATGAGTCATTGAAATTATAACATCGGCATCGGCAAGGGCAGCTCCGATTTTGGGAGCGGGACAATATTGTGCACTGTCGATGGGGATTTCGCGACAGTCAGTACCTTTAACTCCGTCGGCAATTATTACGGGCGCACCTCCTGAGATGGGATTAAAACCGTTTTCCATAGCCGATTCGAAATGGTCGACGGCGTTTGAGCGTCGTCCGGAATAGAGAGTATTGCAGTCGGTAAGGAAAGGTTTGGCTCCTTGTTTTCGAAGGAATTCGGCGACCCTGCGTACGAAATTAGGTCGCAGGTAAGCGAGATTTCCCGGTTCGCCAAAGCTCAACTTGATGGCTGTGAATTGATTTTTAAGTTCGATATTCTGTAGTCCGGCACGAAGACAGAGCCTTTCCACCTTATCAAGAAGATTCAGATTGGCATTTGTTCTGAGATTGGTGAAATATACTTTTGATGGCATAGTTATGAATTAGATTTTAGATACCGGTGTGTGTGACCGGATTTCAGTTGCAAAGATAATCAAAAGGAGAATACGAGCAATATTAATCCGGTAAAAATGTGAAGGGGTGTCGATTTTTTTGAAGAATCGTTTTGTAAGTTATATTTTTTTGTTACTTTTGTATCTTTATAGAAACAGGGTGAGCCTGATAAACGTTTAACCAAAAGCCCCCGAACAGATAAGCGGGGGAAAGAATATAAAAAGCATGGAACTTTTTGACAGAGTAAGCGAAGATATCAAGAAAGCGATGCTTGCGCGCGAGAAAGTACGTCTTGAGGCACTCAGAGGTGCCAAGAAGGAATTTTTGGAGGCAAAAACTGCTAAAGGAGCCAATGGGGAATTACCTGATGATAAGGCGATAGCCATTCTTGTCAAGATGGTGAAGCAGCGCAAGGAGAGTGCAAAGATATATCAAGAGAATAATCGTGCCGAACTTGCGGATAACGAACTTGCAGAAGCAGCGGTTCTGGAAGAGTATCTTCCCAAACAGCTGAGTCCCGAGGAGCTTGAGGAAGAGCTAAAAGCTATCATTGCTCAAACAGGAGCCGAGGGTCCGAAAGATATGGGGAAGGTGATGGGAATAGCCACCAAGCAGCTTGCAGGCCGTGCTGAAGGGCGACTCATATCACAGACTGTCAAAATGTTGCTTAATTCTTAAAAACATTCTTAAAAAGAGGAAAAGATGCTTACACTTGCCACAATAAAGGAGAATCCGGAGCTGGTGATCAGCCGTCTTGTCATCAAGCATTTCGATGGTGCGGATGCTATCAATGAAGTTCTCACTACTGATGCTGAACGTCGGAAATTGCAGGCTGAGACAGAAGCTGACTCATCGCGATTGAAGAAACTTGCATCATCAATCGGTGCTTTGATGAAGCAAGGGAAGAAGGAAGAGGCTGAAGCTGTAAAAGCTGAAGTGGCGCAAATTAAGGAGCGTCAGAAAGAGATGCAGTCGCGCCTTGAGGAGAAAGCCGAAAGAATCACAACATTGCTTTTGAGCATCCCGAATCTTCCAAACGAGGGAGTTCCGGAGGGGAATGGCGAGGCAGACAATGTAGTTGAAAAAGAGGGTGGTGAGATACCTGACCTTGGTCCGGAGGCACTTCCGCATTGGGAATTGGCAAAGAAATATGGCATCATCGACTTTGAGACCGGTGTTAAGGTGACCGGAGCCGGCTTCCCCTTTTATGTAGGTCAGGGAGCGCGTTTGCAGCGTGCCTTGATTCAATTCTTCCTTGATGAAGCGTGGAAGGCGGGATATATAGAAGTAGAACCACCGTTCGTGGTAAACGAGGCATCAGGTTATGGCACCGGCCAGCTTCCGGATAAAGAGGGGCAGATGTATCATGTCACAGCTGATAATCTATATTTGATACCTACAGCAGAGGTGCCGGTAACCAACATTTACCGTGATGAGATACTTCCGGGCGAGTCCTTACCCCGTAAAAATTGTGCATATTCACCTTGTTGGCGCCGCGAAGCGGGAAGCTACGGCAAGGATGTCAGAGGTTTGAATCGTCTGCATCAGTTTGATAAGGTTGAGATAGTCCGTATTGAGAAGCCGGAAAATTCATACTCAGCACTTGAAGAGATGAAAGACCATGTGCAGGGGCTTCTTGAGAAGCTCGGGCTTCCATGGCATATTTTGCGCCTTTGCGGAGGCGATCTTTCGTTCACCTCAGCCATAACATTTGACTTTGAGGTGTATAGTGCAGCCCAAGGGCGTTGGCTTGAGGTATCCTCAGTGTCAAATTTTGAGACTTATCAGGCCAATCGTCTTAAGTGCCGCTATCGCGACGAAGATAAGAAGATTAAGCTTTGTCATACACTTAACGGCTCGGCCCTGGCATTGCCCCGTATAGTAGCTGCATTGCTTGAGAACAATCAGACACCTGATGGAATAGTAATCCCGGAGTGTCTGCGGAAATATACAGGCTTCGACATGATAGTAGAACCGTAGATTTCGTACCTTTGAGCGACAAAAGAGTATAACCGGAAAAGATAAGTAATCATGGCAGAAGGATATATCAGCAAAGAAGAAAAGAAGATTCCAATCGACGACCCGACGGGTAAATGGTCAGATTTGACACTCCTCCCGGAATGGGATGAGAAGTTCTATGATGTATACACAGTGCGCAAGCATGGCAAATGGGTTATGCTCAAAACGCTTAAAAAGGAGTATCGCGATGATCCGAAGTATCGCAAGATGATAGAACATGAGTTTGACACCCGCTATAACCTTGCGCATGCCAACATTGTGATGGTCAATGACTTTGACGAGATACCCGGTTTGGGTATGTGTATAATCACCGATGATGTCTACGGGTATTCACTCCGACGCCTGATAGATGAAAAGAGATTGACGCCTAAGATTATCCATCGTCTTGAGACACAGCTGCTTGATGCTATGGAGTATATTCAGGAGAATCGAATAATGCACGAACCCATATCTCCGGATAATATCATTTTTACAGAATATACCGAGAATCTGAAGCTTATTAACGTTGGATATGACCAAACATCTTCACTATCAGCACAAGACACACAAGAGGATATCCGCAGCTATGGTGCTGTTATTTTAGAAGTGCTCAATCATCTGCCGGCTAAACTTCCCAAGCTCAGACGTATAGCAGATAAGTGTGTTGACCCGTCTGCTCCGTATAAGACAATTCCGGATATAAAACTTGCCCTTGAACGTCGCTCCTCAAGCCAGATTTACCTTTTCCTTTGCATTTTCATAACAGTCATGGCAGCATTGCTTATATGGCTAACTTTGAAGTTGTGATGTTGAAACTGTTTAAATAACCTCCTAAATGTTAATATGGTAGAAATAAGACAGTTAAAACCAACAAAGAGTAATCTGAAAAAGTTTACACAATTTCAGATAGACCTGTATAAAGACAACAAGTATTATGTGCCGCCATTGATATCAGACGATGTCAATACATTGTTGCCTGAGAAGAATCCCGCGTTTGATTTCTGTGAAGCTGCCTACTTCATGGCTTACCGTGATGGAAAACCGGTAGGCAGAATTGCCGGTATTATCAATGAACAGGTGAATCGTGACCATAATAAAAACAATGCAAGATTCGGGTTCATTGATTTTATTGATGACGATGAGGTTTCCGAGGCTTTACTCAAGGCTGTTGAAGATTGGGCACGGTCAAAAGGTAAGGATAAAATAATCGGTCCGTTGGGATTCACCGACCTCGATCATGAGGGTATGCTTGTGGAGGGATTTGACGAACTCTCCACAATGGCTACCATCTACAATTATCCTTATTATCCCCGGCATCTTGAGAAACACGGATATGCCAAAGAG
The DNA here is from genome assembly GCA_023665145.1 of Bacteroides sp. Classification (GTDB taxonomy): domain Bacteria; phylum Bacteroidota; class Bacteroidia; order Bacteroidales; family Muribaculaceae; genus Lepagella. The sequence continues at coordinate 13,991 of JAMPEM010000035.1, forward strand.
TCAGATTGGGTGGAATTTGTGATGACTGTGCCGGAGGCTATCCCTGACAGATATGCAAGGGTGGCTGAGATAGTCCGCAAGAAATTTGGACTCGAAGTGGTTAAATTCAGTAGCCGCAAAGCGATAAAGGAGCAATATGGCGAAGCTCTCTTCCATCTTGTCAACGATGCATACGCCGGACTGTATGAATATTCGAAGCTATCTGACCGCCAGATTCAGTATTACATTAATCTATACCTCGGTCTTCTGAATCTTGATTTGGTGACACTTGTGGTAGATAAAGAGAAAAATCTCATAGGGGTCGGTATTTCCATGCCCTCTATGAGCAAGGCACTTCAGAACTCGCACGGCAAACTGTTCCCTACCGGATGGTATCATCTGCTTAAAGGGCTTAAGGGGAAAAACGATCGGGTGGATTTACTCCTTGTAGCCGTCAAACCGGAGTATCAGAGCAAAGGTGTCAATGCTCTGCTTTTCACGGATTTGATACCGCATTATCAGCGACTTGGATATAAATACGCAGAATCAAACCCTGAATTGGAGACGAACGCCAAAGTGCAAAGCCAATGGGATGCTTTTGAGAACAGACAACATCGCCGTCGTCGCTCTTTCGCTAAAAAATTATAATATTACAATTTCAACATGACAACTCTTACCCAAACCGATTTAAATTTCCGTGGACAGAAATCCGTATATCACGGCAAAGTGCGTGATGTCTATGATATTGATGATAAATATCTTGTAATGGTGGCCACGGATCGTATCTCCGCCTTTGATGTCATCCTTCCCGAAGGTATACCATACAAAGGCCAGGTACTTAATCAGATTGCTGCGAAATTCCTTGATGCCACGAGTGATATTGTTCCCAATTGGAAAGTAGCTGTTCCTGATGCCATGGTCACAATCGGTCTCAAATGTCAACCACTGAAGATTGAAATGATTGTCAGAGGGTATCTCGCCGGATCCGCTTGGCGTGACTATCAGGCAGGTGCTCGTCAGATATGCGGTGTTTCACTCCCCGATGGATTGCGCGAAAATGAGAAACTACCCGCTCCTATCCTTACTCCCACTACCAAGGCCGATGCCGGTCACGACGAAAATATCTCACGTGAAGAAATTATAGAACGCGGCATTGTTCCCGAAGATATTTATGCCCGGGTTGAAAAATATGCACTTGCACTGTTTGCGCGTGGCACCGAGATGGCTGCCCGGAGAGGTTTGATTCTTGTGGATACAAAATATGAATTCGGCCTTTATGACGGTAAGGTTATCCTTATTGATGAAATTCACACACCCGACTCATCACGATATTTCTATGCAGCTGAATATGCTGACCGTTTTGAGAAAGGTGAGTCTCAACGCCAACTCTCTAAAGAGTTTGTGCGCAAATGGCTCATCGAGCATGACTTTATGGGTAAGCCCGGGCAAAAAGTTCCTGAAATGACCCCGGAATATTGCAAAGAGGTATCTCAAAGATACATCGAGCTGTATGAATCGATTACCGGAGATAAATTCGTTCCGGCCGACGAAACCGACTTGCAAGAAAGAATATACCGTAATACGGAATCATGTCTGGCAAATCTCTGATGACAGAAAAAAATAACGGGTCGGCAGCATCTTCCAAAGTGGAAGCTGTCGACCCTTATCTTGACTCCCGTCCCAAAGGGGAGCAGGTAGAGGATATGTTTGACGCAATCGCGCCGGCCTATGACTTGATGAATACAGCGATGACATTCGGCCTTCACCATGTGTGGCGCGACAAAGCATTGCAGACTCTCGCTCATTCATCGCCCCACGAAATTCTTGATGTAGCAACCGGTACCGGAGATGTAGCCCTGCGCCTCCACGAGCTTTATCCGGATGCCAATATTACCGGGATTGACCTCTCGGATGGTATGCTTGAGATAGCACGACGTAAAATAGCAGGTAAAAAGGAGCTGACAGAAAAAATATCTTTCCAATGGGCTGATTGTCTTGACCTCCCTTTCGACGACAATACATTTGACGCTGTGACCGTAGCTTACGGTGTCCGCAATTTCCAACGCCTTGAAGAAGGGTATAAAGAGATGTTGAGAGTCCTCAAGCCCGGTGGAATTATATGCGTCATAGAACTCTCCGAACCGCGAAATACCATCCTTAAATGCGGCTACCGACTGTATTCTCGCATCCTTATACCATTGATAGGGCGAATGGTAAGTGGTGACTCCAGAGCCTATACATATCTGCCGGAAAGCATTGCCGCCTGTCCTCAACGCAATGAAATGACCGCACTGATACAAAAAGCAGGATTTACAAATCCATCATTCCAATCACTCACATTAGGTGTTGTCACCATCTATACAGCCCAAAAACCTTAGAGAAACTGATTGATAACTCAAGTTTCGCAAGCCGCTTTGCGTATTGAAAACTTGAAGTTTAGAGTCCT
>JAMPEM010000036.1 GCA_023665145.1 Bacteroides sp.
GAAAGTATATGATTGTTTCGGTTGCAAATATACACAAAAGAATTAATATTTGCAAACAAATTGCATAAAATATTGTAAAATTCGATAATTTTAACAAATTTGTTCATTTGCGAATGTATTCAGGTATTAAATATGTGTGCTTTAAATGGCAGTGGAATAGTTATTATCGAGCATTTTTAGAGGTTGTTTAATAATTAATATTAATTTTTTTCGATAATTCCACTACCTTTCTGACCTCAAACTTCAAACGTTCAGTAAGTTAAAACTTGCGAAAGGTTGGTTAAACAAGCTATAATGAAACACGAAAATGAGAGAATAAACTTAAAACTATATTGTGGTTTTCGGTTTTTTATTGTAACTTTGTGCCATATTTCGAAAGGTTTAATTCATATATGAACTCAAATGTGAAAAATGTACCGCAAAGGTCAGATAGTCAATTACTGACAGCTATTAGCGAAATACTCAGAAGTCGTGGCCTTAAGGGTATGACGATGGATGGTGTTGCATCGGCTCTTGGAATGTCGAAGCGCACACTTTATGAGATTTTCGGGAGCAAAAAAGAGATGATTATCCGAACTCTCGACTTTTTTCATAATGAATTACGAAGAGAGTTTGAGATATTATTTCATCAGGCACCTAATATGATGGTAGCTTTTCTTGATATTTTCACGCATCAGAGGAAAATGATGGAAAATGTTGATGTTCGTTTTTTTCAAGACCTCAATGAGCATTATCCTGAGATGCAGTCGCATTATCATGCCGACCAGAAGGAGATTGACAGCTGGCTTGAAGAGATATACACACGCGGTGTGAATGAAGATGTGTTTCGTCCCGGAATGGATTTCCATCTTTGTTGCGTGTTGTTCAAAGTCCAGATGGAGTCTTTAAAGCAGAAAGAGAAATATTTTCCACCGGAGCTTACTTTGATGAAAGCATTTGATGCCATAACAATCAGCTTTTTGCGAACTATTGCATCACCTAAAGGTATGGCAATCCTTGATAACACAATAGAAAATAGAAATAATATTACAACATCATAATGAAACGATTTAGATTTTCCCCTGTTTTGCCAGGCGCACTGGCGATTGTGTCGTTAGTACCCCAATATGCGATAGCTCAGGAGCAGAAAAAATTGCCGGAAATTAATGTGCCGGAACAGGCTGTAAGTCAGACGGACACAATGCCACATTTCCTGCCTGTGTGTCAGATTACCATCGGTGGTCATCGCGTAACATTATCTCGCGAACAATGCATAAAGATAGCACTTGAGCAAAGTCCGACCATTAAGATAGCGGATCTTGAGGTGACGCGAACAGACTGGAGTAAAAAGGAGGTGCAGGCTTCACTTTGGCCTACAATAGATTTTACCGGTGCCTATCAACGTACCATACGCCTCCAAACCATCAGAATGGATATGGGGGGACAAAGCCAAAACCTTAAGATGGGTAGTGACAATACATGGAATTTCGGGTTTAATGCCTCACTCCCCATCGTTGCTCCCACTCTATGGAAATCTATAAAAATTAGTGATACGCAAATTCTTCAAAATCTTGAGGCAGCGAGAGCTTCACGTCTTGACCTCATAGATCAGATTAATAAAGCATATTTTGCTCTTCTTCTTGCCAATTCAAGCTATGAAGTGCTTAAACAGAACTATGACATAGCCTGTCTTAACGCTTCAATATTTGAAAAACAGTTTTCTGTAGGCACAGCCACCGAATATGATGTGCTACGCTCTGCCGTACAAGTGAAAAATGTTGAACCGGAACTCCTTCAGGCTGAAATCGCAATAAAACAGTGCAAGTTGCAGCTCAAGGTCTTGATGGGACTCGATGAAACTGTGGACATTGACCCTGACGTAACTCTGAAAGATATGCAGCAAGAGATGTATGGATACGCTCTTGCCGACAGAAACCTTTCTTTGAACACTCAACTTCGTTCTCTCGACTTGCAAGCAGAGATGGCTAAACAGAATACCGAGCTGAAAAAACTCGCATGGGTTCCGACTGTAGCAGCTTCCTTCAACATCAACTGGAATGCCCTCTCAAACGGCAATCCATTCTCAAATCAGGAATTTCATCCATATAGCAACGTCGGATTATCGGTAAATGTACCCATATTCTCCGGCGGTTCTAAATATTACGGCCTCAAACAAGCCGAAATACAGGAAAAAGAGATTCAGCTCCAACGCGAAACTCTGCTCAACTCCCTTAATATGCAAGTTGACTTGGCTCTCGATAATATCAATAAAGAGGTAAGACAGATTTCTACGAGTGCTGAAGGTGTCAGACAAGCCGAAAAAGCTTATCAAATCATGCAGAAAAGCTTCGAAATAGGTGCTGCCACTTATCTCAGCCTCCGAGATGCGGAACTCGCGGAAACATCTGCAAAACTTGCATACTATCAGGCTATTTACAACTATCTCGTAAGCACGAGTGAACTTGACCTCCTGCTCGGAAAAGAGGATGCGCTTAACGCTGCAGGTGTCCCGGTTAACTATAACTTAAAGAAATAATCCAATCAAATATACAGCACTATTTATGAAACGCTTTAAATACATTCTCGCTATCCCTCTCGCTTTGACTCTTCTTCTTGCCGCATGTGGCAAAGATAAAAAAAATGAGGAATCAAAAGAAGATGAAATTCCCGCTGTCAAAATAGCTACAGTGCAAGAACGTGACGTCAATCAACTGTCGGAATATACCGCTACAGTGCAAGCAGAAAAAGTAAACAATATCTCAGCTCAAATGGCTGCCAGAATACGTGAAATTTACGTAGATGACGGTATGAGAGTAAGCAAAGGACAAAAGCTTGTTGTGCTCGATGATGTTAATGCCACAACTTATCAACTGCAAGTGGATAACGCCAAAGCAAATTTGCGTAATGTACAAACGGATTATAACCGAGCTTTGGAATTATATAAAATCGGCGGTGGTACCAAACAATCCGTCGACCAGATGGAAACTCAACTTATCAACGCCAAAAATACACTCGCTCAAGCAGAGCGTACCTTGCGTAACGCTGCTGAAAATACCGTCCTCGTTTCCCCTATTAACGGTGTAATCACAGCTCGCAATTATGACCCGGGGGATATGACCGGACAGCTGCCCATTCTTACCGTCTCACAAGTACAACCGGTTAAAATCGTCATCAACGTTTCTGAATCAGAACTATCCAAAGTGAAAAAGGGGATGCCCGCTGTTGTGAAATTTGACACATACGGAGCCGAACAATTCCACGGTACTATCACAATGGTAGCTCCGTTGGTGGATGAAAAAACTCGTACATTCGGCGTAGAAATTACTGTTCCCAACAGCGATGACAGAATCCTTCCGGGTATGTTCGGCCGTGTCGAACTAAATCTCGGAGTCTCACGTCACGTTGTGGTGCCCGATCGGGCTGTTGTGAAACAAACCGGTTCAGGAAATCATTACGTCTACATCTACAAAGACGGTAAAGTGAGCTTCGTACAAGTTACCCTCGGCCAGCGCCTTGATGATGGTTACGAAATCCTTTCCGGTGTGCCCGCAGGCGCTGCAGTTGTGATTTCCGGCACTAATCGTCTTGCAAACGGCATGGAAGTTAAGGTCATAAAATAATACATATACATCGGTTTTGAACATCACTGCAGATTTTAAAGTGAATGTTTACACCGCTACTAAAAAATCGAAATTATGAGTTTATACGGTTCAGCAGTAAAACGACCGGTAATGACCACCCTCTGCTTTGTGGCTGTGGTTATACTCGGTTTGTTCTCGCTCGCAAAACTTCCGATTGACCTTTATCCCGATATCGATACAAATACCATCATGGTAATTACAATGTATCCCGGTGCAAGCGCGGAGGATATAGAGCAGAACGTCACAAAACCCCTCGAAAATACGCTCAATTCCGTTGAGCACCTCAAACATATAACATCCGATTCGCGCGAAAATACATCAGTCATAACTCTCGAATTCGAATATGGATATGACATAGATGTCCTGACAAACGATGTCCGCGATAAACTGGATATGGTGAAATCATCACTCCCCGATGACTCCGAAAATCCCATTATCTTCAAGTTCTCTACCGACATGATTCCCATCTGTCTCCTATCAGTCGAGGCACAAGAGTCCATGTCCGGTCTCTACAAGATTCTTGATGATAACGTAGCCAACCCTCTGGCTCGTGTAGATGGTGTAGGTTCTGTGTCAATTTCCGGTGCTCCAAAACGTGAAATCCATGTTTATTGCGATCCGGCTCGACTTGAGGCGTACAACCTGACCGTTGAGCAAATTTCACAAGTTATAAGCGCTGAAAACAGAAATATCCCCGGCGGTAGTTTCGATGTCGGCTCCAATACCTACGCTATGCGTGTCCAGGGAGAGTTCGACGAATCGGACGAGCTTCGAAACCTTCCCGTAGGGTCATATAATGGTAAAACAATCTATCTGAGCGATGTGGCTCGCGTTGACGACTCGCTCGAGGAACGTACGCAGCAAACATTTGTCGGTGGCCGTGAAGGAGCTATGATTATCATCCAAAAACAAAGCGGCGCCAATTCTGTGGCTATATCTGAAAAAGTAATGAAGATGCTGCCCGACCTTCAAAAACGTCTTCCGACGGATGTGAAGCTCGGAGTCATCGTCGATACATCCGACAATATCCGTAATACAATTGCCGCACTCGAAGAAACCGTGCTGTATGCCCTCCTCTTCGTCATGATAGTCGTGTTTGTATTTCTTGGACGGTGGCGAGCCACGATGATTATCGTTATTACAATACCCGTATCCCTAATTGCTTCATTTATTTATCTATATGCTACAGGGAATACGCTAAATATCGTGTCGCTATCCGCACTGTCAATCTCCATTGGTATGGTGGTCGATGACGCCATAGTGGTGCTTGAAAACGTCACTACCCACATAGAACGAGGGGCAGACCCGAAACAAGCAGCTGTTCATGGTACAAACGAAGTCGCTATTTCTGTCATAGCATCTACGTTGACACTTATCGCCGTGTTCTTCCCCCTGACTCTCGTCACCGGTATGACCGGCGTTCTCTTCCGCCAGCTCGGATGGATGGTGACCATCATGATGATTATCTCCACCACATGTGCACTTTCGCTCACTCCGATGCTCTGCTCACAATGGTTGCGCAAACAGCAACATCATGGCAAACTATACACTGTTCTTTATACCCCTATTGAAAGAGCGCTTGACAGATTTGACAACTGGTATGCTAATGTGCTTCGAGTATTGGTAAGGCACAAAACAGTCACCATCATTGTATGTCTTGGAATATTTGTCGGCTCATGCTTCCTGATGAAATTTGTCGGCACGGAATTCTTTCCAACCCAAGACGACGGACGTCTCGGTGTGACTCTCGAAACACCAATCGGGACACGTGTGGAAATAACCCGGGAAGCTACAGCACGCCTCGATGCTGAATGGCGCAAAAAATATCCGGAAATAAAAAAACTAAGCTACACAGTCGGGCCGGCCGGTACGGACAATACATACGCATCTCTTTCAGACAACGGCTCACATATAGTCTCAATGAATATAAAGCTCTCCGATCCCGGTGATCGCGAACGCAATATCAAAGAGATTGCCGACGAAATGCGTCAAGATATTAAAGAGAGATATCCCGAATTCAGCAAAGCTCAAGTAAACGTCGGCGGCGGCCGCGGACAAAGTATGGGTGGACAAGCAACGGTAGACTTCGAAATCTATGGATATGACTTTACCGAAACAGACTCCGTAGCAGCTAATTTTAAACGCATTCTCGAAGGGATACCCGGCACCGCCGATATCACAATATCACGTTCCGATTATCAACCCGAATATCAAGTGGATTTCGATCGCGAAAAACTTGCACTTTACGGTCTGAATATGTCCACAGTAGCCAATGTGCTTCGTAATCGAATCAATGGTGCACTCTCTTCACAATTCCGCGAAGATGGTGAAGAATACGACATTAAAGTAATGTATGATCCCGAACATCGCACATCAATTAGCGATATCGAAAATATCACAATCATGAGCGGGCAGGGACAACCCATAAAGCTCAAAGAACTCGGCACAGTAGTGCAACGATTCACGCCTCCGACCATCGAGCGTAAAGACCGTGAGCGTGTAATTACCGTCTCTACTGTAGTAGACGGTGTGCCACTGGACCAAGTCGTTACTGAAGCTCAACTCAAAATTGACGAACTCGACTTGCCCTCAGGTATCAGCATAGGTATTGCCGGTAGCTATGAAGACCAACAAGATTCGTTCACTGACCTGTTGACACTCGGTATCCTTATTATAATCCTCGTCTATATTGTAATGGCTGCTCAGTTTGAATCTCTTACATACCCCGGTATAATAATGACCTCATTGCTGTTCGCATTCTCCGGTGTGTTCCTTATCCTTTGGCTGACAGGTCATACCCTGAATGTAATGTCAATGATTGGAGCCATTATGCTTATCGGTATTGTGGTTAAAAACGGTATAGTCTTAATTGACTATATTACACTCAACCGCGAACGAGGTATGTCTATACGTCTGGCGGTTATCGATGGAGGCCGTTCTCGTCTGCGTCCCGTTATTATGACCACTCTGACCACAATTCTTGGTATGGTGCCTATGGCTGTAGGATCCGGCCAAGGCTCCGAAATGTGGCGTCCTATGGGTACGGCCGTTATCGGAGGTTTGACATTCTCCACAATGCTTACACTCCTTTTCGTCCCGGTGCTCTACTGCGTATTTGCCGGAAATGGTGTCAAGAATACTCGAAGGACTCATAGAAAGAAACTGATAGAAGGGGAGAAGCGTATTAACAATAATGACAAATAAAATGAAAGCAATATTCATAGCCTATGACCAGGCTCATCACGAAAATATTATCGAGGCTCTTGACAAATCATCATGCCGAGGCTTTACATCGTTCGGAACTGTGCAAGGAAGGGGCACACTGAAGGGTGAACCGCATTACGGCTCACACGCATGGCCCTCGCTCGCTACTGCCACTATTACAATGGTGGATGATGATAGGGTGGAACCGCTGTTGGCGAGACTAAAAGCACTCAATGACGAAAAACCGAAACTCGGACTCAGAGCATTTGTTTGGACTATTGAACAGACGCTTTAGTATTATTACCTTCATATAGCCTCTCAGTTTTGTAGAAAAATAAATATTTGAATTGTCATCCGGATTGCCGACCGAAAAAGCGGCAATCCGGATTATTCTTATCAGTCCAAATGAAAATGTATGAAATTTTCAAAAAAAATTGCCGATTCCCAATTTTTTTATTAATTTTGCATCGTAGAAATGCGTAGACGCCCTCCATTTCTTACATAAATGTGTCGATATTACGAGTTTATGTCTTATTCTTTGGCGTCAATCACTTTTTTCTAAAGTTTTAAATTTTCTTATTTTTACACCCGTTCGAGGTGTGAGGCGCGATTAATATAAGCCTCTTGGTGCTAATTTTCCCAATTTTAAGACAATCTTCTTCAAATGTATAACTATAACGACCTTATTGCCATGGAAGACGGTGAGTTAAGAACTCTTGCCGAATCCATGGGTATGAAAAAAACTGACTCTGCAAGCAAAGAAGACCTTGCTTATCATATTTTGGATCAAAGCGCTTCCGATTTTGCTAAAACTGAAGCGAAAAAGATTTCTGTGCGTACCAAAACTACTAAGGAAAGAAAACCTCGTACAAAAAAAGAGAATAAAGCCAAAGAATCCAAAGAGGATACCAAGCCGACCGAAGTTGCCGTTAGTAAATCAGCTGATGATGAATCTGCGACGCCCTCTAAACGGCGTGGACGTAAAACCAAAGCTGATACAGAATCACAACAGACACCTCTTGTGGATGAGAAAACTGCGTCAGAGAATGTAGAACCGGTCATAGAGAATGTGAAGGAAGAACCAAAGCCGGAACCCAAAAAACGTGGAAGAAAAACAAAACCTAAGGCCGAACAGGAGACACCCTCTTTGTTTGAAACCACTCCCAATCAAGAGTCTCCTGAATCAAAAGAATCTGAAGAAAAAGTGGTTGAACACTCCCCGGTGCAAGAATCCATCGTCGAGGATGCATCTTCTGATACCAAAACGCCGACTCCCGACAATTATGTTATTGAAGATAACAAAGATAAAAACACCCGAAACGAACGAGCTTCGCTTGACTCTTTCTTTACAAGATCAAAAGGGAAAACTTTTACCCCGAGATCACAACGCGAAATAGAGGAAGCAGCTATTGCTGCCGCAAAACAGCCAATCACACTCCAGGAGCCCACGGCCAACACCCAAGTTCCGGCTCAGCAGTTCCCGCAAGGAAAACATCTCTCAAAAAAACAGCTTCGACAGCAACAGCGCATGCAGCAGAAGCAAAATAATTTTCAGCAACGTCGCCCTGATCTTCTTTTCGACTTCGAAGGTATTCTCGTATCCTCCGGAGTACTTGAAGTTATGCCTGACGGTTACGGATTTCTGCGATCATCAGACTACAATTACCTCTCAAGCCCTGATGATGTTTATGTATCTCAGCAGCAGATACAACAATACGGTATGAAAACCGGTGATGTAGTGCAAGGGGGTATTCGGCCACCGCGCGAAGGTGAAAAATATTTCCCTTTATGCAAAGTTCACTCAATCAATGGCCTGGCACCGGAACTTCTCCGTGACCGCGAGCCCTTTGAACACCTCGTCCCCCTCTTCCCCGACGAAAAATTTAATCTCACCGGAGGTGTATCTTCCAATATTTCCACCCGTGTGGTGGATATGTTCGCCCCTATCGGTAAAGGTCAACGTGCACTTATTGTAGCTCCGCCCAAAACTGGTAAGACTATACTTCTCAAAGACATCGCCAACGCTATCTCAGAGAATCATCCCGATACTTATATTATAATGCTTCTCATCGACGAACGTCCCGAGGAGGTGACAGATATGGCTCGCAGTGTTAACGCTGAAGTGATTGCCTCCACATTTGACGAACCTGCTGAAAGACACGTCAAAATCGCAGGAATTGTCCTCGAAAAAGCAAAACGACTTGTGGAATGTGGTCATGATGTTGTCATTATGCTTGATTCAATCACTCGCCTTGCTCGTGCTTATAACACAGTCTCTCCGGCTTCCGGCAAAATTCTTTCCGGTGGTGTAGATGCCAACGCGCTCCAGCGCCCCAAACGATTCTTCGGAGCGGCAAGAAATATTGAGAACGGAGGCTCACTGACAATTATTGCAACAGCCCTTACCGAAACTTCCTCCAAAATGGATGAGGTGATTTTTGAGGAATTTAAGGGTACAGGTAACATGGAATTGCAACTCGACAGAAAACTCTCTAACAAACGTATATTCCCCGCTGTGGATATTATCGCTTCGTCTACACGTCGCGACGACCTTCTGCTTGGCCCTGATACACTTAATCGTATGTGGGTGCTCCGTAATTACCTGAGTGATATGAATTCCATTGAGGCTATGGACTTTATGAAAAAACGGATGGAGATGACACGCAATAACGAGGAACTTCTCCTTACTATGGACAAATAAGCCCGGAAGATAATATGCAAAAAACCAATGCCGCCCGACTTCTCGACAGGGATAAGATTAGTTATAAACTTGTCCCATATACAGTCGATGAGTCAAATCTCGCAGCAGATCATATAGCACAAGAGCTCAACGAAGACATTAATCGTGTCTTCAAAACTCTCGTCCTGCACGGTGATAAATCCGGTTATATAGTCTGCGTCGTACCCGGCAATATGGAAGTGGATTTAAAAGCGACTGCCAAGGTCTCCGGAAACAAGAAAGTGGAAATGATCCCCATGAAATCACTCCTTCAAGTCACCGGTTATATCAGAGGCGGTTGCTCACCAATTGGGATGAAAAAACATTTTCCCACTTTTATCCATTCCACTGTCAATAATTTCCAATCTGTCTTTGTGTCGGCCGGGGTTAGAGGTCTTCAATTCGAAATCACTCCGCATGATCTTATAAAAGTCTCACAAGCTACAACGGCAGACATCGCCGCTCCTATGGAAAAGTCATGAATACAATCGGCAAAAATCTTCGCCTAACAACATTCGGTGAAAGTCATGGAACGGCCATCGGAGGTATAATTGACGGATTCCCGGCACAATTCCCCCTCGACCTTGATGCAGTGCAGGCTCTCCTCGATGCCCGCAGACCGGGAGTCTCATGTCTTACCACACCTCGCAATGAAGCTGACAAGGTGGAATTTCTGTCAGGTATCTCTGCGGAAGGACTTACTCTCGGCACATCAATCGGGTTCATAATCCGTAATCTCAATCATCATTCTTCTGATTACTACCATCTCAGAGACGTCTTCCGTCCAAATCATGCAGACTACACTTATACCGCAAAATACGGCATCCGAGACCATAGAGGTGGAGGAAGAGCGTCTGCCCGCGAGACAGCCAATTGGTGTGTAGCCGGAGCTATGGCACTGCAGCTTCTTGAAGCAAAGGGAATATGTGTATCCTCCAGGTTAATAGCCGTAGGAGAGCAGACCGATCCCGCTCTCTTTGAACGAGAAATCGAAAACGCTCGTAATCGACATGACTCCGTAGGCGGTCTGGTGGAATGTACCATTTCAGGAATACCTGCCGGTTTGGGAAGTCCCGTTTTCGATAAGCTTGATGCCGCACTTGCCCATGCAATGTTGACTGTCAACGGTGTGAAAGGTTTTGAACTCGGTGACGGTTTTGAAGCAGCACGCAAATTGGGTTCCCAAGAACTCGATACTCCCAAATCCCTCCTTGACGGCAGATTAATATGCGAAGCAAATCATAGCGGTGGCATTCAAGGTGGTATTTCCAACGGAATGCCAATTGTCTTCCGAGTTCCGTTTAAACCGACCCCCACAATAGGGCAGGAGGTACAGACTATCAATTCATCCGGAGAAAAGGTACTCATTGAAGCCGGGGGTCGGCATGACCCATGCATTGCCCTTAGAGGTGTTCATGTGGTTAAGGCACTCGCCGCTTTTGTAATCGCAGATTTTTTAATAGCTCCCGACTCCCGTTATGAATCCATGGTATAAAGACTATTCTGAATACCTTGCCGAGAAATTCCCCGGCCTTAAGGTGCAGAAAATAAGTATTGACGCCGGATTCACTTGTCCTAACCGTGACGGTACAATATCTCACGGCGGTTGTATCTACTGCAATAACAAATCCTTTTCACCATCTTATTGCAGTGCCGAAAAATCACCCGAGCAACAACTTGCCGAAGGAAAGAATTTCTTCTCTCGAAAATATCCTTCAATGAAATATCTCGCCTATTTTCAGGCATATACCGGCACATTTTCTTCTGATACAAAGCATCTTCTATCTCTGTATCATCGTGCGCTCAAAGTTGCTGATGTAGTGGGACTAGTCATCGGTACACGACCTGATTGCCTGCATTCCCAACTCATAAAGGAGCTATCTGAGATAAATAAAACATATCCCGTGTTTATCGAATTGGGAGCTGAGACCTCAAATAATCAAACACTTAAACTTATAAATAGAGGGCATAAATGGGATGACACGGTAGCTGCCGTTAATCTTTGCCGGTACAATAATCTTGACGTAGGTCTGCATCTTATTGCCGGATTGCCCGGTGAAAATATTGATGATATCCTCAAGACAATTGATCTTGTCTCCCGACTCCCTATCCAATCGATAAAACTACATCAGCTTCAAATCATTCGTGACACACCGCTTGAACGCCTTGTAAATTCCGGTGTATTAAAAGTGGAACTCTTCTCTGTAGAAGATTATCTTAATCTCTGCCTTGAGATTGTCAAAAGGATTCCCCGAAGTATTGCTATTGAAAGATTCGTATCCCAAGCTCCGGCCAATTTACTCGTAGCTCCGAAATGGGGACTTAAAAATTACGAATTTACCAACAGACTTCATAACAATCTCAAAAAAATATCATCCCAAAAACCTTAACATACCATCTATTGTTAATTCCTTAAGGATAATTTGATAAAAAATGAAACATACATTCATGTCACTCGCGATTGCCCTATCACTTCCGGCCATCGCTAATGCTGATATCACAGTAAATTTCACTGAAAAACCCTCAGCAGACAAACTAATAGTAAGCCATGTGCTTATAAGCGATCTGACAGCGAATAATAACTCGCGCAGCACCCCTGTACAGACAGATACAATCGATATATCAGCCCTGTCAGTTTCTATCCCGGTCACTCCCCAAGGTGATGCCCGTTACAGATTATTCCTCTCAGACGCACCTTCGGCCACGCGTGACAATCGTATAGACTTCTATACATCTCCGGGAGACAACCTTACCGTTGCTGTTGAATCCACAACTCCGCTGATTTACTCTGTTTCCGGTTCACCTCTTATGGATGGTATGACACAAGTAAACAACAAACTCGCTCCTCTCGAAGAAGAAATTGTAAAAATTCAGACCGGACAACTCCCCGAGGAAGCCCTCCAAGGCATCTCTGAAGCTTACGATGCAATTCTCTCAGAATATATAGATGCCAATCCTACATCTCCGGCCGCTGTTTATGCCATGCTTTCGCTCGAAGATGATCTCTTCTTTAAATATTATGACAACATCAATCCAGAACTGAAAAATACTCCGCTTTACCCATTCCTTGCATCCGATAAAGCAGAGCGAGAACGGCGCCGTGCGCTTGAAGAAAAAAAGAAGGCTTTCACAACCGGAGACGTTACAGCTCCTGATTTCACTCTGCAGAACATCGACGGTAAAAAAGTGTCGCTTTCCGACTTCCGCGGCAAATGGGTTGTTCTTGATTTCTGGGGCTCATGGTGTGTGTGGTGCATTAAAGGATTCCCCGAATTGAAGAAAGCGTATGAACAATATGCCGGCAAAATGGAGGTTATCGGTATAGATTGCGGTGATACCACTCAAGCGTGGAAAGCTGCTGTCGCAAAATATAAGCTCCCATGGGTAAACCTTTATAATGCACAAGGCCCCGGAGACCTTACTACTATTTATCCCGTGCAAGGTTTCCCCACAAAAATCATAATCTCACCTGAAGGTAAAATCATTGATGTCTTTACCGGTGAAGTGCCGTCTTTCTATACTCGACTGGCTCAACTTATAAAAAATTAAATCCGGAATTAAACTTTCCACAACTCGGATTGTTATTATGTCAGTCTGAGAGTTTGTAAAAATATTTTTCAAAAACTCCCAATAACTCTAAATAACTACTATATTATGGCAAAAGAATGGATTTGCACTATTTGTGGATATGTGGCTGAAGGAGATACTCCTCCTGAAAAATGCCCCCAATGCGGCGCCCCGGCATCTAAGTTTAAAGAACTTGACAAGGCTGCCCTCTTGAAATTTGTTACCGAACACGAAATCGGTGTAGCTAAAGGTTGTGACGCAGATATGATAAAAGACCTCAACAACCATTTCCAAGGTGAATGTACCGAGGTAGGAATGTATCTGGCTATGTCCCGTCAGGCCGACCGTGAAGGTTACCCCGAAATTGCTGATGCTTTCAAACGTTATGCTTGGGAAGAGGCTGAACATGCTGCTAAATTTGCCGAACTCCTCGGCGATGTAGTATGGGATACCAAAACCAACCTCGAAAAACGTATGCATGCTGAAGCCGGTGCCAACGAGGATAAAATGCGTATAGCTAAAAACGCTAAAGCTCAAAACCTCGACGCTATCCACGATACCGTGCACGAAATGGCGAAAGATGAAGCTCGCCATGGTAAGGGCTTTGAAGGCCTCTACAATCGTTATTTTAAATAATACAACCATATTATCTTCCTGCGGCGTATTCAATCCCGAACTCGCCGCAGGCCTGTTTTTTTTGAGCATGAATCTGACTCCGTTTGCCAGACCATTATTTCTTCATCGAGCCAACCGTACAGACCTATGGGATTCACACTCCGTTGAGATTCAACGCAGAGTGCTTCGTTCTCTTCTTCGGGCTGCTCGTGATACCGAATACGGCAGACGATATGGATTCAGTAAAGCTACTCAACTCAAAGACCCCTACGAAACATTCCGCCGATGTGTCCCCATAGTCGATTATGAAGAGATTCGGCCATTGGTTATGAGGATGATTAAGGGAGGAAAAGGGATTCTTTGGCCCGGTATCTGTCGTAACTTTGCCCAATCATCCGGTACATCCGGCGGCAAGTCAAAATATATTCCCGTCACTAATCAATCTTTAAGACTCAATCATTACGCCGGAGCCGCGGATGTTGTCGCACACTATCTTCGTTGTAACCCTTCCTCCAGAATGTTTTCCGGAAAAGGGTTTATTCTCGGTGGCTCTTTCGCCAATGAATTGAACCTCGATGGATTATCTGCAAAAGTTGGCGATCTTAGTGCCACTCTTATTGATAAAGTGACCCCTCCGGCAGAAGTATTCCGAATTCCCGATAAGCGCACTGCACTCCTACCGGATTGGGATGTTAAGCTTCCGGCTCTTGCAAAATGTGCCGTTAACGAGAATGTTACAAATATCTCAGGCGTGCCGTCATGGTTCTTGGTAGTCTTGAAAAAAATCCTTGAAATCAGCGGTAAAACCTCTCTAATGGATGTGTGGCCCAATCTGGAAGTCTTTTTCCATGGAGGCATCTCCTTTGCTCCTTACAAGACTGAATACCTTCGCATTGTTGACCCCGCTAAGATGCACTTCTTCGAAACTTACAATGCTTCGGAAGGTTTCTTCGCTACACAAAGCGATTTTATCGACCCCTCACTCCTAATGATTATTGATGCCGGAATATTCTTCGAATTCGCCCCGGTAGGTCATCCGGAATTACAACGCGAAATCCCGATTCCAATTGATGACGTAATTCCCGGGGAAATATATGAACTGATAATTTCATCCGCTAATGGATTATGGCGATATCGACTTGGAGACACGGTGAAAGTTGAATCTGTCAATCCTCTAAAAATCACTATTGCCGGACGGACAAAAAGTTTTATCAACGCCTTTGGTGAAGAACTGATGGAAGCTAATGCAGAAATAGCAATAGCCCGTGTTTGTGACGCTATGGGCGCTTCAATAAAAAACTATACAGCTGCACCTGTCTTTGTAGACAAAGGTAAGCGGGGTCGACATGAATGGCTTATAGAATGGGCCAACCCTCCGGCCGATATAAAGAAATTCGCTGAAACACTTGATCGTGAACTTCGTAACGTCAATTCTGACTATGATGCCAAGAGAAGCGGGGATATTTTCCTTGACCCGTTAACTATTGTTACAGCCCGAAAAGGACTTTTCAACGCATGGCTGAAATCTGCCGGTACGCATAAACTCGGAGGGCAGAGAAAAGTGCCACGTCTGAGTAATAACCGCTCTATCATGGAGTCAATGCTTGCGCTTAATGCCGATTAGATCCCCCCAAAAATATATTATAATAACTCAACTTTGGCAAGCTTTAACTTGCGAAAAGTTAGGAGGTTGAAGGTTAGAGGTTAGAAAATTA
>JAMPEM010000037.1 GCA_023665145.1 Bacteroides sp.
AAAGTAAATTTCTACGAATTCGACTGTTATTCCCTATTTCGCAATCGTTTGCAGATTGTATAATCTATGTAAAAAACGCGATTATGGCCAATATATTTGTTGTTGAAGAAAATTTTTAAACAACATAAAAAATTATGTCCAAATCCAGTAACATTTATTTTTAAACAACCTCTTATAATGTGGTAGATATAAATCAAAACAAGCCGATGACATTGTCATCAGCTTGGATTGTCGGGGTGACAAGACTTGAACTTGCGACCACACGCCCCCCAGACGCGTACTCTACCGGACTGAGCTACACCCCGATAAAAAAAGGTGGCTTTTGTCGCATCTACCGGTATCTTTTTGAGCCTTTATTACCATTTTGGTGAATTCGCCCGATACTTTCGCTGTTCTCACAGTGGGGATGCTTCTCAAAAGCGTTGCAAAGTTACAACATTTTTTGCCGTTATCCAAATAATTTTACATTTTTTTTATCGCAATCTCATCTACGGGATGTTCAAACAGATACCATATAGATATATATCAGCACTTTATCGTATTGTTTGTTTTTCAGTTGAGCATTGTCGTTTCTTTGAACTTTTTTGTGTAATTTTGTATTAAAATTTTATATAACCCTCGAAATATGGATAACAATATTGTAATTCTTGACGGATTTACCACCAACCCCGGTGACCTCTCCTGGGCCGGTCTTGAAGCGTTGGGTAATCTGACTGTATATGACAGAACTTCTAAGAATGAGATTATACCACGTTCTAAGGATGCTCAGATTCTTTTGACCAACAAAACCGTTATCTCTGCGGCTGATATTGAGTCTCTGCGCAATCTTAAGATGATTGGCGTTCTGGCCACCGGTACTAACATTGTAGATTGTGAGGCAGCAAGGCGTCATGGCGTGACTGTATGCAATATTCCATCATACAGCACCGACTCTGTAGCGCAAATTGTTTTTGCTTTTCTCCTTAATGCAATTTATCATCCCGACCTTTATACTTGGCAAAACAAACTTGGTTATTGGAGCGAGAGCCGTGATTTCTCATTTGTTAATTTTACCCTTACGGAGCTGGCCGGGAAAACTTTCGGTATCGTCGGATTCGGTCACATCGGGCGTAAGGTGGCAAGTATTGCTGCTGCTTTCGGTATGAAGGTGGTTTTGGAAACTTCAAAGTCGCAGGCCGAACTTCCCGAGGGGTATGTGAAGATGAGCCGCGAAGAGCTTTTTACTGTTTCTGATGTCGTCTCGCTTCATTGCCCGTTAGCTCCCGATACAGAAAAAATGGTCAATGGAAAATTGCTGTCATTGATGAAACCGACTGCCATACTTATCAATACCGGACGTGGTGGTCTGCTTGATGAGGATGCGGTAGCCAAGGCACTGTGTGAAAATAAGTTGGCAGCCGTGTGTGTAGATGTATTATCAAGTGAGCCTCCATCGAAGACTAATCCGCTGCTAAATGCACCGCGTGTTACTGTCACTCCTCACATTGCATGGGGTACGTTTGAAGCACGTCGCAGACTCATCGACATCACTGTGGCAAATGTGAAGGCCTTCCTGGACGGCAGTCCGCAGAATATGGTCAACTGACGGATATGTATCGATATAATTTTATAAATCCCGCAGAACTGACAGATTCTGCGGGATTTTCTTTCGGATGCAACTAAGGCTGCACCCTATATACAAAAAAACGACTTCTCTTCTTTAGACGTCAAAATCCGAAAGATTTGATACCTCCTGATCCACTGCAGGTGTTTCCTCTATAACCGGAGCAAAGGGATTGAATTTATTTCCTGCGTTTCTTTTTGACTTTTCTTCGTCGAGTTTGGCGAGAATTTTACCTTTCAATTCTTCGGCAAGTTCGGGGTTCTCGGCTATTACTCTTTTGACAGCATCACGCCCTTGTCCAAGTTTGGCATCTTCATACGAGAACCATGCTCCACTCTTCTTTATGATACCCAATTGAGTGCCGAGGTCAATTATCTCTCCTGATTGCGAAATCCCTTCTCCAAACATTATGTCAAATTCACACTTGGTGAACGGGGGAGCGACTTTGTTCTTGACGATTTTGCATTTGGTGAGTCTTCCTATTGCGTTGTCGCCATCCTTTATCACAGTGGAAGGACGAATATCTATACGTACTGAGGCATAGAATTTAAGCGCGTTACCACCGGTGGTGGTTTCGGGATTTCCGAACATTACGCCAATCTTCTCTCTAAGCTGATTGATAAAGATGCAGCATGTGCGTGTGCGAGATATCGTACCGGTCAGTTTTCTGAGTGCCTGTGACATCAATCTTGCATGGAGTCCGACGTTCTTGTCGCCCATCTCGCCGTCGATTTCAGCCTTAGGTGTCAGAGCGGCCACGGAGTCAACTACAAGGACATCAATAGCACCGGAATTGATGAGTTGTTCTGCTATATCGAGAGCTTGTTCACCGTTGTCGGGTTGTGCTATCCAAAGGTTATTGGTATCCACACCAAGCTGTTCTGCATAGAAACGGTCAAAGGCATGTTCGGCATCGATTATCGCACAGACGCCTCCTTTCTTTTGAGCTTCGGCTATAACGTGAATTGCGAGCGTGGTTTTACCTGATGATTCGGGCCCGAATATTTCTGTAACGCGGCCACGGGGAAGACCTCCCACACCAAGGGCGTTGTCAAGTCCGATGGAGCCGGTGGAAATTGCCTCTACATCTTGAACAGCATCATCCCCAAGACGAATTACGGCGCCTGCACCGAAATTCTTCTCTACATTCTGGAGCGCCATATCGAGAGCTTTCTGCTTTTGGTCGCGAGAGGATTCGGCTGTCACTCCGGCTACGCTTATTTTTTTCTTTGCCATATCAATCTTTGTTTTCTTTAATTTTGTTTTTCTTTTGATTTTGTTTTGCATTGCAAAGTTAATACTAAAACACTGCAATTCCTAATAATTCAACACGAAAAAACTATTAAAAAAACATAAACAAGCGGCACACCGTGCCATGTTTTTGCACGCTATAGCGGAAGATTCCGCTGTATACCTTTAGAGGTAGTCGTCTCCGAATTTGTTGGATATATCATTCACTATTTGGCGGATTCGCTGTTCTTCCTTCAGCGGGCATATTAAAAGAGCATTGGGAGTATCTGCCACAATGTATCCGTCGAGTCCTGAGGCTGCGATGAGTTTATCTCCCTTGACGGCAAATATACTGTCATTGCAATTATGAGTAATCACCTTGCAGTTTTGAGTTACGTTCCCCTCTTTATTTCTGGGAGAGATGTCGTAAAGGGCGCTCCAATTGCCCAAATCGCTCCATCCCAGGTCAACTGTTTTGACATAAACATTATCGGCTTTCTCCATTATGGCATAGTCGATACTGTTGGATGGTGCCGAGGTGAAAATTTTGGAGATAAATTCTTTTTCATCCGGGGTGTTGTATAACTCCTTCCCGGGATTAAAGACGGCAGCTGTGCCGGGGTCGTATTTGTCGAAGGCTTCGAGAATGGATTTGGCAGTCCATAGGAAGATGCCGGAATTCCAGAAGAATTCGCCGCTGGAAAGAAAAAACTCCGCCATTTCGAGATTGGGTTTTTCTGTAAATGATTTGACTTTCATTATTCCTTCCCAATCTTTGAGCTCTGCACCTTTTTGGATGTACCCATATCCTGTTTGCGGCGATGTGGGTTTTATTCCTAATGTCAGAAGAGCATCCTGTTGTTCTACAAAGGACATCCCTTCATCCATAGCCTTGACAAATGCAAGCTCTTTGAGTACCAAATGGTCAGATGGAAGCGTCATAATGGATGCTTTCGGATTGCGGGCATAAATATGATGTGCTGCCCAACAAATACACGGAGCCGTATTGCGTCTGGCCGGTTCGGCAAGTATGTTTGCATCCGGGATATCGGGTAACTGTTCTTTAATGATTTCAGCGTAACGTTGGTTGGTGACCAAAAGGATATTCTCCATTGGCACAAGCGGAAGAACACGTTCCACTGTAAGCTGAAGCAAAGATTTTCCGGTGCCGAAAAAGTCAATGAATTGTTTCGGCATAGCGTTACGGCTGAAGGGCCAGAAACGAGACCCGATTCCACCACACATGATAACACAGTAGCGGGAGTTATTGGCTGGCATATTTTTCTTCATTAAGGTTTAGAGGCCTTATTGGTCGGTGGCCTTGAATTGATGTTTTACACCTTCTACTACATTGAGCATATAGTCTCCGAGTTTTTCGGCCTCGCTAATGAGATCCATAAAAAATATGCCTTCCTGATAGTCATATTCTTTACGATTGATATTAAAGATATTGTCATCACGAAGCTTATTGCGAAGGTTATTGATTTCCCTCTCTTTATTGTATGCTGAAATGATAAGGGAATCTTCGGGAGTTTCCATTTCGTTGAGAAGATTGAGCATATTGTCCATCGCTTCATTTACGAGATGGAACATTTGGTCGATTTCATGAAGGATTGCTTCATCAAAGTTTACATGATTGGCATTCTTGCGCATCAAGGTTTTACCGACGTTTAAGCAACCGTCAGCTATCGATTCAATTTCGGAAATGATACGCAACATACCGGCTATTCTCATTTTACCTTCCGGAGACAGTCTGCCTTCGGCTACATGATTAAGGTAATTGCCTATCTCTATCTCCATGCGGTCAGATATATCTTCATATTTCTCAAGGCGGGAATAGGTGGTAGTGTATTCATCATCGTTTGAATCAAGATGGATAAGCTGCTGTGCCATTCCAAGCATACGTTTCACTCTTTCGCCATAAAGGGCAATTTCCTTTTGAGCCTGTGTTATGTTAAGCTCGGAAGCTGACAAAATACCGCGTCCGATGAATTTGAGTGAGAATTCTTCTTCGTCGTCTTTTTTATGGGCAGGCATCAGCCAGCATACAATCTTTACGTATAGATTTGTAAACCATATCATTATGCACAAGTTGAGTGCATTGAAGACTGTAGGGAACATTGCCAAACCGAATGCTACGGAGGCCTGTGCCAAATTGGTTAGAGTTCCTGCTTTAGTGAGCAAGTTGGTGTTCTCCATGGCATGCTCGCGAGCCGCACTTATATCCAGTGGATTTGTGCCTTGACAGGCATACGTGATATCAGCCACCAGCTCCACAAAGGGATGGAAACAGCACAATACTATGATAGAACCCAGGACATTGAATAACAAATGCCCCATTGCTGTACGTTTAGCGGCCAAATTTCCGCTCAACGAGGCAAGAATAGGCGTTATGGTAGTTCCGATGTTTCCACCAAGAATTATGGCGCAACCGAGCTCAAACGAAATCCATCCTTGCGAACACATTATCAACGTTATGGCAAATGTGGCCGCTGAACTTTGCGCCACCATTGTCACTACCAATCCTATAAAGAAGAATATAAGCACCGACCAGTACCCCATAGAGGTGTAATCCGTCAGGAAATGGAGCATTTCCGGGTTCTGCTCCAGATTCGGCACATAAAGCGATATAAAGTCCAAACCCATAAAGAGGAAACAGAATCCTATCAGGAACTCACCCAAACTCTTATAGGCACTCTTTTTCATAAAGAGCATCGGGACGCCTAAGGCAAGAAGTATCAAAGAATAATCGGATATATGCACCTCAAATGAGAAGGCCGATATAATCCATGTTGTTACCGTAGTTCCGACATTTGCTCCGAATATCACGGCCATGGACTGTGCCAAAGACATAAGCCCGGCATTTACAAAGCTTACAACCATCACTGTAGATGCTGAAGAACTTTGTATAAGAGCTGTGATGATTATTCCTGTAAGTACTCCTGTAAATCGGTTTTTCGTCATGACTCCGAGTATGTTACGGAGGCGATCACCGGCCACTTTCTGCAACCCCTCACTCATTACCTTCATTCCATAAAGGAAAAGGCATACGGACGCGAGAAGTTTAATAAAGTCTAATATATTATAGTTCATAAAGATATATAATTCTTCCGAATAGGGAGAGGTGTTGTCGGGTTATTACGTCTGCAAAAATAATAAAATTCAGTGTAATTTCAAAACTCGCTGACCTGCATAAAAGTTCTGTTCCTTTTGTAATTGGCACCTCATTGCACTTGTCAGTTGACTCTACATGAAATTAAATTTTGACTCATACTTCTACGGTTTGTATAAACGCGGCAATATTCGCTGCTTTGGTGCAGTAGACAGAATGAGTGGAATTGTTTCCTCAGTCACGTTACTTGTGTCAAGTCCAAAATTATCCTTCTCGGTTAATGATAACCATCTGAGACGGTCATAGGCCTTGAGAATAAATCGTTCGACAGGTCTGCAATTGCTTGAAGCCGAGAATACTCTGTGCAGTATCACAAATCGGAAATCACCCGGAATTCCATATTTGTGCAGAGAAGGATATTGACTTGTCAAAGACAATTTGCCCGTTTTCACCAGATCTTCCACCACCTGACGCAGGAACACGTTGATTTGAGGATTGACGCGATAACCCAGATAAAAAGTGATAGCGAAAATACGATTGTCCAGGATTGTTTCCACTTCATATTCCAGGGTGTAGGGACTATCGGAATATTCGATGTGCAGAAGCCAATAATGGTCGGCTCGTTTGGGATTCTTGTTAACGATGGAATAGAGTAGTTTAGATTCAATTTTTCCTGTGTCGGAGAATCTGCTTAGGAACACTATATTTGATGCATAAAGTGGAATTTCACTATCATGGATGATGTCATTGATAAGGGGCAATTTTTCATTTATGGGGAAGAATTCAATATACGATGACCTGAGGATACATGCGCGATACCAAACAACCATTATTATGCCAATTGCAATGGCAACAAAAAGGCTATACCATCCACCATGAGCAAACTTGGAAAGATTAGAGATGAAAAACAATCCTTCGAGCACCAGGAAGAATCCGGTTACAGAGAAGCAAATGGCTTTGCCAAGGCCTTTAAGGTTAAGCCAGAAAAAGAGGAGTATGGTGGTCATTAACATTGTTATTGTGATGGAAAGGCCGTATGCAGCCTCCAGATGCGATGAATCCCGAAAAATGAAAACAGTGGCGAGACATCCACCCATCAGGCACCAGTTGACGGAAGGGATATATAATTGTCCGCGTTCCAATGTAGGATATTTAATTTTTAAATTAGGCCAGAAATTCAGGCTGATGGCTTGTGAAAAGATTGTGAAAGCACCGCTAAGAAGTGCTTGACTCGCAATGATTGCAGCCAAAGTAGACAATATAATCATTGGAGCAACAAGAGAATTAGGTACAATTGCATAAAATGGATTCATCGTCACAGCACGATGTGAAGATATCAGATAAGCACCTTGTCCAAGGTAATTAAGGATGAGCATTGTTTTTACGAAGAACCATCCGTAAGTTATGTTGCGTTTGCCGCAATGTCCCAGATCGGAATAAAGAGCTTCCGCCCCGGTAACACACAGGAATACAGCCCCCACAATTATAAACCATTTAGGAGAACTGACAAGAAGTTTAACAGCATACCATGGATTGAACGCATATAAAATATGAGGACAATTAATAAGCGAAAAGACTCCAAGAGTGCCCAGTGTCAAGAACCACAATAACATCACAGGGCCAAATAATCTCCCTATTATAGAAGTGCCCATCTTCTGCATTATAAAAATCAGAATTATAATTGAGACGACGATAGGCATAACAGGCAAATGCGGGGCTATAATGCCAATACCCTCCACAGCCGATGAGACTGTTATGGCCGGAGTCAGCATACCATCAGCTATCAGAGCTGCAGCGCCCAAAGCTCCGGCAAGATATAGCCATTTGTGCGAGCATTTCCTTAGCAGCGAATATAGCGCGAGAATACCTCCTTCCCCATTATTGTCTGCATGCAAAGCTATAAGCACATATTTTACAGTGGCTTGGATTGTCAAAGTCCATATAACGCACGAGATAGCACCAATCACATAATCTGAATCGTACATCGGATTAATACTCATTATTGCCTTCATTACATACAAAGGTGATGTGCCGATGTCTCCAAATACTATACCGACTGCCACAATAACACCTGTGATTGACAACACATGAAGCAATCCTTTTTTTTCTTGTACCATATGGATGAATTTTGATAATTTAACATTAGAAACATAATTTTGACATATAATGTTCGGCATTTTGAAAGGTTGACCTTCATGTCTGATTATCGAAAGTAAAGTTACAATTTTTTGTATTGCCGACGATTTTTGCAAAAAAATTGAAGTCGAGATGACAAAAATGCTCTGAAAGACATTTTTAGTGACACAAAAATTAAAGATTCTTAAGCACTACGGTTTAGCGAATAATAATAAAAAAAAATTTAGCGGACAGTAATAATTCTTAAAGTGTCACCAAAGTGTCACCACCGAGGGCTTGTTTTTGGCCTTTCGGAGGCTTCCGAAAGGCTTCTGAACATTTGGCGAGCACAAATCTTTAATAGGCATATTTCACTGATTTCTTGAGATATAGCATCTTTTCGCGGAAAATAATGCGCAAGAAAAAGAGCTATTCAGAAGGCCTCTGAATAGCTCTGCGGCGGAGAGGACGAGATTCGAACTCGTGGTAGGATTGCTCCTACGTCAGTTTAGCAAACTGGTGGTTTCAGCCACTCACCCACCTCTCCTGTGGATTTCTTTTGCAAAATTAATATTTTTTTTGCCGTTTTGCAAGTAATTTCCTTCTTTTTTTATTTCTATTTTTATACATTTCTGAATATTAGTGATTTAATGGTTGGTCAAAGAGTGTGTTTTGCGTTGGATATTTGTTTCTGCCGAGGTGTGAGTATGCCAGGTCGGTCACTTCTCTTCCTCGTGGCGTCCGTTTAATGAATCCTTCTTTGATAAGGAATGGTTCGTAAACTTCTTCTATTGTTCCTGAGTCTTCACCGAGTGCTGTGGCTATGGTGGATAACCCTACGGGGCCTCCTTTGAATTTGTCGATTATGGTGAGTAGTATTCGGTTGTCAATTTCATCGAGGCCGAATTTGTCGATGTTGAGTGCTTCGAGGGCGTATTTAGCGATTTTGAGGTCGATGTGTCCTGTACCTTTTACCATTGCGAAGTCTCTTACTCGTCTAAGTAGGGCGTTTGCAATGCGTGGAGTGCCTCGGCTTCGGAGTGCTATTTCGAGTGCTGCTTCGTCGTCAATGGGGGAGTTGAGGAGTCTTGCGGAGCGTTTTACGATTCCGCATAGGACTTGGTGGTCGTAGTATTCGAGGTGGCAGTTTATTCCGAATCTTGCTCTGAGTGGTGCTGTGAGTAGACCGCTTCGTGTTGTTGCGCCTATCAGCGTGAATGGTGATAGTGTCAGTTGGACGCTTTTTGCTCCGGGGCCTTTGTCAAGGAGGATGTCTATTCGATAGTCTTCCATTGCGGAGTATAGGTATTCTTCGACGATAGGGTGCAGGCGGTGTATTTCGTCGATGAACAGGACGTCGTGTGGTTCGAGCGACATTAATATTCCGGCGAGGTCTCCGGGTTTGTCGAGTACGGGTCCGGATGTGACTTTGAATCCGACGCCAAGTTCGTTTGCGACGATATTTGAGAGTGTGGTTTTGCCGAGTCCGGGTGGTCCGTGCAGGAGTGTATGGTCGAGTGGTTCTCCTCTTAGTGAAGCTGCTCTGACGAATACGCGGAGATTTTCGATGATTTTCTCTTGTCCGGCAAAGTCATCGAATGCAAGGGGGCGGAGTGCTTTTTCGAAGTCGTTGTCGGCACGTCGGGAATGGATATCGAAATTGTCTTGTTGGCTGTTAATATCAAAGTCGTCGTTGATCATATTGCAAAGTTAGTATTTTTTCGCTGAAATGGGGTCTATAATCGCAAAAAAATTGTAATTTTGCAGGTTGCAGTGTATAATGAGTTATCGCGGGATGAAAAAGATAGCTGAAAATAGTGATTATCCGGATGTGGTGACTCAAAATAAATTATAGGCAATGAAACATTCGTATGATTATCTTGTGATAGGAGGTGGCATAGCCGGCATGAGTTTTGCTCTGAAGGCGGCTCGGAGTGGTTCGTCTGTAGCATTGGTGTGCAAGACTGATCTTTCGGAGGCAAATACATATTTTGCTCAGGGTGGAGTGGCAAGTGTGACAAATCTTGCGGTGGATAATTTCGATAAGCATATTGAGGATACCATGATTGCGGGAGATTGGTTGAGTAATCCGGATGCTGTGCGGAAGGTAGTGACCGAGGCTCCGGGTCAGATTAAGGAGTTGCTTGATTGGGGTGTGAATTTTGACCGTAATGAGGATGGAACGTTTGACCTTCATCGTGAGGGGGGGCATAGTGAGTTCCGCATTTTGCATCATGCCGATAATACGGGTGCCGAGATTCAGGAGAGTCTTGTCAGGGCTGTCACGGAGAATCCGCTTATTTCTGTTTTTGAGCATCATTTTGCTGTAGAGATAATAACGCAGCATCATTTGGGGAAGATTGTGACAAGGCGTACACCGGACATTACTTGTTATGGTGCGTATGTCTTGAATGAGGAGACGGGGAAGGTGGAGACGTTTCTATCAAAGGTTACCTTGATGGCTACGGGAGGAGTCGGAGCGGTGTACACTACGACGACCAATCCTTTGATAGCTACGGGAGATGGCATAGCGATGGTGTATCGGGCTAAGGGGACGGTTAAGGATATGGAGTTTATCCAATTTCATCCCACTGCGTTGTATCATCCCGGAGATCGTCCCAATTTTTTGATAACGGAGGCTATGCGAGGGTATGGTGCGGTGTTGAGGAATCTTGACGGTGAGGAGTTTATGCATAAGTATGATCCGAGGTTGTCTCTTGCGCCGCGGGATATTGTGGCTCGTGCAATAGATTCGGAGATGAAGCTTCATGGCACAGATCACGTGTATCTTGATGTGACGGCGAAGGATGCGGAGGAGACGAAGCGTCATTTCCCCAATATCTATGAGAAGTGTTTGTCGTTAGGGATTGATATTACGAAGGATATGATTCCGGTGGCTCCGGCGGCCCATTATTTATGTGGCGGAATCGATGTGGATTTGAATGGTGAATCGTCGATTAAACGTCTGTATGCTGTAGGTGAATGTTCACGGACGGGACTTCATGGCGGCAACAGGTTGGCGTCAAATTCGTTGATTGAGGCGGTGGTATATGCTGATGCAGCGTCGAAGCATGCAGCGTCGGTTATATCGGGATATGAGATACGTGATGATGTTCCGGAATGGAATGACAAGGGGACGTCTCATCCTGAGGAGATGGTCTTGATTACGCAGAGTGTCAAGGAGGTTAATCAGATTATGGGTTATTATGTGGGAATCGTGAGGAGTGATTTGCGGTTGACACGGGCTTGGAATCGACTTGATATTTTATATGAGGAGACTGAGAAATTGTTCAAGGTATCGAAGCCGAGCCGGGAGTTATGCGAATTGAGAAATATAATCAATATCGGTTATCTTGTGATGCGTCAGGCCTTGGAGCGTAAGGAGAGTCGGGGATTGCATTATACGGTGGATTATCCGCATAAGTGACAAGATTAGGTTAAGAAGTAGATGTCGTCGATAAAAAGTCTTGCAAAGGAGACGGCTGTGTATGGATTGAGCAGCATAGTCGGGAGGTTTCTGAATTGGTGTCTGGTGCCGTTGTATGTCTATATTTTTCCTACGGAGGAGTATGGAATAGTGAGTTATCTTTACAGCTTTACGGCTGTGGCTCTTGTGATACTTAATTACGGCATGGAGACGGGGTTTTTCCGTTATGCCAACAAGGAGGATGATTCGGAGAGGGTGTATACGACGTCGTTGTTGTCAGTGGGATTTACGTCGTTGTTGTTTGTGGTATTGGTGAGTCTGTTTATCACACCTATATCTACGGGATTGCTTCTGCCGGGTCGGGAGTTGTATGTATGGCTTCTTGCTGTGACGGTAGCTATTGATGCTTTTTCGAATCTTCCCTTTGCTTATCTGCGATTTAAAAAGAAGGCGTATACATTTGCGGGAATCAAGCTTGCGAATGTAGCTGTCAATATCGGTCTTAATATCTTTTTCTTGCTGTTATGTCCGTCAATAAGCAGGAGTCATCCGGAGTTGATTGGATGGTTTTATGATGCGTTTGGTGGTGAGAGTTTCGGCATTGGCTGGATATTTGTAGCCAATATTCTCTCTACTTTAATAGTATTTATTTTGTTGCTACCACAGTTGTTGGGGAAGTCTTATCGTTTTGACGGGGAGCTTTTGCGGAAGATGCTGAAATATTCATGGCCGCTGTTAATTCTGGGTATCGCCGGAGTTTTGAGTCAGAATATGGGGCAGATGATTATCCCTTATCTTTTCAGGGGGGCAGAAGAAGCTGCTCAGTCGATGGTGGGAATATACGGGGCAAATATCAAGATAGCCATCGTAATGGTAATGTTCACACAGGCGTTTAGGTATGCTTACGAGCCGTTTATTTTCGCACAGGCGAAGAGTGCGGGAGAGGATAAGAAGCAGGCCTATTGTGATGCGATGAAATATTTCATCATCTTCGGGTTGTTTATCTTCCTTGGTGTGATGTATTTTCTCCCTATCTTAAAGCATTTTGTATCAAAGGGGTATTGGGGTGGTCTTCAGATTGTTCCGATAATGATGGCAGCTGAGCTGTTTTTCGGTATCTTTTTCAATTTGTCGTTGTGGTATAAGCTTACTGACCGCACTCAATGGGGGATGTATTTTTCGATATTCGGCTTCTTGATTATGCTCGGCATGAATCTATGGCTTGTTCCTATGATGGGAATACCGAATGGATATGTAGGATCGGCATGGGCAGCCTTTATCGGATATTTTGCAATGATGGTAGCAAGCTATTTTATCGGTCGGCATTATTATCCGCTTGCTTATGAAATAAAAACCATTGGGATATATACCGTCTTTGCAGCGGTGTTATGGGGAATCGGCTCACTTGTGAATCCGGAAGTGAATCCGTTGGCCGGTTATGGATTGAGAAGTGTATTATTGATACTCTATTGTGTCACAATAGTGAAAGGTGTGAAGATACCCAAAAGAAAATCTTAGAGGTTATTTTATTATTAAACAACCTATATACAACCTCTTAGCGGGAAAGGAGGAAAATCAACGGGATATACAAGCGATTTTTCCAAGCGTTCTCGTTGTGTGTGGCGCCTTCGTCCACGACTGTCATAAAATTGTCTTCGTCATATCCCAGTGATTTACACAAATCATTTACTTTCAACTGCCATGGCGTGTAAGCTTCATCGTAAGGTCCGGTACCATGGTCAAAATATATCCGGTGCTTTCCATCACGTGGGAGTTTGTCTTTGATATAATCAAGCATCATTTGTGGAAAATACTTTCCATCGGAAAGGTCACCAATCCAATGAGTGGACAGGCAGGCTGCGGCTCCGTATATTTGGGGATATTCACATAACATATAGAGAGACATAAGGCCACCCATGCTGGATCCCATCACGAAAGTATTTTCGGGATTGATGGCTACGTTGTATTTGCTGTTAATTATCGGACGCAACGTATTGGTTACGAAATCGACGTAAGCATCTCCGCGGAGCTGATCTTCAGTAGCAAAACGTTTAAGTGAATCGAGAGGGACTTTGAGATATTTTAGTGCTCCTTGTGGTGTCAAATCACCAATTCTTGTCTCTTGCACACTGTGAATTCCCACCACCACGGGAGCTTTGATGATATTTTTTGCAGAAAGGACATCTGCTACTGAATCCACTTCCCATGCTTGGTGATTCCATGTTGTAGCGGGGTCGAAAAGGTTTTGTCCGTCATGCATATAGATAACCGGAAGTGGATTCCCGGACGGATTATAATCTGCCGGAGTCCAGACATCAATAATGACAGTATCACCGAGTTGAGGGGAAAAGATGTTTATCCGGTCGATTTTTCCTTTGTCTGTATGTTGCAGAGGAGATAACGCTAAAGCGGACATACTTGCAAGGATAAACGAGCAGGCAGCGCAGAATTTTCTCATAACAAGGAGTCTTGGTTTAATTTTCGAAAGTTAAAAACTTGAGGAGAGTTAATTTTAGAGGTTGTTTAAACTAAACTTAAACAACCTCTATGATTTATTTTGTGTTAACTCTGATTATTTATCTTGATAACCTTT
>JAMPEM010000038.1 GCA_023665145.1 Bacteroides sp.
TGTCTTGACTCATTTGTTTTGTCTTTACGAGTCAACTTTTTTCAGGGAAAGACAACCTCTTATTTATTCCGTCGCAAAGTTACTAAAAAATAAGTCAGAGATTCTCAATAATTGAGAAAAATTTACTATTTTTGCGCTTGATATGGATTCAAAGCAATTTGTGAATATAATAGCGAATAATATGAATTGTTCGCAAGAAGATGTACAGAAGCTTATCGAGGGGTTGTCCAAAGTAATTGGGGATTCTGCCGTTGAGATGGATTCTGTTATAATAACCGGTTTCGGAGCTTTTGAGCCGCGAAAAAGAATGGAAAGAGTTGCTGTGCAGCCTTCCACAGGGAAACGGTTGTTACTTCCGCCCAAATTGCTGCTCGGGTTCAGACCATCCGCTATTCTTAAACAACGCATAAAGTAAGACCATTATGAATTCAAAAGTAACATTGTCAGAATTGTCAGCACTTCTTGCGTTGCGCACCGGAATGCAGAAAAAAAAATGTGAAGAATTTCTTAAGCAGTTTTTTGCCACAATTACCTCAGGTATTGAAAATGGTGAGAATGTAAAAATAAAAGGATTCGGAACATTTAAAATAACGCTCGTTGATGCGAGAAAAAGTGTTAATGTAACAACCGGAACTGTTTTTGAAATCCCGGCACACAAACGAATCTCTTTTGTCGCATCTAAAGAACTTGCATCTCTGGTAAACCTTCCGTTTGAAGCATTTGATTCTGTAGAATTATCTGATGATTTAACGGAAGAAATGCTTGAAATCGGGTATGCTGCTGATATCAATGACAAAAATAAGCAGGATTCGGATGATAGTATTATAGAAGAAAGCGTTCCTTCAGAGATAATGCCGGAGCTTGAAAATGAATCTCTCGAAGAGGAATTTGAAGAAACTCAAGAAATTGAGGCAGACAAGTTGCAGGTGCAAGAAGATTTTAACGATGGTGCCAGTGAAGATAAATCTGAAGAGATTAATAGTAGTGAATTTGCGAAGGGCGAAGATGAGTCCACAGAATATACCGATGCTTATTCCTTCGAAACAAATAATAATGAAAAAAATACTGTAACGGATTCCAATGCGGTTACAGAGAATATTTCACGCAAAGGAATCGTTACAGAAACATGCAATGTTCAAAACAAATATAAGAACCGTAAATTTGTTTTCGGTTTGATATCCGGTTTTGTATTAGCAGTACTCCTTGCTGTAATCCTCTGGCTTGCTCTTTGGTGTATGTCATTGCATCGCGAAGTGAAGGAAGCAAAGGAGACGAACAAGATTGAACCGCAGGAACTCACTTTGACACAAAACGCTGAAACGGAGAATGAGACAATAGCAGTAGAGGAAAAACAATCAGAGATTGAAAATGTCATATCACCGGATAATGAAAATGCAATTTCTGATAATCAAAGGATTGAATCGCAAAAAAATGATGCGGCAAAAACTAAGCCGTCAGATTCTCCGATAATTGATAAAATCACTACAACACGATATCTTACTACCATGGCCAGGGAATATTATGGTGCATATGAGTTGTGGCCATACATTTACGATGCCAATCCAAATCTTGGGCATCCGTCAAGGATACGCCCCGGGACAAAAATCATAGTTCCTGCTTTATCCTCACTCGGAATCAATCCTAAGGATAAAAACATAATATCCAATGCCAAGAAACGTGGAGCCGCTATTTATGCCAGATACAACGCAAATTATGACGGCTCACCGATAAAACGAAGTAGAAAATAACCTGATTACCAAGATTCAGCATAACTTTCTCCGTTCATAAAAATATCCCGTGACTATAATGACCATCAAAGCCCCGGTAAATTGTATGGCTGCCGCACTCCAAAAGGCCGCCCCATAAGAGATATATTGTGCAATAAACCCTGCTAAGACAATCCCCAACCCCATACCGAGATCCCATGATATCAGTATAGAGGAATTTGCTGTACCCCTTTGATCATGACGTGCTACACTGATAAACATTGATAAAAACGCCGGATACATTCGCCCATTCCCCAGACCTATCAAAAGTGCAGAAAGATAATAACTCCATTCTCCAAAAGCGCATGCGAACAGAGTGTAACCAAACGTAGATATAACTACACCCAAACTGCAGCTTTGGCGCAATTTCCCCTCACGTAATTTCTTTGCTCCAAATAATCGCGAAGCAAACAGCCCCCCGGACAATATTGCAAAAAAGATGCCCGTCCCGGATGTTATCCCAAGTCGTTCCTTTCCAAAAATTGCCACATAATTACTCATTATTCCCCAACACAACCCGAACAACATTATATTTAGAGCCATCAACCATGCCCGCCCAAGAAAAAAATGATCTAAAGATATCTTGGGCTTGTTCATTACCAATTCCCTTTGTGGTAATTTTACAGACCATGCTGTAATCAACCCAATAAAAGCTATAACCAATGATATCCAAAATAACATTCCGAAATTTCCACTCAAAGAATATAAATATATTCCCACTGTAGGCGCGGTGGCCATAGCTAAATTATTACTCAACCCATAATAACCGATACCCTCATTACGTCTTTCGGATGGGACTACATCAATAGCCACCGTACTATTGGCTACCGTTGCTGCCCCAAATGGCAAACCATGGATTGTCCTTATAATAGCAAACATCAACAATGTCCCCGCTCCTACATATCCCGCAAAACAGATAAAAAAGAAAAAGAAACAGATAATCCATACCTTCTTACGGTCAAAACAATCCACAAGAAAACCACTAAACGGCCTGACAAGCAATGTTGCTACAACATAGCCCGACAATACGATTCCAATTATATCCTTTTCTGCGTGAAACTCCGCATCGAGATATAACGGCAATAATGGCGTCAATAAATAAAATGCAAAGAACAAAAGAAAATTACTCAGCAATACAAGCAAATAATTTTTGTTCCATAATTTCCCCCTTACTTTTTCCGATTCATCCTCTTTCACATTACATTCCCTATTTTGAGCCTGTCCCATAATTTTTACACCGCCCCCCGTGCCAGCAAAGCCTCCGCTCCGGCCAAATCCTCCGGTGTATCTATCCCTATTGTAGGATGATTCGATTCTGCCGTTTGGATAGTATAGCCATTCTCAAGCCATCTCAATTGCTCCAATGATTCACATATCTCAAGCTCTGTTTGCGGACACTTTGTCAATTCCCCTAAAACATCCGCTCTGTAAGCATAAATTCCGATATGTGTAAAAAAAGTGGTTTTCTCAACCCATTCATCCCGCTCTGTTCCTCGAATATATGGTATAACACTACGTGAAAAATACAATGCCCTTCCATCCATACCCTTCACCACTTTCACCTTATTAGCATCAAAAAGTGCATCAATGCCCAGCGTCTTGTCAAATCTTCTCACCAATGTAGCAATCTGCGTTTCAGGTCTATCCCGAAATATCCCCATAAGAAGCTCTATCTGAGCCGGATCAACAAACGGCTCATCTCCCTGGATATTAATTATCACATCCTCATTCCCTCCGGACTTGCAATAGGCCTCATACACCCTGTCAGTGCCGCTTCGATGTGTCGTAGACGTCATCACAGCTTCAAATCCCGCAGATAATACGCATTTAGCGATGCGTTCATCATCCGTAGCTACTGCTATATTCTCTGCCACCTCTGATGCCCGTTCGCACACATGTAATATCATCTCCTTACCACCTATCTTTGCCAACGGCTTTCCCGGAAAGCGTGTTGATGAATATCGTGCCGGTATCAAAACCTTGAATGTTAATTCATTATCAATCATACTTGTTGCTTTTAATGTATTCCCCTTCATTCTCCCTATGCAAAAATAATATTAATTTCGTTACCATACAATACATCCAGTATTTCCAAGAGTTTTTTTCGTTAATTTTAATATGCAACTATTGCGAAAAATTCATAAATTTACTAATTTTGCAAGCCTTTGCTAATAATATACTCCTTCAAAAAATCAACGAATTTATATTGAAGAGAAATATTATTTCATAAACAAATTTATGAACCGGTTTATTACCAAACAAATATTATGTCCATATTCAATCATTTTAAATTATTAACGATATCATTATTGACTTCCCTTGCTGCAAACTACGCCATTGCTGCCCCCATATCGTCTCAACAAGCTTCAGTGATTGCCACACAATTTATAAAATCGCATAATCCCTCCACCAGATCTCTCAAACCACTTGATCTGAAGCTATCATATACTGCAAAAACTGATAATACCGACGCGTTCTTCATTTTCTCCGATAACGAAGCCGGTTGTTTCACAATTGTTGCAGCTGACACAAGAATCTCTCCAATACTCGGCTACTCGTTATCTAATGGATTCGATTATAATAATATACCATGTAATATCCAATGGTGGTTAAACGAATATTCAGCACAAATTAACGCATACCTGAATACAAACCCCCAGCAGACAACCCGTGCAATAACTGACACAAACCCGAGAAAAGCTATAGAACCCCTTGTTAAAACGCAATGGGATCAAAGTACACCATACAACAACGCTTGCCCAATAATTGATGGTCAGCATTGCGTCACCGGGTGCGTAGCAACTGCCATGTCACAAGTTCTAAAATATCACAACTGGCCTCCGTCAGGAAGTGGCTCGAGAGACGATTTTTCCTTCGACAGAACATTCGATTGGAACAATATGCTCGACACATATTTATCCCCCCAATCCTATAATGCCAATCAAGCACAGGCTGTTGCAAATCTCATGCTAGCATGTGGAAAATCCGTCGATATGAAATACAGTCCCTATGCAAGTGGTGCTATGGCTTATAAAATGCAATATGCACTCCCCACTTATTTTAAATATTCTCCCGGTGTTCGCCACCTTATGCGAATTTATTACAGCCAAGCCGAATGGGACGAGTTAATTTACCAAGAATTGCTCGCCGGACGACCGGTAATCTACGGTGGACAATCTCCGGAGGGAGGCCATTCATTTGTGTGCGATGGCTATTCATCCGATGGATTTTTTCATATAAATTGGGGTTGGAGCGGCATCTCTGACGGATATTTCAGACTTAATGCACTGACTCCTTCCCAAAGTGGCATCGGTGGATTTGACGGTGGTTACAATCAAAATCAAACCGCTCTTGTTTACATACAAAAAGAAAACGGAAACGGTGTCATGCAACAAGAAATCGTTGCCAACAACGCCTTTGTCTATAGCGATGACGCATTTATAATTGATAGCACTCCCAACGAAAAAGGGCTTATTTACAATCCTCTTGAATCAAGTATCTTTATAAATGTCGGACTCAAGATAACAGACACTGATGGTAACTTAATATTAAATGTAGAAGACCCCGAAGGAACCGAACTTGAAGCATATTATGGGTTTCCGGGCTTCACAATACAATTCCCCGAACTTAGTGACGGAAAATATCATCTCTATCCAATATACAAAACCCCTGATTCTGATTGGTCTCCTATAAAAATACCTTATGGCAAACAACAATATGTCGACCTCGAGGTTAAAAACGGAGAATTCTCATTCTCAAATCCCGGAATCCCGCAATACATGACTACAACTCTCATCGCCTCAGACATTTTAGTTTCCCAATTCCCCTCTAAAAATTGCCCCGTATCTTTCAGATGCTTCATCAATAATATTGGCACCGGCGACTATTTCGGAAACGTCTCATTTGAAATTGAAGACGCGGAAGGGAATTTCATGATGTCTATACCAGCTGTCATTAATATTGCCGCCCAACAAAGCAGCAATATCTCCGTGTCACAAAATATGGATATACCCGTCGGTAATTATAAAGTTTATATTATCGACGACGAACAAAATATCATTTCTGACGAAACACCATTCACCGTAGGAAATACCATTAAACCTGTATCATATAACGGAAATGTCAGACCAACAATCCTCGGACCCGTTTTCTCTCAAGGACCCGCTAATACCCTAATGCTACAGCTGCGAAATACCACCACCGAACCACAACCCTTTAAAATGACCGTAAACCTTCTCTCTCCGGATGGCAAAAATACAATTTCATCCACTTCTTCACAAACAATCACTATCCCGGCTAACTATAACTCTACAATTAACGCCTCCGGATATCCAATCTTTAATACACCCGGTGATTGGCTTATCGAAATTGTCGATGATAATGGCAATAGA
The DNA here is from genome assembly GCA_023665145.1 of Bacteroides sp. Taxonomy (GTDB): domain Bacteria; phylum Bacteroidota; class Bacteroidia; order Bacteroidales; family Muribaculaceae; genus Lepagella. Next base: position 6,158 of record JAMPEM010000038.1, read on the forward strand.
ATGTGCAACCCTTCGCCACTCTCCGTCGTTAGCGACCCAATCGATGTCGACGATGTATTTATTGCATTGACATCCAATACCGACGGCATTGTTTCCCGTCCGCAAAATGGTGAATACTCCGATGATGTTAATGTGCAAAATATAGAAGGTTTCTTTAATTTTAATGGTATCGACGGAAACGCATTCACTTTTGCATCTACCTTGAAGAATGTTACCTTCCCTCCTTCTATTTCTCACATCGGAGCTGCTACATTCTATTGCGCATCGCAACTCCAATCCATCACTATGCAAAACCCCGTTCCCGGTACAATTTCCAACCATGCTCTCCCTACTGAAAGGTTCTCCAATATTCTCCTAATTGTACCTAATGAATCCGCAAACATATATAAACGAACATCCGGCTGGTCGAAATTCTCAATGCCTGGCTGGAATCTGATTATCGATTCCCAAATATCCGTACTTGAAGGCCTGTCACGCAATGATGATGGTGAAATATTTAACCCATACTTCATACATCCCGGCAACTCGCTCGACTTCAAGCTCCTTCCCGTACCGGAAAAAGTATTTAAAATAACAGTGACTTTACCCAACGGCAAAATTAATGAATACTTCTCATCAAATGGCCAAATTTCGCTCCCACAAATTTCAAATGGTCTCGGAACCGTTAAGATTGAACTTACTTCAGCTGAAAGCATTAATTCAATTACAGAGTTTCCCTCAGCTCCTGTCTATAATCTTTCCGGAATCCAAATCATTAAAAACGCAAATAAAGAACAAATAGGCTCCCTGCCCGACGGTATATACATATATAATGGTAATGCAATACTCGTAAGACACTGACCTTATTAATTATGTTGTGGGAAATTTTTCTCACAACATAAAATCTCGTTGAGATTTGCTTATCTAAAGACAAACGTTAATGGGTTTGGTTAAAATTTGTAAAACTATCTATAATTCAATCTTATTCACTTTCAAATACTCCTCGATTAATTCTCCATAATCACCAAAATTGAAAAATAAAATTATTTTTTTCTCCAAAAATTTGCAAATCCATATTAATTGTATTAACTTTGCACTCGCAAACGGAGATAGATAAATCTATTAAGAATCTTTATCTATGTTGCATCCATTGGTTCCATGTCCGAGTGGTTAGGTACCGGTCTGCAAAACCGTTTACACCAGTTCGAATCTGGTTGGAACCTCAGAGGAGTCAGTTTTTTTCTGACTCCTTTTTTCGTATTTTTAAAACAACCTCTAAATCCCCTCTTGTATTTCTCACTAATTTTTATTACCTTTGCACCGGTTTTAACAAGGTAAATTAGATTATGAAAAAAAGCGCACTCCAAAGAGTCCGTGCTGAATATCAGCCTAAACTCCCGGCTTCCCTACAAGGTGACGTTACCATCAAATTTGGCGAACCTACACAATCCGTTGCAGACCAAGAGGAAATTAAAGAACTTTTCCCTAACACATATGGCCTCCCGGTAGTTGAATGTGTTAAAAATGATAACCCTACACGCCTCGAAGAGCCATTTAACGTAGGTATTATCCTTTCCGGAGGTCAAGCCCCCGGCGGGCACAACGTCGTTAGCGGTATTTTTGATGGTATCAAGCACATAAATCGAGAATGTCGTCTGTACGGTTTCCTAATGGGCCCCGCAGGTTTCATCAATCATCAATATATGGAACTCACCGCCGGTTACATTGCTCAATATCGCAACACAGGCGGTTTCGATATTATTGGCTCAGGTAGAACAAAACTCGAAACACCCGAACAATTCGATGCCGGTCTCGAAGTCCTCAAAGAACTCAACATCAAGGCACTCGTCATAATAGGCGGCGATGACTCAAATACTAATGCAGCTGTTCTCGCCGAATATTACAAAAACAAAGGTGAAAACATCCAAGTTATAGGTGTCCCCAAAACTATTGACGGTGACCTTAAAAACGAATGGATTGAAACATCTTTCGGATTCGATACTGCTACAAAAGTTTATTCAGAAATGATTGGTAATATCGAACGCGATTGTAACTCCGCTAAAAAATATTACCACTTCATTAAGCTTATGGGACGCTCAGCCTCCCACATCGCCCTTGAATGTGCTCTCGAAACTCAACCTAATATCTGCATTATTTCAGAAGAAGTTCAGGCCAAGAGAATGACACTTGACAACATCGTCTCATACATCTGCTACGTCATCGCTGAACGCGCTAAAATAGGTTGGAATTTCGGTACAATTCTCGTTCCCGAAGGCCTTATTGAATTCATCCCATCTATGAAAAAACTTATCAACGAACTAAACGATGTCCTCGTTGAAAACGCTGATGAAATAGAAGGTCTTGTTGAACTCGACAAACTCAAAGCAATTCATGCTCACCTCTCTCCCGCAAATGCCGAACTTTATAAATCGCTACCCAAACATATAGCTCTTCAGCTTAGCCTCGAAAGAGACTCACACGGTAATGTTCAGGTATCACTTATTGAAACTGAAAGCCTGCTCTCCGAAATGGTCGGTAAACGACTACAGGAAATGGCCGAAGAAGGGGAGTACTCCGGTAAATTTGCTACTCAACACCACTTCTTCGGTTACGAAGGACGTTGCGCTGACCCTTCCAACTTTGATGCAGATTATACATATGCGCTTGGTTACAACGCAGCTATGCTGATTAATAGCGGTCTTACAGGTTATATGTCTTCCGTTAGAAATCTTACTGCCCCCACCGAAGAATGGATTCCGGGTGGTATTCCTATTACCATGATGATGAATATGGAACGTCGTAACGGCAAACTCAAACCTGTGATTCAAAAAGCACTCGTTAACCTTAACGGCAAACCATATCTCAAATTTGCTTCAATGAGAGAGACTCTCGCATTAAACACACTTTACCAATACCCCGGTCCTATTCAATATTTCGGCCCTGCTGAAGTATGTGACCGCCCATCCATGACTCTCCTGCTCGAAAAAGGGAAATCCATTTAGCACTTTTATAAAAACAGCGTTAATAGATTTTGGAATAATTTATTTAGAAATTTCGGTCAAATCGATTATATAAAAACTGCAAGATTTCGTTCTTGCAGTTTTTTTTAATACACTGGATAAACAATATATCCAATCTTTAAGTTATTACTATAACTAATTTTATTTCCACACATGATTAAATTTCAATATATAATCCTAATTATTGCAATATTTTTCTTCGCTGCATGCGATAGAAAAAATAAAGAAAACACAAAAATCAATTCAACTCAAATAAATAACACTATTACAAATGATACAATCTCACCCATAATTTCTATTCAAGACGGCAAACCTATGGTTATTGATTTCTCCGCTTCATGGTGTCCCCCTTGTCAACAATTAAAACCAATTTATGCCAAACTTACCAACGAATTCAAAGATCAAATCACTATGATAACCGTAGACGTTGACGAAAACCCTGAAATGGCCGCTCAATTTAATGTCAAGGCTATCCCTACGATTATTTTCTTTGACAAGAACGGGAAAATAATTGATACTAACTCAGGATTTATCCCCGAAAACGAACTTCGAAACAAACTCAATTCCCTACTTTAATTTTTTAACGACCACTTATCCTCCCAATACCCCCCATTCCAAGATAAAGCTAACTATCATACAAATTCCCATTACAAATGATACCATATCCAACTGCTTCCCAACCCCCGGAAGTTTCTTACCTATATATACCGACATCAAATGTGTGAATACCATCATAAACCCGAAAAAGATATCTATATATGCCCACCATACAGTTCGCATTTTAAACGTTACCACCAACATTACCAAAATTAATGCCATTGCACCCCAAGCTAATACCCTCGATTCTATTATTCGCTTCATCTTGCTAACTTAATTCCATAATTACTTCCAGATTCACCCTCTATCAATGCTATATAAAAACCGCTTGGCTCAATCGATAAATCAATATGTGCAGTATCTGTACCCTTATAATATTGACGACCGATTAACGCACCACCCACATTATATAAATTCAACCGTATAATATCTTCCGGTAATTTTATAACGTAATGACCACCCCCAAGATAACTCGTCTCCGGTTCAGTAACTACCCCTATTCCCTCTAATCTCTTCTGTTCATTATCCTCCGCAGCTCGTATCTCCGATACAAATTCTTCATAAAATTTAAACGAATCATCCTCCTCTGCTACATCTTCAATAACCTTCGGACTGCCAAGCTGTGCCACCTGTCCATCACTGAAATATTCAGTCGCAAACAATCGATACATCCCACTATTAATTCCATCCAAACTAAATCTGTAATAATCTCCCTTATGTCCTTGAACCACCATTGGCTCATATCCCTTACCATCATACAATCCCAATATAACATTCCCATTACGATACAACTCCCGGTCTATCGCTTCTTGCCACTGATCGGGACTGTAAATCATTGATGAATACTCCACCAAATCTCGGTCAACTATTCTGTCTACCCCCTCCTTTACTTCATCCTCATCAATCAAGACATCCGTAACCTCATATGGACTCTCAAGCATCCTCACTATATACCCATCTATATCTCCCCAAGATTCTATCGCAGAATAAGGAATTCTCGAATCATAACGTATTCGCTCTATATCCTGTGCATAACTTCGCAATAACCCCTTCTCCCTTTCTCCTAACTTCCTATCATCAAAACCTTCCTTCAGATTATACCCCAATATCGGAAACGCCTTATTCTCTGCCGAAACAATTACATATCCTCCCGCAGGAAAATTATATACATAAAACGGCACAAATAACGATTGTGTCGTCAATCGCCTCCCATTATATACAACCTTTGGAGATGCCATTACCTGCTTATGCGCCGCATTATAAAATCGCTGCGCTATATCCATCGCCTGCTTTTGACTTACAGTCTCCCCCTTAGCCACAATACTGAATATGGACAAAATTACAATCAACAAAAATCTTATAATCTCCGATATCCTTAATCCTCTAATTATAATCTTTTTCATATCTATATTGACTAATTATTGATTATATCAATAGAGAGTTCTTCCGATTCATTGATTCATAGCATCAGAAGAAACTCCCTATTTATATAACATCCATATTTTTATCTTTGTTCCTATTTAAATAGAAACATTCCCTTACATCTCTACATCTTCTACCTCAGCCTCCTTAACCTCAAGTCTCTCATCAGGACTCTCCTGAATATTTGGAAGCTCAAGACCAAGATGCTTCTTACGGTCTACTATCTTTAAATATAACCCTAACAATAACGCCGCTACTCCAAGGCACGCAAGCATTACCAATGGCCACGTGTAATTATAACTTACTGCCGCATCCTCAGCAGATATTAGCCCGGCCGCTACCTGTGACTTAATCTCTGTATTTGTAGCATCAAGCACCTTACCAATCAACAACGGGAACAACCACAAACCTATATTCTGTATCCAGAAAATCAACGCATAAGCTGACCCGATGATTTTCGAATCAACCAACTTCGGTACACTAGGCCACAATGATGCAGGTACAAGAGAAAAACTCGCACCAAGTACCAATATCGTCACATACGCTACAAATACACCACCCAAATCATTACCCTTGAACATCGGTAGGATAAACGCAAACGTCAAATGACACGCTATGAGCAATAACGACCCAAATACCAACATCGTTGCTGCCTTCCCTTTATGATCCACATAATTACCCAATATCGGCGTAATTCCTACCGCAAGCAACGGGAACACCGCAAAAATTGCTGATGCCGATTGGCGCATATAACCCATTACACAATATATCACCAACGCTGCAACTGCTATAATCAAAGACGGTATCTTGATACTCTTTTGCTTCATAAAACTGAAACAAAATGACCCCGCTGCTACCACCAACATGATTACATACTGAATGTATGTTGCAACATCACTCTTCCAAAACTCACTAACCCCACTCGGATCTAACGTTAAATTACACTGCAACATATTGACAGCATACTTCTGGAATGGGAATATCGCAGAGTAATACAATACACACAACAAAGCTACAACCCAAAAACCCAACGAACTTAAAATCTTCCCAAGATCCGAAATCTTAAACGGCTCATCTCCTTCCTCTTCTCCCGTACCGGTTTGTGAATCAAGCTTCTTATCCATGAAGAAATATACAACAAACATTATCAAAGCTATCATCAACAAGATTACTCCAAACGCTACTGAACGCGACACACTTATATCTCCACCAAAATTTGCTACTAACGGTGAAAAAATCATACAAGTGCCTACTCCAAGACGAGCCAATGCCATCTCCGATCCCATCGCCAATGCCATCTCTCTACCCTTGAACCACTTAACGATACCTCTACTAACCGTGATACCGGCCATCTCAACACCGCATCCGAAAATCATAAATCCTACAGCACTCAATTTAGCTGATGCAGGCATACCAAGATAAAACGGTGATATACCAAGCTCATCAAACCCGGGTATATAATTCAAATGATTCGTAAACCATACATCTAACGAACTACCTACAAACGAATCCGTCAACGCATACCAATTGATTGTTGCTCCTACCAACATCACAAATCCCGATAAAACAGCTGTGAATCTCACACCCATCTTATCCAAGATGATTCCCGCAAAAATCAAAAAGAAAATAAATACATTCAAAAAAGTCTCAGAACCCTGCATCGTACCGAATGCCGTAGAATCCCAGCCCCTCGTAGACTGAAGCAAATCCTTAATCGGTGACAATACATCCATAAACACATACGAACAGAACATGGCAAAGGCCAATAACCCTAACGCTGTCCATCTCGCCCACGCCTTATCGCGTAATAGCTCATTACTCGTTGTTGACATTATTATTGTTGTTTTAAATTAATTAATTCTTAAAAATAATTTCACCCTAATACATTCATCCACTAACATAAAATACATACCTACTCCCAAAATTACCACAAATTTACAACAATAATTCAACATAACCAAAAAATCTAAAAAAATACACAACAAATCAAAAAAATGCACACAACAATTCGAAAACACACCATCTGCCAATCATCCTCCCATCACAACGCGTCAGAGAGTCGAAACATCCCCCACTTTAGCCATCGTCCCC
>JAMPEM010000039.1 GCA_023665145.1 Bacteroides sp.
TTTATATAACTGGATAATGTTTAATACGTCCAACTTTTGGGGGTCACTTCAATTTCGGCACACCCTCTTTGGGTCTCATTTACTATAAGGTTTATTGTCTTTTACCAGCAGACTTTCTTGGCAGCATTTCCGACGCGAACTATGTATAGACCGCGGGAAGGAAGATTGCAAGAAGTGCCGCGTGCCACGATTTTGCCGTCGGCAGTGTAAACAGTCATCTGAGCACCGTTGGCTGTGACTACACCATTATAGATATTCACATCGGCTTCAATCAAGTCACTGTCAGCTGGAAGGATATCAACGCTCTGAGAAACTTTTGCAGGGATGAAGTTGACAGCGTGGCTCAATATGCCTGCTTCAACGCCTTTGAAGGGCTTAACGTAAGCTACATATTCGGTGTTTGGTTCAAGACAGGTAACTACGAGTTTGGTGTCTTCCACCTTACGTGCGTCATATCCGGATATGGGAGTATCTACGTGGCCGGCTGTAAGGTTAACGGTAAAGTCATCAAGGTAAGAGATGAGACCTGTTACTCTGGCATCGAGGCGAATCATAACTTGGCGATATCCGGTGGGGAAATCGAAAGTCAAATCTTGGCCTTTGTTGCTGAGGCCGTCAATTTTGCCAAGGAATGTAAGAGATCCATCTTCATTATATCCATATACTTCCAGTGCTACGTTTTCTTCTGCATAGTTGAGAATCTGATGGAAGGATATGTTCTTGATGTCATTTTCAAATACGGGGGATTTGAGGAACGATGAATTACCTGTCAGGCCTAAAGCCGGAGCAGCTTTTCCTACATATTTGTCGCGGTTTTCGTATTTGCCGTTTGCCGACCAACCTTCGGGGACACTTGCTTCGTCAAATCCTAATTGTACTGACCGGGCTGTTTCACCCGGTTTGCGGGTGGCAACGGTGAGTTGGTATGAGTCAGCGTCAGCTACAGCATCCCAAGATATTTCCACACCGCCATCAGCTGCAGAGTATGCGTATATTCCCGGACGAGCTTTGGCAAAGTCGGTGTTTTGGGTAAAGAATGGGATGTGTGAGTCCATACGAGAGTTTGCGAGGTCGTTGTAAGCATACACCATCACACCGTAATTGACACCGGGTTTAAGGTCTTCTACACAGACATTGTTTTTCTTATTGACGTTGCGGAAATACCATCCATCGGCATAAGTGCGGTAGTAGTTACCGTCGAAGGAGTCGATTTCATATACGGAAACGAGATATCCTTCTGCGTCTTTAACTTCGGGCCAATATACAGAAACGGAGTTTTGCGTTACATCGTAGACCTTTGGTTGACATTTGTCAAGGTCAATACCATCCATTTTTTTAGCTGCTTCGATAGTGAATGTTACAGTTCCGTCGGGATGAGACTGAATACATGTTGCTTCGAGTCCGATGCCTTTGAGATTCCAGTCGGCAAGAGCGGGGGAAGATGAAGCGTAGATTTCATGGATGCCTTCGGAACCCGGGAATGTATCGCCTGCGCGAGATTCTGATGTGAGGTTGTCATCGGCTTCCATAATGTCGATGCATTGATGTGTAGTGCTTGTATTGACGGTATTGTTTTCCCATCTGCGGGGTTGATAGTCGATGTGCCATGCGAGCATTCCAAAACCTTCAAGGTATTCATCCCAACTGTATGGAGCACGAGCTTCGAACAGGAAATATTCGCAGGGATTGGAGGTGGGCAGTTTGTATGCGTTTGGACGAGCGGAAAGAGGAATGAGAGTAAAATCACCTGAGCCTGTGATAGTGACCGGCAGCATCCATTCGAGAGCATATTGTTCATAAGCTGAGAACATGGGGGGAGTGTGGAGGTTGTTGTTGTAGTTACCTGCATCCATGTTGGAGAATGTGCCTACGGAGAATGCTGCTTTTGCGGAGCCATTATGGGCGGTGTCGTAAAGGTCGGGCAAACCGAGAACGTGAGAAAATTCGTGGCAGAACATACCTACACCGGCAAGTTCGCGAGGGTCACGACCTATTTCGCATGATGTTGCGTATCGATTCACTTTTACACCGTCGAGTTCGATAGGTGCACCGAGAGCGGAAGTCAAGGTGAAGGCGTGGGGCCATATGTCATTTTCGTTGGAGCCTCCTGTAGTTGAACCTTTGCCGGCATGGAATACATAAACGAAGTCTACAATACCATCTTTATTGGCATCATAGTTTGTAAAGTCGATTTCGTCATCGAGTTTTTGACACGCTTCAGCAATCATTTTACCGGGAGCGTAAACAGTAACTTCTTTTCCGTCTTCGTTTTTGTAAGTTTCAGTAGTACTGATGTATTCTTTGCAATTTTTGTCCAGGGTCACGGGTCCATAGACATCAAATTGGGGATGGAATTGATTGGTGCTTACGTCGCGGAAATAGTCATAAGCTGATCCGGTGGAGCTGTATTGGTCGAATCCTTCTTTGTTGAGGAGGTCGCTGAACAATTGTTTGGGATTGTCAGAGAGGCTCATGTATTTGTCGGCAAAGTTGACAAGTATAACGAGGACGCGAAGATTACCATCGGTGGGGACTTCTCGTAAGTCGTGACCGTCAGTGTTGTCCCATTTGCTGTTTCCGAGTTTGTCAATTCGCGCGGCGGCTCTTGTTGTCATTGCGTTGCGAGCTTCAAGGAAAGCGAGATTTGTCTTGGCGTTCCGATATGAAGTAAAGCTGTTCTGTTTGTCGATATTAGCGGGTACTCCGTTGCTTACGCGGGAAGAGGTAACGTTTCCGTCGTTACCGACAAAATAGAAGAATCCGTCGTTGAGACGTTCAGCCACGTATCCGTCAGCAGTGATGTAGCAATTGAATGCTTCATCTCCGATAAGAGAAAGGGTCACATACGAGCCGTCGGGCTGAGGCCATTGTCTGGCTATGCCGTCGGCCGGAGCTGCTTGCGTTGTAATTGCAGCGCTGCAGAGGAGTGACATTGCTCCTATTGTCTTGAAAATTCGTTTCATTAGTTATTTCGTTTTAGTTATTTCTTTGTTTGGTTGTGATGGCAGAGTATAATTAAAGAGTCCTGCATAAGATTCTAAGAATCGATTAAACCGGACATAGCATTTTCGCAGTCAAGATAAAAGTCAACTTGCGGTTACCATCATGGTGCAAAGATAATAATTTTTCTATGTGTTTGCAAGTAAGAAAGAATGGATTTATATGTTTGTGCTATTTTTTAGTCTTTGTTAACCAAAATTATGGTGTAGGGGTTGTGCAAACGGAATTTTTTTCTTAATTTCGCCAAGCAATATGAAAGAATTTAGAAGCATCAATATTGGCGGCAAACTTATGACTTTTGACATACCGAAAGTTATGGCGATAGTTAATGTGACACCGGATTCGTTTGTTCCGGGAAGCCGCACTATGGGGGGACAGGATATAGAACGACGTATCAGTGAGATAACATCACAGGGTGCAGATATAATAGACATAGGCGGTTATTCTACCCGTCCCGGGGCCGCTGAGGTGAGTCCGGAGGAGGAGTACACTCGATTGGCACGTGGGTTGGAGTTGATTAGGAAAGTCGTGCCGCAGAGTGTGGTGTCAGTGGATACTTTTCGAGCTGATGTGGCACGTAAGTGTGTAGAGGAGTGGGGTGTATCGATTATCAACGATATAAGCGGTGGAGACCTTGATGAAGATATGGCGGAAACGGTAGCTGAGCTTGGTGTTGCGTATGTGGCGATGCATACAAGAGGGACGCCGGCGACAATGCAGCAGATGACGACGTATGATAATGTTACGGCTGAGGTGCTTGAAGATTTAGCAGCGAAGCTGAGTCGATTGCGTTTGCTTGGTGTCAATGATGTAATCATTGATCCCGGTTTCGGATTCGCCAAGACGGTATCCCAGAATTATCAGTTACTCCGAGAATTGGAGATTTTCAAGGCATTGGGGGTACCGGTGCTTGCCGGTCTTTCGCGTAAATCGATGATTTGGCGACCTTTGGGGATATCACCGGAGGACGCGGCAGATGGGACTACAGCTTTGGGTATGGTAGCATTGCTCAATGGCGCGGATATTCTTCGTGTGCATGATGTCAGGCCGGCTGTGGAGACTGTGAAGCTATATAAACTTCTTTGTGGCGATGCTGCTGAGGTGTAAATGGGGGAGGATGTATAACGGAATTAAAATCAAAGCGTAAAAAATTGTGTTTGCATTAGGCATCAAGGACATAATCGACATACTCATAGTAGCTCTTCTTCTGTATTATCTCTATCGGATGATGAAGAACAGTGGTACGTTGTCATTGTTTTTCGGTGTAATCGCGTTTATTGGTATATGGGTGGTGGCCTCTGAGATTTTCGACATGCGTCTTACGGGAACGATTCTGGATAAGTTTATGAGTATCGGATTGATTGTTCTCGTGATAATATTCCAAGACCAGATAAAGCGATTTTTGATAGATATCGGATCGCAGGGTAAATGGCGACATCTCAAACGATTGTTTTCTCACGGGAAGGGTGAGGAACGCGATCACTCAAATGTGTTGGCAGTGGTGTATGCGTGTATGTCGATGTCAAAATCGAAGACGGGTGCTTTGATTGTGATTGAGCGTAAATTGCCTCTTACGGATTATGAGAAGACCGGTGATATAATAGATGCGAAAATTAATATGCGATTGATTGAGAATATCTTTTTTAAGAATTCTCCGTTGCATGATGGCGCGATGATAATAGCGAATCATCAGATAGTATCTGTGGGATGTATCTTGCCGGTGTCGCATGACATGAACATTCCGAAGAATCTCGGATTGCGTCATAGAGCTGCGCTTGGCATGAGTCAGGTGACGGATGCAATATGTATAGTGGTGAGTGAGGAAACGGGAAATATATCAGTTGCGATGGATGGAGAATTAAAGGTAAAATTAAGTGCGATGGCACTTGAGCATCTTCTCTCGGATGCCTTAGAGAATTGAGAAGCTGTTTGATTATCTGTATTTGTCATCTCCGGCTTCGGCTTCGGCTTCTTCAAGGATTGAGAGGTAAGATTGGTAACGGCTCAATGCAATGCGATGCTCTTCGACTGCGGGTATTACAGCACATCCCGGTTCGTTGATATGCTTGCAGTCAGAATATTTACACTCACATCCTTGCCTGAATATTTCGGGGAAGAAGTGAGAGACCTCGGTGGCATCAAAATCAATGGTTCCGAATCCTTTCACTCCGGGAATATCAATAATTTTTCCACCATAAGGGAGGTCGAGCATCTCGGAGAATGTGGTGGTATGCATGCCGGTATGATGAATATCCGATACTTGACCGGTTCGCAAATTTGCATTTGGAACAAGTGCGTTAATAAGTGAGGATTTACCCACACCGCTGTTGCCTGCCATAAGAGTGATTTTTCCGGCAGTTAGTTCTCGAAGGTTGTCAAGGCCGTCACCATTAAGTGCAGAGACGCATATTGACTTATATCCGATAGAAGTATAAAGAAAACACAGGGCATCGGCCAGTTCTTTTTCTTCATCATCCCAAGTATCGCTTTTATTGACGATGATTGAGGCCGGAATGCTATAGGCTTCAGCCGTAGCGAGGAAACGGTCGATAAATGTGGTGGGAGTAAAAGGGTCTTTCAGGGAAACGACAAGGACTGCGGCATCAAGATTAGAGGCGAGAATGTGTGATTCTTTAGAGAGATTTGAAGCTCGGCGTATTATATAGTTTCTTCTTGGCTCAATGGCTGAAATGTGACATGCATCGTCAGAGGCTTGTGTCAAAGTTACCATATCGCCAACTGCCACAGGATTGGTGGTTCGTATCCCTTTTATCCGGAAATTTCCTTTAATGCGGCTTGTCAATTCACGTCCGTCGGGGAGTCGTACGATATAACTACTCCCTGTATTTCTAATCACGATACCTTGTCCAATGAGGCTTTCAATCTCCTCTTTTTCCTTTCTTCTTTTCTTTCCCATATATCTCTTATAACTTTTTTTTACTTAATTTGTTATAAAAACAAAAGAAAAACTGCATTAATACAAGCAAAAAATACACCTGATTATTAATTTTAATATAAAAAATAAAGAAAATGAACATTGAATCAATTGGAACTTGGGCAGGTGAAATTTATAAAGCGCTTGACTCAGTTGACACTAAAATTTTAGGACTCAAACAGCTAAAGAAGGTCACAAAACTGAAGAAAGATGAATTGATGGCCGGAATAGGTTGGCTCGGTAGAGAGGGTAAAGTGGTCATTGACCAAAATGATGAGGAGATAGTTATCAAGCTTGTATAACGCAAGATATGTGGTAATTATTAAGTCTTTTCGCAAATGGTCGTTTGTGAAAAGACTTAATAAGATAGAAAAGAAAGCGCGACTATGATTTTCACAGCCGCGTTTTTTTGTACCCCCGTAGGGAATCAAACCCTAATCTGATGAACCGGAATCATCTATTCTATTCGTTGAACTACAGGGGCTCATCGTTTTGCGATTGCAAAGTTACAAAAAAAATATTCTGCGTGCAAATTTTTTATTTGGGAGAGTAAATACGACCATTTTTTTGTATATTTGCAGAAATATTTTGTGATATGGATGTTCGTATCGAAAAGGGATGGAAGAAGGTGTTGCAGCCTATATTTGAAACTGATGGATTTAAGTCGCTTGTCCAATTTGTCAAGAATGATTATGCAGACCGGTCGATTACCGTTTATCCACCGGCTTCTCAGATTTTCAGAGCCTTTGACTTATGTCCTCTCGATAATACGAAAGTAATTATTGTAGGTCAGGACCCATATCATAACCCGGGACAGGCTAACGGATTGTCTTTTTCTGTCGCCGACGGGATTCCATTCCCACCGTCCCTCCTTAATATTTTTAAGGAGGTTGCAGCTGATACCGGTGCAACCATTCCCTCGAGCGGAGACCTCTCTCGATGGGCACGACAGGGAGTGTTATTGCTTAACTCCTCGCTGACGGTGAGAGAACATGTTCCCAAGTCTCATTCCGGAATCGGTTGGGAAGTCTTCACAGATTATGTCATTTCGGTCTTAAACGATTATCGCGATAATCTTGTCTTTATATTATGGGGGGCGGATGCCATTCGCAAAGGAAGCAGGATAGACCGCAATCGACATCTTGTTCTTACGTCTCCTCATCCTTCTCCACTTTCCGCATATCGTGGATTTTTCGGCAATCATCATTTCAGCCGTACCAACGAATACCTTTCAGCCCATGGGATTCAACCGGTTATTTGGTAGATTTTATAAGAATAGATTTATGACACTTGATGAAAGAAAAGATATGGCAATGAGCCTTCGTTTGCAAGGTTATAACTGCGCTCAGTCAGTACTTTTAGCTTTTGCAGATGTGCTCCCGGTCAAAAGAGATTCTCTTGCCGCTCTTTCTGCACCATTGGGTGCGGGTGTGGCCTGTGGTGAGATTTGCGGTGTTCCCAATGCTATGGCTATTGCCATAGGTCTTTATCTTAACAATTCCTCCCCGAAAGGAAAAATAGATGGGATGAAGAGGGTAAAGCCGCTATTAAATATATTCGCGGAAGCAAACGGAGACATACGTTGTGCCGACCTTAAAGGAGTGCCGGGAAAAGCACCTTGCGACCAATTGATTCTGCAAGGGGTGGAAATCCTCCATAATAATTTGTTTAATTCTGAAGAGAGTCTTCATAATTAAAATAAGGATGAAGATGGTCAAACAAGTTGTCTCAAAGATTCTGTTTGTCGGCATTTTATTGTTGATTACATCTTCACAATCGTTCGGGCAGGGTAACAATTCCACGTTTACTCAGATTTTCGATTCATCCTTTCGCACATTGCGTGTAGAAAATCCGGATGATTTCTATACTCTGCCGGTAATCAGACTAAACACCAACGACCGTCTTGTTATCAGTTTCGATGAGATGGGCGATGATTTCTCATTGCTTGAATATCGATTATTACATTGTAATTTCGATTGGACACAATCCTCTCTGATTGATTCCGAGTTCCTTCCATCCTTTAATTCGGCAAAAGTGGAAGATTATGCCTTTTCGTCTAATACTTATATCCACTTTGTTAATTATCGTATAGAGATTCCCAACCAACAGATATCACCTCTTATTTCGGGAAATTATCTTTTGCAAGTGTATAGGGAAGGGGAGCCGGATGATGTAGTGCTTCAGGCGCGATTCAAGGTCTCTGAGGAGGCTATATTAATATCGGGAGAGGCAAGTGCAATTACAGACCGTGGAGTCAACACCGATGTACAACAGCTTTCTTTTGCCGTTTCGTCACCTTCGATTAAAATTCGCGATCCCTTCACGGAACTGATTGCCATTGTGGAGCAAAACAACGATCCATCCACTTCAAGAATCGTACAACATCCAATGCGTCTGAAGGGCAACGATATCATCTATGAACACCTTCCGGAGCTTATATTTCCGGCCGGGAACGAGTTTCGTCGGTTTGAGACTGTAAGAGCTGATTATCCCGGTATGAATATTGACTCTGTAGGTTACCAAGACCCGATGTGGCAGGCATGGCTTACTTTTGACTATCCGCGAGATGATAAACAATATATCTATGATCAGACTCAGAATGGCAGATATATGGTCAGAGAATATAATTCTACCGACTCCGACTTGGGTGCTGATTATATAATGACGCATTTCACTCTCGATACATCTAAATATCCCAATGCGGATGTTTATGTGCAGGGCGATTTTAGCAATTGGCTGTTAAACCCTAAATATAAAATGGAATATGACGGTGATAAAACACGTTATTATCTCAGTCTTCCCCTCAAACAGGGATCTTATAATTACAGATACATCCTCCTCCCCTTAGGAACGACTATACCACCCGCCAAGAATCGTATTGAGGGCGATAAATATGAAACAGCCAACGAATATTCAGTCTCTGTCTATTACAGGACACCCGGCTCGCGTGCTGACAGACTGCTAGGGACTGCAAGAATAGTAAAAACGAATTGAATATGCTTCAAATACAAGATACTATCGTTTCACTCGACATAATTGAAGAATTCTTTTGCTGCGATATCGAAGCGTGCAAGGGGGAATGTTGTATTGCCGGTGATGCCGGTGCCCCATTGTCAGAACCCGAATTCGAGAAAATCAGTGAGATTCTTCCGAAAATAGATAACTATCTCACCCCGGCCGGTAAAAAAGCCTTAGCTGAAGGTGGAGCCGGATATTATGATCAAGAAGGAGATCTTGTAACGACGCTTATTGAAGGGGCGGCCTGCGCATACACCGGTTTTGCTCCAAACGGTATTTGCTATTGCACACTCGAAAAAGCTTTTAACGACGGAAAAACAAATTTCCGGAAACCAATTTCTTGCGCACTGTATCCCGTAAGACTCAAGGAATACAAAATCTTCACCGGAGTGCAATTGCACAAATGGAAAATTTGCAAACAAGCCTTCGCCCTCGGTCGAAGTAAGGGAATTCGTGTTTATCAATTTCTGAAGCAACCACTTATACAGAGATTCGGCCAAGAATGGTATGACGAACTTGATTTTACGGCGAAAGAATATTTGAAGATGAAGGAGAACGGCTCCCTAAATATTGAAAAATAAACCCCGAACCAATAATTGCACCCCCCCCATAATGACAGCTTTTCTTCAACATTGGATTATTTATAGCGGACTCATCATTTATATTGTCTCCGTTATATCCGCATGCTTTGTTATGCTGTCAGAAAACCGATCTCCAATTCGTTCCCTCGCATGGATTATTGCCCTAATATTCCTCCCCGGGATTGGACTGATTTTCTACCTCTTTTTCGGACGTTCGCTGAAATCCCTCAATTTGATGTTCCGTCACAACAAAAGAAAGATACTACGGAACAAGCAACGAAAACCGCAATCCCTTTCCGATACAGGACTTCCCATTGACAGAATCAGCCTTGTAAAACTGGCCAACAACCTCTGTCATTACCCCCTCACAATCCACAATCAGATGTCCATCTTTACAGATGGGTATAATAAGTTTCAAACACTTATTGAGGATTTGGAGAATGCTCAAACATCAATATATCTTCAATACTATATAATTGAAGATGACGTCATAGGACGAAAAATCTCTGAAATCTTATGCCGAAAAGCATCCGAAGGGATTTCTGTAAAAGTCATTTATGACCATGTCGGCTCTTTCTCCTCCCCATCCTCTTTCTTCAAAACTATGCAAAAGGCAGGTGTGGATGTCCAACCTTTCTTCCGTGTCACATTCCCGCAATTCGCCAACCGAATAAATTGGAGAAACCACCGCAAAATAGTTATTATTGACTCTACAATAGGATACATTGGTGGTATGAATATAGCCGACCGTTACACAGGTGTCCCTTCTCATCAGAACGCTTGGAGAGATACTCATTTCCGACTCGAAGGTGAAATAGTGCAATCCATGTTATATTCCTTTGCCCTTGATTATAATTTCCTCAAAAAGGATATTAAATCCTTCCCTTACAACTCACCCCCCTCATATCCCGAATCCGTTATTCCAATGCAACTAATCACCGGAGGCCCTACGGAACAACGAGATAACCTCTCTCTCTGCTTCCTTAAAGCTATCCTCTCCGCAAAAAAATGCATTTACATACAAACACCTTATTTCCTCCCCACTGATGCGCTCCTCCACGCCCTCGAAGCCGCTGCAATAGCTCAAATCGACGTCAGAATAATGTTGCCCGATAAGTCAGATTCCAAACTTCTCGAACTTGCCTCTCTCTCTTATGTTACACAATGCATGAGAGCCGGTATTAAAGTTTATCTTTATAACCCTGGTATGCTTCATGCTAAAGCCATGATTATTGACGATGATTTCGTCACCGCAGGTTCGACAAATTTCGATTTTCGTTCCCTTGAAAATAATTTCGAAGCAAATCTGATGATATATTCGCCAAACGCTTGTAAACAAATGAAAGAAATTTTCTTCAAAGACCGGGAAAATTGCACCAAACTCACAATTTCTCACTGGAAAAAACGCCCGTTGCTACAACGCGCCCTCGAATCCTTTGTAAGACTACTCGCACCAATCCTCTGAATTGCCTAACCCATACATTGACATGACCGGACATAAGCTAAGAAAAAAAATACTCGACGCAACTATAGGCACACTTCGTGCCATAGATTACATTATATCAGTGCTTTTACCTGCCTTTATGCCAAAACCGGACACTTCTACTCCTATAGATATAGCAATCCCCTGCATTCCTAAAGATTTACCTACACTGCCACTCTGTATCGAATCAATTCGAAAAAATATACCACATAATATAAAAAAAATATACCTCATTGGACCCAACACAACCCAAATGCGACAGGCAGCCGAGTCTCTTAAAGTCTCGTTTGTCGACGAAACGTCTATCCTACCCGGTTCCCCTCAACAAATACAAATTGATAACGAAAAACGACAAAACCGCAAAGGGTGGATTTTTCAGCAATTTCTAAAACTCTCAGGTAATATTGGAAAATCAGAATACATACTTTTTATCGATGCCGACCATATTCTGCTCAAGCCACATACATTCCTGACGCATGACGGAAAAACAGTATTCTACACCTCAAAAGAATTCTACCTCCCATATTACGATAATATCAAACGTCTCACAGGACAATGCCGCTTCGCCCGTCACTCTTTCATCGCACACAAAATGCTGTTTAGAAAATCACACCTCAATGAATTAAAAACACATATATCCCCTAACGGGAACTGGAAAGAAACAATATTAAACAGCCTCGACTGGACATATCCATCGCCATTCTCCGAATTTGAACTATACCCGCGTACAATCCCTATAAAAGAATCTGTATACTTACCCTGGAGACAAAAGCTCATTAAAAGCATACCCAAAACACTCACAATAGAATCCCTCAAAAAAAAATATTCGAGATACCTCTCAATCACTATACCCGAATATCTGCGAAAAAGTTAAAAAAAATTAAAGCATATTCAAAACACTTGACAATCGGCTAAATTATAGCTATCTTTGTACACAATTGCGCTTAAAGATTGTTTAAAAACAAGCTGCAAACAAGGGGATGACCGGTTTTGACAGCGTGTAGAAACGACACGTAAGCAGGCAGAGCTATGATGCCTACGCTCTTTAATCTCTCGACATCGACTTATAAATGGCGAAAATAACAATTACGCTCTCGCTGCTTGATTTGAAGCATAGTAGAATCGCTTAATTTCCGCTCAAGGAGCGGAAACGAGACATCACTCCATTGCCCCGTTCCGAGACGTTTGGATAAAGTGGTGCTGAGAAATTCGGAAATAGGCTTTGAGGAGCTCCGACGCAAAGCTGAAATTTAGGAGATAAGGCAGATATTGGTAGTCGTGAGCCTGTATCTGCACGAAAATCAAGTCAATGACTAAGCCTGTAGAAAGCCTGTTGGGTCCACGTTTGGACGAGGGTTCGAACCCCTCCATCTCCACTTGTTAAAAGTCCGAAAATCGGACCAAAGAAGACAAACCTCAGACTGACAACCAGTTCTGAGGTTTTTTCATGTCCTAACCCTA
>JAMPEM010000003.1 GCA_023665145.1 Bacteroides sp.
ACTAAATGTGTACTTAATGGGAAAAATAATCAAAATCGAGCAAAATTGCCGAAACTTCAAAATGCGCTAACTAACTGATAATACTACTATTTACTTATATCCATTTCTATCTGTTTTCTACTGATTGAGTTATTCGCTGCTTTGACTGGCTCTCTACCCGGTAGCGGACCAAAACTTCATTTCTTTCTACCATAGTCTTCATTTTGCGGAACTTTTTGTTATGCCTTTATGATAACTAAAGTCCCCGGTTTTTCCAACTATGGTGGCCTACTTTTGGAATAGAACGACTGGTCTACTTTTAAATTATTATTGACAATAAAACGCCGTCATCTGCGATTTCGTTAAGAATTCCCTTAAAAATGGTAAATCTAAAGTCCGAAATTAATTGTTATTTTGCAGTATGAAATCGACGTAGTCGCTTTGCACCTATAAAAAATTTTACAATGGCAAAGAAAACAATTATCTTATCCACCGCATTTGCACTGTGTACATTGACAGCAAATTCTCAGAATATGAACAACCCGAATACAAACACATCTCTCGCTCCGATTGAAAAGTTGGAGCTGACACAGGAATGGGATAAAGTTTTCCCAAAGAGTGATAAGGTTGACCACAAAAAGGTTACCTTCGTAAACCGATACGGCATCACGCTCGCTGCCGACATGTACACGCCCAAAGGTGCAACGGAAAAGCTCCCGGCAATTGCTATAAGCGGTCCCTTTGGTGCTGTAAAGGAACAATCAAGCGGCCTGTACGCACAGCAACTTGCAGAGCGCGGTTTCCTCACTATCGCTTTCGACCCCTCATTCACAGGTGAGAGCGGAGGTATGCCTCGTCGTGTGGCCTCTCCCGACATCAACACGGAAGATTTCTCCGCAGCCGTTGATTTCCTGATGGTGCAGCCCAATGTTGATACCAATCGAGTTGGAATACTTGGCGTATGTGGCTGGGGAGGAATTGCAATAGAAGCCGCCATAAACGACCCACGCATCAAAGCGACTGTTGCATCCACCATGTACGACATGACTCGTGTGGCGGCAAAAGGATATTTTGATGCAGACAATTCGACTGAAAAGCGCAATGCTCAAAGAGCTGCAATGGCTGCACAACGAACCATTGACTATGCAAACGGGACGTATCAACGTGCAGGCGGTGTCGTTGATCCATTGCCCGAGGACGCTCCGCAGTTCGTCAAAGACTACTACGCTTACTACAAGACACCGCGTGGATTCCATCCCCGTTCCGGCAACTCTACCGACGGGTGGAACACCACCTCTAACCTTCCATTCATCAACTTCAAATTCTTCGAATACGCAGATGAGTTGAAAAATGCCGTTCTGATTGTCCATGGCGATGCTGCCCACTCCTACTATTTCGGCAAAGACACATTTGCCCTATTCAAAGGCGACAACAAGCAGATGCTCACTGTAAAAGGCGCAAGTCACACAGACCTTTATGACCAAATTGACATCATTCCTTTTGATGAAATCGCAGCTTTTTATATCGAATATTTGAAATAAAAGATATTTTATAAGAATAATTCTTATGAGTAAATCCTATATAATCTGCCACATGTCAGCAAGCATAGATGGTCGTAAAGGTATGACCGCAGTATCTGACGGTATCAAGACGGACATCAACACACATGATTATAATCCATATCATCTGACATTGGAAAGCGTTGAGAGTTGCGAACAGGATACAGTGTGGATTAGATATAAGGTTCTTAATGTTTGAAACTTATTATGACTATTGAAAAATTCAGAGAAATGATAGCCAATGGCAAGCCGCTTGAAGGTGACGAGATGATTCAATTCATGCGTCACCAGAGCGACTTGTCTCGTAAATTGCAGTTTGAGTTGAACTGCCAATTTCATACACCTGAGGAAATCAGAGAACTGTTCGGACAGATTACCGAGCAGGAGATGGATGAGAACTTCCGCCTGTTTCCACCGTTTTATACCGATTTCGGACGCAATATCCACATCGGGAAAAATGTGTTCATCAACTCATGCTGCCACTTTCAGGATCAGGGAGGCATATATATCGGTGACGGCTGTCTGATAGGTCATTGCGTCGTAATGGCCACCCTCAATCATGATCATGACCCGGCAAAACGACAAAATCTGCATCACAAGCCGATTAGAATTGGCAATGGGGTGTGGATTGGTGCAAATGTCACCATTACGGCAGGAGTCACCATCGGAGACAATGCCATAATAGCTGCCGGTGCTGTCGTGACGAAAGACGTTCCTCCCGACATGATCGTCGGCGGAGTCCCGGCGAAAATCATCAAACATATTTAAGACTATGAGAACGGTTTTCGCGTTAACTTTATTGGTAATCGGGTCGATTATGATGAATGCACAGACAAAGATTTTACTTACAAACGGTGAAAAGACGATACTGCAACACTTGCCGACAACAATGCCACACGTCAACTTGTATCAGAACTTCAAAAGGGTTCAATTTCAATTGATATGAGCGAATATAGCGGCTTTGAGATGGTAGGGGCTTTGCCTTGGTCTCTGCCTACTGAAAATAAACAAACCGCCACCAATCCGGGAGACATAATGCTATATCAAGGTTACAATATGGTGATATTTTATGGCATCAACTCATGGAGTTATACTCCTCTTGGAAAGATCGACGGTGCTACCTCGTCTTCAGTTAAGGACTTTCTTGGAAGCGGCAACATAAAGCTGACAGTCTCGCTCGATGCCAATTCCGGCATTGATGATATTTATAAAGATACCGGGGAAGATGTTATTTACGCCCTAAAGGGCAACAAAGTGAATCCACACCACCTTTCTCCGGGTATTTATATCAAAAACGGCAAAAAGATTTTTGTAAACGAAGATTGAAATTACAAAACATGAAAAAATTGATATTAGCATTGATTGTAGTAGTGTACGCATTTTCTTTGAGTTCAAAGACTCTTGTGGTGTATTACAGTTATACAAACAACATCGAGCGTGTTGTCAATGAGTTGAAAACGCAGATTGAATGTGATGTAGTAGAGATAGAGCCTGCCGAAAAGGGGCTTGACTATGCCGCCAACAATTACGCCATTGGCAGCGCACAGATTGCCGCCATTCGCAACAATCCCAACGATGCGTCATCATATCCCGCCATTGAGCCGGTCAATGTTGACCTGACGCAATATGATACCGTTATCGTAGGCGCACCGCTTTGGTGGAGCCGGATGGCAGCTCCGTTGCAGACTTTTCTTTTCAACTATGGTCAGCAGATGGCAGGAAAAAATATCGGTGTGATTGCGTCGAGTGCCAGCAGCGACATAAGCGGCGTTGTGGCCGACGCAAAACGGCTCATCCCCGACGGAAATTTCCTTGAGCCAAGCCTTTGGATTCGCTCATCCCAAACCTCCAATGCCAAGTCTCTGATTGAGCAGTGGCTGAAAGATATAGACTATTCCAATCTCACTGCCGGAATTGGAACAATAGACGCTGATGAATACGGCAGGGGGGGGTACAACCATTTATACTCTTAATGGCAATTATGCCGGATCCGACATATCATCATTACAGACCGGGATATACATCGTTAATCAGGGTGGCAAAAGCACCAAAATCAAACTTTGAAACGTTATGAATAAGATAGCATCAGCATTATTGACCCTTATAATCGCAAGCAATATGGCATACGCACAGAACAACCCGACAAAACTCACTGCCGGGCCTACAGAAATCAAACAGACCGCCGGTCGCGCCGCTTTGGGTGAGTTCGCTCCCAAATTCGCAGAACTCAACGACAATGTGCTTTTCGGTGAGGTATGGAGCCGCACCGACAAACTTTCGCTCCGCGACCGCAGCATTGTGACTGTCACCGCCCTTGTAAGCAGCGGCATTATTGACTCATCGCTCACTTATCATCTTCAGGAGGCGAAGAAAAATGGCGTAACCCGCACTGAGATTGCGGAAATCCTCACCCAAGTGGCTTTCTATGCAGGTTGGCCGAAGGCGTGGGGAGCGTTTCGTCAGGCCACGGAGGTATGGAAGGACGCTACCGATGCCGCCGACGCCAAAGAGAAATTCGAGCAGGAGATGATATTCCCAATCGGAGAACCCAACACGGCCTATGCCAAATATTTCATCGGCAACAGTTATCTCGCTCCGGTATCATCCGAGCAGGTGAAGATAGCCAACGTCACCTTTGAGCCGGGATGCCGCAACAACTGGCACATACATCATGCCACAAAAGGCGGTGGCCAGATGCTTGTGGGTGTCGGCGGTCGCGGTTGGTATCAGGAAGAAGGGAAACCTGCCGTTGAGATTCTCCCCGGCACCGTTATCCACATACCCGCTAACGTCAAGCACTGGCACGGAGCGCAGAAAGACAGTTGGTTTGCCCACCTCGCCTTTGAACTCGACGGCGAAAACACCTCCAACGAATGGCTCGAACCCGTCAGCGACGAAGAATACAACAATCTATGATAGACTGTCAGTGTACCGTTACTTCACTTTCTTTCCTACTTGCCGACCCCATTGAGCAAGGCTGAGTATGTTAGGAATAATGTTCTCTCCAAGCGATGTGAGACCGGGCCCAACCGAAACACAGAATAACGGGTATTAATCATTTCTTCTTGGTGTATTTTGCTTTGATTATATCGTAGGATTGCCTCACTAGGCCGAGAATTTCTGAGTCGGAGACATCACCTCCAACGCCCATTGCGCATCATTCTGCCTGTTGGCTTTCTTCATTGGTCTCATGGCAAAACTAATTCACGGATTTACCAAATGGTAATAACGCCAGTTTCATCAGTTTGAAGTGCTGGATGCCGAAGGGAATGCCAATAATGGTAATACAGAACAGCAATCCCCACCCAAGATGAGTGAGTGCAATGGGAATGCCACCGACAAACCACCATATTACATTCATTATTCCGGCAAGACAACCCGATGGCCAACTATCGTTGCTTATGTCTGTTCCAAACGGCCACAAAGCAAGAATTGCCAGTTTCATGGTCTGGAGTCCGAAGGGTATGCCAATAATGGTAATCATCATCACCACACTTGATATGGCATATTCAATGGCAATCATCAAACCGCCGAACACGACCCATATTATGTTGAGCAGAATGTTCATTTTGCGACTCCGGCTTTGAAAACTTCGGCGGGTTTGAATGCCGGAATGTTGTGAGCCGGAACTACGATTGTCGTATTCCGGCCGATGTTGCGTGCAAGTTTCTCCTTGCGCTCCTTTACAATGAAGCTGCCGAAGCCACGGAGGTAAACGTTTTCACCATTGGTGAGGCTGTCTTTGATTGAGGTCATCAGACCTTCAACTACTGCGAGTACACTTGCTTTTTCGATGCCGGTTGATTTGGCTATCTCTGTTACGATTTCAGCTTTAGTCATGGTTATTTGATTTTGATTGTTCGTTTTCGGAGTGCAAAATTAGTGAAAATAACTGATATTAGGAAAAGTACTGATTGCGTCAAACCGGCAACGAAGGGAAAAAGGCTTGTGCCCCTATGTAGCGGACCAATTTCGATTGTTCCTTCAAAGATTGGAGGTATGATTCTGAAAATAATCTGATTATTCCATGTGAATATGACCGGATAAAAGTCGCAAAACTCAATGTTGATGTTTCGGGAAACTTGGTCCGGTTTGAGATCATGAATAAATGTGTTAAGGACTTATACGAAAATGTGTATAAGTCCAATAATTCTACGAGACTCCAAAACAAAGAAGAAAAAGAACGTTTTCTATCATACTCCCGGACCAAGGTTACGATGAGACTCTCTACAATCTCATAAATATGCCGGACTTAGATTGGGAAGCCTACGTGTTCGGGGTTAGAAATATCTGACGCAAAATGATAATGACGAGTCCCTTAACTGTTTCCATATATCCGATTATATCTCTCATAGGCGAATTCTTGAAGAAGGAGAATACGCTCATTGTTTCATCGATGATTTCTCCGATTTCAAGAAAAATATATGAAAGCAACCATTCCAGTGTAAATTTTACACAAAATATTTGGTGGTTTGGGATTTTCATATTAACTTTGCAGTGTAATTAATACACAAGAGTAAGGTTGATATGGAAGAGAATAAATTTTGTTATCGCTATCCGCATCCGTCGGTAACTACCGATTGCGTTATATTCGGCTTTGACGGAGAGCATCTTAAAGTTCTATTGGTTAAGAGAGGCGGTGAGCCGTATGCCGGCTGGTGGGCATTCCCGGGCGGTTTCGTGAAAATTGATGAAAGTGCTGAGGAGGGCGCACTGCGTGAGTTACAGGAAGAGACATCTCTGTCAGCTGCCTACGTTGAGCAGTTTCATACATACTCCAATCCCGATCGCGACCCCCGTGAACGGGTGATTACGATTGCCTATTATGCGCTTGTAAAAATCAGTGAGGTAAAAGGTGGTGACGATGCAAAAGAAGCTCGTTGGTTTGCTCTTGATGAAATTCCCCAGCTGGCATTTGATCATGATGTTATACTCCGCGATGCGATGACTCGTCTGCGCGAAAGAATCCATTTTCATCCCATCGGTTATGAACTCCTGCCGGAAAAGTTTACCCTCAAGCAGTTGCAGTCGCTCTACGAAGCTGTGCTTGGCATTCGCTTCGACCGTCGCAACTTTGCCAAGAAGATGCTGCATCTTGACATCCTCACCCAACTGGATGAGACCATTTGGCCAACGCCAAAACGTGAGGCCAATCTCTACCGATTCAACCTCGATAAATACAACGAACTGAAACGTCGCGGTTTCCGTCTCGAATTCTAAATTCTACATTTTACATTCTAAATTCTACCGTCACCATGTTAGGAGCAATTATAGGCGACATAGTCGGAAGTCGCTATGAATTTAATCCGACCAATGATTATAACTTTGAAATGTTTGCTGCGGGCAGTGATTTTACTGATGATACTGTCTGCACAATTGCTATAGCAGATGCCATACTGAAAGGTCGCGACTTTGGCGAAAGCATCCACGAATGGTGTCGTAAATATCCCAATCCCAAAGGAGGATATGGCGGTCGGTTCCGTCAATGGGTGATGAGCGAAAATCCTCAACCTTACGGTAGCTTCGGCAATGGTTCGGCCATGCGGGTAAGTCCTATCGGTTGGTGGTATGACGACCCTCGCGATTTGATAGAGCAAGCCACAAAGAGTGCCGAATGTACTCACAACCATGAATATGGCATCGATGGTGCCATTGCCGTAGTAGCAGCAATTGCTGATTGTCGCGAGATTCGCCGGGAGAAAGATGTGACGCAACTGACTCCAAAAGAGATTCTTGAAGATGGACTTTCACATGCCACATATCAATATGTGCAATATACCGACCAATTCCATATTGACCTCGATGCGCACCGAAATAAGTTTGACGAAACTTGTCAGGGCACAGTCCCCGTGGCCTTGTGGATTGTGATGCACAGCACCGGATTTGAGGATGCAATCCGCCGGGCTGTCAGCCTCGGAGCCGATGCTGACACATTGGGGGCAATTGTCGGCAGTATCGCTGAAGCTATTTGGGGTATTCCCGAATGGATGAAGAAAAAAGCGATGTCATATTTGCCAAAAGAGATGCTGAATGTGGTTAAGGAATTTCATCGCCGACTGAATGTTCGTCGCAAACTCTCCCGAATGTGTGAATTTTATCGTGTTGACGATTATGTGTCTGTGTTAGACCAGGACAAACCGGCACTTGAAATTGAGAAAGAATGGGTGGAAGACCTCGCCAAGACCTATCGAAATGCTGATAAGATAAAGTCAGAGATGATAAAACTCTGCGACATGAGCCATTGGCAAGAATGGGCTAATGAATATGGATTACCGGTGTCATTGATAGGCTACATATTCAAACATACGGCTGATTGTGGGATGTTTATGCACGAACGCGTTGAACCCTTCCTGATATTTTTACTGACACATTACTCAAAAAGAAAGGAACGCATCGCAAAACAGAGGGAGGAAGAGGCTAAACTCGACCAATTCAAAGCTGTGATGCGTTGGAAACTCGGATTAGGCAACTTCAATAAACTCCTTGAAGGGGATAGTCCTATTCCTTCAAAAAGCAAGGTCGCCACACACGAAAGTTGGGAAGTAGAACCTATGCCTGAAGGCGATGATATAAGCCATTGTGATGTGAAAATATCAGTGCCGCAGTCGGTAATGGAAATTATCCGCCGAGGTCATATCCCGGAAGTACAGGAAGACCACTGGTTTATGTATGCCGATGATACTCATATCCGTTACTATCGCAGCTGGACAGGGATGTGCGCTTTTGAGGCTCACTATCGTAAAATCCGTTCAGGTAACTATGTAATCGATTCTCTCACAATAAATAAAGCCCTTGTCGAATTTGGCGTAAATGGTGATATGGCCGGCGTAGCTCTATTCCGGTATCTCCTTACTGCAGATGCAGGAGGTGATGCTGAGGGGGCATGGAACGAATATTTAAGGCAATGGACTATTCTCCACAACAAATACTCTAAAAAATCAAAAGTACTGAGAAAAATTAAAAAATCGTGAACTCCCGAGATGGTTACAAACCTGTCGGAATGCAAAATATTCGTATTCCGAAGCAATCTGTAAGGTCAACATGGAGATGGCACAGCACGTATGGCATACGAAAGATTCTGTGCGGAACGGGGTGTTGGTGTCGGGCCTATAGGGCAGTGCTATGCCATACCGACCATACGGTGGTTTGGATGTAATCAGACCGCACGTTGACCAATTCATCAAATACACGAAAAAAACATCCCAACAACAGATTTCTCCTTACACGCGTGGGGTGTGGCAAAGCAGGATTCAACCATTCTTCATCGTGATATTTCACATAAAGAGGGTCATCACCACATCACTGACAACGGATTATCTATTCACTCATTATTTCAATGCCTGACCATCGTGGAAAGCATTGCCTACGCGAGAACCAAGTGCCACATAACCATTGTGGATGGGGTCGAATGTGATGAGTTTCATCTTATCGACATCAGGGTTGCCGTCCTCAGCGAGATATGCCTCGTCACAGACAATGTTCAAAATTTCGGCAATGATATAGTAGCCGGTTTCTGACTCATAGAGTTTCTCCCTGATGCGGCATTCATCGCATTTGGCGTGCCATCGGCATCGTATGTGCCTATTATCAAAACCGGCTGTGGAAGCATCCACGCTTTTGGCTTAAAGTTTTTCATGTCTTTTGAAAATTTTGAATACTCTTATACAACCCAATTCAACTTTTAAGGTTTAGAGGTTGTTAAATAATCAATACTAAATAAAGTGTCATTTATTATTAAAAAACCTCTAAAACAACCTCTAAACTATTCGGGTACGTAGATAATATCTCCGTTTTCAAGTTCGTAAGCAGTGCCGACCCGTTTCCCTTTATTATCTGAGGAGTTGCTGTCCTCTGAAGGGGTATATCGGTTAATCTTCTCTCCCTCTTTAGTGATTATTTCCATATTTTCTTTTCCGGGATTCTTAACCATGGTGAAGTCTTCCCGTGAAAACATTTCGGTCATGTTATATCGGCTGACAAGAGCAACCATCAGCGCTACGGCAAAAACCATGGCGACATCAAAGAGGTTACTTACCACACTCATTGGATCGGAATCCTCTGTGCTGCCTAAAATTCTTCTGCGTCTCATTTTTGATTACCTGTTTGTTTTGTTATATCTGCAAGATATTCAAGCATTGTTATGTTTTGTACCGCCCATCGTTCTTTTACCTGCTGTGTAATAAATCCTATAGCACTGACTACGAGGCCAACCACTGTCGTGGCAAACGCTACTTGCATATTGTAAGCCATAGAAGCAATATCACCGGTGGACAGACCTACGAGAGCCGGTCCCATAGGAATCAATGTTCCCATTAATCCGAGAATAGGCCCCATCTTTGTCAATAATTTTGATGTCGACAACTCTTTTGAAGCTTCAAGTTCATATTCGGAGAGAAGCAACTCTATTTTCGCATCATTATCCTTTGTCTCCACTATTTGCTTGGCATACATCGAAAGCAAATTTTGGGGATTGGAAGGAAGAGAGGATACAAACTCATTGTAGCTGTCGGCAGTTAACTTCTCTATTCTATTATTGAGAGGGACTACAGCTTTTTTATGTTGCAGATATTGACCGAAAAATGCGCCAATCATAAAGATTGCTCTTATAAAGAAAAAAATAAGGAGAACGATAACGGGTACGAGCAGTCCCGTAGAGATCCAGTAGAGGATATTTGAAATCAGATTCATTTTATTTTTGAAAGTTTTTTGTTATTATTTCGTTTGAAAAGCAGTAATCCTGCGAATGAGCCAACCATCAACAATATTATTACACTCAGTAATGGCTGCCATTCTACCGTATTGGTACCGGTTACAGCAGTGCGGCCGTTGACTGTTGCAACGATACCGAGCAGCGCTATCATTGCATTTATCATAAAGATTATCTCAAGGCGCAAATCCTTTTCGGGAAGCCCCCATTTGATTATACCCGGTGAAATTGTCCCGACTGCAAAAAATGCGAAAGCCAAAGTCCAGGCTATCAATTTAAAATCAGCTCCGGGGAATAAGAAAACAACTTCAACCAACAGGGCATAAAGCGCAATAAAAAGCAATATTCCGGGAATCCACAGGGTTATTTTGCGGATTAAAGATGCGGCCTTGGGCAAATTTTCGCCGAAAATATACCCGGACTCCATAATGCAGAATGTAATTTGCAGACACACATCGATTGTAAGCAATATGGCTACATCTAGCATTAACTCCGGATTTTGAAGCCAGTCGGCAATTTGCGTTTTGGACTGTTCTGTAGCTGTATTCCAATTCATACCTACAAACAATGCACATACGACACAGATTACCACCCTGCCATAGGTAGGCAGGTAGGTCAGCTTCAGCATAAAGCTGAAACCGACCAAAATCATTATTATGATTGCAACAATCTCCATTATTCTTCTGACTGTTTTTTACGTTTCCTGATAAATAAGAGAAGTAAAACCAATGCTACAATAACCACTGCAGCTACGATTATACCATTTATGTGGCTTGTAATCTTATCCATCCCATTGAGCTCTTCTTTTTGCATAACCATGCCGTCATCGTCAGCCCCGGCTTTCTCAGCACGGATTGAACCGATAGCTTTATTATATTGCGCAGCCGTTTCATTCGAGACGTTGGCGGAGATGAAATCGCGAAGCTTGGCATTGTCGCAAACAAAACCGGAACAAGCCGGTTTATATTCGTTGACCACCTCCGTATGCAAATCGGCAAGAGTTGCAATTTGTTCAGGAGTAGCCTTCCACATACCTTTACGGGCAGTTTCAAGCATTACGGCTGTTATTTCTTCAATTGCCGCAGGATTTTTTGATTTAAAATAATCTTTAGTGCCAAGATTATACTTATCTTCAATATATGTTTCATATATGTCATTCCACAGCTCATTATCAATCACATCCGGCTTCATGACATTCCATCCATACGTGTTGCGGACTATGTCGGCAAAACCCGAGGCATCTCCTGCACCCCCTTTCATTTTATTTTTTATATAAGTGGGATTGAGAATTGTGGCGCGGCTCTCAACACCAATGGCTTCCTTAACCTCCTGCATACGCACATTGTTACGGTTACGGTAGTCGCTCAAATATGCGTCCGGATCTTTTCCTGTAACATTTTTTACAGCGAGGTTCATACCACCCATAAACTCATAGACGTGATCAAGACTCAGAGCACCCCATGTATTGCTTTGGCGTGGTTGTACTACTACATCAGTACGAGCCAGAGCAGCCTCAAAAGCGTAATCCTGCATCTTTTCCCAATTTTCCTCACTATCATACATTGCTCCCATATTGTTAATGTATGTTTCAGCGATTTCCGATGAATTTTCCCAACGGTCTCCGGCCTCTACCATACCTTGAATACCACTGCCATATTTGCCGTTTACTCCACCGAACACTCGTGCTGAAGACATTTCACGAGCCTCCTTTGGCGACACCCCTTTATCTACAAGATGTTTTTCAGACTCTACGACACCCTCAGCTACATAGTTGGGATAATCTTTATCATTTGCCTCAGCAGCCATTTTTACAGCTCTGCTGATAAGGAACAGGCGCGATGCCGCCAAATCGCGGAGCTGACCGGAAGTCTGCACTACTACATCAATCCTCGGACGGCCAAGTTCCTTGGACGGAATTAGCTTGATATCGGTAACACGTCCGAACGGGTCGCGCACAGGCTCCACACCGAGCATATAGAGGACTTGTGCTATGGTAGCTCCTTCGGTTTCTATAAATTCGCTGCTCCACAATGTGTAACTTACTTTGCGGGGAATGGAGTCACCGTGAGCCTTACGATACATGGCGATAGTATTGTCTGCCAATGCCTTGCCTTTCTCCCATGCAACTAACGACGGAGTTTCCTCTGCATTGACAGCAAACATATTGCGTCCCGTAGGCAGAATATTGGGATTCAATATCGGATCACCCCCCGAAGTCGGTGGTATATATCCTCCGTTGAGAGCATTTACAATGGAAAGCAATTCTGCAGAGGGACTTTTCGACAATGCGTCCTTGTAAATATTGACATTCTTCATGGCACGCTCCACCTCTGTTATCGCAGTAGCAAAATTGATTTGTTCGGGGGAGTATTCTTTGGGTTTCATCATGCCTGCGGAATGTCTTGTTTGCGAGGGCTTGCCCCCTTTCTTCTTTTTCATCGCTGCTTCCATTTTCTTGATGGACTTTTCATCGGCACCCATTTTACGAGCCATTTCCAATGCCTTCTCAGGTGACATCCCGCTCTTCGACATCATTGTTTTTATCGCTGATTTATTGGGTCGTTCAGAAATTTTAGCGGTGGTTTCTTTCCCTGTCGGCATTGCCGTCGAACCCATAACCATCATACGTGACAACAAATCCTTCGATTCGTTGATTGCAGTCATAATGGAACGAGCGCTGTCAAGATCAGCCTGCGTAATTGATGCAACCCGACAGATTTCCAAGTCATCAACATCTCTGGCGGCTGAAAGAAGTGTACTTACGAGTGTGCGTGCTTTTGAACCGTAGACTTGTGAGAATCGGCTGCGTTGGCGCTCATAGTCAATTTTGGTTTTCCGGCGAAGTCTGTCAAGATTATACAGACTGTAAGCTACCGGGTCTACAGTCATCGCAAGAACCGTTGAATTAATATACTTGGTTTCATACGGCACACCCATAACATACAATGCACCGGTGATTTTCTCGTTTGCCAACTCCTCGGCAAACCCTTCTATTCGCGCTATATCCTCTGGCGAATAGGGCTTGGACAATATGCTGTCAAGGCGTAATTCACGATGTACACCTAACTCAACCGTATATTTTTTTACAAGAAGTGAAGCCTTGTCAAGCGATATTTTGTCGACTTTATCAGCTCCGGCAATCTTATTGTAAGACGCTATGGCATCATTAAGATTCTTGTATATTCCCCTTAACTCACTTTCCATGAAAGGGGGTGTCAGATAATTGATGATTCCGGCATAGGAACGGCGCTTTGCGGTCATAGCCTCACCGACATTGCTTGTGGAATAGATATAGAAATGTGGCATGGTGCTTACTAAGCGGTCAGACCAATCCTCACTGCCAAGTGCAACTTGTTTGCGTGGGGTAAATTCTAAACTGCCATGCGCACCAAAATGAATAAGTGCATCTGCACCAAATCCATTCTTTGCCCAGAGGTATGCAGCCACATAATTATGGGGCGGTGCTGCATCAGTGCCATGCACGATTTTGAAATCGTCATCACCAAGTCCTGCGGCTGTCTGTGGAATAAGCACTACATTGCCGAATTTCAATCTGGCAAGGGCAAGATTGCCGTCGGCAGTCTTCAGTCCATGTCCGGGAAAGGCTCCGTCCACCTCATCAATATCATTGCGCATTTCTTTTGAGAATGTTGCCGCACACCATTTGTCGTAATCTACACGGGTAATGGTTTCAGTCTGCACGTTAGCAACAAAATCATTTTTCGCACCTTTCGCATATGAATTGAACACTTTACCTTCCTCATTAATCATACGCTCAAGAGTCTCAGGAGAATCCGGAAGATTATTAACAGAATAACCCTCAGACTTTAGACGCACCAGCAGATTGTAAAGCGATGGACCGACTTCCATTCCTTCGGCAACAAGAGAATTCTGGCCGGGTCCTTTGAAATAGAATATGGCAATTTTCTTGTCACGGTTGTCCTTACTTTGTAATTCAAGGTAATTATCTACTGTTTCAACAAATTCTTTAAGTCTGTCAGGGATTGCCTCAACATGTGGCAGACCATCTTCCCTTTGAAAATGGGCAAATAGTGTGAAGGGGCGGATAGCACCGTCAATCTCCGGAGTTACTACACTTTGTGAGAGGAAACCTCCGTTCATGCCCATCTTGTCGGCCATCCATTCGTCATAATCGCGATTGGCGTTCAGCGGTGAAAACAGCGGAATATTGTTTTTCTCAAGATAATTCACCACCATATCTCCCAGTCTGCCATGAGCCATATTGATGACGGCTGACGCAGAGATTGAATCGGCCTGACCGTCTGAAATCAACTGTTGAATGGAGTTAACGGGATACACTATATGTCCATGCCTCTGAAGCATATTTACAAGGCTGTCAGGCACACCCATCTGTCCTGTGAGGATTATTCTTTTGGCCGAGTCATCAAACTTTCCAATTTTTCTGAGATATGCCTCAAATTCAGATACAGAGTTAAAATTCAATTCATCGTCATCTATCGGATAATAGAGCAATGAAGAAGTTGAACTTACAGGATCATCCGGCATATAGGAAAATAGTTTCTTCCCATCGATAAATTTGCGGACATACCTCAGGAGATTTTTATAGTTGGCTCTGCCCCCTACAAGATATTGTTTCAAAAAAACCTGGTCGATGGAATCAACCGAAACGATAAGATTCTGCGGATTTGTTGCCGCTGTAGTCATTACCGGTGTACCCTTTTCCGCTGCTTGAGCAAGATGTTGTCGCTGCTCGTCGGTAATTCTTAGTCCCATGCCGTTGACAAACACCATGTCGTACTTGTCAGATTTATCAAGTTGTTCCACCGGCAGCTCTTCAATCTTTATAAAATTGTTATCGTTAGCCTTGGAAATTTGCCCGAGGGTAATTGCCTGATAGTTGACAAAGGCAATTTTTGTGGAGGAGGCCAGGTTATTCCAAGCAACAATAGCACCGACAATTATTATCAGTACTACCGCGAATAAAAGAATTAACTTTTTTCTGCTTTTAATTACCATATCTTATGTATGCTTATCTTGTCATTTTATCTATATCAAGTGAAAGTCCGATTGCGAAAGAAATACCTGTAGTAGAAGGTGTGCTGCTATAATTATATTTTGGTATATAATTAAAAAGGTTATCAATTGTTGCAATTACATCAATCCCTTTCCAGACACTTTGAGTGATTTTCAATTTCCATATCGTGTATCCGGGATAGTTGACACGTTCTGTTTCTTCATATGATGTAACCGAAGTAAATTCATCCACCGAGACCTTTGACAGGAACCGTCCGTTTAGGGCCACCATAAGACCATAATTCTTCCAATTCTTAGTGTAATCGAGTCGAATGGTTGCGGTATGGGGTCGAGTGGAGGATGTATATGGTTCACCTTTGCGGAGATGTTCGTGTGTGAAAACATATGAAGCTCTTGCACCGAGTCCCCAAGGGGAGCGCCATGACACGTTGGCATCCACACCGCTTATAGTCATTTTGCCGATGTTTGTATATACCATACCGTTCATTGCATGATTCCATACGGTGGTAATTCTGTTGTCTACAAGATTACAGAAACCACCGAGGGTGGCGTTGAACATACCTTTTGAAAATTCGGCTGAAAGCTGAAAGTTATTACTACTCTCCGGCCTAAGGTTCTCATTGCCATATATCATAAATATTCCGGCCATATCGAAATTCATATACATCTCTTTAAGAGAAGGAGCACGAAAACCACCGGCATAAGAACCTCTGAATGAGAATCTGTTGAGTTTGTACATAGCGTTGAGACGCGGTGAGAAATGCTTCATATGCGCTTCGGAGAAATAATCGAAACGGCCTCCGGTTATGATATTGAAATTTTTGTGAAAATTCAAATCAATCTGAGCAAATCCATCAGCAGTAATTTGAGTTTTACTTCCGTTATCTACAAATTGATATGTCATAAGGTAGTCCCTCATCACGTCACCACCGACTGTCAGTATATGTTTTTCGGCAAAAGTATGACTAAGTATGGCCCTTCCGATATTTTGGGTATTGGAATAGTCGCGCACATCGCGTCGGGAAATGAGCATATAATCGCTTTTATCGTATTGGTCAAACGAATAGCTTACCTCAAGGTTAGTGGACTCTGAAATGTCGTATATTCCCTTCAGGCCTGTGGAAAAATCGCGATAACGGTCGTGGGTAGTCTCAGCAGAATTTCTCTCTCGGAAGAAATAACCGGCCCGACCGATAAATTTCAACTTGCCGTTGAGCCTGAAGGTCAAGCGATCCTTGATATTATAGGTTCCACCTCCATAAAAACGGTCATAGTCCCCCTCGTTTTTCATATTGTATGAATCGATGTGGGTATATTGAGCCGACAGTGAGTTGGAAAACTTTCCGGCATTGAATGAAAAATTCAGTCCATAACGCTGTTCATTATGCTCACCGTAGCGAGCATTGACGTTTAGCGTCCACGGCTCTACGCTTTCACGACTGATGATGTTTACCACACCACCGACAGCATTTGAGCCATATAGAGATGAAGCCGCGCCTTTGACGATTTCAACCCTACCTGCATCAATGAGATTTAGTCGGTTGAAATCTATATTATCAAGAGTCTCACCGGCGACTCTTTCTCCATCAACAAGAAAAAGTATGGCATTACCGCTGAAGCCCTGCATATTGAGCGACACCTGCTGATTCATCTCATATGAAAATTCGATACCGGGCAGTTCAGTCTGCAAAAGGTCGCTGATGTTGGTTGCATCACTTTTCTTTATGTCTGAAGCAGAAATCACGCGGGTCAGAACCGGAGAATCCTTTAGTAATTTGGGTGTTCTGGTACCTGTTACCACAACCTCGTTTAATGTATTCTCCGTAGCGTTCTGCAACGAGTCAAATTGAGCGTCTGTCATATTGCGGGCACTTACCGATGAGGCTGTTATTCCGGCCGCTGTCATTATAAGCAATTTCTTTTTCATCTCACAACGGATAAATGTATTGTATTGACATATAACCCTTTATTCCGATGCTATTGGTATAATCTTTCAATTTCACAGCTGCACGTTCACCGTTTTCAAGATATAGAATATAAACCTTGTCGGAGGGTGTATATATCGGTGGCATTGTACTTGTATCGACGATAAGCCATTTCGACAACTCCGGATTATAATATGAATCTACATAAGAAAGATAACCATCCATCATCGTTGACATATCGGCAACTATCTTATCTGTGGTCCATACATCCGCCACTTCGGGAAGATTGTCGGAATTAGTCCAGCTACGAGCTTGATTAATGTCTGTCAGGGATGTTCCGACTACCTTTGCGTTGTTGGTTTTGGTGTCATACCTGTGGACAGCAAAATCCCACTTTGCCGGAGCCGGGTCTTGAACAGAAAGGGAATCTGTAGTCCGGGATGCAAAGTCTATGTATGTCCACGTTTCGTAGTCAGTGGCATTTATATATATAAGTCCCGGAGAGGTAGCAGAGCAGACTTCCATGAAACCGTATTCCGAGGTGTTTTCGGGTTCGTCATACATGCTGCCCAGTACGTCATTGCAAGACGAGAGCAGCATCGCTGCCACCCCCGCTAACATAATATTAGGATTTAATCTCATTTTTATTCGTTCTCTGTCGGCATATCTCCTGAATGGAACACAATGGAGAGACCACCCATTACAGAGGGTACAGAAAATGTGAATGTCGGAGTTTCTTTCTCGGAATCGATTGAACCCTCAATCGAGCAATCATATTCCTTTATATTTCCATTCATTCCCATTTTGGTAGTTCCCTTTCCGGTGACAACAAATTTGCCGTCTTTTAACGTTGCAGTAGCGTTCTCTATCAGGAATTCGCCCCAAGTATCTGTTGTATAGACTACTTTATATGTAGCATTGTCATCGTTTTGGGTAATTACAATCTCCTGGTTATCTGCCATCATACCGGAAAAATATGTGCTTGAGGCCTCTGTATAACCTTTATATTTTCCGGGGACTACAATATCAGCGGGGATTTCACCTTGTTTGAACTCAATCTTCAGTCCACCCATCACAGTCGGACATGTGAATATTAGAGATAGATTCTTCCCGACAAGACTTCCTTCAACAGTGCAATCATATTCCTTTGGAGCGTTCCCGGCATGAGACATAACGGATTTGCCGCTTCCGGTGATTTGCATATTATTGTCAGTACCTGCCAACACGGCATCATTGATAGTGATATCACCCCAGGTATCTGAGTGGAAACTGATATTGACTTTGTTCAGTTCGTCAGAAGTGACTACCACAGTCTGATTATCGGACACCATTCCCGAGAAATATGCGGCTGACGCATTGGTATATCCCTCGTAAGAGCCGATTGCATTATCCGCAAGGTTTATTGGTTCGTTGTCATCGTTGCTACATGATGTAAGGGCAAAAATAATCATGAGCAAAGAAAGAAGTTGTAACTTTTTCATCTTATCATGTTGTTTTATTGATTTTATCATCTGTTTTCGGGGTGCAAAGTTATAGTGATATTCATTATCCGTCAATTACCAATTTTAGTGTTTTTTCACCAGCGAGTAGTCACAATTCAGTATGAGCATATCCCTTTTGGGAAGAAAATACCCTAATTTATGGGATTGTGAAATTTTATTCGTAATTGTAACTTTGCTTCGGGAAAAAGTACCCTCTTTTTATGATTAAAGACTCATTAACATATACGCGATTTGACTCCCTAAGGGATATTATAGAAGACAATAATCAATTGTTGGTCGTATTAAACCGATTTGATATTTCATTCGGGTTCGGCGATGGCACAGTGGAAAGGGTATGCGCAAATAATGGCGTCGATACCGAGACTTTTCTTGCCGTAATAAATTTCATCAGCGGAAAAAGGTGGGAACAATATAATGTGGCACCATTATCATTGATAGGTTACCTTCGAAAATCACATGCACGCTTTATTGATTATACACTTCCATATATTAAGAGAACTCTTATTGAGGGTATTCATGAAACCGAAATTCCGGAAATAGCCATTGTAATACTTCGTTTTTATGACAAATACATCGAAGAGGTAAAGTCTCACATGGGATATGAAGATGATTTCATATTCTCGTATGTTGAAAATCTGATAAAAGGAATAACCGATACGACCAACCGATTTCAAATTTCAGATTTTTCATCAAGCCATAACCACATGGCATCGAAGATAGATGATCTAAAGGAATTGTTTATTTACAAGTTTAAACAAAAAAATAATGAAATAATTAACACAGCTTTGATTCATCTTATGCTATGCGGTAAAGAGTTAGTGCAACATTGTGAAATCGAGAATCATCTCCTTTTCCCTCAAGTAGAGAAATTGGAAAAAGAATTGAGAAAGCGCAACCTTGATGTGGTATCTGACAAAAAACAAGATGAGGAAGCTGTTGTGGATATCCTTACCGATAGAGAAAAAGAAACATTGAGGTGGATAGCAAAAGGACTTGTTACAAAAGAAATTGCCGACAAGATGTGTCTGTCGCAACACACAATTAACTCTTACCGCAAAAGTATCAGCACAAAACTCAACATCCATTCAGCATCAGGTATGGCAGTATATGCCATCCTTCATCATATCATTGACACCACCGAAATAGATTTCGCCTGAGATTCCGACTTTTGCCGATCCGCAGCTCTGTAGAATCATGAACCATCTTTGGTCCGTGAGTGTTTTTACACATAATTAGAGGTTGTTTTAAAATAAAACTTAAAATGCCCCATTCATAAAATTGTTAAATGGGTTATTTCCAACCGGTACCAATGACAACAACAATTTTACATATTTCCGACTGCGAACGACCTACTGCCAAAGATGTCTGTATTTTTCTGGCGGATTATGGTGCAGGATTGTTGGCCTCGGGAGCTACATGTATCCGGCTCGACAAAAATATCACTCGAATAGCCAAAAGTTACGGTATGGATGCTGAAATGACCGTCATGCCTCGCCATATCCATCTTACAATAATTGATGAATGTACCGCAGAGATACAAACCTCCATCGCAACAGTTCCTGACAGTGGTATCAGTTTCAACGTTAACACTGAACTCAGCAGACTGAGTTGGGCCATATCTGACGATAAGATAACATTCAGCCAGGCGGTGGAAAGATATAAGGCCATACCCAACAACGACTCAATGAGCCGATGGACTGTCCTTATTCTTGTCACCCTTGCCAACGCTTCATTTTGCAGAATTTTCGGAGGTGACAGCATTGCGATACTATTTGTCGCAATTGCCACATTTGTCGGATTTTATATAAAGACAGAACTTTTAGCCCGCAAGGTAGACACTCGCCTTGTGTTTATTCTGTGCTCTTTCATATCATCCATAATAGGTGGTTCCGATACAATTTTTGCTCTCGGCACTACCCCCGAGATTGCTCTAAGCACAAGTGTGCTCTATCTTGTACCCGGGATTCCTTTTCTTAACTCTTTCAGCGATATGTTGTATCGACGATACCTCTGCGCATTTGCCCGGTTTGCCGACGCCATGATTCTGACCTTTTGTCTGACAATAGGATTATGCATCGCAATGTCGTTGATTCATGCAAATATGTTTTAAGAGTAAGTTTTTAATAACTCAACTTTCGCAAGTTTTAACTTGCGAAAAGTTAGGAGTTGGAGGTTAGAGAGTTAGAGAATTATCGAAAAATTAATATTAATTTTAACTCGAAGGCGTTCCATAAACCATAAACTATAAACCATAAACCTCAAGTTTCCAAGATGCCAAGCAACTTGAGAAACTTGAATTAATAATAAATCGGAAGATCATGATTGATCGAATTTTTCAAGATGCACTCTTTTCAGCCATGGCGGCAATCGGATTTGCCGCTATCAGCCGCCCTCCACACCGTGCATACATTTATTGCGCTTTGATTGCGGCCATAGGACATTCTTTTCGATACGTTATGATAAATTCCTCAATGGAGATTCATATTATTCCGGCTACATTTATCGCTGCATTTATCATAGGGCTTGGTGCTGTCTTCGTTTCACCCCTGTCTAAAATACCGGCAGAGACATACCTCTTCCCATCTCTACTTCCCATGATACCGGGAATTTACGCATATAAGACATTCGCCGGACTTGCCATGTGTATGTTCTCTTCGGGTCAAGAATCATTCAATCATAGTTTTTTCTTATTCGTATCCAACGGAATAACTTGCGGATGTATCCTTCTCTGCATGGTAATCGGATCAGTAATCCCAATCTTTATGCTCAAAAAAATATCATTTCAAGCCACAAGATAAAACAATATTTAAGCCGGAACTTTGATTACTCAAAATTCCGGCTTTTTCCAAGAACCTGTTCCGAAATATTTGAAATTCTATTAGACGTTTATGGAATATCCTCGTATGCTTTTATCGCTTTGTCAAAACGTCCCATAAGGTCGCTCATAAGATATAATCCGTCTTCATTCGCTTGAAGCCCTTCAAGAGACAACGGCACTATCATCGGAGGATTGTTCAAATCAAGCAGTTCTACATTTCTCAACTGGTCTACAGATTGATACACCAGATTCAACGCTCCATATTCTTTACCGTCTGCCCCAATCCATTTCTCTATTACAAGTTTGCTCCCTATTGGTGTCTTACACTCTATGGCCTCTGTCAGTGTATAAGGTTCTACGCCAAGAGCCGCATTGACAGATGCGATATTTGAATCATGTCCTACGAGGAAGGTAAATTTCCTGTCGGGCGATGCAAGTTCGTCCCGCATATATTGAAGCAGAGGATGTGCTACATTTACCGCAACAATCGGTGCTGTGAAAAGTACATCACCATATACATCCTTTATTCTTGCAATCTTTTGCCATTCATCTCGCGTAAGGTTTTTCCCAAATCCTGCCTTAATCGAATCAGGCTCTTCATAATATTGCAATATGAAAGCGTCGCTGGCTGAATTGGCATCTTTGAGAGAACCTCGCATAGACGGCTCTTTATAAAGTTCAAATGATATTTCTGTATTATAGTTATCGAACGCTTTGCTTCCTCCATTCTTCGCTGATGGGGAATTACTCAGGTCAAGCACATCCGCAATAAGTTTATATTCCTCTGCAAGATTCTCGTTTATCCCTTTAATTCCTTTCTTTCCACCCATAGCATTGATCTGCTCCATGGCAAGCTTGATAAATTCCGGACTTACCTTAGTGAGCTGCGGATTAAAAATCGGATCCATTTTTGAAGGAGTAAATCGATGGTTTACCACTATGTCGGCCACCGGCATGAATCCCGATGAGAAATAATTTCCTGTGGCGAGGGTACGTTGCATCGAATTGGCATAGAAATTCACATCATCAGCTGTCGGGACATAATTTTCGGGGAATAAACCCGCATCTACAAGCCATTTACGAAAATATTGACCCATCACTGTTTCAAGAGCTCCTCCACGAAGAGTCAATTCGCTCGGAGCTGAACTCCAATCTGTCCATTGATGCGAAGTAAGATTGGCAAGGGCACTTCCGTTTCCCGACAAAGGCGCTCTAATGTTATGGCGGCTCAGAACTACAGCCTCCTTCAATTTGTATTTATCCTTAAATTCTTGTGAACGTGACAACTGCGCATTTGCCACAAACGGAAGTAACAGCATTATCGCTGCAAGCAATGTGGTGTGTAAGTTTCTCATATCATCAGGTATTGTTTATAGTTTCAGTATAACAACTAATACCCTCTTTTCGTTTACACGTTGTGAAAATTTTCTGTGTATCTCAATCTTCTCTCAATATATTTTGTTACCTTTGCATTATCATCAATCAAAACATTCCGATATGGGATTCTTATCCATATTTCTTCCCAATATGCTCCTTATTTACCCTATACACCAACAATCCACTCAAAATAAAGAACACTATCGCACACAATCCTGCGCATCCTCGCAATATATGAAGTGCAACAACGGATAGGGAATCAATACATATTATCATAAACAACAATAGCAATATGCAAATTCCTCCTGCTCACAATGCATAATATTTAAGTCGCTTATTACCCGGCTTTGCATATATCTTCTCCATTTCTCTCCGCTCCCTTATGATATCCTCTATTCTTCTCATAATCTGTCCTTTTATACATAACAAAGAAGATATTCAAAATGATTCTGAACACCCGTAAAATCAAACCGTACGTTCTCCCCGCTGCAATTATTCTCGGACTGATATTCCACGACGCATGTGGCATGATATCCGGAATTGTACCCTATCTGATATTCGCCATTCTAATCCTCTCTTTCGCCTCTACAAATCTGAGAAAGCTCAAATTCAAAAAACTTGACCTTTGGCTTATGCTATTTCAAGCTCTCGCCTCATTAGCTCTTTACATCTCATTCCAATTCCTTTTTCACAACGAGGCTTTAGCTCAAGGAATGATGCTCGCTGCCCTGTGTCCTGTTGCTTCCTCTGTAACTGTAGTAGCAACCATGCTCGGGGCCAAAAGAGAAAACACCATAGCATACACCATTGTCGGAAACCTGTTGATTTGCGTCCTCGCCCCGGCCATTTTCGTTTTCATCGGTAATAATCCTTATTCAAACCTCACCGATTCTTTCTATGCCATATTCGGCAAAATAGCTACAATTATCGGTCTTCCTTTCTTTATTATGCTCATAATCCAGATTTGGGCAAAACCCGTCAATAAGATTATCAGCAATTTCTCCGGATTATCGTTCTATCTCTGGGCGGCCGCTCTGCTGCTGACACTCGGCCAAACCATCGATTTCATTTTCTTGCATGGGAAGGGGCATCTCCACCTTATTGTGGGTTTAGGCCTGGGCGCAGCAATCCTATGCCCTCTGCAATTCTTCATCGGCCGGCTCATAGGCAAACGATTCGGCGACACTATTGCCGGACAACAACTCCTCGGTCAGAAAAACTCCGCTATGGGAATATGGATGGCTAATACATATCTGAATCCACTCGCTTCAACTTTTCTCGCCTTCTACAGCATTTGGCAAAACATCCTCAATTCTCGTCAAATATATCTCGCTGAGAAAAATTAGAGTCTCTTGAGACGTCGCCAAAGTTCGCCTACCCATAACACTATCGAGCTACATCCGATGATGATTTCCCAATCAGATAAGCTCAAAGGAACCACATTAAAAAATTGTCCCCCGAACGTCACGATCAGAAGCTGCCCGAAAAATATACACCCAACGATTAACACAAATCCGCTGCATCCCTTAAGATGAAACGCTGATTGCCGCGTTCCGAATGCTCTGGCATTGAAAAGATTCCAGAACTGTAAAAAAACGAATATCGTGAAAAACAATGACAATTCATACAAGCTCAATCCCGTATTTGCCCCAAGACTCAATCGGCCTATCTCCCTTAATCCCGTCAGATTCGTATGCTCCAAATAATATAATAATACTAATAGAACTGCAAAGAATACACTCCCGACTCCAATTATAAATCTCCACATTGCCCCCGTAATAATAAATTTCTGACGATTACGCGGTGCATCATTCATCACATTTCTTGTCGGTGGCAACGATGCAAGTGCCATAGCTGCGAATGTATCCATTATAAGATTGACCCATAGCATTTGTGTCACTGTCAATGGTGATTGAAGACCCATAAACGCTCCACAAAGCACGATTAAACAAGCGGCAACATTTACCGTCAATTGAAACAATATAAACTTCTGGATATTCTTATATAACGACCGTCCCCACATCACAGCCCTCCCTATCGATGAAAATGAATTGTCGATAATCGTAATATCCGACGCCTCCTTTGCTACAGATGTCCCGTCGCCCATCGAAAGTCCTACATGGGCAGCCTTCAGCGCCGGTGCATCATTTGTGCCGTCACCGGTCACAGCTACCACCT
Source organism: Bacteroides sp. (assembly GCA_023665145.1). Lineage (GTDB taxonomy): Bacteria > Bacteroidota > Bacteroidia > Bacteroidales > Muribaculaceae > Lepagella. Next base: position 25,062 of record JAMPEM010000003.1, read on the forward strand.
CTCCCCGTCTCTGCAACGCCTCCACAAGTCGCTTCTTGTCCATCGGCCGAGCCCTCGCTATAATCTTCAAGTCCGACACTCTGTCAGACAACTCTTCATCACTGAGTGTCTCAAATTCCACACCGGTAATGATATTTTTATCGCCATCCAAGGCATCATTCCACAACCCAATCTGTCGACCTATCTCTTTCGCCGTCCCGGGGGTATCTCCGGTCACTATCTTAATCTTTATCCCGGCATTCAACACTTCCGCAACCGCATCCGGTACATCTTCCCTCACAGGATCAGAAATGGCCACGATCCCCATAAACGTCAAATCCGGAGATACAACCTTACCATCCTCTATAGTCGCGTCCTCCGGCTCCACTATACAATATGCGAACCCCAATGTCCGCATAGCTTGATTCTGATATCCAAGCAACATAGCATCTATCTCCGCTTCGCCTACTCCTGACTTGTTCCCACACATCTTGAAAACTATCTCCGGAGCACCTTTTACATACAACATAGACTTCCCCAAAGCGGATTCAACTACTGTCGCCATATATTTCCGTTCGGTAGTAAACGGCAACTCTTCCACTTTCCTGACACTGTTTCGAAGATTTCTATAATCTTTACCCTGCGAACTCAACCACAACAATAACGCCCCCTCCGTCGGATTACCTATCACCTCCGGATTCTCTCCGCTTAAATCCAACTCCGCTGTAGAATTCACAGCCAAACCCTCAGATATTATCCTCTCCGGAAGATCGCCGAAAAAGTCCCACTTATAAACCTGCATCCTGTTCTGAGTCAATGTCCCCGTCTTATCTGTACAAATTACAGTCGTCGCTCCCATTGTCTCACACGCATGCATCTTGCGCACAAGATTATTAGTCTTCAACATCCTGCGCATCGAATAGGCCAACGCCAACGTAACAGCCATCGGCAATCCCTCCGGAACTGCTACCACTACAAGTGTCACAGCTATCATCACAGTTTGCAGGAAATATGCTATAAACCCTAACCAGTCAAATTCCGGCATCCTGAGGAAATACATCAATAGGCGACCTGCTATTATCACACCACCTATCACATAAGAAGACACAGACACCAATCTCCCAAGCCGCTCCAACTGCTCCGTTAACGGTGTCTTTACCGAATTATCTATCTGCGCAGCCACAAAGACTTTCCCGTCTTCCGTATTGTCTCCAACTGCTGTCACCTCCATAACACCATGACCCTCCATCACTTTCGTGCCTCGCATCACAGCATCTGTAGCAAACGTCGCATCCGGATCCGCATCCTCTGCCTTCGCACTCTTATGACACAACGGCTCTCCCGTTAATGTCGACTCATCCACACTCAAAGTAACAGACTCAAGTAACCTACCGTCTGCCGGTATCTCATCCCCGGTGTTTATTATCACGACATCCCCCACCACTACATCCCGTTTCGGTATCTTTAACGTATTTCCCGAACGTATCACCTGCACCGGCTCGTCATCATTCACCTTATTAAGTATGGCAAACTCCTTATCGGCCTTCATTTCAAAGAGAAAGGCCAATCCTGTAGCAAGCAAAATCGCGATAAAAATCCCTATCGGCTCAAAAAATACACCCGCACCCTGCTCCAATCCCCAATACTCATAACATGATATCCCGATGGACAATACACCGGCCACCATCAATATCACAATCAAGGGATCTGAGAATTTTGATGCAAACTGACACCACATCGATTCTTTGGGCGGTGGTGTCAGAATGTTTACACCATGTAGCTTACGGCTTTGCGCAACCTCTTCTTCATTTAACCCCTTATACCTTTTTTTTTGCTCCTTATCCATTATATATATATATGCAGGTCGTTCAATAAATTATATCCTGTACCTCAAGCACCATATGATCCATAAGCTCACCGGCAAAATATCGCTCCCCTACTTTCCTGAATCCCATTGAATCATACAACCGACGAGCATTCCGGTTGCTCTTGTCGCATAAAAGGCCTAACGGCTTATGACTCTCCACTCCCCTTTTCGCCATCGCTTTTATTAGCATCTTAGCTATTCCCCTTCCCCTATTTTCCGGGAATACCGCCAGACTGTCAAGATAATACTCCTCCGGCCCGGTCTCATCCGGCACCTCACGAAGCTCCTTCTCTGTGACCATAAATCCAAGCTTGCGACACGCCACCTCAAAAAAAGCCTTGCGCAGCTCATGCAGCCGCATTCCGTCATATCCCACTACAATTCCCACGACATTCCCGTCTTCATCTATCCCCTTGAGCGAATTCAAATACGAATACTGAGAATCCTCCCGCGAAGCCAATTCCGTAAAAACATCCGTTACTACTGACACATCCCTGCCATTTGCCAAATTATGCTCCAACTCCGGTCCGATAGCTGCCACCACTGCCTCTGCAATCAGCCGTGAATCCTCCTTATTAGCCGGCACCACCCTTATTTTTCCGTCTTTCATACATTACTTAACAAAATATTTACAACTATGTTTTAGAGACTGTTCCAACCTGTTAAAAACTTTTAAAATGTTATTCAACTATTGATTTCTTATTCACAGTTCAGAATTTTTTGTTAAATTTGCAAGTTGAAAAGTGTGTTCCCTTGCTTGCCACCATTCAAGGTTTCAGCGTTCAAGGCACTGTTAATTTACATAACAACGTGAAAAATAAAACCATACGCACCATATTGAGCACCTTATTGCTATTCTCCGTGCTCACCACGCTAACGTCTTCTTGTAATTCTAAAGATGAAGACGAACCCGGTTACACACCATCTTCCTCTGTAGCCATTACCGGATTCAAACTTAAACCCAACAAGAACGTTATGCTCAATCTCGATTCCGTATTCTTCTCCATCGACCTCGAACACGGAATCATTTACAACGCTGACTCCCTGCCTATGGGAACCCCCGTCACCAAATTAATCCCTGTTATTACATACCCCACTGAATGTTCCGCTGCCACAATACGTATGACAAACGGAGCTCACAAACAAGGTGAAATCAACTATAAGGAAAACCCCAACGACACAATCGATTTCTCCGGTGATGTAACATTCACACTCACAGCACAAAACGGCATAGATTTCAGAACTTACCGACTTAAAGTCAATGTGCATAAAGTCAAACCCGATTCCCTTTGCTTTGACAAACAAGCTGTCAGTTCTCTCCCCTCCCGTCTCCCCAATCCCAAAAATCAGAAAACCGTCCAATATAGAAATGGCGTACTTTCAATGATTCAAGAAAATGACAATTCCTGGACCATCGCAACATCCTCAAGCACTGCCCAATGGATAAAAACAGCAGTCTCGCCAATCTTTAATCCCGACCTCAGATCCCTCACCGTCACCGACGATATTCTTTACATCCTCGATGATAATGGTGCCATGTATAAATCAAATGACGGAATCGCTTGGATGTCAATCGGGAAATCCTGGCACAAAATACTTGGAGCTTACGGCAACGACCTGCTCGGCATCAAATCCGAAAACGGAAAATATTTCCACACCTCCCTTTCAGGCAAATTCCCCGAAACGGAAGTTGCGGAAAATTTCCCAATCAACATGTCAAGCAATATGCTTTGCCTGACAAGCAAATTCGCAATTGACCCCATCGGTTTCATTACCGGAGGTCTCTCTGCCGACGGCTCTGCAGTAAACGGAACTTGGGGATTCGACGGACACTCATGGACCCAAATCAGCAATAATCCATGCCCTGCCCTGACCGACCCCGTAGTTGCTCCATATTTCGTATATAAACAAACCTCTGCCTCATGGATACAAACCGAATTCCCCGTTATGATTCTTTTCGGTGGCAAACTTGCCGATGGCTCTCTAAACAACAAAACTTATATAACCATCGATAACGGGGTCAATTGGGTTCAAGCCCCGGCTAACCTCTCACTGCCGGACATTATACCGGCCACCACTCAAGCTGATGTCGCTATTCTTTCCTTCCCAATGCAAGGCAACCTCGCTGATGCATGGAAAGACACGCCCAATAAAATCCGCCAACGCCTCAATTACAAGGTAGAAGGTTACGACATATCATGGGAGTGTCCTTACCTTTACATCTTCGGAGGTATTGACAATGAAGGAAAGCTCAACGATATCGTATGGCGCGGTGTCCTCGCTCGCCTCACATTCATGCCCTTAATCTGATTTATTACATTCAACACCTAAATAAAATTGACCGGATTTATTCGTCATATTATCTGTCTGGCAATTGCAATCTTTTCGATTGCAACGGCATCCAATTGTTCCGCTCAGGAAGACTATCGGTTTGACATCGGCCTCGGACTCGGAATGACCGGATACCTCGGCGATGCCAACACTGCCAACCTATGGAAAAATCCCGGATTCGATGGAGAACTCCTATTCAGATATATCGTAAATCCGCGTTGGGGACTCAAAACCAACCTATATGTCGGAACCCTCAGAGGCAACTCTGCCCAAATGACAAATGTCATGCCATCCGACATAAACTACAAATTCTCCACTACATTCGTAGAACTCGGAGAAATTGCCGAATTTAATTTCTTCAATTTCGGCATGGGTGAATCTTACCGTAAGCTCAAAAGAATCACTCCCTACATAGCTGCCGGGCTCGGATTCAATTATTGGAAAGTCGATTCCTACAACGGATTTGCTTTCAATATCCCTTTCGGAATTGGTGTCAAATACAAATTAAACCGTCGTGTCAACCTCGGACTCGAATTTCTTATGAAAAAAGTCTTTACCGACAAGCTCGACGGACCTCAACTCGATGACCCATACTTAATAAAAAGCTCCTTCCTCAAAAATACCGATTGGTACAGCACTCTGACTTTCACCGTTACATACGAATTCAGCAAACGTTGCGCCGTATGCCACTACAAAGATTGAGATTACTGAACCAAACTATGACGAATTTACCTTCAAAGCATTAAACATCTGAAATGAAGAAGGATGAGATAATAAACCAGCTTACTGCGCACGACAAAAAGTTTTGCGCACTGCACAATGCCACCATCCCTGAACATGTCGCTATGATTATGGACGGGAACGGTCGTTGGGCAAAGCTCAAAGGACTCCCTCGCAGTGCAGGCCACTACGAAGGCGTAAAGACTGTCAGACGCGTCACTGAGCTTTCTTCCGACCTCGGCATAAAATATCTCACCCTCTATGCCTTCTCCACCGAAAACTGGAACAGACCACAACATGAAGTTGACACTCTGATGCACCTAATCGGAATCGCAATCCAACAGGAACTTCCCGATTTGATAAAAAACAATGTCAGACTTCACCTTATCGGCGACCTCAGCAGAATACCGGATGAGGCTCTAAATCGTCTACACGATGCCGAAAACAAGACTGCACATTGTTCCGGCCTAAATCTCCTTATGTGCATCAGCTACTCCTCACGTTGGGAAATAACGAATGCCGCCCGAAAAATAGCCCTTGAAGCAGCCAACGGTGACTTATCGCCCGACAACATTGACGAAAATATATTCGCTGCACACCTCGCTACTGCCGGATTTCCCGACCCCGACCTCCTCATTCGCACCGGCGGTGATTGCAGAGTGAGCAACTATCTTCTGTGGCAGATTGCGTACAGTGAACTGAAATTCACCAACACACTCTGGCCCGATTTTGACAAAACAGAATATGCGACTATACTGCTTGAATATCAAAACCGTGAGCGACGTTTCGGTATGACTTCCGAACAAGTATCCGAGTCGAATACATAATACCATCCCCCTCCTCTATTATCCATGATAAGAATGTTGACTAAAACCTACATCCATAACAGTTTGAAAGCAATGTTCCGGCACAAAAAATTGTCGGCGGCATCATTCTTTACGCTCTTAATTATCGTCACTGCACTGCACCTTCGTGCCCAACTTCCCGAGATAGCACCCGAAGGCTCCGCAGGCGCCACCCCTATGACCCCGAACACAGAGCAACAAACCATTAATAACACCGATTCCACTACACAGCCGGAAGCAATTATAAATCTGCCGTCTGACTCAATCACTCAGACCACTCCCGCACAGCCACTTATTGCGGATTCTGTAGTCACTATAAAAGCCGAGCCCAAAACTCAAAAAATTGTCGGTGACACAATCTACTATCCGGACATCATCTACTCTCCGATGCCCAAGAAATATGAAATCGCCGGTATAAAAGTTACAGGAATGCCCGGCTCCGATGAGTATCTGATTATTGGATTTTCAGGACTTAATGTAGGAGACAAAATAGAGATTCCCGGTGAAGAAATTACTGCCGCTGTTAAACGATTCTGGCGACAAGGACTTTACTCAAAGATTCAAATCCACGCTGAAAAAATAGTCGGTGACAAAGTTTGGCTCGACATCGAGTTAAAAGCTCGTCCCCGTATGTCTGAAATGGTTTTCCACGGTGCAAAAAGTGGTGAGAAAAAAGACCTTACAGAAAAGCTCGGTATGGTGTCAGGCCAACAATTGACCCCCAACATCATTGCCCAAGCCAAAACAATCATTGAGAGATATTACTCAGCCAAAGGATTCAAAAATGCCGTTATCGAAATCAAAGAAGTGCCTGACCTGAGCAACCGCGATTACGTAACTCTCAATGTATACATCAACCGTAACAACAAGGTAAAAGTACATAAAATATACATTGACGGAAACTCCGAACTCAGCGACAACAAGATTAAACGAGCCATGAAGAAAACAAATGAGAACGGCAACATTCTCAACCTCTTCAAGCAGAAAAAATTCGTAGATCAAGATTATCGTGATGACAAAGAACGAATCATTCAGAAATACAACGAACTCGGTTATCGCGATGCAAAAATTGTCAGTGACTCCATAGTAAAATACAACGACAAAACTGTCGACGTACATATCAAGGTAGATGAAGGTAAAAAATATTACATCAGTGACATCTCCTGGGTGGGAAACACTGTCTATCCCACCGAAGTACTCAACAATCTTCTCGACATATATCCCGGTGACGTTTATAATCAAAAGCAGCTCACAAAACGCACCGTTGAGGACGATGACGCAGTCGCAAACCTTTACCTTGATAACGGCTACCTCTTCTTCCAGCTTATCCCTATCGAGGAAAATGTAAAGAATGACAGTATCGCACTGCAGATGAGAATACTTGAAGGTCCTCAGGCAAGAATCAACAACGTAGTCATCAACGGTAACGACCAGCTTTACGAAAAGGTAATCCGACGAGAACTCCGCGTTCGCCCCGGCGACCTCTTCTCCAAAAGCGAACTGATGCGTTCTGCTCGTGAAATTGCATCTTCGGGTCACTTCAATCCCGAAAACATGGACATACGTCCCGAACCTAACGAAACAGACGGAACTGTAGACATTATATTCAACCTTGAATCAAAAGCCAACGACAAGCTCCAATTCTCATTCGGTTGGGGTCAAACCGGTATCACCGGACAACTTGCTGTCTCTTTCTCCAATTTCTCCATAAAAAACCTTTTCAACCCCTCGGCCTACAAAGGAATAATCCCTCGAGGCGATGGTCAAACTCTATCACTCTCTGCTCAAACCAACGCCAGATACTATCAAAGCTATAACATATCATTCTTTGACCCCTGGATAGGAGGAAAACGACCAAACTCCCTAAGCTTCTCGATCGATTACAGCCGAAGCACCGGTATCAACCAAAGTTATTACGGTGACAATTGGAGCAACGCATGGATGAACTCCCTCTGGACTCAAGGCTCATACGGAACAGATTATGCCAACTATAGCTACCAAAACGCCTACGACCCCAACAAAGTAATTCAACTTGCAGGTATCAGTGTCGGTTACGGTACACGTCTGAGCTGGCCCGATGACTATTTCCAAATTCAAGCCTCTTTGGCCTACAGATGGTACTACCTCAAAAACTGGGAGTATCTCGTTTATATGCAAAACGGATCTTCCAACTCCCTCACACTCTCTCTTAATCTCTCCCGAAACAGTACAGACAACCCATTCTACACTCGCCGAGGTTCCCAATTCTCAATCGAATTCTCCGCAACACCCCCGGCAAGCCTCTTCGGCAAACGCGATTGGAGACATCTTTACTACACCGCTCAACAAGGAGGCACCGCTGCTACAAACGCAAAAAAAGAGCTGTATAAATGGATTGAATATTGGAAGCTCAAATTCAAAAGCAAAACATATACACCTCTCACTGACCCGGACGGACAATGGACTCTCGTGCTTATGACAAGAGCAGATTTCGGTTTGCTCGGTTCATACAATAAATACCTCAAAACACCTTTCGAAACCTTCTATTTCGGAGGCGACGGTATGACGGGAGGTTACAACTATGCGACCGAAACAGTAGGTATGCGAGGTTACGAAAACGGTCAGTTTACCCCGATGTTCTATGAAGGTTACGCATATGGTCGCTTCACTATGGAGCTTCACTTCCCCTTTATGCTTCAACCCTCTACCACTATCTATGGACTCTGCTTTGTAGAAGCCGGTAATGCCTGGACCTCCGTCAAAGACTTCTCTCCCTTCAATCTCAAACGAAGTGCCGGTGTAGGTGCCCGAATCTATCTGTCCGTTATCGGATTCCTAGGTATAGACTGGGCATACGGTTTCGATAAAGTATGGGGACACAGAGGCGGCAGTCAATTCCATTTCATCCTCGGACAAGAGTTCTGACACACTTCAATCATTTAACCATACGGACTTGGAATAAAAAGCTCAATGATGCTATGACTGCAGCACCGGACAATACAACAATGACGCGTTTCAAAGCGTTTTAAACTCAAAGAGGTTTATCATGTCTTATTAATGAAACGCTAAAAACAAAATTTTATGAAGAAATTAATTTTTTCACTTATAGCCGTCATTGCTTGCAGCTTTGCGGTATCGGCACAAAAATTTGCGCTTGTGGATATGGAATATATCCTCAGAAACGTACCCGCCTACGAAATGGCTAACGAACAGCTCAACCAAGTATCTCAACGATGGGAAAAAGAAGTCAATGAGCTTAGTAAAGAGGCCGAAACCATGTACAAAAATTATGAGGCCGACCAAGTATTCCTCACTGATGACCAAAAAAAGAAACGCCAGGAAGAGATTATCACAAAAGAGAAAGAAGTCACCGATACCCGCTACAAATATTTCGGTCCGGAAGGGGAGCTTTATAAGAAACGTCAGTCTCTTATGAAGCCGATTCAGGAAGACGTATACAACGCAGTTAAGGCCGTTGCCGAAGAGAAAGGGTATCAAGCTATCTTTGACAGAGCCTCCTCGCAAAGCATCGTCTTTGCTTCTCCAAGAATCGACATCAGCAACGATGTCCTTGCCAAACTCGGCTATTCAAAATAATATAAATTAAAACAAAATAACAAGAAATGTTAAAGAAAATTCTTATCGCAGTGGCCATGGCCCTGCCGATGTTTGCATCCGCTCAGACTGTTAAATTAGGACTCGTAGACATCTCCGAAATTGTGGCAGCTATGCCCGAAACTAAAGCCGCCCAAACAAAAATAGAAGAAGCATCCAAACGCTATGAGGCTGAATATCAAAAGCTCGGCGAAGAATTTCAACGCAAATACGAAGAATTCTCTAATATGAAAGAGGATGAACTTCCCGCTATCAAAGATCGTAAAACAAGAGAAATGAGCGAATTCCAACAGAAAGTGCAGCAATTTGAACAGCAAGCTCAACAGAGCCTCGCCAAAATGCAGCAAGATGAAATGCAGCCTATCATCAATAAAGTACGCTCTGCAATCGAAGCTGTTGGCAAAGATGGAGGTTATTCAATGATATATATGTATGACCCTCAACTCGTGCTTTTCTATCAGAACCCCGTGGAGAATATCACTCCCCAGGTCAAAGCACGTCTGGGACTCTAATATCCTCAACTTATGAGGAATTCTAAGAAAAATCCGTCGCCGATTTTTCCCGTCACACCGGGGAAAATCGGTGTCTTTGATTCAGGTTACGGAGGATTGACCATACTGAAAGGTATCAAAAAGGCACTCCCTGAATATGATTACCTCTATTTTGGTGACAACGCCCGGGCTCCGTACGGCACACGTTCCTTTGAGCTTGTATACCGCTTCACACTTGAAGCTGTTACCGAAATGTTCCGACGTGGTTGTCATATCGTTATTCTCGCTTGCAATACAGCATCGGCAAAAGCACTTCGTTCCATTCAGCAAAACGACCTCCCGACACTCGACCCTGACCGTAGGGTACTCGGCGTCATAAGACCCACTGTGGAGCAACTTGAAAGCTCGACCCCGCCTCGTCATGTAGGTGTCCTCGCAACTCCCGGAACGGTGCAGAGCAAATCATATTCGCTCGAAATTGAGAAATCTTCTCCCGGCACAGTCGTTTCAGAATTGGCTTGCCCCATGTGGGTTCCTTTGATTGAGAACAACGAGGCTCACTCAGCCGGAGCTGACTATTTTGTAGAAAAATATATCAACTCACTGCTTGATATGGACTCCGAAATTGACACAATTGTGCTCGCTTGTACTCATTATCCAATCCTTCTCGATAAGATAAAACAATACACACCCTCCGGAATCAAAATCGTATCCCAAGGAGACATTGTGGGTCAAAGCCTTGCCAATTACCTCAATCGTCACCCCGAAATTGAAAAGAAATGCAGTAAGGGTGCTTCTATAGAATATCTTACCACCGAAAACACTGAGAAATTCAACAAACTCGCATCTCTTTTCATGCAGACAAAAATTGATTCCACCCAAATAGTTCTCTGAAATTTCATTTTCCTTAATATCTTTTTATTCAAAAAATCATGAAAATTAAACATCTTGCATACTCCTTGGCAGCACTTCAGTTTTTAGTGCTCGCATCATGCTCCGACGATGAACCGAAACAGCAAATCATAACTCCGAATCTTAACGAATTAACATATAACTCCGATAATATCTGGGGAGACTGGAACAAACCCCAAAATCTGACCATCGACGGATTCACATTCTCCCACCAATGGACTGAATGGTTCACATCTACAGGATTCGTTGCCGCTAAAATTTCCGACACGGCATATTATGACTCAATGTATGAACATCAATTCGAAGTCATCACCGGTGGTGGTGTCGACGGTCCCGGAACACCTTACCTCGTGGCCAACTGGAATTCATCTGAATCAGTCACACCATCTTATACCGACCGATGCTGCTATATAGCACGTGCAGACGGACTTACATTTATACCGGAAAGCGTATATGTGACCAATGCAGCTTATCCATACTATTCCATGACACGCGGTGACAATTTCTCTCGCAAATTCGTAAAGGGAGACAAACTGACACTCAATATTACAGGTGTCAATGCTGCCGGCAAAGAACAAAACGTAGCTGTCTATCTGGCAAACTGCACATCCGATGACGCTGAGTCGGGCATACTAAAAACTTGGCATAAAGTAGACCTCACACCTCTGGGTGAAGTCAAAGCCATATATTTCACCATGACATCTACCGACATAGGAGAATGGGGTATGAATACACCGGCTTATTTTGCAATCGATAAATTCACTGCGAAATGAATCTTGAAGAAATCAAAAACAGAATCAACCTACTCAACGCACCGGACGCGATTCAACTTTTGACCGATTATCTCAAAGATAATCCCAAAGACGATGAAGCCCTCACCCTGCGAGGTATGAAATACTTTGGAAACGGCCAACGGGCACTCGCCATAAACGACTATCTTGAGGCGATACGTATCAATCCGGACAGTCGTGCAAATATGGCACTAAAAGCAGCCAACGATATTCTCGATTACTACAACAAGGATCTTTACAATCCATAATCTCTCACCCATATTGCGGCAAATTAATCACAAAATTTATTATAGTTTGCCCATATATGGAAAAGAATTTGTAACTTTGCAGCGTAAGAGAAGGCATAGCGCCTTCCTCTTACGCTTAAATATTTAATACCAAGCACTTTGCGTGGCCTATACGGCCATCTGAGACTGATACGTTTCAGAAAGGGAATCGGGTTAGAATCCCGAACAGTACACGCTGCTGTGAGTCTCACGCAACGCTTCTTTCCACAGGCATTCTCAATTGAAGAATGTGGTCACTGTCAATGTCAACACAATTGGCGGGAAGGCTGAAGGAAGCGCGAGACAAGTCAGAAGACCTGCATAGATTGCTGTAGCAACGTCTGCATACGTGATTATGTGCATACGTACAGGGTAAAAGACTTGTGGTTTCTCACAGGGTTTGCAGCAGAGTAATCTAAACATACCCCTTTCCATACCCTGGATTTTCAATTGCTCAGTAATTAACTGCATTCTTCCGGCGGTCTCGACAACAATGGTTGTTCGAGGCTCTTTTTTTTCAACTGCTTGATGTATAATATATTTGAAATTTATTTTAAATATTTTCTATATATGTTGAAAAAATTGCTTTTAATCGTTCTAATAACAGCTTCAGGGCTGCTTTTGACGGGCTGTTATAACGACGATGATTTATGGAATTCTGTAGAAAATCTCGAAAATCGGGTAGATGACATTGAGGCTCGTCTTGCTCTGCTCAACAATGACATCATCTCTCTGCAGAAAATGGTCACTTCTGTAAGCGAAGGGAGTGTAATTACTGCTGTAAACGAAAATCCGCAAGGATGGACACTTACCATGTCAGACGGAAAAGTCATTACTGTCAGAAACGGCCATGACGGAATTAACGGCACAAATGGTATCGACGGATCAGACGGCAAAGATGGTATTAACGGTAAAGATGCCCCGGTCATTGGGATAAAAGAGGATTCCGACGGAATCTATTATTGGACACTGACAATCAATAACGTTACTGACTGGCTCACTGATGCAAATGGCAATAAAATGCCCGTATGTGGTAAAGATGGCAAAGACGGTATCGATGGTGACAAAGGAGATAAAGGCGACACCGGAGACAAAGGAGACAAAGGAGATCCCGGAGAAAAGGGAGATCCCGGACAAGACGGGAAAGACGGTGTCGACGGAACTAATGGTATAGATGGAGCAAATGGTGCCAACGGAACTGACGGTACTAACGGAAAAAATGGTAAAGATGGTGTCACACCACAACTCGGTGTCCTCAACGGATATTGGACTGTAGACTATAAAGATGGCCGCGGTGCTCAATATCTGCTTGACAGTAATGGCCAGAAAGTGCAAGCCACCGGAAATTCCGTTGTCTCAGGACTCTTTTCTTCAGTCACTCCCTCGGAGGATGAAATACTTTTTGTGATGACGGATGGCACGGAATTCAGCGTTCCTCGTATCGATAATTTTGGCATCTCAATTGATACATCATTCCCATACTTCGACCTCGGTGAAACAAGGATTTATCCCGTCACTCTTACCGGTGTCTCCGATTTCTATGTTTCTTCAGTTACTGAAGGTTGGAAAGCCATAATATCCTCTCACAAGCTATCGATTACCGCACCTCAATCCGCAGACTATTCGCAAGAATGCGATATTCGTCTGATCGTAGTCAATCGCCGACATGACGTCAGGGGATTCAAAGTATCAGTCAGAATTGGCAAATTCACGGAGAATATACTTACTTTTGAAGATGAAGATTACAAGGGTCAGCCCAACTATTTAGGGAAATCCTCATGGAGTTCACTTATTGACACCCAACAATATGACGGACCTCTACTCTATCCGGTATCCGGTACGGCCGCTACCCTGTATCGCTGGTATGACCAAGGGAATACCGAACTCTACTCTCAATTAGCCAACGGCCACGGTGATTATAAATTTTGGGGCAGCGGATTGGCGATTTCGAATTATGTGGACATGAATCTTAATAACGGAGACTATTTGCATCAGCTCTCTGTGTATTATAAACACTCTAACGGTAAGGGAGGTCACAACGGTTCTTCCAACTTCTGCGTTCAAAACGGTTATTGGGACACTACTCCCGGTGGCCTTGCACAGAACCCTAACATATCAGGTCTCGAATTTAAAGACGGGAAAGCACGTGTCATCAAAGAAATGTGGGTTGCCAACACCACATATATGGTAAATGTATGTTTTAACGGCAATTCACTCTCACCAAAACTTGGGCCTAATGATTATGTCAGATTAGTAGCCTACGCTTACGGTCCCGATGGTAAAATGTTAGACAAGCACCCTTCAATTGACTTGGCCAACGGACAGACAGTTCTCACACAATGGACTCACTTCGATCTGTCTGAACTCGGTGCTGTCAGCAAAATCAAATTCAACATTGAGAGCAAAGTTGACAATGGATATGGCATGAGCATCCCGGCATATTTTGCAATGGACGACATCAAGGTGCGCAGCTATCTCAATTGATTTGACAACCCAAACGATTATACAACTCAACAATAACATAAATAATTAACGTGATTATGAAACGATTATTAATGGCCGCTCTTGCTGCCACATCCATTCTTGGCCTCTCCGCCAAAGAATGGACCGTGGAGAACTGGAAGGCCGATGACCCCGAGACGAGCAAAATTCTGACGGAAGGCCTCACAGACCCCGAAGGAATCGTACAGCTCAAATTTGAACAGGGTACCGGGACTCAACCTCCGGAAATGTCAGCCTGGTCAGTAAAATTCTATCCGGGCAACTATCTTAGCGTCAAAATCCTCAAAGAGGGTTATTCGCTGCGTCACATCGTTGCCGGAACAAGCTTCCACAAAAGATACGGAGGTAATATCTGCTCTGTAGGTGTGATGGACGCCATGAGCTTTACCGGATATGCGGAAAGCTTGAATCCGAAAGTGTATTGGGACAGACAAGGTAAAGAGGGTGTGACCGAACTCCACATCACTTCGGCAAAATTCTCCGAGACTGTCACCTCCGACTCATTCTCTGGTCCCTTCACAGTGGAATTTGAAAAAGACAGTAAGGCAAGTATGCCTGACGGCCTTTATATTCCCGGTGAACCATCTGAGGTCTCCAATCTGCCACAAACCATTCTCTATGAACTCCACAGCAGTGACCCCAACGCACAAATCCGCTATGTGGTATATCCATACGAAGAGGGAATGACAGAACCGGACGTCACAGAGTCCTCCAATCTATACGACCCGGCTAATTCATCCATCCTTATGGATGTGGATTACGAAACGCTCAATGGAAGAAACCTACGCGTGGCTGTCAGAGGTTTCGTAGACGGAAAGGAACCAAGCGACATACATCGCTCACGTCTTTTCAAACCCACTATATCCATCAAAACAGCCGACAAAATCAATGATGCCTACGATGCACGCCAACCACGCTCCGTATATACGGGTAACGCTACAGTAATGGCAATAATCCCCGGATTCGACTACAACACATCCACAAAAAAATATTATCCGTCAAAGTCTGAGATGATGGTGTTCCTTCGAGATGAATCGGGTACATTCCATTTCGAAGGGTATCATTCAGACATCTCAGCCCAATGGGACGATATTAAAGTAGGCGATGTTGTAACCTATATATGTGGTGAAATCTATAGAGGCGGCGTCAAAAGCAATGGCGAGGTATGGGAACCTTGGTTTGAAGGAAACAAATACAGTGGTGCGCAACCTGCCCCTCTTCATAAAGTGGACGGTGCGGAACCCATCAAAATGGAAAGAGTGGAATGTACACAGAAAACTTTCAACAACGTGCCCAACTATACTCCTATTGTTCTGAAAGGTGAAAAAATCAATACCACATACAGCTCCGGAACTTATTACACATTTGGCTCCTATTCATCCACCAATGGTGTAAAAGGATATTGGGCCGGTGAATCCAAATCCGGTATCACAAAATGTGAGGAGATGACTATACCAAAGAATCAGGCCGTCGACGTATATGGTTATAAGACAGAGAAAGGTACGTTCTACATCGAGAGATGGGAAATCACTAAAGCTCCGGCTGAAAAACCTTACATCTTCCCCGATGACTCTTTCTTCAGTCCATCTATGGAAGTGGCAGCCAATCAAAAGATTTCTTTCAATCTTTATAGCGATCTTGACGCTCAGATTCACTATACACTTGATGGTTCAGATCCCACGGAACAGTCTCCTCTCTTCATTCATTCCTTCGATCTTCCTGAAGGTGAAAGTGTGACTGTAAAGGCTCGTGCTTTCGGTGAACGCTTTCTCCCAAGTGAGATTCTCACCAAAACATATATACGCAACGACAAGTTAGCCGCCAATTTCGACTTTACTCAACCGGAACTCCTCAACCCCGTTATGGAAATTCCTGTAGATGGTGGCAAAAACGTTCTCACAGACGGAATTACTTTCACTTCGAAGGCTGGTCAGGGTAAAGTGAAAATGAAACTTACCGCTCCTGATGAAAAACATCCGGTAAGAATCGATGACTTCGATGGTAGAAAAGTGCTTTTCCTCCCTGTAGGTACAAGAATAGACATTGAGTCAACTCACGATATCAATGCAGTGCAATTCCAAGAGATAGAGGGAAACAGCGTTAGCCAGTGGCTGGAATTTGCCGATGTTAATTACAGATTCAATTACAACTTTGACAGCAATAACGCTTATGTAAAAAAATATACCGAAGACATCTACAATGTTTCACTCATCACCAAGAAGAATCGCGACTTTAATTTCATGAGCATTGACGTGATTTTCGACCCAAAAATCGAATTCGCGACACCTGTCGAAGCTCTTGATGAGGTATCAGTGCTTGAAGATAGCAGTCTTGTACAATTCTCAAAGGACATCACTGTACATCATGTCCACACCGGTGAACTATACATCACCGATTCGAAAGGAAACGCTGTAATGGCTAAAGCAGCCGACACATCTGCCGTCAAATCCGGTAGCACCCTCGCTTCAATGCGCGGACGAATGTTGACCGATGAAAATGGGACTCGATATTTCTCGCTTGAAAACGAAGAGCCTGTCTTCACTGAAGGCACACCCGTCGCTCCTTCAGAGACCAATGCATCCAATCTTTACAACAATCTTTGGAAAATTGTCACCCTCAAAGAGGTAATCCTTGCAGGTGATAACAACGATGGATACCAACTCGTTGACAAAAATGACAACACTGCCAATGTAGATTATCATTTCGGTGATATCTTAATGCCACAAAACCGTTGGTGTGACGTAACAGGTATCGTAAGAGCCGACAATCGTGGTATTACTTTTGCCCCGATATCTTTCATCAAACTGCATGTGGCACCTGAAGCCGTAACCCTTGATAAAACTGAAGCATCAATCTTCAAAGGTGAATCACTGCAACTCTCTGCAACTATAACACCCGATGATGCTGACGACAAATCAATCACATGGTCATCTTCTGATGAAACTGTAGCTTCTGTTTCAGAAACCGGTCTTGTAACTGCTCTTAAAGCCGGACAAACCACAATTACTGCTACTCACGCTGAGGGACTTTCCGCCACTTGTATACTTACAGTTAACAATATCCTCCCGGCAAGCATCACTATCGAGGCTCCGGAAGAGGAGATTACCGAAGGTGATTCCATGACTCTCACAGCTGTTGTGCTTCCTGAAAATGCTGAAGACAAGAGCATCATTTGGAAATCTTCAGATGAAGAGATTGCCACAATTGACCAAAATGGTCTGTTGACAACCATCAAAGAGGGTACTGTAACAATAACCGCTACATCTGTATCCAATGAAGAGGTAAGCTCATCTGTAACCATCAAGGTCAACCACAGAATCATTCTTCCGGCAAGCATCACTATCGAGGCTCCGGAAGAGGAGATTACCGAAGGTGATTCCATGACTCTCACAGCTGTTGTGCTTCCTGAAAATGCTGAAGACAAGAGCATCATTTGGAAATCTTCAGATGAAGAGATTGCCACAATTGACCAAAATGGTCTGTTGACAACCATCAAAGAGGGTACTGTAACAATAACCGCTACATCTGTATCCAATG
Organism: Bacteroides sp.; assembly: GCA_023665145.1. Taxonomy (GTDB): domain Bacteria; phylum Bacteroidota; class Bacteroidia; order Bacteroidales; family Muribaculaceae; genus Lepagella. The sequence goes on from JAMPEM010000003.1 coordinate 42,897, forward strand.
AAGAGGTAAGCTCATCTGTAACCATCAAGGTCAACCACAGAATCATTCTTCCGGCAAGCATCACTATCGAGGCTCCGGAAGAGGAGATATTCGAAGGACACTCAATGATTCTCACAGCTGTTGTACTTCCTGAAAATGCTGAAGACAAGAGTGTTGTTTGGGCATCCTCCGATGAAGATATTGCTACTATCGACCAATCCGGTCTACTGACAGCTGTCAAGGAAGGAACAGCTGTAATAACAGCCACCGCTTCAGCTAATGAAGAAGTAAGTGCCGTTTTCACAGTTACTGTAAAGAAGGATGAAGGTATCGAGACTGTCTCCATTAACGAAACTGTCAGAATTTCCGGTAATGAGCTTACAGTAAAAGGTGAAGTAGGCGTCAAATATTTCGTCTTCGACACCGCCGGACGAATCCTCCAAAGCATCGATGGAACAGGTGAATCAATCATTGTAAGACTTGATGCTGTCACCGGAGTATACCATTTTGTAAGCTCCGACGGCAAAATCAGTCACAAATTCTATATAAGGTAAAAAAGAACTGTATCAAAGCCTGCGGATACAATTTTGGGATTAGCAGGCATCAATCCGACAACCAAATTGAAGGCTCACGAGTTTTCGTGAGCCTTCTCTTTATTTCCCAAGAGGTGGTTTAGCGGACAGTAATATTAAACAACCTCTAAGATTTTTCTCCCTTTTTATTGAGGAACGAAAATGAAATATTCCCAAGGTTTGAGTGTAGTGGGAAGTTCGGCAGGAGCACCGGTCATATAATTCTTCATTGAGTCGAGCTCGGGGAATTGCCCTGCTATATTGCTTGTGGCTTCTTGTGCTCCAAGGTTGGCGATAACATATACTTTATCTTCAGGACTCACCCTTGTGAAAGCTATCACATTGGCATTATCTGTTGGCAATGATGTGAAAACAGATTCCTCATTGGCTGCATCAAGTGCTGAATGGGTATGCTTCAGAGCATTAAGCATCTCATAGAAGGCTGTCACCTCGTTGGCTGTATAATCAGGCACACTATCCAGCTTGAAGAACTCAAAAGCATGATTATACCCGACTTCCTGACCCGTATACATCATCGGCATACCGGGAAGTGTATAAGAAAGTGTGGCAAATGCACCCAAGGCCGGTCCGAATCTTTCAAATTCCGTACCCTCCCACGAATTCAAGTCGTGATTTGTCACCATATTCATATTGATTGCGCCTTTAGGATATTGCTTACTCTGTTTATCAAGAAGCTTAATGATATCCGTAGCGTCTTTCTTTGGAAGGTTTTGCCCTTTGTCTTTAGCATATTGATTAGCACCCTGAGTTGCGGATATGGCATTGAACACATCTTTCATCGGCCAATTATAATCAGCATCGAATGCATTGAGTGTAAGCTCCGGTTTGCTTGATTCTGCAAGCATAAAAACAGGCTTCACCTCATTGAGTTCCTTACGTGCTTCATCCCAAAAATCGGTAGGCACCTCACCGGCCACATCACAACGATATCCATCTATATCAGCCTCTTTCACCCAAAAAAGGAGAGCATCCTTCATGGCACGGCGGAGATTGGGATTTGAATAATCCAATTTATATGTATCAGTCCAATCGAAAGGTGAAATCAAATCCCCTTTCTTATCGCGGGCATAATATTCGGGATTGGTGGTAAGCCACGGATTGTCACATCCCGTATGATTGCACACCTCATCGATTATCACCTTCATTCCTAATGAATGAGCTGTCCTCACAAATTCCTGCAAGTCCTGCATCGTACCAAACTCGGGATTCACCTTAAGATAATCTTGCACTGCATAGTATGACCCAAGCTCCCCCTTACGGTTTTTCTCTGAGATGGGATGAATCGGCATAAGCCAAAGGATATCCACTCCAAGATCCTTTAGACGCGGAAGCTGAAGCTGCATCCCTTTGAGATTTCTTTCAGGTGAACCTTGACGAAGGTTAATTTCATAGATAACGGCATTATTCACCCAATCAGGATGCTTCACTGTCGTAGTTTGATTACCATACTCCGGTTCTGAGTTTTTCGTTTTCTTGGCACTTATACCCGGAGCGAGAATAAGAGCCGCAAGAGCTGCAATAGCTATTTTTTTCATATCTGCTTAAAAATTGAGAATACAATATTTGAGCGTGCTGAAGATAACGCGCTCTAATGGTAAGACAATTTATATATAAAATTGTTTTAGAGGTCGTACATTTTACATTTGTACGACCTCTAAACGATTGTTTAATCATTAAACTACCTCTTTGATTCAGCGTCTTTTTAGAAGAATTGTGGCCGGATTAGTCTGTAGATTTCTTGTCGGTTTCTTCTTAACCTTCTTGCGAAGGGCTTCGATACTGATGGGTGAGGTTAATTTATTATTCTGTTTATTCGGGTTCTCTGTGGTATTATTGTTTACTACAGGTGGAACAACGGCTTGAGTCGGGGATACAGAATTATCCGATTGTGTGGTGGATACAGAATTAACGGATTGAACCGACGTCCTGAGAGTGTTCTGCAAAGGTGTGGCTGTGATAGATGCAAGAACTGAGTTTACTTCATCGTCTATTCCGGCATCATTACGATATTCATAATCAATACGCACCTGATAATTTGAAGCGGAATACCCCTTGACAAGCTCAAGCATACCTTTCCCTCCTCTGGCTGTATATAAAGGCGACCAATCCTTCCCGTCATAATATGAATATGAGATTTCATTCAAAGGCTTATTGCGGTAAGAGAAAGTAATCGGAATATCGTCACCGTCACGTTCTCCGGCAGTCACCGAAATATTTTCCATTATCTCCTCCATACGATGAGGCAACCATGTAGCCAGCAATACATCCGAGCCACCGGGCAATGTATAATGCATAGAACCGGGTGATTGCAGCGACCTCAATAATGTAAAAGCCCAATAGAAATCACGAAGAGCTATGTCAATCTTGCTGTTTTTCTCCGCATCTATGGCCGAGACCACATATTGACGTATTTTCTCCTTACGCTCTTCGAATATCTTATTCACATCTGCTCGGCGTATCCATCTCGCCACATGCGCTTTCGGAGCCGAAGATATGATTGTCTTTTCCGTATTGCGAAGGGTCGCGTTGCTGTATGTTTTGACCGTCGATGAAAATTGACTGCGGGTATCCACACCTGACTGCGAAGCTGACTCCATTTCCGACTGTGATGTCTGTCCTACGACATGCACATTGATTTTGCTTATCAAGTCATTGAGTGCATTGTTGTCAGCCTCATCCACAGTCTTTCCCCACCCCTCTCCATATAGGTATGCGGAATTATTCTTGATTGACTCAAGGCTCTGAGCATTGCAGCAAATGATGCCGACACACAATGCCATTAATGTGAATAATTTTCCCATCGTTTTTTGTAAGGTCGTATAAGGGTTATTAATAAACAAGTTTTATTATCATATAACCCTTTAATCATCAAACCCTTCACGCACAAACTCACTAACGCGAGAGGAATGTTTCTGAGCTGCCTGAGATTCTTTCATGGCATTCTCCATCGCACGGATTCTGGCACGTGATGCCGCACTTTCGTTGATTATAAAGAAAGTTTGCATCTCATATTCTCCGGCCTTCTTGTCGATGCAGCGGATGAGTGAGAATGATTCCTCCATTTCGCCCTTTATCTCCTTCTCTACCAATCGTTCATAAGCAGCATAGAAATGGTCGAACTCTGCCCCGGGATCGTCACCGTTAGCTGCCATATCGCTTGTGATACGACCTTTTATGTGACTCCCCGCCTGCTGTGCATAGCTCACACAGGCGCTGTTGATGGCTTGTTGCTTACCTACATTTTTTGATTTGAACTTCGGCGCTATGCCTACCACCTCTTTTGCATCATCGCCAAGTGAGGCAAGCTGGTCGTAATGCTTCAGGAGTGCTACCTCAAGTGTGTGTGATGAGCCGAAAAGTTCCCATTTCTCCTTTTTGAGTTGCTTCAATTTGGCCTTATATTCCTTCTTGAGTGCCTTCTGAAGCTGCTTGTTTTCAGATTGTGCGAACGGCACACACAGCACCGCTGCAATAATCATTACCAGAATCTTTTTCATAATTGTCAGTTTTTACTATTTAAGTTTTATTCTTTTAGAACCAAATATTAATTGCCGCATTCACCCTGAATCCCTTTGTGAGATTGTCTATTTCAGAAAATTCTTCTGAAACTGATGAAAATCCTTTATCATCAGATATTCTGAAAGCATATTCCGGTGTTATACCTATTCCGATGCTTTGACAAAGCGCAACGTTAAATCGAAGTCCTACTGTAGCACTCAATGCTTTGAAAGAAGTGTCTTCCACCATTGAATAGCCATAATCATACCCATAATCATAATAATAATTATCCTTCGGCTTGAAAATAAACTGTTGGACACCGGCCTGAGGTGTAAGACGGAATCTTCCGCTCAAACGAATACCATATCCTACCTTGACATTCCATCCCTGCACACGCAAATCCGACACACCTCTCAAATCCTCCTGAGTCTTTCCTAAAAGGTAATTCCCCTCAATGTTTACCTTACCCAGATAGAATCCGCCTCCAAAATTCCAATAGTCTGAATTGATAAACGAATATCCGGCAAGAAAATAAAACTCATTGTCATGGATCAAATCACGATGAAGATTGAATTTATAATCGGCATCTTTTTCAGCATTAACGCTAATCGTCTTATTAAACTTCGACCTTCCGTGGCTTGTCAGAAGAAGTTTGTAACTTCCCGTTCCGAGACTTGCCGTATATGGTGTATTCCCGACATAATTCCCGTCGATATATAATGACGCTCCGGATGGCGATGAGGCGATGTTTACTTCACATTCATCTGTGAGAACAACATTATGTGTCGTTACCTCTCCTTCTCTTACATCCACTCTTTGGGAATCACGTTTGAACCCCTTTCGTCTTACCTCCACATCATGGCCGCCTTCAAGTGCAGAATAAGCCGACAGAGGCGTTTTCCCGACCTTTTTCCCGTCTATATATACATCTGCATTCTCCGGGAAGGAAACAACGTAGATTTGGCCGTATTTGGGCTGTGGTGCACGAAGGGCTACACTTACTCTGTGGCCGGTCTCAAGCTCTTCGGTCTTCATCGTAGTAGTGTGTCCCTCTTTGCGGGCTTCGAAGATATGATGCCCCGAAGCAAGCTGTCCCTGCCATCTGCCACGTCCTATCAATCGGCCGTTGTCATAAATATCGGCATCCTGATCTCCGGGAACGGTTACCTGTACAAATGCAAAGTTATCATCGAGCATCGGAGTGACGGTATAAAATCCATTGTCGGTCACTGTCACCGTCTGTGAAAACGGCCGATACAAGTCTTTTGAAATCTTAACTTCATGATCACCGCTCTCCACAGCCAAATCGTTGAGTGGTAATTTACCCACATAATTGTCATCTACATACACATTTGCTCCATCATATTGCGGAGCTGCCATAAAGCTGATATATCCGAAGGCCGGGCGCAATATAACATTCAGTTCGGTGGGAAGATCTGCATTGAGATGCTCAACAGTGCCTTGTTCCGGATGAAATTTATCTGCTGTCACTGTATATTCATAACTTCCAAGAGGAAGCTCTACTTCTACAGTTCCCTCACCATCACTATTATACACTCGTCCGTTAATCTCCACATGAGACTCGGCCGGAGTGAGATGAGCAATAAGTTTCTGAGTCGCATTCGAATTGGCCAATGCAGAGGAATATGCTGAAGTAGTTCCTTCAAGCTTAAGAAGATAAGTTGCTCCAGGCTGAAGAGTCATCCCCATGTCATATTTCGATATTTTGCCCAGACGCGGATGTGTAATTGAAATTCTCTTCACGCCGGCCGGTACAAACAGCCATATCTCCCCGGGATGCGTGGCTGACTGTTCCTCCACTCTCAACACCTCCTGATACCCTACATCAAATGAAAATCCTTTTTCATTGGTCGGGATTTTTATCAGTGCCGCCATGTCGCCTCGAGCATTATTTTTCACACCGGCTCGTTCCGCTGATTTGTCATATTTTCTCAATTCGAAACTTTTGACATTAAGTGCCTGTACAGAGAATACGCATATCATTAGCGTTATAAGAATTGTAGCAATACGAAATTTTTTTCTGCAGGAATCAGTCATGATATTTTTCATGTTACAAAAATACAAATAATCGCCCGATATAACAAGACATCAAGCGATTATATTATGAATTGTCGGGATTTTATGACAAATTTCCGATAACGGAATTTCTATCTGCAAAAATTACGAGTTTACAGTATCTTTCTCCCCTTGGCCGTAGTAGCGCCATTCACTTTCCATTTATCACCTTCCTTGACAAACAACAAGCGGGTAGAACCATTGTATCCCATATCCTTGTATTTTACAAGAACAGCATTTTCACCGTCAGGCGTGATAGATGTTACTACGCTTGGTCCGGATCCATCTTGATGCTCTGTACGCAATACCCATACCGCATATCCTCCATCATCATATTCATTGGCTGCCTGCATTGCCTTCATACATTTGGATGTGCAATAACGTGATATCACTGATTTGGAATTCGATCCTCCCAAGACGACATTGCCATATAGGTCACGTGCCACTTTCTCTTGCTCTGCAAATACAGCCTTGGCTTCCTCCTCTTGCGCAGCCTTTATCGCAGCTGAGTCCACTTTCTCTTGCACTACCGGGGCAGCTTCTTTTTCCACCCGTGCAGTGTCTTTTTCTGTCTCCGTCACTGTTTTTGGACCACATGCTGTAAATACAGACACCGCTGTAGCTATCGATAACGACAATAAAAATTTAGTCCTCATATTATATTATATTTATTCAAGTTTCTCAAGTTGCGGGGCAACTTGAGAAACTTGAGGTTTATGGTTTATGGTTTATGATTTATAGTTTATAGTTTATAGTTTATAGTTTATAGTTTATAGTTTATGGAACGTCGTTGAGTTAAATTTTTCGATAATTTTCTAACCTCTAACCTTCAACCTCCTAACTTTTCGCAAGTTAAAGCTTGCGAAAGTTGAGTTTATAGTTTATAGTTTATGGAACGTCGTTGAGTTAAATTTTTCGATAATTTTCTAACCTCTAACCTTCAACCTCCTAACTTTTCGCAAGTTAAAGCTTGCGAAAGTTGAGTTATATGTATTTAATGGTTTTAAACTACCTCTAAAACTTACTGATAACCATTCCATATAAAATCCATCACCTTGGCATTACGATGACGAATCCTGAAGATGCAATTGGCAAACGGACTCCAAAGAAGAAAAATCGGTACGCCCCACCACAGTTTTACAGCCCCAAGTGCTTTTGCAGCTTTACGATATGACCAAATCCCAACTCCCCAAAATGCTGTCAAAAGCACAAATGCCACTACCGCCGGCCATGGGAAGGACGGAAGCATATTCATGATTGACACCGTTATAACAACAATCGCACAAAGCAATGTAAGCCAAGTGCTTAGAGACAAAAGCCCTCTGCGAAGGAACGGACCTTGCGGCAAACTCTTCCGGGCAAGCATCTGCTGCTCTTTTTGCGACACTCGTATTCTTTCTGTGCTTGCGCCCCAATCAAGTTTTAGTAATGTTTCAGGACTTATCACTACAGATGTATTGTTGCAATTAGAAATCCGGCACACAAATATCTCTTCATCTCCGTAAGATTTACCTATAGTGTCGGCATATCCATTGATGTCAAAAAACAGATGTTTACGGAAAGCCATATTGTAACAATCGCCACGATATGGATTACCTGTAATTGCTCTGCTCACCCATTGGGCTGTAGTCATCACATCATCGAATTGTCGATACCATTTGCCGGCTCCGGTGAAGTCTTTGAAATCATATACCGTGTCTCCAAGCACTACATCTACTGACGGATTGGCAAACGGCACTACCATCTCATAAAGCCATTCGCGTGACGGAATATGACAATTGGAGGTAGTGGTGAGCACTACATCACCGGATGCACTTTTCATCCCCAAGGCCCATGCCAGCTTTCTTCGTGAGAGATGATGTGAATTGGGTGGAACAAATGTAAGTCGGAGATTCGAATATCTCGACATAAAAATATCAGCCATATCTGAAGCCGCCTCCGAACCGCCGTCAAATACCACAATTACTTCAAACTCTCCATAATTCTGCTGCATCAGTTGGCGCAGATAGGCATCAAGTCTCTCTTCATTTCCAATAGCATATACTATTACGGACAGTGAAGGAAGCAATCCTGAATCAATCCGAGCCTTTACATGCTCTGCCTGTTCATTATCATCATCTTCTTCAAGTACATAACAATCAGCACTACGCTCTGTTTTTTTCTCATCTTTTTCCTGAATGGGGCTTTGCACCTCCCTTTCAGCGTCTTCTGCTGCATATTTCCCCAGTCTGCGCAACGGACGCATGGCACAGCATGCACCTGCCACGGCAAACAAGAGCATCACAATCAATAAAGCGATGATTTCTATGTTAAGATATTGAATCATGATTAGAATTCAGAAAAGAATTTTGGTTTGATGACTAAACCTACCCTAAGGTTGGATTGAAATTGCTTGAAATCAAGCAATCCTTCACCATATCCGTTGTAATATTGTACGAAGAAATATTGATTTGTCTGTTTATGCACTCGCCAATTGAATTCGAATATCGTGTTATAATTCAAATTCCATCCGGCTCGTTTGACCAATGTAAGCCCCCAACCGAATTTTTTGTCAGGTGTAGTGATTTGCACTCCATGCTGGAATATTCCGGCATATTTGAGAATATCCTTATTGTGCATACCGTCAATAATCGGTATCCAATATTTTGCATGAACCATGAGCCAGTCATTCACCATCACAGAGCCGGAAAGCGAAATCCTGTTCCACGAACGCGATTGTATCGAGTCTCGCCCATTACTTTCATGCTCTATCAAAAGCGTCATCTTTCCGACATAACGTCCCTTATTGAAAAAAGGCTTCGTGATACCAATGCCGGGATTGAAATTCATATCCCGCATCGGCATCGAATTTTCAAATACATTCCAGAATGTCTTCTGAGTGTACATCAGAAAGAGAAATGTATTCCACGGAAGAGTGGACTTTGTAAGTCGCTGTGCTATCGATATTTGAAATTTCACACCGGAATTCTGTTTGGTAATCTTCGGACCTACCGGACATCCCACTGTAAAATAATTATCCTTATAAAGACCAAAATAGGGGCCGCTATACAATTCATGCTTAAGCGAATCGACAAATTCCGTCTGATCACCGGGCTCTACAAGTTGGGCATTGATGCTCAATATCGTGCCAAGAATCATTGACAGTGTCAATATGATTTTCCTTTTCATACCCCTTCATTTTAACATTTAGAGTGATTCAAGACATTTGCGAATATCCTCATCCGTCTGCTTAAGTTTCTCCCGACAAACCTTAAGCAGCTCCATGGCACGTCGGGTATATTCACTCAAACTGTCAATATCACATTCATCCGACTGCATCTTGCTTACTATACGCTCAAGCTCAGCCATCGCTTCGGAATATTTCACATTCTTATTCTCTTCCATAATTTTTACCGACAAATCACTTAATCAGGAACTTATCACCCGTTTCCTTGACTATATTCTCGTAATATTTCTTGTCATATCCGGGGAAAGAAGGGTATTCGGGCACTCCATATTCATTCTTGATGAAGTCACCATTTTCATCCACCTTCTTCATATTCCCATCCATAAATCGAACCATAAGATAGACAGCCAAATCACGATATTTGTCAGTAGTCTCATGCGCTATGGCTGCCCCCTCGTCATTGACAAGCTTCTCAAGCTCTTCAAAGTTGCCGGCATTGGCAAGCGAGGCATAAAGTGAATCCTTTTCAGCACGTGAGGATGTGAATTGCTCCTCAAGAGCCGATTGCACTTTGCGGATGTCCGGAATCATAAGGTCATATCTATGATATGCTTGATTTGCCACCCAATTGTTCATCCAGAAATTCGATTCCCAATCGAAGGTATTCACATCACCCTTGTCTATCTGGCGAGGAACTCGTGTCATCGAGCAATACATCGGCATATAAACACATGTATTTGCATCATCTGTACCAAACCATAACAGACCGCCTACCGGGTCGGGAAGCCAATCACGAGTCTGAGCCACAAAGCTCCATCCTGTCTGCTGCGTGGCAGTAGCACGTTCCATTACATAATGTTTCCCGTCCACTTCATAATCCATTGGACGCCAACGATAAGGCACCTTATTGGGACCGGCGCCCACATCCTGTGTCATGTCAAATGGAGTACCTTCATAATGGTCTCTCATTCGAGCCTTCATATCTTCCAGACTGACTTTCTTTTCCGGCACGATATAAAGTGGCATCGGCTCGTCACTTGTGCCTGCGCACCACGCATAATATTTGTCAGCCTTGGGATCGAATGCCCGGAAATAAGACCATACTCTGGCGTCGCAGCCTCTACGATCATCTATCGGATGCTCCGAATATGCATCGGCAAATGCGAAATCCTCATCCTTACCGGTGAAATATCCCCTTTTGCGAGCGAACGAAATGACGTCTTTGGAATATTTCACATTCTTTTTATCCTTGAGATTGACCTTTCTGATTCTGGGTTCGTTGGCATGTCCTGAGATAGCATCATCCGGAATACGGACAGCCATCCATACCGCACCTTTCTCAGCACCTTTCCCGATAAGTTCCATCACCCATACTTCGTCCTTGTCAGCAATAGAGAACGATTCACCGGAAGACGCATACCCGTATTTATTCACCAAATCAGCCATTATATCTATAGCCTCACGAGCTGAACGGGCTCTCTCCAAAGTAATATATATGAGTGAACCATAATCAATTATCGACTGACCTGTTGTGTCTTGCAGTTCCTTTCGACCGCCCCAGGTGCTTTCAGCTATCACCACCTGATGTTCATTCATATTACCCACTACATTGTAGGTCTCGGCGGCTTCGGGTATCTCACCAAGCGGCTTGCCGGTATCCCATTCCACCACTTTGCGCACAGACCCGGGAGCATGTTTCCCACCTTTGGCATGATGTAACATTCCGTAAAGATTATGGGAGTCGGCTGCGTAAGTCACCATTACCGATCCATCGGTTGTGGCCTTCTTTCCGGCTATATAGTTGGTACATGCCAAAGCTGCAGCTCCGGCTGACAATATCAAAGAGAGCGCAAGGGCAGCACGGGTGTGTATTCGTTTCATTTTGAAGGTCGTTTATCTTTATTTGAAGTTCTCACAGATTGCCTCGGCTATCTGCTTCATCTTCTCAGGGTCGGGATTACTGATTTTCTTATTAAAATCCATATCACCTTCAGCCTTTAGTGGCACAAGGTGGATATGGGCATGTGGCACCTCAAGACCAAGTACTGTGACGCCTACCTTGCGGCATGGAAGAGCCTCTTTTATGGCCTTAGCCACCCTTTTGGAAAAGAGCATCATCTCCGCCAGGTCATCATCCTCCATGTCAAATATATAGTCCACTTCCTTTTTGGGCACAACCAAGGTGTGTCCCCAATTCACCGGATTGATATCGAGGAAAGCGAAAAATTTGTCATTCTCTGCTATCTTATAGCACGGAATTTCGCCGGCTATTATCTTGGAAAATATAGTCATGGCTATTTTTTGTCAGATTTCAATGTCGATGATCTCAAATTTCATCAAACCGGCCGGAACTTTTACTTCCACCACATCACCCTTCTTATGTCCAAGCAGAGCTTGCGCAATGGGGGTATTGCTGGCTATCTTGAATTCTCTCAGATTGGCTTCGTTTTCTGTCACGATAGTATATGTCATCTGAGTGCCGTTGGCCACATTGCGTATCGTCACTTTATTGAGAAGTTGCACCTCATCGGTGTTGAGCTTGCTTGAATCGATTATTCTTGCATTGGCTATCAACTCCTTTATTTTAGCAATTTTCATCTCAAGCATCCCTTGAGCCTCTTTTGCCGCGTCATACTCGGCATTTTCCGAGAGGTCACCCTTATCGCGTGCCTCAGCTATTGCATGTTTGATAGCGGGACGTTGAGCTTCAAGCTCTGAGAGTTCCGCCATTTTCTTGTCGTATCCTTCTTTTGTTAAATATGTTGCCATCTTTTTTGGGTTTCGCTTTTAATGCGAAATGTTATATCTCCATGGATGCTCCACGAAGTGTTTAATTGTATTTATTAAATTTATTTATCTCAATATAAGCATTGCGTCGCCATAAGCGCCGAATCCGTATTTCTCCTTCACAGCCTCTTTATAAGCTTGCATAATGAGGTCATATCCTCCAAAGGCCGCTACCATCATAAGCATTGTGCTGTAAGGCATATGGAAATTGGAAATCATCGCTGTACATACCGTAAAATCATAAGGGGGAAAGATAAACTTGTTGGTCCATCCCTTATACGGCATTATATGGCCGTTCATGCACACAGAGCTTGCAAGCGCACGCATTACGGATGTCCCGACTGCACATACGCGGGCTTCGCGATCTTTGGCTTCGTTGACCATGTCCACAAGGTCTCCACTCACCTCCATCTCCTCACTGTCCATACGATGCTTGGTAAGATCCTCCACATCGATATCGCGGAAATTTCCACGACCGGAATGAAGCGTCACAAATCCACGGTCTACGCCCTTTATTTCGAGTCGTTTCATCAATTCCCGGCTGAAATGCAATCCTGCTGCCGGTGCCATTACAGCTCCTTCGTGTTCAGCATAAATACACTGATATCGGTCTTCATCGTCAGGCTCTGCCGGACGTTTGATATAATCGGGCAACGGTGGGTGTCCAAGTCCGAACAATACCTCCTTAAATTCGTCGTGGGGACCATCGTAGAGGAATCTCAAGGTGCGTCCGCGATTGGTGGTATTATCTATCACCTCGGCCACGAGTGAATCATCTTCACCGAAATATAGTTTATTCCCTATTCGTATCTTGCGTGCAGGCTCCACAAGAACATCCCAAAACTTATTTTCGTGATTAAGTTCTCGAAGAAGAAACACTTCTATCGAAGCTCCGGTCTTCTCTTTGTTGCCATAGAGTCGCGCCGGGAAAACGCGTGTGTTATTAAAAACCATCAGGTCGCCCTCCTCGAAATATTCAAGCAAATCCTTGAACATGCGATGCTCTATCTTGCGCTCCTTCACATTGACCACCATAAGACGACATTCGTCTCTATTGGCCGATGGATATTGAGCTATGAGCTCTTCGGGAAGTTTAAATTTAAATTGCGACAGTTTCATTTATTTGTTATCTGTTTAAGCTTTGGTTCTCACCGCAGCTTGGTAATATTTCTCATCTTTCCCCTTCTCTATCCCCACTATAATTTTTGCTCATACCAATCGGGAAATTCCAAATCTGTTTGAGCTATCATCGAGGCGGCTTGCTCTATGCTCAGGCAATCGTCTATCGATATATCACCGACTCTTGTACGACGAAGCCCTGTAAGGTGCGCCCCGCTTTCAAGTGCCTCGCCTATATCTCGAGCCAATGCTCTGATATATGTTCCTTTGCTACACACTATTCTGAGTCTTAGCACCGGAAGTGAAAAGTCCAACACCTCTATCTCACTTATTTCAAGAGGTTTGGCTTTCAATTCCACTTCTCTCCCCTTGCGTGCAAGGTTGTATGCTCTCTTTCCGTCAACTTTGACTGCTGAATAGACGGGTGGCACCTGAAGAATCTTCCCGGTGAAAGACTTCAGCACCTCATCCACATCCTTGCGAGTGATATGCTCATATGGATATGTTGCATCTATTTGCTTCTCAAGGTCATAACTCGGTGTTGTCGCACCAAGTCTTATTGTGGCTACATACTCCTTGTTTCCACACTGCAACTCTTCTATCTTCCCGGTAGCCTTTCCTGTGCATACCACAAGAACTCCGGTTGCCAGCGGATCGAGTGTACCTGCATGTCCCACTTTGAATTTCTTGACATGCAGACGTCTCTGGATGCCGCCTCTTACCCTTTTCACAGCATCAAAACTTGTCCAGCCGTATGGCTTGTCTATCCCTATTATCTCTCCGCTTACAAAGTCCATATCTTATTGCCAAAGGAGACAAATCACCCCCATTATCACACAATAAAGTGCAAACCAGACGAGTTTGCCACGCTTTACAAGGTTGAGCATCCACAAACATGCCGCACACCCCACTGCAAAAGCTGCTACAAAGCCGATTATCAATGCAGAGACAGAGATGCTTTCCGGCTGTATCTTTCCGGTTGCAAGTTTCATTACATCTATCAGTGCCTCTCCCATAATGGGAAGAATCACCATCAGAAATGAGAACGAAGCTATCTTTTCTCGTTTATCTCCGATTATTATACCGGTAGCGATTGTTGTGCCCGATCTGCTCAATCCCGGCAAAACAGCGACGGCCTGAGCACAACCTATCACAAAGGCATCCACCCAACCTATATCACGTCCGCGTCGTGAACCGAGCATACGTCTTTTGACAAAATCATAGTCGGAGAAATGGGCAAATGTTAACAATAAAGCTGTAACACACAGACAAATACCTACCACCGTCAAATCATTCCCTCCAAAGAATCCTTCTATGGAATCCTTAAAGAACACTCCTACGATACCGATAGGAATACATGACACCAATATCTTGCAGACGTAATAGAAGTCATAATCTTTTTTGAATGTAAAGAAGCTAACACACAGCTTTTTAAACATCGGCCAAAGGATTACGATTGTGGAAAGCACTGTAGCGGCATGAAGTATGATGTCAAATATTATAGCTTCATCACCCGGGAGGTTAATCCCCAGTATCTCTCTAAAAATCTGTAAGTGACCACTCGAGCTGACGGGCAGATATTCTGCCAATCCTTGCACTATTCCCAATATCAACGCGTCAAGCCATTCCATAACATCATTCTATTACGGTACGTTCTTCCTCTTCTATTACCGACTTCTTGTCACCCTTCTTGCCGGGCTTCCATATAATGGCAAACGCCATGAGCAGGAATCCAAGAAAGGTCACGGTAGGACCGACCACGATGCGTCGTGTGCTGAAAATGTCCGGATTGAATCTCTGAGGTGTGCTTCCCGGTCCGGTCATCAGCAGAAATCCCACTATTATCAACAAAAGACAGACTCCCATCAGAATATAATTAATCTTCTCAAACGGTCTCTCTTTTGCACTTAACGGGCGAATCCCTTTGGACTCCTTTTGTGCTGTTTTTATATTTTTTCTCTCCATTATATTAATTAGAGATTATATCTTTAATAATTCTTTTTCTATAAGGCTTAAAATCCCTTTTTAAGCTGTCATTTAAACAGTTCGTCATATTCTTTACTCAGATAATGAGTGGTGGCAAGGGCTGCCGCTACAGCACATATCAACATACCGGCTGCAATCAACGCTCCGCATACCAAACAGAAATCCTGAGACGATACATACTGCTCCACATCCTCTACCCCTAAATAAGGAGTAAGCATCATAGCACCCACCAATATTGCGTCGGCTATCAATCCGGCTATCAATCCGGAGAGCATATTGTTTATGATGAATGGTTTGCGTATAAATCCCCTTGTAGCTCCCACGAGCTGCATGGTGTGTATAGTAAATCTTCTGGAATAAATTGTAAGACGAACAGTATTATTGATAAGAATAAACGAAATTATTATCATTACCAGAGCGATACCGCCAAGCAGATACGTCATCTTTTCAATATTTTCATTCATCGCGCTTATCATCGAAGCATCAGGAACAGCTACATCCTCCACTCCGGCATACGTCTTGATTTGATCGGCAATCTTTGCGATGCTTGCAGCATCGGCATATTCCGATTTTATAGTAAAACTCACTTCCGGACTAAGAGGATTCACGCCATAGAGTTCTTCAAGATTCACACCGGTATCCTCTGTCCAATTTTTCATGGCGGCATTTTTCCCTATCGTCTCTACAGTGAGACAATAAGGTTGCGCCTTAATAAAGGCGGCAAGCTCTGAAGCTTCGGCATCGCTTATCGAATCCTGCATCACGGCACTCAGCTCTATCTGTTCGCGAAGCCTGTCAGTTTCTCGTCCGGCACTTATACTTACGAGCGCTATAAGACCTATAATGATAAGCACCATCGTAACGCTAATGATGGTGGTCAGGTGCGCTGCCCAATATGATATTTTACTCTCCTTTTCTTCACTCATAATATTAACGCCTGCCAATCAGACCATTAACACCCCTACACCCTTCTTTAAACATTAAGATAAAATGGCCGGCCTGCAACTCTTGGAGCTGCAAATCGGTCCTTGACATCTTTAATTTCCCTTCCCTATTTTATGCAAAGATACAAAAATAAAATGACAAAGTCAAGTAAATCACCTACTTTTTTGCAGCACCTGCGCAGGGAAAGTTATTCGTTTCTTAATTTGAGATTCGATTGGTCAAGGAGTACATTGGTAACGTTGTTGACCAGAGAAAGATCAGTGGGGATGGTGACACGAAGGTAATTGTCAGTCAGCCCATGCATTTGACGGGCATGAGGTGACTGAGGCTGCTCCCAAAGTACCGGGCGTATCGTTCCTGCAAATCTCTCTATAAAAGTTTTCTCTCGCTCTTCGGATAGGGAGGTGAGCATACCTACACGGCGATGTTTTTCCTCTTGGGATACGGCATCTCCAAGATGCAGCGCAGCTGTGTTGGGACGCTCACTGTATGGAAAGACATGCAGGTGGGCAAATGGAAGTGTTTTAACAAATTCGAGGGATTTATTCCACTCATCGTCTGTCTCACCGCGGGCACCGGCAATGATATCCACTCCGATAAATGCATCCGGCATCTCCTCTGTCACCATATTGAGACGGTCAGCGAAAAGGGAGGTGTCATATCTGCGATTCATTAATTTCAACACCTTGTCGCTACCCGACTGCAGAGGGATATGGAAATGAGGCATAAACGCTCTTGATTCTCTTGCGCACCAACGTATTATCTCAGGTGTCAGAAGATTTGGCTCGATGGAGGATATTCTATATCGCTCTATTCCCATCACAGAATCAAGTGCTTTTAGCAAATCGATGAATCGTTCACCTGTATTACGCCCGAAATCACCGATATTTACACCTGTTATGACAATCTCCTTCCCTCCTTGAAGAGCTGCCTGCTGTGCTTGACGGACAATATCTGCAATATAACCGGAACGCGAACGTCCGCGTGCCAGCGGGATTGTGCAATATGTGCAAAAATAGTCACAACCATCCTGAACCTTGAGGAAATAACGTGTCCTGTCGCCTCGTTCGCATGAGGGGGAGAAGGATTTTATCTCATTATGAGGGGTGACGGCCACACATGAAGTACGTTCCGCTATCCAATGGTCAAGCCAATCCACCATCGACAACTTTTCATCAGAGCCGAGTACAATATCCACACCCGGTATAGCCGCTATTTCTGCTGATTTAAGCTGAGCATAACAGCCGGTCACCACAAGCGTCGCTTCGGGGTATGTTTTGGCAAGGCGACGAATCAGCTGACGTCCCTTTTTATCAGCCATCTCAGTGACAGAGCAGGTGTTGACGACACAAAGATCCGGTGCCTCCCCCTGCTCGACTCTTCTAATGCCGCGCGATGCCAGAAGTCTGCCTAATGTAGATGTTTCGGCAAAATTAAGCTTGCAACCTAATGTATGAAATTCTACTGTCTGAAACATTTTTCTGAAAAATTGTCATTAACACGACACTTCGTTAGAATGGAAGATAACGAAGACGAAGTGCCGAACGATCTGCTCCCGGAAGGGAAGTCAATCTATCCTCTTTTGGCAGGTCAGTATATTTACCTCTCATTTTGCGAAAATCTCGATGGGCCTTGACAAGGGCGCGGGCATTGGCCAAATCACCTTTGGCCAGAAACATTACAAAGGCCAGCGTATCCACAAGACGCCTGAAAAAAAGGAGACGCTTACCTTTTCCGGCCGGCAGGTTCTTATGGAGCAACAAGAGATTATTGCGAAAATTGAGATACGTTTTTCTTGGATTACCCATTGACAGCGATGCACCTCCCACATGATACACTACGGATTGCGACAATGCACAAACTCTATATCCGGCAGCATGCATCCGGCAACAAAGGTCAATCTCCTCCTGATGCGCAAAGAAATCTTCATCCAAACCACCAAGACGTTGATACACTTCTGTTCTAACCATCAGACAAGCTCCGGAAGCCCAACATACATCCACCGGGTCTCCGTCATATTGACCTTCGTCTTTTTCCACCTTATCAAAGAGCCGTCCACGGCAATAGGGATAACCGAGATTGTCGATATAACCACCGGCTGCTCCGGCATATTCAAAATATTCTTTATTACGCTGGGAGCGAATCTTGGGCTGTACAGCTGCCACATCCTTGTTCTTCTCCATAAAATCAAGCAATGGCCTCCACCAACCTTGAGTCACCTCAACATCTGAATTAAGCAAGACTGTAAATGGGTATGATGTCTGAGCAATTGCCCGGTTGTAACCTCCGGAGAATCCATAATTTTCTTTAAACGGGAGCACTATGACTTGTGGATAATTCTCTCTTATCCATTTAACAGAATCATCCGTCGAACCGTTGTCGGCCACAACAAGATCGCAGCTGTCACAGATGGTATACTTCACCGCTGTTGGAAGAAATTGCTTTAGAAGTTCAAGCCCGTTCCAATTCAGTATGATGACAGCGAGTTTCTTAGTTTCCATTCATCTTAACGGCCTGAGTAGGGGGCAATGTATTGTTGCGACGGTCGATTGCATCAATTACCTTGTCGGCAAGCTCCATGAAGGCTGCACCTTCCGGATCTGCCGGAGAAAGACCTGTTTGCGGTTCAATGCGCAGAACAACCGGAGTTCCACCATCTGCATTTTCACAGATATTAGCCACAAGAGGAATCTGAGCCAGCAGGTTGACATTCAATTCTTCGGCAAGACGTTTCGCACCGCCATTTCCAAATATATAATATTTTTCATCCGGATGGGGAGCCGGAGTAAACCAGGCCATATTTTCCACCAACCCCAGAATTGGGACATTTACTTTATCTCCGGTAAACATCGCAATACCTTTTCGAGCATCGGCCAGAGCCACCTCCTGAGGGGTGGAGACTACAACGACCCCGGTTATGGCAAGAGTCTGCACTAAGGTCAGATGGATATCTGATGTTCCCGGAGGCATATCAATCAGGAAATAGTCCAAGTCGCCCCACCAGGCATCGGCAATGAGCTGTTTGAGGGCGTTGGAAGCCATCCCGCCGCGCCACAATACAGGGCTGTCTTTATCCACAAGGAAACCGATACTGAGCATCTTGACGCCATATTTTTCTACGGGTTCAATCCAATCACGTCCTTGCTGATTGACCATATATAGTTGTTCTCCTTCCACGCCAAACATTTTCGGCATCGAGGGGCCGAATATATCAGCGTCAAGCAGACCGACCTTGTACCCTTTGGATGCAAGAGCTACGGCAAGGTTGGCGGCTACGGTGGATTTTCCCACACCTCCTTTACCGGAAGATACTCCGATGATGTTTTTTACACCCGCCAGGAGTTTTTCGGGGGCTTTCGGGAGTTGTGTACGGAATTTTACCGAAATGTTCCCCTTTATGTCCACATCCTTGTCCACATATGTAAGGATAGCCGTTTCAGCTGCTCTTACAACGGATTTGACAAACGGGTCGGTGGGTTTGTCAAAAATCAGAGAGAAGGATACTTTATTACCATCTATTCTTATATCATCTTCCACCATTTCGTTCTCAACGAGCGTTTTGCCGTTGCCCGGATACCGCACATTCTTCAGTGCGTCGGTGATTAATGAGGGATATAGTGTCATATTTTTGGGATTTAGGTGGTTATACATTCATTTCGTCGCGATGGAAGCTACGGTAATCATCACGCTCTATATCGCTTTCATCCGGATTTTCAAGCGGTGTTTCCGCAGACAGAGTAAAACTCAGAAGCTTAATCTTTTTTCCGCGGGAGAGCCATTGCTGCTCATAAAAGGTCTTGATGGATGTCACGGGGTCGGCAAGGCCGGAACCGTAAAGGTCGTCGGTGATTCTAAGCACCGGCAGCGCGTTGGAATCCACCAATCTTGAGGTAAAGGTGAATAGGAAAGGTGAGTCGGTCTTAAGATGTACTTTCCCCGTAGTAGCGAGGATATGGCGATACATCTCCAGGAATCTTACGGAGGTGAGTCTTTTACGAGTCTTTTGCATCTGCGGGTCGGGGAAAGTAATCCAAATCTCATCAACCTCACCGGGAGCAAAAAATTCTTGCAGTGATTCAATTTCACTACGTATGAAGGCGACATTTGAGAGACCTTCCGTCTCAGCTTGTTTTGCGCCGCTCCAGATTCTCGCCCCCTTAATATCCATCCCTATATAATTGATATCACGATTTTTGCGGGCAAGTCCCACGGTGTATTCTCCTTTTCCGCAACCCAATTCAAGCACAATCGGATTGTCGTTATGGAAATACTCTTCACGCCATTTCCCTTTAAGAGGGAAAAGCTCACTTATCAAGCGAGCTCTTGGATATTGATATACCGAACGGAATGTCTCCATCTCGGCAAATTTCTTCAATTTGTTCTTTCCCATTGGATTACAATAAGTTTATGCGCTCAAAACATTCATATGCCATTGCTTAATCAACGTAGCACATACTTTACGGTACGGCGAGTGTCCTTACTCTTCGCTGTTACTATTATAACGTCTGAACCGGCCAATTCGTCTACAGGAATCTCTATTGATGTTTCATCGCTATTTCGTCTTGTGAGTAAAATGCCGGTGGTGCCATAAACAGAAACATCCGAAAGAGGGGAGGATGAAGTCACTTTTATTGATGTATCAGAAAGAATTATCGAGATACTGTTCTCTGAAACCACCTCAGAGATTGATACCGATTGCCCCTCCTTGACATCAAATTTACCCCACACAGGATTTGCTCTCCATAAATCGGCCGTACCCTCCTTGACGAATAGTGGTATCACGCTGCAATCCATATCACCGAACGTTTCCGGATTTGTTACCGGGATATTGGATTCAAGTTTGGAAACATCCACATCCTTAAGCTTTGAAAAGGGGTAAAAGGCATATTTATCAATAGAGGTCACTTTAGGACCTATTACAAGATGTTCGGTATTGTTGGAGGCAAATGCACTTTCTCCGACAGAGGTGGCAACCACCAAAGGTGACTGAGGATCAAGAACCGGACAATCTGCGTAAGTAAAAGCCGGAATCTCAACCGGAGCACCGGAAATCTCCACCAGAGATTTATCCGACATCAAGACACCCTCTCCATATTTGGCCTTGTAATTAAGTTTTGCTGATACGAGACGGTTCAAACCGCTAAGTGCATAATCGTCAAACTCAGAAACAGAAGCCAGATTGAGTGTCTGCAAAGCGGTTCCGGTAAAAGCTTTGCTTCCGATATGACTGATTGATGCCGGAAGCTCAAGCTCGGCAAGTTCTGAATCACCGGCAAAAGTCATTTCGGGGAGTGTGGCAATCTTTGCCTGACTCAAATTCACTGAGGATAAGGCGGTGCAATTTGAAAATGTCCCTTTCCCAATGGAGGTCAAAGAGGCACCGCCGGAAACGGTTTTCAGCGATGTCATTCCTGAAAATGCGTAATCCTCTATTGAGATTACACTTTCCGGAATAACAATTTCCGTCAAATCACTTCCACTGAAAGCACCCTCCCCTATGGTTTCGACAGTTGCGGGAAGAGTGATATTTTGAAGCTTTACTCCGGCTAAGGCGTATGCAGGAATCTCATTAGCATAGAACACAGTCCTGCCGTAATGAAAATTATCGCTTAGTCGAGATTCCACAATATTGACGGCTCTCATATCCACATCTTTGATATTGTCGGGCAAATCTTGGAGTGTAATAAGGTCGGATATTGAAGCCTCGCCTGTGAGTACAATTTTTGATTCCGAAGATGGCAGTGTAGAGACCTGTTCTTTGAGTGAACCCGGTGTCAGCACCAAAGATGTTTCTGCCATTGCAGTCAAGGCCAACATCGAAAAAAGTGATAAAACTGCTGCACGGCGCATCATTTTATTTAATAGAACAGGAACTTCAATCAAATATGTCATACAATTCACACCAATCTATTAATAATAAAGAATGAGTCGATTAATTAATCACAAGAATCTTGCCCACTTTTGCCGATGAAGAGTCGCCGGATTGAGCTGACGTCATCACATAATAGACACCGGAACGAACACGCTTTAAGTCGAGGTTAGTGGCATCCCATTGCACGGAGCCTCCATTGGCGTGACCGAGTTCTTTGACCATATTGCCGGCAGAGTCTACAATTTTGACAAGCGCACCGTCCTGCAGTCCTTCAATCGTAATCCATCCGTAATAATCAGGACGCACCGGATTAGGATATATGTGAAGATTGTCGTTGCTTCCATCTGCAGAACCTGCTCCGGCCGGGAAGAATTCACAGAATCCTTCTGATGTGGAAAGTAGCATTGAGCCGTTGGAGGGGTTATATTCGATACTATAGATTACGTCACCGGGGAGATAGCTGTTGGCCGTTGTATATTGCCCTATAATCTCTTTACCGTCAGAGGATGTAACAACAAGGCCGCCGCCGGTGGCAAAATATTTTCGGCCGGAGGGGTCGGTTGTCATGTCATATACCGGGATACCATTGAGCAAATAGTCGGCAAGATTTGTACCGTCATTTCTTGCTATTTTTACACGATTTACACGACCCGGATTGGTAAAGATATTTTTTGGATTGAAATAGAAGACACCGGCGTCTCCCAAAGCCCAGACTTGTCCTGTACTCATATCCTCCCAAAACTTGTAGATATAATGATGAGGCACATCGGCACCGTCACCGTCTCGGAGAGTACCCATTAAGGTGATGCGGTCATCTGAAGAATCGGTCGGTGTTTTGTTGGAATCATACAGAAGGATATCTGCACCATAATAACCTCCATCGGAAATCACTATTCCGGAATTGGATGGATGTTTGAAGGCTTGGAACGTCTGTCCCCAATTTGCTTTCCAATTAGGAGTATTAATACCTACCCAGCCTTCAAAATCACCTTTTTTACGAGCTTCGGCGGGCCATACCATAATCTTTTCATCGGCACGTTCACCGGATGTCCATGTATGTCCGGTACCAATCCAAAGATTACCCTGTGCATCGAATGACGGATATGCCGCAAGTGCATAAGTCTTTGAATTAGGATTGAGGGGGAGTATGTCATACACAGTACCGAGTGACGGGTTACGGTCGCCCGGGGAGGTGAATCGGACAATATCATTTGGGTCTTCGAGGTTATATCTCACCAATCCGTTATAATATGAACCGGAATACACATATTTGGGATTATCCGGATCGATTGCGAGGCCGAGAGGGAGTGTGTGGATTTTTGCCCATTCCGGTTTGGTATAAACAGGTGCATAACGTTCCCATTCACCATCCTTGAGAGCTGAAAGTCGGGCTACATTGTCTACACTGAGAGCACCTACCATACGGGTATAACCATGATCGATGGCAAGCATACCATATTGTGGTGAATAGGTCATGGCAGTGGAACGGAATACCGCCGGGGCATTTGGCATCATGGCTTCACGGGTAGTGGTCCATGTACCACCTTGATATTTACGACTATACAGACCGATACGATCTTTTGCATAATAGAACACTCGAAAATCCCAACTCCCCGCTTTGACTTTCTTGTCAGGGTCGGCGGCAGACACATTGTCAGTGATTTCACCTTCCGGGGTTACTTGGAGGTAGCCATTGTCACCTCCTATGAAATAACCGAGTTTATTGGGAGTAATGGTGTTATATCCTATCCCTATAGTATTTCCCGCACCGTTGCAAGCACCATTTGATGTCAAAGATGCGGTGTAAATTTGATTGCCGTTTAAACATACGAGGAATGTATTGTCGGTCATCGGATGCAAATCATAGACATTGTTGAGACCGTCAAGTTTGGTAAACGATTCTTTTGTGGGGAATTTCCGGGAAGCCGGCATCGAATAAAGTGACTTTCCGTCAGAGACGATAATGTAATCACCCACACGTGCAGCGCCTTTAAGCGACGAATCAAAATTACAAGATTGAGCCACTTCATGCTTTTTATCGTCAAGGATGAGAAGGCCGAAATCGGCAGCCACATAGATGCGGTTGTTCTGTTTGTCGAAAGAGACGCTGTTAATACCTTTACCACCGGGCATTGTGGCCGAGACAAGGGCGGGTATATTGTATTTCTCACCGTTGTCAAATATCAGGTCGATATTTCCATTGTCGTATGAGACAAAGAGGTATTCCTTGTCGGCATTATATTGCATAAAGCTGACAATATTTTCGCTGAGCAGATTTCTTTTTGAGAGGGATTCAAGTTCGTCAGCCTCCTTATCGTACGCGAAAAGGAAGGGGTATGGGGAAGCGAATGCCTCGTTGTTTTTACCGGACACAACCGGCTGCGGCAACGCTCGGAAATATGTTTTGTGCGGAGTGTCTATGACCTGCAGCACATTTTCATCGAAAGTAGGATAGATTTTCCAGTCGCCGGTCGGAGCTGCAAAGGCTGTTCCGACACACAGGGAGGCAACACCAATCGATAAGAGTTTATTCTTCATTTATTTAGCCAAATTAGGAGATTGGATATATTTAGCGAGCAGACGAGTAGCTCTGCCACGATGGGAGATTTTATTTTTATCATCAGGAGTCATTTCAGCGAAGCTTACACCTGTTTCATCGGGGATAAAGATTGGGTCGTAACCGAAACCACCGTCTCCGTGACGCCGATACGCGATTTTCCCTTTCACCTCACCTTCAAAGAGGTGTTCTCCCTTAGCGTCAATGAGTGCTATTATGGTGATGAACCGGGCATTTCGATTGCTTTCACCTGCCATATTACGGAGCATCAGTGCAATGTTATCATCAGGTGAGCATTGCGGACCGGCATATCTTGCTGTATAAACTCCCGGTGCACCATTCAGGGCCTCGACACACAATCCTGTGTCATCGGCAAAACAGGGGATACCGAAAAGCTCATATACGCGACGAGCTTTCTGCAAGGCATTGCCGGCAATAGTATCGGATGTTTCGGGCAATTCTTCATGGCATCCGGCTTCTTCAAGTGATTCTACACTGATGTCATTACCAAGTATTGCACGTACCTCTTCGAGTTTATGGGGATTATTTGAGGCAAAAATCAGTTTCTCTACATTTGGAGAGCCGCAGGTTGCCGCAATTTCCGTTTGATTTTCCATTTATATCATCTCGATTTTACTATATATTATAACGGAATCCTCCCTCGATTATTATATCGGGGAGGATATGGGTTACACAGTTACGGGTGTAAATTATAATACGATGTTGACAATTTTGCCGGGGACTACAATTACTTTTCTCGGAGTTTTTCCGTCCATCCATTTGGCAGCCGCTTCGTGAGAGAGGGCTGCTTTCTCCACCTCATCTTTTGAGGTGCCTGTGGGGAGTTCCATAGTAAATCTCACTTTCCCATTGAAGCTGACGGGATATTTTACGGAAGATTCTTTGAGATAATCTTCGTTATACTCGGGCCAGGGAGAATCCACCACCGAGCCGTCGCCACCAAGACGATGCCAAATCTCTTCACTTATGTGCGGTGCAAATGGAGCAAGCAGTCTGACAAAGGTCATCATCACTTCATAAGATGTGGATTTGAGCTGAGTAAGCTCGTTGAGAGCCACCATGAAGGCTGAGACGGAGGTATTGAAGGAGAAATTCTCAATGTCGTGGCTCACTTTCTTGATAAGTTTGTGGAGAGATTTTAGTTCTGCCGGAGAAGGAGCTTTGTCCGGAGCAGCTTCCACTCTTTCAAATTGCGCCCATAGCTTCTTGAGGAATCGGCTCACACCGTCGATGCCGTTGGTATCCCAAGGTTTGGATTGCTCGAGAGGGCCGAGGAACATTTCATAAAGTCGGAGAGTATCGGCGCCGTAACGTTCTACAATATCATCGGGATTAACCACATTGAACATTGATTTTGACATCTTTTCTACGGCATAACCGCAGATATATTTGCCCTCTTCAAGTACAAATTCCGCACCCGCAAAATCGGGACGCCAGCTGCGGAATCCGTCAAGATTCAGGATATCATTGTTCACTAAATTGATATCGACGCGAATAGGTGTCACATCATAATCATTTTTCAGACCGTGGCTCACAAATCTATTCGTATCCTTTATGCGATATACAAAATTGGAACGACCTTGAATCATACCCTGATTGACGAGCTTTTTAAACGGCTCTTTTTCGACCACTATTCCGAGATCGAAGAGGAATTTATTCCAGAAACGGGAATAAATCAGGTGTCCGGTGGCATGTTCGGCACCACCTACATATAAATCGACGTCACGCCAATACTCATCGGCTTCGCGGCTCACGAGTGCTTTGTCGTTGTGAGGATCCATGTATCTGAGATAGTATGCAGAACTACCGGCAAATCCCGGCATTGTGCAAAGTTCGATAGGATAACCTTCCGGTGTGACCCAATTTTTGGCACGACCCAATGGGGGTTCTCCATCTTTTGTCGGGAGGTATGAGTCAATTTCCGGCAGACGGAGAGGCAACGCACTTTCATCCATCAGAAAAGCTGTTCCGTCCTTATAATAGATGGGGAACGGCTCGCCCCAATAACGTTGACGCGAGAAGATTGCATCACGCAGACGGTAATTTGTCTTGACGTGGCCAAGACCTTTTTGTTCTATAAATTGTTTTGTTTTGGCAATTGCATCCTTCACCTCAAGTCCGTTAAGATTGAGTTCGGGCCCTGAGGAATTGCACATCTTCCCTTCTTTGGCATCAAAACTTTCTTCTGAGACGTCAGCCCCTTCTATCAGGGGGACTATAGGGAGATTAAAATGACGTGCAAAGGCATAGTCGCGTGAATCATGAGCCGGGACGGCCATAATAGCTCCGGTGCCATAGCCGGCAAGAACATAGTCACCCACCCAGACAGGAATTTCTTTACCTGTCAGGGGATTGACGGCATAAGAACCGGTGAAGACACCGCTTACTTTCTTTTCAATCTGTCGTTCACGTTCCGTTTTGTGTTTTACGGCTTCGAGATAAGCGTCTACTTCGGCTTTCCGGTCGGGAGTGGTGAGCAATGAAACATATTTTGACTCCGGAGCGAGAACCATGAAAGTCACACCGAAAATGGTGTCAGCTCTGGTTGTAAAGATTTCAAGGTCAATATCTTTTCCTGCGACGGGAAATTTCATCTCTGCACCTTCGCTGCGACCTATCCAGTTGCGCTGTGTTTCCTTGAGAGAATCGCTCCAATCCACAGATTCGAGATCATCAAGCAGTCGTGGGGCGTAGGCAGATACTCTCAGACACCATTGAGTCATCATTTTCTGCTCAACGGGGAATCCGCCTCTGACACTGACACCTTCGCTCACTTCATCATTGGCCAGGACGGTGCCAAGCTCCGCACACCAGTTCACCATAGTCTCACCTTGGTAAGCGATTCTATAGTTCATCAGCACATCGCGACGTTCCTTTTCAGTCAATTTTGCCCATTCTTTGGCGGTGATGACAATATTCTTGCTTTGAGCTGCATGAAGTCCTTCTGTGCCGTATTTAGCCAAATGTTCTTCGAGTTCGGCAATAGGACGTGCCTTGGCTGCCTCGGTGTCATACCAAGAATTAAACATCTGCATGAAAGCCCATTGAGTCCATTTATAGTATTCCGGGTCGCAAGTACGGATTTCGCGACTCCAATCGAATGAGAATCCGATTTTGTCGAGCTGCTCGCGATAACGGGCGATATTGGTGTTGGTAGTGATTTCGGGATGTTGTCCTGTCTGAATGGCGTATTGTTCGGCAGGAAGTCCGTATGCATCATACCCCATCGGATGAAGCACGCAGAACCCTTTTTGGCGTTTGTAGCGGGCATAGATGTCGGAAGCAATATAACCTAATGGATGTCCGACATGGAGTCCTGCTCCGGATGGGTAAGGGAACATGTCCAGGACGTAAAATTTAGGCTTTGTCTTGTCTATTTCCGTCTTGTAGATGTTATTATCGCGCCAAGCTTTCTGCCAGCGTTGTTCTATCTCTTTGTGATTATAGTCCATAGGGAGTATATTATTATTTGTCATCCGAAGCTGTGTTGATGCTTACGGGTGCTTCTTTCGGTATTATTTTTTTGCAAAGTTACTTATTTTTTCTGAAAGAGGAGCTGAGAGGATATCATATTTTTAAGCGATGAAAAAACTCCACGGCGATATCAGCATAATTGTGAGTCCGCTTATCGTGAGGGAACAATTTTCGGGTTTTCATCTGAGCGGCTTTTGCATCGGTAATATGCAAACCGCTGTTATACAGGGTAGCAAAATGGCGCACTTTCTCATCATCAGAATCAAAGACTCTGTTTTTGCATCTTTTCTCGGCCAATTCCATAAAGAGAGTCAGGTATCTCATCTGCCAGTAGTCTTCTTCCAGTCGTTCAAGCCTTATCCGTCGTCGTGCCTTATCGTCCGGAGCGGCTTTTAGTTCAGTCAGCCATGCACTGTATTTTTTTCTCAGCTCGGGAGTTTGATCTATATTCTTCTCTACATATTCAAGAAAGGAGGGTTTCATCTGGAAGCGTCCCACACTGAAATCCCCAACACCTTGATATATATAAGTGAAATATAGCGAACGAAGTTGTACAAAGTCAAGTACATGGTTATATTGGCTCACTTCAGGCGCCACTATCGCCGCCGCTATTTTTCTTTGCTTGGGGGTCAGTGTGACTGTTTGTGAGTCGAATTCTTTTGATTGGTGGTCAAAATAGTTCAAGGCGTCCTGAGAATCGGACGAATACATGCTGAAATAAGAGACAGCCGCTATGAGCCATATAACCGGATTCAAAACAAATAAGTTTAAATGTCAGATTAGACACGATATACGTATTGGATCAACTTATTCCCTTCAAGGCCAACCCATACAAAGGCATTACGACTTCTGTCATACCATGCATCGTAAGGATACGATTGTCCGTATTGCTTTCCGTCGATTAGCACATAGTCATATTTCCAATTACCTACAAATTCGTGCTGGCTATCGGGCGTCTGAAAATAGAATTGTGTGCCAAGACGATTCTCCGAGCCGGTCCATTCATAACCATATTTTTGTGCCGCATCATCATAAGGTGATTTGACTTTTGACATCGAAGCACCGGTAAATGCTCTTCCGTTTTTCCAATCAAATCTATCATTGTCACCTAAATCCACCACGTTATGGCTACCCGCTTTAAATGCTTTTTTGAAATATGCATTGTTTCCATAGCCGTACACCCAGACCGCACCATTATTATAGACTATCATATCGTAAATATTACAAGATGACCCCGAGGGGAATAATCTTGCAGTTGTTCCGTCTGAGAATCTGATAGCCGTCTGATTATCAAACGGCATTGCGGAATAACTCCCGTTAGGGCTTTTAATTGGCACATTGCAGTTGAATTCATTCTTATCAGAATCAATCTGCTTCACCGTTCCGTCGTAATTATGAAGGAATTTCATACCCATACGCTGGTAGGTGTGAAGAACCTTGGAGGGATCTTCCGGATGCAGGATTATATAACTTGTAGACTCGTATGGACCTTCCCTTTTTGAAGGAGAAACCAGATAACTGTTCGTTCCATCATAGATACGGGCAGTGTATGTCGGAGTGCCGGAAAGGTCGAGCGAATAGACTTCAATATATCTGCCTTTCTCTTTTTTTACTCCATCGATTATGAGACTCATATCTTGTTGAGTCTGCGTCATTATTGCAAAATGTGAATTATTGGACGAATGCATTGAGGTATATTCACCGAGAACGAGAGTTTCTCCGGGAGAAAAAGTGTATAACACCACTTTGGAAAGCCCGTTGGATATAACCTGAGAAGTGGATGAATTGGACTGTTTCAGGGTATTCCTTTCCGCTTTGTTTCCTAAATTATTAGATGGTTTGACCATTCTGTTCTCCCTCTTGCCGGAATTTGTCTTGCCGGAATTTGTCTTGGCCGGATTTGCCTTAGAAGGACGTGTATTGACTTTTTGAGCCATGAGAGAACCGGACATTCCACCGCATAACAAAGCGGCTGAGAGTAACAGCAGAGAATAATACTTAAAAATCAATTTAAGATGTTTCATATAATTGATATCCGATTAGTTTTAGGGGACAAAATTAGCAAAAAAAAATCTCATATGCAACAATTTGAAAATATGAGTACGATAAGAAGACGGAGTGACTCTTTGAGAATATAAAAAGAGTCCGAACCTATACATGTTCGAACCCTTTAAGACTATATGATTATGCTAAGAGGATTATTCAGCCATTTGCATGATATAGAGTACCTCATCATTTATATCACGTGAAAATTTGCCGTCAATCATTTCTGATAATCCTCCAAATTGGGTATGGTCAAATATGAGAGCAAATACTCGTATTTTTCCTGTCTTATTTTCCGGAAATTCATGAGTCCATGTTACATCATTCGCTTGAATTTCTCTATCGCGATAATCTATGTAACTATAATTTTCGATGTTAATGGATTTTAAATTACCGAATGTGTCAAAGTCTTTAATTTTGTCATAGACACAAACTTTAACATCACTTTTTCGGCTTTGGTAATATTCATTAAAATAGCGTTGACTATCTTTGCTATAGTCTTTAATAATATCCGGATAATCCACGTTTTCAAGAATTTCAACCCTTACCGGTTTGAATTCAGATACTCCAAAATTAAAGCTGTATGTCATTTGTGCAGCCGGAATTCGTAAAAAATGGAAAACATTAAAATACGAAAACATTCTACTGCTATATTCACTGTTTGGTTTAACTGAAACTACGCATCCACCCAGATCACCATCAGGTATTCCTGTCCAATATTCCTCATGCTTAGGGTCGGATAAAGTGCCGTCATTCATCATAAATGGATTAAGATTATCCAAAATATCGTCAATGCTTCTACTGATTTCTTCCGCTTGGCTGTTTTCTGAATTTGAATTAGGCTCATCATTGGATGAACATGAGATTACAGTAGAACTTGAAATAATCAGCGTAACTCCAATGAATAAATTTACGAATCGTTTCATCTTATTGCCTTTTATTTAAATTACCAAAAAAATTAATGTTTTGGGTGAATACGTATGACGATTTTGATACTTCCTCATCGAATTCTCCATAAGCATCAGGAAGTCCACCAATTGTATTGCTGTCAAAATTGAAGAAACCATTTGAATTTCCATACCAATTCCAAACACAATGGAACATATATAGCGGAATTGAGTAATCAAGCTCACCGGAGCCACCGGGATGTACGTAATCTAAAGTTAATGGGTGTTGCTTCATTGCACCATCTATTACCCACAGATGGCCACTGTACCCGTCCCTTTCCGGATCTACAAGGGTTTCACCTCTGACGAGTAATGGAGTCCCAACTTTAAGCCCGTTTACGGAACCTTTATCAAGAATCGCATAAGCATCTTCACATTCAAATGTCTTCATATTCCCCGGATTCTCATATCCGAGCTTTTCTAATGTGGGGATATATCTGAATTCGTATGCTCCCGTCCCTGTTTCATCAACCGGATGGACGTTTAAATATTCCGGTTTCCACAGATATGAGATAATTCTGGCAATGCTTTCATTATCATTACCTTCTCGTATTTCATCCCAATTAAGTTGATACCCCTCTATTGAAGTCGGCCATTTATAGTATGACATAAGTGACACAAATGCAATTGGAGCACATCCGGTAGCTCTCTTTTTCCCATTCATTATGCAGGATTTGTCAAATGGAGCATTCTGGCCAAGTCTGCTCATTGGTTGAGTCAGCTTTGGTGTAATTACATAATACCGACTTCTAAAATTCTTGTAATAATCTTTATTCCATGGATTTATTGGACCAACTACTACAGAATTGTTGTTATTCGCAGCATTAGAAAACGTCTTATTTATCCGCTCATCTACTGATTGCATGAACAGACGAAGACCTGCATTCTCAAGAGTATCCTTAAACTCAAAATGACCTTCATCGCTGATTGCGTATATTGCAGGTAGTCGTTTGTCCGCTGATAGAAGAGCAAAACCTTGGTTGTCGGAATAGTTGACAAGATACAAAAGTGTATCTGCACCATTAGCTCTTGTCGTTTTCTCAGAAAGTTTGTATTCTACGGATGAAACGACCCTCAAAGTTCTGGTTGAATTTTGAGAAATTTCCATCATCATACCATCGGCGACATTCAATGCTTCTGACAAAGACACAGAATGGTCGTTTTTTTTATTCATCGAATCAGGCTCATAAAGAACTTCTTCGGATGAACATCCTATCATTACAAATGCAATGATGGCTGGAAGAACAAATTCCAATTTCACTATTATTTGATTTAATATTACTGGAAATTTTGTTAAGGATGAGCAAAGGTAAAAAAAAAAATTGTATTATACAATTATAATAAAAAAAACTAATCGAAAAGTTTGAAGGAAAGTTTCCAATAAGAAGTGGCACTATTGCAACTACAATATTTTTTTTGTAATTTTGCAGAGCGGACATAACCGAAATTTGCATAAATCAAAAAAAAACAATATATACCATGAACGTAGTAGATCGTTTCTTAGATTTCGTAAAATACGATACTCAGAGCGATGACATGACCAACATGACACCGTCCACTCCCGGACAGATGGTCTTTGTCAAGCACCTCAAAGAGATTGTAGAAGAAATGGGACTGGAGGAAATCTCACTTGATGACAACGGCTATCTTATGGCTACCTTACCCTCCAACACCGACAAAAAAGTACCCACAATCGGGTTTATAGCACACGTAGACACTGCTCCCGACATGAGCGGCAAACATGTCAAACCTCGCATCGTTAAAAATTATGACGGCAAAGACATCACTCTTAATGCCGACCTCAATATCACCCTCTCCCCGGAAGAATTCCCCGAAATGCTTAACTATCTTGGTCAAGACCTGATTGTTACCGACGGGACTACACTTTTGGGTGCGGATGACAAAGCCGGAATCGCAGAGATTCTCTCCGCTGTGGCTTACCTTCAAACCCATCCGGAAATCAA
Source organism: Bacteroides sp. (assembly GCA_023665145.1). GTDB lineage: Bacteria > Bacteroidota > Bacteroidia > Bacteroidales > Muribaculaceae > Lepagella. Next base: position 75,924 of record JAMPEM010000003.1, read on the forward strand.
ACACGGCAAGGTGCGCATCGCCTTCAATCCTGACGAAGAAATAGGCAAAGGCGCTCATAAATTTGATGTTAACCTTTTCGGGGCTGAATTTGCATACACTATGGATGGCGGTGAAATAGGCGAGATGGAATTTGAGAATTTCAATGCAGCCGGTGCAAAAATCACCATCAAAGGAAGAAATGTGCATCCCGGCACAGCCAAACATAAAATGATTAACTCCATACGTGTGGCTAACCATTTCATCTCAATGCTACCTCGCTGGGAGACTCCCGAACACACAGAGGGATACGAAGGATTCTATCACCTTGTAGGAATAGAAGGCACCGTGGAGCAGACAGTCCTCAGCTATATCATTCGCGATCATGACCGCGCACGATTCGAAAGCCGCAAACGCGAAATAGAACACCTTGTCAATAAGCTAAACAGCGAATATCCTGACTGCGCAAAGGCTGAAATCAACGACCAATATTACAATATGCGCGAGAAAATCGAACCGGTAATGTATGTCGTTGAATATGCTGAACAGGCTATGCGAGAATCCGGTCTCGAACCGAAAGTGCAACCTATTCGCGGAGGTACAGATGGTGCTCAGCTCTCTTTCAAAGGACTCCCCTGCCCCAATATCTTCGCCGGAGGCCTTAATTTCCACGGCAGATACGAGTTTGTACCCATCCCCTCGATGGAAAAAGCCGTTGACGTCATCGTCAATATCTGCAAAATAGTGGAAGAAAAAGCTTAACTGACGATACAAGATTTTGAATCACAATTCAGAAAATACTCTTATCGTGATAACAGGGCCGACTGCCTCAGGGAAGTCGGCCCTTGCCGTCAATCTTGCAAAACGGCTCGACACCGAAATCATTTCGGCTGACAGCCGACAAATCTATCAAGACATCCCGATTGTCACTGCCCAACCAACAGAAACTGAACGACAAGGCATCACTCATCATCTTATGGGGCATTTAGGCTTTCATGATTATTATTCAGCCTCCATCTTCGAACAGGATGCTCTAAGAATATCCTCCGAACTTTTTCGTAAAACCGGCCACGCTATAGTCTGCGGTGGCTCGATGATGTATGTTGACGCTCTCTGTTACGGCATTGATGAACTACCCACCGTGCCGCAACAGCTCAGGAATTCCCTATCAGCTCTCCATAACCGGAAAGGGGATGATTGGCTCCTCAGTCGCCTTTCCATAATCGATCCGAATACTTTCCGTACCATCGACCGCAAAAATATCAAGCGAGTATTTCATGCACTTGAGATCTCGCTCACAGCCCGCAAACCTTATTCCCAACTTCTCACCGGACGCAAATTACAGAGACCATTCCGTATAGTCAAAATAGTTCTTACGGCAGAACGGGAAATCCTTTTTGACAGAATCAATCACCGTGTGGAGAAAATGATGGATTCCGGACTCCTTGATGAGGCACGGAATGTAGCTCCGCTGGAAGGGATAAACCCACTTAACACTATAGGCCTTAAGGAATTATTCGCCCACTTCAGAGGTAAAATGTCACTTGATGAAGCTATCGCACGTATTCAGAAAAATACCCGTGTTTTCGCAAAGAAACAGGTCACTTGGCTCTCCCGTCCCATTCATTCCGACAGCAATATAGGGACTCTGCGGCTTGATATAACGGACGAAGACTTAATCTCCAAAATCTTACAATTCTTGTAAAAACTGCCTCTTATTCGCGATAATAGACACGCTTCACACGTGGAGAGACCGATGTAAGCACCTCGTAAGGAATTGTATCGAGGACATCTGCAAGACGCTGCACATCAGCCGACGGGCCGAATATCTCCACAGCATCTCCTACTTTGCAATCCACATCAGTCACATCTATCATACAGGCATCCATGCAGATATTCCCTACAGTGGGTGCATCATGACCATTGATCTTCACCGTTATGGCACCACGACCGAAATGTCGGTTCATCCCGTCAGCATATCCGATGGGGATAGTGGCAATTTTTGACTTTCTATGCAATTCACCTCGCCTGCCATACCCTATTGTCTCACCGGCCTCCCATTCGCGTATTGCTATTATTACTGTACGCAACGAACTGACGGTGCTAAGCGGTTTCTCTATATCTTCCGGAAGTGTCCTGACTCCGTATAATCCGATGCCGAGACGTGCCATGTCGTAATGGTGCTCGGGAAAACGGAGTATTCCGGCTGAATTGAGTACATGACGCAAGATAGGGCGGGATGAATGCTGAAGCATATAATCAGTATAACGGCGAAATCTGTCGAGTTGCAGCCCCGTGTAATCGTCCATATCCACACAATCCGCTGTAGCCAGATGAGAGAATACAGAACGTGCCACGATATTATTCTGACTTTCAAGGCGTTCCATCAGCTCCGGGAGCTCATCTTCTATAAATCCCATCCTGTGCATTCCGGTATCGAGCTTTATATGCACCGGATACTCTTTGATTCCATTCTTTTGAGCCTCGCGTATCACATCCTCAAGCATATCGCGACTATAAATCTCAGGTTCAAGTCGATACGCAAACATCTGTTTATAATTCACCACCTTGGGATTCATCACCATAATCGGCATTGTAATCCCGTTTCGACGAAGATCTATACCCTCATCAAGCACCGCAACTGCCAGATAGGCAGCTCCGGCATCCTGCAACGTCTTGGCTATCTCAAAACTGCCGGCCCCGTATCCACTTGCTTTTACCATGGCTATAAGACCTGTAGCAGATGGAAGGCAACTCCGGAAGTAATTAAAATTACGCACAAGAGCATCAAGATTCACTTCAAGAACAGTCTCATGTGTGCGCGCTTCAAGCATTTCACGAATTTTACTGAAAGTAAAACCCGGAGCTCCTTTTAGCAATATCAATTCCGAACTGAAATCGGATGGGGACATCTCTTTGAGAAAATCCTCAGTACTCTGAAAGAATCTTGCATCAGAACCAAAAAGAGCGGCATGTCGAGACAAGGCCGGGCCAATACCAATTACTCTGTTCACACCCGTACTCCTGAAAAGATTCGAAATTCGGGCATATACATCCATTTCACCACCTTCATGTCGCATATCACTTATTATGACTGTATGTGAAAGTCCCTTATTCGGACGCCGACGCATAAAATCAAGAGCCGGTCCAAGAGAAGAAAAATCCGACGTATAGGAATCATATATCAATGAGCATCCGTTCACACCCTCCGTAACATCAAGTCGGGTACCCACCGTACAGAGAATCGAGAATCTCTCTCTGATAACCTCGGCCGAAATACCATGCGAAAGCATATAAGTCAATGCGTTTGCTCCATTATCAATATCTGCTTCAGAACATCCCGGCAATGACACTTTCCCCGATTTCTCTCCGCATCGCCACGTCATTACTGAGCTGTCACCCAATTCAGTGACACACTCTATGACCACCTCAGCTTCTGACCCATCTCGTGTCCATCTCCATACTTCCCTGCCCTTCCCATATGGTGCAAGAGCTTTCGCCACCTCCTCACTATCGGCACAATAAATTATCTTTTTTACATTTTTTGGCGACGCAAGAAGAGCTTTTTCAGCCCCTTTACGGCTCAACGAAGGGAAGCCCTCGGAATGTTCATCATCAAGATTTGTAAAGATTACAGTATCAGGATCTATCATTGCCGCAAGCCTCTCCATCTCTTTCTCACGAGATATTCCCGCCTCTATAATGGCAAGACTTGTCGTATCGCCTATCTGCCAAAGCGAAAGCGGCACACCTATTTGCGAATTATAACTTCGCGGACTGCGAACTATCTCGGCAAGCGGCTCCATGAGTTGAAAAATCCACTCCTTTAGCGTGGTCTTACCTCGAGAACCGGTAATGGCAACAAGCTCACCATGCAGACGTGTCCCCGCATAATGTCCAATTGTCTGGAGAGCATCAAGCACATTCGGAACAAGGATATAGCATGCGTCTCGATGCAATGTCTCAGGCCATTGAGTCACAACAAAAGCCCTCACTCCACTATTGTACAGAGTCTCTATATATTTGTGACCATCATTTCTCGATGTACTCAAGGCGAAGAAGAGTGTTTCCTCCGGCCAAGTAAGAGAACGGGAGTCTATTAAAAGCTCACTGATCTGAATATTCTTGTCACCGAAAACCTTTACCTCCCCTTTTATCCCTTTTTCTAATTCTTCAACAATCTCTGATACCTGCAGTCTCATCTTAGACCCTTTTTAATAATCTTACAAAATTACTAATTTTTATTCTTTCCGCCAACACTATTCTCTCTCCCTTTGTTTATCAAAAAAGAAAACTGACGGCACTATGCTTAAAAATTTCATAAAAATATACGAAAAATCGTTCATAGAGAATTGGGATCTTCCAGCCCTTACCGATTATCCTACAGGTAAAACCATGCTCTATTCAGACCTTGCTCAAGAAATTGCTATGGCTCATCTTCTCTTCGAATCGCTCGGAGTCTGCCCCGGAGCAAAAATAGCACTCTGCGGTAAAGACACTTCCTCCTGGGTGACCACTTACATGGCTGCCGTCACTTACGGATGCGTCATCGTACCCATCCTTTCCGATTTCAATCCTGTAGATATAACTCACATAGTGAATCATTCCGAGGCGAAACTCTTTTTTACATCTGAAAGCATCTGGGAACATATCGAACCGGATAAATTACTCAACATCAAGGGAGTATTCTCGATTGACAATAAGAAGGTGCTTTATGAGACAGCCGGCCTTGAGATTTCCCGTGCCGTCAAGCTCCTCAAACGCCGTTTCCGCAGAAAATACTCCTCGGGATTCACCTCCCATTGCATCAAATATCCCGAACGCGACAACTCAGAACTTGCTGAAATAAACTATACCTCAGGCACCACCGGATTCTCCAAGGGTGTAATGCTAACAGGGGAAAATCTCGCCGGAAACGTCTGCTTCGGCATGGAATCGGAACTACATTTTCGTTCATCACGAGCTCTCTCTTTCCTTCCCCTCGCTCATGCATACGGCTGTGCATTTGATATGTTGACCCCTCTCGCTGTCGGCTCTCACATCACTCTGCTTTGCAAGACGCCATCCCCAAGAGTGTTGCTAAAAGCATTCAGCGAAGTCAAGCCACACCTCATCATATGCGTCCCCCTGATATTGGAAAAAATATATAAAAATCAGATTGTTCCCCTTATATCAAAAGGAACTATGAGGTGGACTTTGGCTGTTCCCTTCCTCGATTCTATCATATATTCAAAAATTCGAAAACGCCTTATCGCCGCCTTCGGTGGTGAATTTGAAGAAGTTATCGTAGGTGGTGCTCCACTCAACCACGAAGTGGAAGAATTTCTGTACAAGATAAAATTCCCCTTTACTGTGGGTTACGGCATGACAGAATGCGGGCCGCTAATCTCATATACCCCCTGGAGAGAATTTGTCCCCGGATCATCCGGAAAAGTTCTCCCCGGCATGGAAGCCATGATTTTGAGTGAGGATACTGAAAATATTCCCGGCGAAATTTGCGTACGGGGAACGAATGTAATGAAGGGTTATTACAAGAATCCAGAGGCCACTGATTTGGTACTCGACGACAAAGGGTGGCTCAAAACCGGCGATATGGGAACCCAATCGGCCAACTGCACTCTTTCGCTACGCGGACGCTCCAAAACAATGATTCTGTCTGCCAACGGACAAAATATCTATCCCGAGGAGATTGAGGCTAAACTTAACAATATGCCATTTGTAGCAGAAAGTCTTGTTATGGAACGCGATGGAAAACTTGTCGGGCTGGTATATCCCGATTACTCCACTCTCGACAATCTCGGTATTACATCCGACCAACTCCCCAATCAGCTCGAAACAATCAGAATAGAGCTAAATAAGATTGTAGCTCCTTACGAACGTCTTTCGTCTATATCCGCAGTCCCAACAGAATTTGAGAAAACACCGAAAAAGAGTATCAAGAGATTCCTCTATACTCACTAATCAAAGCCTTGAAAGACGTTTTGCAGCCTCTTCCTCTCCATATATCTCGAGGAAACGTTCTCGGGTACGCTTCCACCTGCGATGACTCCACAGCCAATACTCCGGGACAGCATCTATCTGACGCTCAAGTTCTCCGAAAAATTTGTCAGTAACGACAAATTTCTCTTCTCGTGACGCATCCGCAGCCAACGGTACAAAGCGAAGTTTGTACATACCCCTTCGTGGCCTGCTCAAATGTACATAATAACACTGTGCATGCACCATCCTCGATATTCGCTCCGCTCCTGTGAATACAGGTGTGTCATGATTGAGAAATTGCACCCAGCGGTGCACACTTCCATATCCGGGCACCTGATCGGATATATATCCCACTACACTCGGCTTGCCATTGCGATACCATCCTGAGACAGTCTTCAATGTATCATCCATCTTCACACTTACAGCCCCAAATTGGCTTCGAAGTCGCAAAAAAACCGCATCGGCAACGCTTGACTCCAAAGGATGATAAATTTGTCCGCATACAGCCTTGGAATCAATATGAAGCGGAAGTGAGCTTACCCATTCCCAATTGCAATAATGCCCCAAAAACAATGATACACTCTTCCCTTCATCCACAGCAGCATTAACACTATCAATCCCCTCCACCTGCAAACGACGTCTCATTTCTGACTCGCTCATGGAGGCCAGTTTCAGAGTCTCGACAAAATAGTCAGACAAGAACCTATAAAACTTACGCGTAATCTTAGATATTTCCTCCTCTGATTTATGTGGAAACGAACTCTCAAGATTGCGTCTTACCACCCCGCGGCGATATCTCACTACAGTATGCATCAAAAATGCCACCACATCGCTCACCACATACAGCAATGAAAGCGGTATCCACGACACCGCTTTTATCATTCCCCAACACAACCAAGACCCTAACGTCTTCATAGACAATCCGGTTTGTCAAGAAATCGTCACTTCTTAATTTTCATCACATACTCTTTCCCGTCTGAAAAAAGTATCTTTAATGAAATGGGAACAGGAATTATTTCAAACACCGAAGCCATATCCTGACCCATAAAATTGCTTATCTCATCTTCAGACATTCCTTTAAGCTGATTAATCATATCATCTGCAGAGAAATTCACACCGGAAAGATCATATCTCAATGTAAGTTGCATCTCATTACCACCCTTTATCATTGAACAATCTGTCCAAGTAGTCTCATCATCAAGCTGAGAAGGAAGTGAGCTTTTGATTTCATTTACCAACATCGGCATCATTGAGACAGGGATACTCTGTTGAGCCTGTGCGATTATCGCTGAAAGCACCAACGCTAATGCTAAAATTATTTTTTTCATGACTACAGTATTTACAGATTTCAAGATTCGAAAATTTTACGCATGCAAAGGTACATATAATTTTTTACTTTTCCTAAATCTGAATTCATTCCTTTATCTTCTGCATACTAAGAGGGTTATTCCACAGCAGGTTTATTTCCCTTTTCCGACAATCTCTACCTGCTGACGAACACTCTCATCATGGATGGCCAGCAATATATTGCGCAAAAATTTCTCATCCATCTGCATCGCTTTGCCGGCCTCCACCCTACTGTGAATCACATCATTATATCGCACAGCCTGAACCACCGGCATACTATGCAGCTTCTTATACCGTCCTATCTCTCTTGAAACCTCCATTCTTTTGCCAAGGATTTCAAGAAGATCATTATCTATACGGTCTATCTGTTGACGCAACAACGCAAGCGATTCCGTCACCTCTTTCTCATCGCGCAAGGCCAAGGTATGAAGAATCAGATTCAGCACCTCGGGGGTGAGCTGTTGCGACGCATCACTCCATGCTTCGTCCGGATTGCAGTGACTCTCTATTATCAAACCATCAAAACCCATGTCAAGTGCCTGCTGCGACAAGGGCGCCACAAGCTCCCTCTTTCCTCCTATATGCGAGGGGTCTACAATTATCGGCAAATCCGGAAATCGCAACCGCAATTCTATCGGTATATGCCATTGCGGCACATTACGATACAGATGTTTGCCATACACCGAAAATCCTCGATGTATCGCACCTAACCTCCTTATTCCCGCATTATACAATCGCTGCAATGCACCTATCCATAATTCAAGATCCGGATTCACAGGATTCTTCACAAGAACCGGGACATCCGTATTCAATTCCTGAAGCGTATCGGCTATCTCCTGCATGGCAAAAGGATTTGCCGACGTTCTTGCCCCTATCCAAAGGATATCAACTCCTGCTCCGAGTGCCTCAGTGACATGACTCCGCGTTGCCACCTCACACGACGTCAGCATCCCGGTCTCTTCCTTTACTTTCTTAAGCCATTCAAGCGCCGGAGCACCCACTCCTTCAAACGCCCCGGGCTTTGTCCGCGGCTTCCATATTCCTGCACGGAACACCTTTATCCCGTTGGCAGCCAACTCGCGTGCAGTACTCAAGGTCTGCTCTTCTGTTTCTGCAGAACACGGTCCGGCTATAACAAATATATCTCCTGCCAGATCTACCTCCGGCAACAATGGTTTTAAATCTTTCATTTTATCGTCTTTTCGTTCTTTTTTCTCCAATCATTCGTGCGTCGTAACGCCTCGTTTAATTTCTCTTGATTGGCACATAATGATATTCTGATATATCTATCACCGTTGCTCCCGAATATGAATCCCGGAGTAATAAACACCCCGGCCTCGTAAAGCACACGATCTGTAAATCTTTCCACATCTTCCACATCCTCCGGTATCTTTCCCCACAGGAAAAGTCCCCTTTGATTGGAATCAAAGCTGCATCCCAGACTCCTCATTATCTTTTCCGCTGTAGCGCGCCGAAGGGCATACTCTTTGTTGAGACTCCCATACCATTGTGAATCAGCATCCAAAGCCACGGCCGCAGCAAGTTGCATCGGCAGATATTGTCCGGAATCAACATTCGATTTCACCTTAAGCACGGTGGATATAAACTCCTTATTTCCGGCTATCATACCTATCCTCCAGCCGGGCATATTATGGCTCTTTGACAATGAATTCATCTCCATGGCAACCTCCTTTGCACCCGCAACAGAAAGTATGCTCTGCGGATGTTCATTGAGAATAAAACTATAAGGATTATCATTGACTATCAATATTCCGTACTTGTGACCAAACGCCACCAACTTCTCAAAAACATCTCTGCGAGCCGGTGTCCCGGTGGGCATGTGCGGATAATTCACCCACATCATCTTAACTCCCTCTTGTGCCAACCGTTCAAGCTGTGCAAAGTCCGGAAGCCATCCTTGCTCCTCTTTTAAATCGTAGTAAATCACCTGCGCTCCAGCAAGTTTCGGAGCCGAAGTATATGTAGGATACCCGGGATTGGGAACAAGCACCTTGTCTCCCGGATTTATAAATGCAAGCGATAAATGCAATATACCCTCTTTTGATCCAATCAATGGCTGCAACTCACTCTCTGCATCCAAATCCACTCCATAATGGCGCTTATAAAACCGCGCAAACGATTCCCGCAACCGTCTGTCACCCTTCGTAGGCATATACCCATGTGTGTCTCCTCTACGGCTCGCCTCCGACAATGTTTTCAGCACACTCTCTGCCGGAGGAAGATCCGGACCGCCTATACCAAGCGATACTATATCCTTCCCCTCTGCATTTAGACGCGCCACCTCCGCCAATTTACGAGAAAAATAATATTCTTTTATATCTGAAAGCCTCTCGGCCGGCTCTATTATCATACCCTTTACTTTTTTACTCAAACCTCTCTTACACATTCTGCATATTCACCCAACGACTTGAAATCATTGAGCAAGGGCGTGATTGCTGTCAAGGCCTGATGATATCGTGTCAAATTATCAAACGTTAAATCTATATAGAATCTATACTCCCACTCCCTTCCCAATATCGGCATCGACTGAATCTTAGTCAGATTCATGTCATAAAACGACAAAATGGCAAGTATCTTCGACAACGCCCCTTTTGTATGATCGAGCGAAAAGACTATGCTCCCCTTATTGATGGGGCGTCCTTTGCTCCTTAATCCTGCTACCTGCTCCGGATGGGACAATATCAGAAATCTTGTAAAATTCCGCTTATTTGTCTCTATCCCTTCCTTTTGCACCTCCAAGCCGTATAACCTCGCTGCAAGGGGTGGACAAATAGCTGCGCGACCTCTCATCCCTCCCAGAGAAACATCTCTTGCAGCCCCGGCCGTATCAAACCATTCCACCGGTCGGATGCTTGGATAACTCTCCAAAAACACATCACACTGCATCAAGGCCATCGGATGAGACAACACCTCTTTTACATCTTCAAGACTTTCTTCGGCCAACGTGGCTATGCTGTGAGAGATACGCATCTTATGTTCTCCCACTATCCGAAGGTCACTCTCTCGAAGCAGCTCATGATTCTGAAGCAATGCTCCGGCTATAGTGTTCTCTATTGCCATAATCCCTACAAGACTCCGGTCAGATTCCAACATCCGGAATAACGACGAAAACGTCTCGCACGCCACCGGCTCCACATCAGTATCCCCATAATGGATTCCAAAATATTGCCTGGCGGCCTGATCATGAAAACAACCGTCTATACCTTGTATCGCTACCTTAAACATATTTATTTTTTTACCTGTTACGACTTTCTTACGTGTTTTTGCATATAAACGCAAATTTAAGTATAATTTTTTATTCCCACAAGATATCTGCAATTTTCCTTAACACAAAACAGCACAAACCTACCTTCGGGATGACTAATGGAAAGACGGGCGCCGCATTTCCTGCGACACCCGCCTTCTATTTAAGAAATGAGTGTTTTTTACTCTGTAATATGAGTCCTGTCTCCTTCTTACTTAACGAGAACCTTAACCATAGCATTGCCGGCCTTTACAATGTAGATACCGGGAGCTACAGCCACTGTCTGATTATCGTTGGTAAGTTTCATCTGACGCATATATTTACCGTCAGCCGTATAAAGAGCAAACTCTTCTCCGGCATGTCCCTGTACAAGGACTCCACCTACTGTGCCATATACACCTTCAAGGTCTGTAAGGTCATCCAATCCGGCTGCATATACCACCGCTGCATTGGACAACGGTCCGTATTTAATTCCTGCAGGTGTATTGACGTGTGTACGTACGTAATAAGTGGCATTTGCATCCTTACAGTTGCTGTGGAGCGCGTTGGTGTCCTTAACGTTAAGAACCACATCCTCCACTTCACCTGTCTCATTGATGTGACGGAATACACTGTAATGATCTATTGTCCATTCAGGCATCTCCTTCGGAGTGAATTGGATGTCGTCAATCATCGCACCAAATTCATCGAATGAACTGTAGACAAGTGCGAAATACTTCGCATTCTCGGGAAGAACCGCTGAAACTTTCTCCCAAGTCTCGTCACCGGTCTTGGAGAATGACTGTATCTTGGTAAAGCTTCCGCAAGTCACATCTTTTCCGTTAGGTGCGGTCACTCTGACATCACCGAGCTTATCATCCGTTGTAGATACCCAAAGCTCTACATATTCAGTATAATCCACTGCAATACGGTTATACCAGAAGGAAACCTCTGTTCCGCCTACCACCTCGGGCGATACAAGGATATCGCAGGCCTGCGGTGCTGACTCTTCCTGGATGTTGTAATCAAGAGCACGTGCCATAAGATACTGCTTACCACTGTGAGGATGCAGACGAAGGTCATTCATCAAACCAAGTTGCTCTGCATTAATTACTGCCCATGCCTGAGGTTTGTCACTGTTCGGCCATGAAAGCCCTTCAATCGGGAAGCTCTTGCGGCCGTCAAGGTCTACATTGCGGAATAAGCCAATCTTATCGGTAATCTCGAACGCCGGCATATTCTCCATATCTTCGTTATCACCATATTTCAAATCGGGCTGACTCCAAGTCAATGACACCTCGCTGTGGTCATCATTGTATTTCGCACTGAGGTCTGATACTGCAGGAAGAACAGAATTCTTCAGATAAATCTTGAACTCACGCTCATTGTTAGTAGCCACCTCATCCTGATTTGCTTCAATAACAGCCTTGGCAAGGATATACTCATATTGTTCCCACTCTGCCAATGTTCCGAAGCTGCAGCTCAACGTACCATTACTACCGGATACAAGGCGAGGTACTGATTTGCGAATATTATCAAGATGTGTGCCGTCAGGTGCATACAGATATACTGTGCAATAACCGCGGTTGGGTTCCAGACCGGAGTTGGACACTGTTGTATAAAGGTCGATTGACTCTCCCACAGAAGTTGTCTCCGGACCGCCGAAGTCCATAATCTGCATGTCATAGTCCACATTCTGCTTGATGCTGTAATTATCCAACACAAGCATCTCATTTTCATTCAATGAGAATTCAACGTTGATAAAGAGCTGAATCCAATCCTTGTCTGCAAATTCGTCCTTGAGGATGAATTCTTGTTCATTCCATTCGGAAAGTGACGCACTGCGCTTCATATTAACCTCTCCGAGATCGATAATCTTGTTCGGATCGGCTGAAGTGCGGCCGGTCATGTAAACCTTCGGTGCATCCTTATAATCCCAAATCTTAGCTGAGAATAGCACTTCATTTATACCCTTGGTACTTGCCTTCGGTATCATAATCTGACCCTTGGTCGGAGCCGGGTTCTCGCTGTAATACATCACTGCACCCTTATTGCAGATAGGGCTGCCGTTTAGCATTGCTGCCATTCCGCTGAGGTCTTTTACATTGCTCCAGTTACCACCGGCGTAACCTGCACCTGTGCGGCGCATTACCGGCATATAATCGAAGGCTGTAGTTCCATACTCCTCAATCATAGGCAAGAGATATGGCTTACCGAGAATATCGCTGTTGAATGTAATATTGGAGTCATAACCCATCTCATTTTCAGCCGCCGGTGCCAAGTTGTAGAACTCCTGTTGGAAGGAGCTTGCCGGCTTGGTGAAATTGTAGGTTGTAGCTCTGGTGGAACCTACTCGTTTCGGATCCACAGCTGATGTACGGCTCAACATATAAATGCTGTATTCGAGTGATGACGGATTTACATATCCACCATTCATACCGACTTCACCGGGAGCATCCCAGCTGATGACTACATGTTCGTTGTCAGGCTGAGTATTGAATTGTACATTGGTCGGTGCATACGGAACGTCGATACCGATGTAACGCTCGAAGTTTGATGTCATACCATATCCGGACTCATCACCGGTGGTGATGATAAACTGATTGAAACCGTTCTGGTAAACTTCCAAATTCCCCTTTACAGTCTCACCGGGTTTGCCGCTGACGATTACGAAATCTTCTACTCTGTCACACTGCATGCTGACATTGACATTCTTGTCGGCAGGGAGGTCGTTACCCATAACATCCTTGGTAGGTATAACTACACTCACCTCTGCTGATAGAAGACCGAGCTCTGCAGGTGTGATAGTAACATCTGTAGCAGCTGCCGGAATGGTTGACAATCTGTCAGTCATGCTTACTTTGAATTTGCTCAATGTAAGACCACGTCCCTTATTGTCTTTCTTTGAATGATAGTGGATACCTACATAGTATTCACCTGCCTTGGGCACGAAGAAATTGATGTTGTAATCCACCGGGATATGAGGACATCCAAGTTGATTACGCTCCCAAATCTTCTGAGTCATTGCTTCGGGAGTAGCTTTCTCACCTACATATATTGTCACATCCTCACGAGTGGTACCGGTATAGACACCACCGATGGCAAGCTCAAGTGAATAAAGCTTGGAGGCATCCTCAAATTTTGCACGGGGAAGGAATACCCATTCATCCGGGTCATTGTAATAACCCACCTGATGACGGAGCAACAGCTGCGGGATATCCTGGAAACGCACACCTTCAAATGTCTCACCGTCATTGTTTGCGTCGGTGACTTTGATAATCTCAAGGTCAGCCTGTGTAGGTTCAAAGCTCATCGGCAGTGTTTTTGCCTTACCGATAATCTCATTAAGTGAAGTATATTCTGACTCACGACCATTGCTGACTGCCACTACAGAAATCTTTGTAAGTGCCATCTTGGCCGGATCTGTAATGGTATATGTATTGGATGTGATAGGACGTGTATTTTGCTTGGTTGCGCCGAAATATACATCGTAGTATGTAGCGCTGTCATCTACATATCCGTTATGCACACCACCTGCTTTTGACTTGGTCCAGCTCAACACCTTTCCGTCAAGTTTAAGGTCGGTCACAGGGAACGGATTGTCATATCCTATATGGAACACTTTTGTGGCTACCGGTGATTTCTTGTTGCCATCCTCGCAATATACAGCAAGTGTGTGTTCACCACTCTCACCTTTATAAGCGATTTCCTTCTTCTCGCCCGGTGCAAGCTCACCGTTGAAAATCTCGGTACCGTCAATTGTGGCAACTGTCTTCAGTTTCTTTCCGTCAGCATAAGCCAAACCGCTGAATTGAAGTAAAGAAGCTGTTATGGTGATTTTTCCATCCAATGAAGAACCGTCAAAAGCCACCTCGGGATCAGCGGGAAGTTCCGGAGCTGTCCATTCTGCATACTGGTCGGTGCAATGGATTGAGGCTATATATGCACTTGTGGGGTCAACAAGGCCTGTTCCTGCATATACCTCCCATGAATCCGGATCGATATACATGATGCGATATCCACCAATGGCATAATCGGATATCAACATAATGAAGCACTGATCCTTAGGTGAATATGTGATAGGAGCAGTGTCACCGGCTTCAAAATATACATAATCTCCATTTGCCTCAAGCTCACCGGCATTGAGAACAGAACCGCGATTTCTGTCAAGAATGAAGACATTGTTATTGCAGTCAAAGACATAAATCTCTTTGTCTGAAGGGTTATATGCCAATGAGGTGAAGAAACTGTTTGATCCGTTAAGGTCACGAAGATAAGTCATCGCCAATGTCTTGCCGTCAAATTTCACTATCTGGTTGGCAAGCTCGTTAGTCTCATTCCATGCTATACCATAGAAAGCATCTGTACTCTCATCGTATGTCAATGTATAAGGAGCGGCAAGAACATCACTGCCAAAATCGATAGTTCTTACCACTTTACCGGTAGAAAGATCTATCTCATTCCAATATACATTGGAATCAAAGAAGGACATGGCTGAAATAGGCACATACAAGTAATTCCCTCTGATGGCTCCTGACTGATATTCATAAGTGCCGGTACGGAATTGAGCACCGGAGAAAATGGGAGTCATGGTGCCGGTAGCGGCATTTACTTTACCAAGATATGCACCGTCAGCGGTCATCATCAGCGAGTGCTGAGGCACCACTGCATAGAAATCAGCTCTCGGAGCCTCCGGAGAGCGAGTCAGATGATTGACAGCATTCAGATTCTTCGGCATTCGCACGCTCGACGGATCGGAAACACCCATACGGATATCTCCTGAAGTGGTGGAATTTCCACGATTCGCCTTACGGGCGTTTTCACGAATCTGTTCTGCCGTCACTTGCTTGGGGGAACTGCTGCGTACCTTCTCCCAGGCCTTTGCGGCTACGCCCGGAAGCAGGAATGCTGCGGCTACTAACAAAGTAGCAATCCCGCGTGTACGTAAAATTCGTTTCATCGTTCTGTTAAAAAATGTTTATTATGTTAATTTTTTTATTATCGTTTCAATTTATTGCAATCGCAACCCGCATGAGTCCGATACTTTCATCATTTATTCGAAAACGTTTGCGCAATATTTATATTCAAACTATTTTCTGTACAAAAATTACGAACGTTTCATTTGAACGCCCTAAATTAGTTATTTTTTTTCGAATAACAATAAAAAATCATTAAAAAAAATGATACTCGGTCGATTTTTTTCGTCAGCAATACAATCCACAAATACGCGGACACCTTTCTGAACAAGAATAATGGTAACAAAAACTTACTGTAACAACATACAAATATAATACAAAACCTCTCATCATGCAAATCTGCCACTCACCTAATAATTCAAGTTTCCAAGTTGCCCGGGCAACTTGGAAACTTGAAGGTTAGAGTTAAGAGGTTAGAGAAAATGAGAAAATTATATACACTGTAAATTTCAATTTACTTTCTCTATCTCTCCAACCTCATACTCCTAACTTTTCGCAAGTTAAAGCTTGCGAAACTTGAACTCTTGATTATCTCGTCAGATAAAAATTCATCTTGTCTGATGTATACACCACCTTCCCATTCTGATTCTTTATGCGGATTTGCATATAATAGTCGCGCTTTGTACCTCGGGGTTGTACGAAATTTGAATATGGGAAAGTAAACCATTGATTATTGAAGACTGTAAAAAGATAAGTCGGAGTTCGCCAACTTCCACATTGTATTGTCTGGCCCTTGCTGTTCTTTGCCGGCGTACCATTTTTATTATATGCAATTGCCTCAACATAGAGCGGCTCATTAATATAGAATCGGGTATCGAACGTATAATTTATTCGCAATCCCTTGTTGTTGTTCTTGTCGTATATATTATGGTCAAGACTCCAATTGTATACACTTACCTCTTTCTTATAAGGAATATCCGAGCCATCCCAGTCATAATACTTCTTTGAGCCTCCCTTTGCCGCTTCATAATAGCGATCACTCAGAAGAGCCAAGTTATCGGCTGGATATTCCACCGGAACTATTACACGCCCCTCAGCGTTGATTACTCCATATTTGTCACCCTTTAGCACCCAATAATGGTAATCTTCGGTATTATTATTGAGGGTAATCCCATCATATTCTATCGGTATTACCTCTTTCCCTGTCAAAGTATAAAGACCCTTTTTATCACCTTTATACACCAACAATAAATTTGTATTCGGGTCTTTTGTAATATCATCATAGACCGGTTCAAATACAATTTTTCCGGAAGTATTCATATACCCCATCTTACCATTTTCCTCAATCTTGAACATATCCATCAAATGATGATAATTCAGCTTGCTGCTATATATACAAGGTATCGTCTCATACCCTCCGCTGATTATTCCCCACTTTCCGTCACGTCTGGCATGGATTATGTTATCTTCCGGCTCCAAGGCCTCATATACATTTTTGTCAATCACACCATCGCGGAGCAAACGCCATCCGGACACTTCCGAATCAAATACAGCTGTACTCCCATTGACCTTCTTCACAGTATATTCTTTCCTGTCAGGGGATAAAGTTCTGTCACCAAAAACGAGCCAATTTCCATTCCGTTCACAGTCAAGCGAAACATTACGAAGCACCAAATCACCATCTTGCGTATAAAGCGATTGACTCTTGCCATTATTTATTACACTGTAATAATCCCCCAGTCGATTTATCTTTACTGATTCGGTGGATATTAAATCACCCTTCTTGTTAAGCAATACCGAAAATACCCCGTTTCTGAAACGGCTGTTATATACATTCAGACGTGTATTAAGTGTATTGGTCCATTCCCCCAATTCATCAAAACGAACCGCACTCGAAATCCTGTCGGGATATGAATCTTGAGGATAATCTATATTCCCCGACATTTTTATAAATGGCCCTTCCTTAGACGATTCTCTCATTTGCAATTCCAAAAACACTTTCTCTTGAGGAAACCAGAGTCTGTGTCCATATCCACTTCTTGCCAGAAGGAAAAGATTCATCGAAGGAATAGCTGTCACTGACATATTGCGACATTTCAACACTTCTTTCCCTACGGTGTTGACAACACCCCATTTCCCGTTATCCTTCATCACAGGTGTGAATGTCATACCTCCGACCTCTACCGGTGTGGAAATATCCGCATAATTCGGTTTTGCAAGCAGAAGATTCTTTTCGACAGAATAAAGTCCGGCCTTCTTCCCATCATACACTTTCCAATAACCCTCAAACGGCACAATCTCCGTATATTTATCCACTGCAATAAGTGGCTTGCACGATGCATTGTAAAGTCCGCACTTCCCATTCTTATACACTCGAATATATCCCGGAACGCTCAAATCTACATCTGTGTATTCCGGCAATATCTCAAAGACACCCTGACGATTCATCACACCCTTCTTACCCTTAAGCGTGATTATATATCGCTCCGAATCCAATATCCTTACATCAGTAATCTCCGGCTTCTGAACATACACCATCGCATTATCCACAACACCATATTTCCCCTTGACTTTCACAAGAGATGTACCGTCCGAGATTCTTTCCACGCTTTCAAAAACAGGACCGGCACCAAGCTGTTTTCCGTTTTCATCCACATACCCCTTCAATCCCTTAAGCGTAATTTCCGAAACCATTCTTCCGTCCGGAAATTTCTCAAAACTTGAGGCATTGTCATATTTAGGCTTTACCACCCATTTCCCTTTGGAATCAACGTATCCCCACGTCCCCTTCTTGGCATCTTGTTGCGGACTGAGATTTTGCGCAACACTCACCTGCGGCAAAATCGACATTGCACCAATCATACCGGCCAACAAAATCTTTCTGTATCCTTTCATAGATTTATAAAAAAAGCCGTTTACAACGAATTTATATCTACGACATACATCATAGACAAAATTCTGTAAGACGGGATACAGATATTCGCTGAAAACGAAAGTTAGTAACTCAATATCCGGAAAAGTGAGCCGTCCCATCACTTTCGCACACTGTGCGAATTGCCGAGGTGATGTAACTTTTCCAATGCACCGCAAGGTTAGTCTGACTCCCCTCACGGAACATTTTGCATTGCAAAATTAGCAAAAAAAATCGGAAATAACAAAAACACACCTAAATCCATCACCAAAACTCTTCATAAAATAACACCCTATAACCTTTTTATTATCCCGAAAAATTATTCCCGCGGGTCACACCACCCACGGGAATAAATTTTTATTTACCACTGCCCTGCGGCAGCATTTCTTTTATTTCTTCACGAAAGTCACCTGATAAGGAATCTCTGCAAAGCTCAAAGTAACGTCATATGTACCTTCACCGGGAGAGGGCATATTGCCGGCATTGAATACAAGGGCATTCGCTGCACCGCCAAAGTTGATAGCCCAATCGTCGTTTGCACGAATCTTGAACTCACCACCTTTCATCTTCACAGTTCCTGTCCATGTAAGAAGGTCTTCTGAAGGTGTCAGAGCTGTTGAAGCATCCCAGCCACCGGGAGTTGCATCACCAATAAGGCCGAGTGTATTAACAGCTGCAAGAGCGTAAGTAAGGTTGGGAAGGCTCATTGTTACCCAATACAATCCGTTAGCCGGGACAGGAATGTTGTCATTGCTGCCATTGGCAAGTGTACCTTCTGTACCACCATATCCAAGATTATAGAGTGCACTCCAGTCAGCCGCGGATGTCATCTTGAACTCACCGCTGAGAGGTATCATACCCATATAGTCTGAATAGTTGTCGGTGTAAAGCTGTTTTGCATCAGCAAAGTTCCAGCCGTTGCTGCCGCCGGGAGTCCAGAAATTGGGAATCGCCTCAGTGAATGAATAAGTACCTTCAAGCATATTGAATGTAATCAGATACTGACCGGCTATCTTGATGCAACCTGCACCCGGATCTACACCGTCTTTATAAGGAGCGAGCATACCTTCAAGTGCATCGTCGCCATTTTCAGCTACACCCCATGCTCCAAAGTCTTCTCCTACCCAATCACCGGCTGCGAATGTGCTGGCTGGAATTACCTTCCACCACCATCCTGCGGCCGCCATCTCTTCAGTGATGGTATAAGCAAGAGTGAAGACGGGATCGTCGTATGGATTTTCACCGCTATGGTTAAGTTTGATTGCCTTTGAAACTGTCCAATCGCAAGCTGTACCTACGAGATAGTAAGCATCTTCGATTACTACATCGCTCGGAAGCGGCTTAACATTGGCTGAATAAGGACCATAATAATATGTCGGGCTGCCGATATAAGCCTCTTGAGAAAGTGTGTTAAGCTTGATTACTGTGGCAAAACGCACACGGAAGTCAAGGTCTTTTGCTGCCGGACCTTTGGATATATTGGCATAATATACACCTTGAAGGTCGTCTGCATTTACATTGATGTGATACAAATCAGCGTTCTCTGCATCCTTTACTACTTCAGATGTTACCTCGCTCCATTTGTTCTCATCTTTCTTTGAGATCTCAACATGTGCTACAAGGCTGAATGTTTCAGGGAGAGCTGAGGTGGTAAGAGTGGCGACTTCTATCGCTTTGTTTTCCTCATTATATACTGCAAGGTCATAGGTTTCTTCGCCCAATGCGCTTGCCACGGTGATGTCTTCCACCTTGAGAATAGACTCTTGGGCATTGCTTTGTGCGGGCGGATTGGGCTCTTCATAATCATCGCACGCTACAAAAGCACCCGACATTAGAGCCATCAGACCGTAAATTGCTATTTTTTTCATTGCTATAGATTCTTATTGTAAACCGCTCCTTTGGCGATGCGAAGCATCTTCGCATCGCCGAAGGATGTATGGTTTAGTTGAATACGAAGTTTACAGTTTTCTGGTTGGTGTCAACTATGATGGTAAGCTTGCCGTCTGAAGGTATTGCCACATCCCAGCTTCCTTTACCGCTCACGTATGGTCCGCTGTATACACCATTGGTCAGAGATGCCTCCACAGGAGAATCCTCTGCCTGAGAGCCGAGAGAATCCCCGCCGTCCCAGCCGGTAAGAGCTGAATAAAGACGGAAAGTAGCTGTGCCGGCAGTTACGTCAAACGTACCTGTGTAGATACCGTCACCTGTAGTGTCAGCCACGCGGTAAGGATTAAGCGCGGTTTCATTGGCTTCTGACGGTTCTTTCCATCCGCTGATAGTACCAATCACATACATATATTTGGCTGTAGTGACAATGTGTTCACCTTCCATTACGGTAAGCACCATGTTGTTGGCATCGCTCATATCAACGATAACGGTCATCTTGCCTCCGGTGAAGTTGGGGAAGTTGAATGAACCTTTACCTTTGACAATGGTAGTGCTCAATGAGCCGTCTACAAGGTTTACATCAATCGGATTGTCATCAACCTGTGAACCGTATGAATCAGCATCCCAGCCGGTGAGAGCTGTGTAGAAGCGGAACATCGGAGCAGCCGGCATATCAAATACTCCTGAGTAAACCTTGCTGCCGATTGCATCGTCAGCCTCAAACAGACGCCATTCTGCATAGTGGGCGGCATTGCTTTCAGTAGGACCTGCCCATCCTTCGGGAGAACCTACGAGATAGATAGATCCGGGAACCGGGATAGCAAAGAAACCAACAAGTTGGTTGTAGCTTACTACGTTGGAGTTGATTTTGGAATCTGCGATTCCTTCAATCTCACATACAGCGCGGAAGTAAACCTTCTTGGCATCCATATTTCCGTCGGGGAACATTTCGTTATAAGCCTCTTCGGAGTCAATACCGAGAAGATTGCAAAGACCTACAGCCACATCATTTTGGCTTACGGCGAAGCGGGCAAGGTTAGCAGTACCGTCAATTGCCTCGAGATCGTAGGCTTCGGCAAAGTCTTCAGTAAGTGACATCTGTGCTGAATATTTGGCAACAGCTGCATAACCGTAATCGGGCTGAGAGGCAGAGAGCTCAAGGATTTGACCCTCAGTCAGCTCAATATACTGGTCGGCCATCGCCGGAGTATTAAGCACGAAATTTGTAGGCGCTTTGTAGACCGGGTCGCGGTCTTCGGAGCAGGAGCCCAGTCCGAGCATCACTCCGAGTGCCATCATTAAAAATGCTATTTTTTTCATTTTCATTAATCGTTAATCGGTGATGTATTAATAACCGGGATTCTGCACATAGCCGTTACGGGATGCAGTGGTGCTCGGAAGAGGATAAACGCCGAAAGCAGGGTTGAAGTCAGCACCGGTGCGGACGTTATTCTTCCATGACCAGTTGTAGCCGCTGAGCCATTTGCCGTAACGGATAAGGTCGGTACGACGAGTAGACTCTGTATAGAGCTCACGGCAACGCTCATCCTGAAGTTCGGTAAGTGTCAGAGTGCTGTATTTCTCAAGACCTGCACGTTCGCGGATGTAGTTGACATAAGTAAGAGCTTTTGCTTTGTCACCGAATCCGTTATAGGCAGCTTCTGCAGCAGAGAGGTAAATCTCGGCAAGGCGAATCATGGCATAGTCTACACCAAGCTGGTCGGTAGCTGCCGGTGAGGCTGCTTCATTGATTGCACCGTTGTCGTCGATAGCCCAGTTGCTGTATTTGACAGCGAGGTAACCGTTGCTACCCCAGTCAGCCTGTGCGAGTGAGATATTGTTGATGTTGAAGCCGTCTTTTGCAGTCTTCCAGAATTGTGTACGGAGGTCGGGTGAGACTGCATAGTTGGCATCCCAATCAAATTTCTCTACAAATTCGCGACGTGCTACGATACACTTCCATCCATTGCCTGAATTGTATTCTGACATTTTGCATGAGAATGACGCATCCCCGGGAGCATCACCAATCCACGCATTACACATGAAGGTACCATTGGCGTAAGAAGTTACACCGTTACCGTTGTCATCTGCGGTAGGAATATGCTGGGGAAGAATCCAGATAATCTCGTTGATGGCGTTCTGGTTGCCGTTGATACAGAAATTGGCGTTGTTTGCACCGAAATTCTGGAGATAGCTCTGGCAAAGACCGGAGTTTTGGAAACCGCCTTTACCGAGGCGTGCAATGATTTCTTCAGCATTGTCCCAGCATTTCTGCCATTGAGCAGTGCCGGTATAAACCTCGGCGTTGAGGTAAAGCTTAACGAGGATTGACTGAGCCACGTCGAGACCTACATATCCGTAAGCCGGACGATTGTTGGGGTCATTCTCCTTGTACCAAGCCACGAGTTCTTCAAGGTCAGCCACTACGCGGTCGAAGAGCAATTTGCGACCTTCCTTGAAGTCTGTGCTGAGCTGTGGAGCGACAGAACCTGTACGCACTTGTTCGTCAGCGTATGGAGCGTTACCGAAGATGTCGAGTGCATAGTAAAGACATGCACTGCGCAGAATCTTTGCCTGACGGACGAAATCGTCAGCCATAGCTTGCTGTTCGGGGGTCAATGTGCCGTAATATCCATCCTGAATATTCTGGATGAAGAGGTTACACATTGCAATATTAATATAAAGGCGTGAGTATGTACCCATCACAACGGTGTTTGATGCCGGGATGATACCATATTGGAACATACCGTAGTCAGCATCGTTCGGAATCCATGAAGCCTCATCAGAGTTGAGTTCCTCAAGGATGAAGAGCGAACGCTGGAATGTTGACATACCACCGTCAAATTTCTGCACGGATGCGTCACCGTTTGCACCGTAAGTCACAAACTGTTGGTAAACACCGGCTATGTTCTGCTGAAGATAGTAAGTAGGATCTTTAGAGAACTGGTCCGGAGTGAAAAGACTCGGATCGGTAGGCATCAAATCAAGGTCTCCGGTACAGGAACCCATGGAGAGCGCTGCCGCAATCACCCCGGCCGAGAGCATTATTTTGTTAAATTTCATTTCTTTTCCTTTTTTAAGTGATTAGAAAGTAGCTACAACACCGATAGTGAAGGTGACGGGACGCGGGTAAACGTTGTTGTCGATACCGTCAAATACTTCGGGGTCGAGGCCTTTATATTTGGTGATCACGAAAGGATTCTGCACTGCACCGTAAAGACGGAGACGCAGATTGCCGTCGATAAGGTTAGGCCAGGTATAGCCTACTGTGATATTGTCACAACGGAGGAACGCAGCGTTCTCTACGAAATAGTCGGAGAGATTAAGATGCTCGTCTGTGTGAGGGAAGAGGAATTCGTTGCGCATGAGGTTGTTGAGGCCGTATGCGTCAACTTTGTCGAGCAGAGTGCGTGAGTAGCGAGGTCCGTTGTATACATAGTTGCCTAAAGAGGCACGGAGTACAAAGCCGAAGTCCCAATTCTTATAATTGAATGTGTTGTTCCAGTTGATGGTAACTTTGGGTTCGGGTGAATGGTAGTTGATAAGGTCTTTGTCGTCAATCTTACCGTCACCGTTCTGGTCAACATACTGCCCGGGGATAGGATTCTTATTGGAATCATATACCTGTTGGAATACTCGATATGTGAAAGCGGGCTGACCTACGATGTGCCATTGAAGAGTACCGCCTGTACCGGTCGGGACGCCACGAGCCTGAATTTCGTCAGTTTCGGCATTGCCGGTAAGCTTGGTAATCTTGTTGCGATTCCAAGCGATGTTAACGCCCGTGCTCCATGTAAAGTCTTGAGTTACTACGGGTTTTGCGCCTATGTTAAATTCAAGACCGTAGTTGCGGAGATTACCGATGTTGGTCATCATGTAGTTTGAAGTATTCATACCAAGAGCCGGTGCATAAGCAAGAAGGTCTTTGGTATTACGCAGATACCAGTCGGCAGCTACAGTGAGTCGGTTGTTGAAGAAACCGAGGTCAAGACCGACGTTCCAAGTGGTTGTTGTTTCCCATTTGATGTTAGCATCGAAGGGCTGCGGATAGAGAGGATTAATCCATTCTCCGTAAGGATTATAATATTGGAATCCTGACTTGTAAGAATTCACAAAGAGTGGCATGTAAGCGAAATAAGAGTTGGCGAGGCCGGAAAGTTCCTGCTGACCGGTCTGACCCCATCCAAGACGGAGTTTGAATTCGTCAAGCCAAGCTACATCTTTAAGACCGCCTACGTTGTTGATTTTCCAACCAAGAGCAAGAGAGGGGAAGAGACCCCAGCGGTTGTCCTTGCTGAAACGTGAGGTACCGTCATCACGAAGAGTGAAGGTCAATAGGTATGTATCGTCGAATGTATAGTTCAAACGACCGAAGAAAGATACGAGCTGCAAGGGGTTACCCCAACGTTGCATAGCTGCGTTGTTGACTACTTGGCCGATATTGTCGACAGTGCTGTTGTCCATATAATACTGACCGTTTTCATATGTGAATCCGGGAGTGCCGTCGGCATTGAGGAAGCCGGTGGAGTGGACATAGTTCTGTGAGCGGCCGAGGTAGCTGAAACGCTGCCAAGAGTAACCGGCCATTACATCGAGGTTAGATTTGATAGCCTCAAACTCTTTCTTATAGTTGATATAGAAATCGAGCAGAGTGTTGCGCTGTATTTCGTGCCATTTGTAAAGGGCAGCGGCACCGGCTGCATTTGTAGCTGCAAGACCGTCGTTCTGCCAAGCCATAACGGAGTTGGCTGCAGTCACGCTGCGAGCGTCGTTCTTCGATACCTGATAACCGAGGTTAAGGTTGAAGTGGAGCTCGGGGAGGAAATGCAGAGCATAGTCGAGCTGGAGGTTACCGGATGAAGACCATGTTTCGTTCCAGCTGTCAACATCGTTGAGGAGCTGCACGGGGTTTTGTGTACCGTTACGGTCAAATGTTCCACCGGAAGCATAGTTGTAGTATCCGTTGTAGAGGTAACGGCCGGTATTTCCGAGCATCGGGATGTTTGTGTAAACGGGTTTGGTGGGGTCCATAGCTGTTGCAGCTCCGATAGCACCTTGGTCGGCATTGTCCTGACGGGCATATGTACCGTTTACATTGATATTTACAGAGAGCTTGTCATCGAAGAATTTCGGAGTAAGAGAGAAACCTGCGGTAACACGTTGCATACCGGAAGTTTTGAGGATACCGTCATTTCCGGTATAACCGGCGTTGACGCGGTAAGGCAACCAAGCTGCTTTACCTGCCACAGATAAGTTGTAGTCTTGTGAAAATGATGTGCGGAGCACCTCTTTCTGCCAGTTGGTGTTATATTCAGTACCGTTATAACCGAGCTGTGCGATTGAAGATTCGCCGAGGTTATCGCGAACTACCTGTGCAAATTCGGCACCATCCATAAGGTTAAGGGTCTTGCGGGCGGTGTTTACAGAGAAGTTTGCAGAGAAATTCACCACGGGTTTGCCACCTTTACCTTTTTTGGTAGTGATGATGATGACACCGTTGGATGCACGTGAACCGTATATAGCGGTAGCGGAAGCATCCTTAAGGATTGTCATGCTTTCGATGTCTTGGGGGTTAACCATAGTCAGGGCGCTCATGTTACCGCCTTGGCTTTGGTTGGTCATCGGGACACCGTCAATGACGATAAGCGGGTCATTGGAAGCGTTCAGTGAAGAACCGCCACGAATACGGATAGTTGCACTACCGGTAGGGTTACCACCATCGGTCGTAACAACGACACCGGGAGAAGCACCTACGAGGAGGTCTTGGGCTGAAGTGGAGATGCCGGCTTCGATTTCGTCAGGCACAACCATAGCTACAGACCCTGTTGCGTCGGATTTCTTTACAGAACCGTAACCGATAACGACAGTTTCGGCGAGTACTGTAGAGTTTTCCTTCATAGTAACGTCAATCTGTGTACGTCCGTTAACTTGGACATCCACGGGGTCATACCCTACGTAGCTGAAGACGAGAGTAGCGTCCGGATTGACATTGAGGGTGAAATTACCGTCGAGGTCAGTGGCAGTACCGGAGGTAGTCCCCTTTTCCATGACGGAAGCACCGATGAGCGCCTCGCCCAATTCATCGACTACCGTACCGTGTACGGTAATCTTCTGCGCGAGAGCGGGAAGCGTTGCCACTAATAGCACTGCTAACGTGAGCATTAGCTTCCTTGTCAGATGAAAACAGATGTTCTTCATGCAGGAATTTTAGTTAAGTTCTACATATTTTATTATTGTCTCTTCAATCAGGGAGGAGATTAAGGTGTATCTAAATTTTGCGTTCTAAAAGGTTGGTTTCCCCTAAAATTTTATTAGGGACACGCTTTCATGACACGTTTGTTTCATAGCCGTTCCTGCATGTGAGTATTGTCATGGTATTCTTTAATTTTCAACACTATACAATAAGGACTCTCCATCCTTCAGACAAGCCTGAAGTCTAATTCGTGAGTCGTAAATGCTTTTGAAACTGCTATTAATGTACAAAAATATGAAAATATCCTTATATATTAAGCATTGTTAAAAGAAATTAACAATGTTAATTAATATTTTTAACATTTAGTTTACACTCTGAATGCTCCGGATACTTTGCGGCTCACGGCTATATTGTTAAGAAGGATAACAAGAACCGTCAAAATTAGCCCTACAATAGGGGCAATCCAGACTGAACCTACACTGTTACCGAGAGCCTTGAATGTGTCTATATAGTTGTTCCTGAGAATAAACAGGAATATAAGAGCAAGCAGATAAGAACCTGTGCCGGCTATAAAAATGACTCGTCGGAAAGGTGCTCCAACTTTCCTCAGAGGATATCCCAGCATAAGCAAGATGTGGAGTTTGTCCCTGTTCTTCTCCATTAGCAGCGATATGCTCAGAAGAAGAATAAAGAACGACAATATCGTAATAATCACACCGATAGCCAACACAATCCCTGTAATAACCTTTAGAAGGAACGATGCTTGAGTTCCGGATTTGTCGCCTGCCACCTCATACCCCTTCTTATCCAGATATTGCGTTATTGCCACATCACCCGGGCTATTGGTATCTATAATTATCCTTGAAGGCGACTTTTTCTCGCCCGAACCGAGTTTGCCGTTCATAATATCCATAAATGTCTGTGGCACAATGATAGTATTAAGACGATTGGAATATCCGGTGATTTTTGCCGGAATGGAAATGGAGCGAAGGCCGTCGTCAGAAGTCAGGGTCAGTGTCATCGGTATTGACGACATAATTCCTTCAGTGAGTTGCGGCATACCGGCTGAGGAGGCAAATCCGAAATTATAAAGTGTTAGATAATCCTTGGATATTATGACCGGCACCGTGGGGCTGTCCTCTTCGTATCGCCATCCTGATGTGGAAACATCGATAAAATTGTCAGGTATTGACTCAAGAAACATAAAGGTGGACAATCCTTTGTCTCCACGTTCTATTCTTGCTGAGACTCGAAAATCTGCCGCTGTAAAATTACCAACGGAGCGCACCCAAGGCTGCGCGGAAATATCTGCAATTTCATCCTTTGAAAACGAGGAAGGAGAGCCTAAGGTATTTGAAGCGGTGACCTTCTTATTGACTACAAGATAATCCTTTTTTATAAAGGAGTCCTCATCTTGCCAGATTGGTCGGGCATCAATAAAGAATTGCAGTCCTACAAGGATGATGGACAAGCCTATAAAATTGGAGAGCAGGAATCCTCCGATGCGGCCTGCGCTCATATTTTTGCGCAACAGTTTGTCTGATAGTGCCATTGTCATAGTTTGAGATGATGATAGTCGGCCAAAAGGAGATGATTTCCCACAGATGTGGCTATGATTGAGGCACCTCGGCGATTAGCTTCCTCAAGAATGATTTCCGCAGCTATTTTGTTATTTTTTTCATCCAGATGACTCACCGGCTCATCAAGAAGTATAAAATCGAATGGCTGGCACACAGTTCTTATAATAGCTACCCGTTGCTGCTGCCCTATCGACATCTTCCCTACCGGATAGTCTGCCCGCGAGTCGATGCCGAGCCGCTTCAGCCACTTTTCGATTTGTTGTTCGGAGATTTGCCCGGTAAGCACATTTTTGAGCATTATATTCTGCACAGCGGTAAGCTCCGGGAAAAGAGCCAACTCTTGAGGAAGGTATGCTATATTTGTTCTTCTTAGCGATTGCCATTCATTGGGACTCAAATTGGAGATATCACAATCGTCGAACGATATTTGACCAAGATAATCGGTGCGATTGCCATATATATATGCGCAGAGCGATGATTTACCGGTACCGCTGGCCGCCTCTATCAAGTAGTGTTCACCACGATGAAATGTCACATCTTTATGCCATATGTCTGATGGAGGAATCGACTCATTCTCAAACACCTTGGGAAGTGTGTCTGACAGATGTATCCGCTTAATCATTTGCCTGATTCATTTTAATGTAAGATTAACGACAATTTTAGCCGAATTACCGTCGGGAACGAGGCTCAGCGACATGGTTGAGAAATACTTTCCGCCTGTGGTGACGTTACAATTGTATTTCACACCCAAATAAGCTTTTGCGAACTCCTTTGAAGCAGTTGCGAATGAGAGTGGACCTGAAGGAGATTGAGGTGTCTGAAGTGTGATTACGTCATCTTTAATCTCATATTTACTCATCCCCTCCTTTTCAAAAAATTGTGCTAATTCAGCAATATCCTTTCCGTTGGTCTTTATGACGGCCACGGAATTGCCGGTTTCAGACTGGAGAGCTATTCCTACTGTTCCGTCAATCCCGCTGAATGCTCCGAACGGAAGGAGCGAACCAAACGATTTATTGAGCTTCTCCACTACCTTCGACGGAATCCCGGCAGCAAAAATCAAATCGCCGGATGCGTTGATATCCAACACCTTCGGGTCAATTTTATCAAGAGGCAATACAAACTTAGAGGCCTCACCATTTTGAGAGCACAACTGAAAATCAAGGGATATATGGGATTTACTGAAATCCACACCAAGAAGAATATATTCCGGATTGTTATATATAGCATTAATAATCAACGCATTTAGCATACCGTTTTTCAGCGTGCCCGAAACAAGGTCTGAAAGGGAATTAATTCTCCCTGCTCCCATAAGTTGATGGTCAAGACTCACCAATTTGTCTGCAAATTTCTGAGAAAGTACGCTGCGCCCTTTATCCTGTTCTGCATATCGCTGTATCTCTTCATCATCCGGCGTACCACCCGAGACACACCAATATTGATCACCGCAAACAGCATACCAGACACCATCGGCATCTGTGGCTATCTCCACGACACCTTGTTTTGCAAACTGTAGTTTCTTCTTCTGCTGCAGATACTGTTTGAATGTTTTCGTATCATCAAGGAAACAGGTGAAATAAAATTTCGAGCCACGCATAAAGAATGCAGCGACATCAACCTCCACACCGGGAACATTCATATCATCCTTACTCTTATTAAAAAGGCTCTGATATGTGGCAGGAAGCTCAACATTGCCATCCTTATAAACAGCACCTGTACCATCCAGAAAACCTTCGATATCAAGGACGGCAACAACATCAGCATCAGCCGGAACTGTGGTTAGAATCTTCTCCGCCTGTTCGCTTTTTGACGAACTGCAGGCGGCAAAAATAGCCAAAAGGATAATAGATGTAAAGATTTGAGTCAGTTTGCGCATAATCTTTGGTGTATAATCCGGTATATACTGCGGAAGGAGGAATATCAAAATCCGCAGATATAATACCAATCTGTTAGAAATAATGGCAAAGTTAGCAAAAGTTTCGGAAAGATTTGCTAACTTTGCAGAATAAAACCGAAAAACTCGTTAACCATAATAAAAAAACGTAACCAATATGCAGATATCACAGCGGGTGCAGAATCTCGCCCCATCAGCTACACTGGCAATGTCGCAGAAGAGCGCGGAACTACGCGCCGCAGGTGTTGATGTCATCAATATGTCGGTGGGAGAACCGGACTTCAACACTCCTGAGTTCATCAAAGAAGCAGCTAAAAAGGCAATAGATGAGAATTATTCGCGCTACACCCCTGTGGCAGGATATATGAGTTTACGCCAAGCCGTATGCACAAAACTGGAACGCGAAAACGGACTGCACTATACACCCGAACAGATTGTAGTCGGCAACGGAGCCAAGCAAGAACTCTGCAATGTACTTCTGGCCACCATCAACCCCGGAGATGAGGTAATCATCCCTGTTCCGGCATGGGTCAGCTATGTAGAGATGGTTAAATTGGCCGAAGGAATAACAGTGACTATACCTACCGGGGTGGAAAGCAATTTCAAAATCACCCCCGCTCAGCTCGAAGCTGCCATCACCGACAAGACCCGTATGGTACTCCTTAATTCACCAAGCAACCCTACCGGGTCAGTATACACACGCGAAGAACTTCAAGCCTTGGCCGACGTATTGGCAAAATACCCCGACATCCTTATACTCGCAGACGATATCTACGAACATATTAATTTCTGTGGTGAGGTGCACAGCATCGCACAATGCGAAAATGTGCATGACCGTGTCATAATCATCAATGGAGTTTCAAAAGCATATGCCATGACCGGATGGCGTATCGGATATATGGCCGGACCAATTGAGATAGCTAAGGCTGTCACCAAGCTTCAAGGTCAATACACATCCGGAGCATCCTCAATAGCACAAAAAGCAGCCGAAGCAGCCTACCTCGGCCCGCAAGATTGTCTCGAAGAGATGCGAGTGGCTTTCGAAAGACGTCGCAACTTGATAGTCAGCTTGGCAAAAGAGATACCCGGATGGGTGGTTAACGAACCGCAAGGTGCCTTCTATCTATTTCCGAAAGTGGAATCATATATTGGCAAACGCAACGGTGAATGTGAAATCAAAAGCAGTGCAGATTATGTGATGTACCTCCTTGAAGAGGCACACGTAGCTTGTGTAGATGGTGGTGCTTTCTGTTTGCCGGGGTATCTTCGCATGAGCTATGCCACAAGCGACGACAACATCCGCGAAGCATTACGCCGCATCAAGGAAGCAAGCGCCAAGCTTCATTAATATTACTCAATCGCGGGGTATTAAGCCGTCAATAATTGCATAAACAATTGATTATCTATAATTACAGGGATGCACTCCGGTGCATCCCTGATTATTAAATAACCTCTAAGTTGCGAATTATCCGAGCAGAGGGACTGAATGCGCCTCAACTCGATAATTAGCTATACAAAGCATCATCTTATGAGATGATAAAGAAGCCGGACATCGACGATGTCCGGCTCTTATTTTTTTGCTTGCGCTTACGGTCTCGATTACTGAGCCTTAGCAGTGTCAGCTGCAGCTTCAGCAGCGGGAGCTGCGTTAGTGTCAGCTGCTACGTTAGTGTCAGTTGCAACAGTGTCTTCAGCTACAACTTCAGTAGCAGTAGTGTCAGTGTCAGTTGCTTCAGCAGCTTTGTTGCCGCAAGATACGAGAGCTACGCTGGCGAGAACAGCAAGCGATAAAACGATCTTCTTCATTTTGTGTAAAATTTAAAATAATAAAACAATGTTCTTTTGCTATCAAAAACGGTGCAAAGTTAATGCTTTATTACCGCTCTTGCAAGTTATTAAACAAAAAAATGACATGATTAGTGTATTTTTATACATTATTTAACATTAAACATTTATTTTAATTCGGATTTTAATATTTTTTATATTATTATTTTGGAGCCGCATAGGATATCAATCGTATTCTATGATTACAATGTTGTTCTATCCCCCATAACCAACTCCCCACACATTACTTTTTTTAATCTCAACCATTTCGAGTACGGATTTTCACAATTTCCTGTGAAATTTCAAAACAATTTGCGGTTAAATTTCATTAATGAGATAACAGCAGCTTTAAATCGAGTGATGATTCATCGATATTGCTACCCTACTATGTAACTATATATTTATCGGTGCAATTAACTAATATAATCGGTTCAAGTTTGCGGGATTGAAAATCACAGGTTAAAAAAAAGGTAAAGTTCATGAACAAGATTAAATCAATTGGCATTTTGACATCGGGAGGGGATGCCCCGGGAATGAATGCAGCCATTCGTGCCGTGACGCGCGCCGGCATATTCGCCGGATTTAAGGTATACGGCATTTATAGAGGTTACAAGGGACTTATCTCAGACGAGATAGAGGAATTCAGCACTCAGAATGTAAGTAACATAATCCAACGTGGAGGCACTATCCTGAAAACTGCACGTTGCAAGGAATTTCAGACTCCGGAGGGGCGTCAATGTGCTTATGATGTCATGAAGCGTCGTGAGATTGACGCACTTGTCGTGATAGGTGGTGACGGTTCACTGACCGGTGCACGGATTTTTGGCAATGAATTCTCTATCCCTATAGTGGGATTGCCGGGCACTATTGACAATGATCTTTATGGGACAGACTCCACTATAGGTTATGATACGGCACTGAACACCATTATGGATTGTGTCGATAAGATTCGTGACACAGCGACCTCGCATGAGCGATTGTTCTTTATCGAAGTGATGGGCCGTGATGCCGGATTTTTGGCACTTAACGGGGCGATTGCATCCGGGGCCGAAGCAGCCATCATTCCGGAGATAAGCACACAGGTTGACCAGCTTTCCGAGCTTATTCAGAATGGTTTCCGCAAATCAAAGAACTCTTCGATTGTGCTTGTGGCTGAGTCACCAATCACGGGGGGAGCGATGGGATTGGCGGAACGTGTCAAGAATGAGTATCCGGAATATGATGTACGCGTAACCATTTTAGGACACCTTCAACGGGGCGGTTCTCCGACGGCCTACGACAGGATTTTGGCATCGCGAATGGGAGCGGCAGCTATCGATGCTCTGCTTGACGATCAACGCAACGTAATGATTGGCATAAAGAATGATGAGATAGTGTATGTGCCTTTCACAAAGGCGATTAAAAATGACAAACCCATCCAGCAAGGACTTCTCTCCACATTGCGACGACTCTCCATTTAGAGAGTAAATTGGCATAACATGAAGAAGAGACACACAAAAACATCCCCCAAACTAAATTTCGAGGAATTGCCGAGAGGGAAGAAGATTATAGAGGAGTGTGCTCATTATGTGGTACTCCTTTTGTCGCTTGCTCTTATAATCTTCATCTCTTACGACACTTTTTCGTCAATACCGTTTCTATCTAATCACACCTATATGACGTTTCAGTTTTGGGTGTGTGTCATCTTCATGGCCGATTTCTTCCTTGAATTGTCGTTTGCCGCCAATAAGCACGCTTACCTACAGCGGCGCTGGTTTTTCCTATTGATTTCCATACCCTATCTTAACATAATAAATCTCCTTCACATCAACCTTGGTGAGGGGACATTGTATTTCATCCGGTTCATCCCATTAATACGCGGAGCATATTCCATGGCAATGGTGGTCGGCTTTTTTTCCACCAACCGCGCATTTACCATGTTGTCACAATATGCCTTTATCCTTGTGTCATTCACATATTTCATGTCGATGATATTCTATTATGAGGAACGGCAGGTAAATCCTGATGTTCTAACCTTTTGGGATGCGCTCTATTGGGC
The DNA here is from genome assembly GCA_023665145.1 of Bacteroides sp. Classification (GTDB taxonomy): domain Bacteria; phylum Bacteroidota; class Bacteroidia; order Bacteroidales; family Muribaculaceae; genus Lepagella. Next base: position 109,717 of record JAMPEM010000003.1, read on the forward strand.
ATGTCTGAATGCGACGACAGTGGGATCGGACATTCAGGCCGTAACAATATTCGGCAAGGTCGGGACAGTGGTAATGTCTATATCGGGTATGATGATGCTTCCTCTCTTCACGGTCTACATAACAGACCGGGTAAAGAGAATGAACAATCGATACCGCGCACAGAGCGACTTTATACTCCGCCAGCTCCATTTGTCACATACACAAAATGATACGGATGAAAGCGAACCTGACGCACACGATGATAAGACACCGCAGCAGAAAAGTTCGCCTTCCGATACCGTATCCGGAAATAATCCCGAATCATCAGATTCTTTGACCACGAAGAGTGGCGGAGGAAGCTGAAGTCACCTTGACACGGATAAAATCGCCCGGGCGTTCATCAGTTCTGGGGAAAACCACCACTTTATTTTGTGAAGTACGGCCATAAAATTCATCAGCACTTCGTTTGCTGCGACCCTCCACAAGGACTTCAAACTCTTTTCCTACGTCTTGAAGATTATTCTTCAGGGACAATTCATTTTGCAGTTCAATCAGACGGTTAAGTCGTTGAATCTTTACATCTTCCGATATATTGTCCGGGAGATGCTCTGAAGCAAATGTACCCGGGCGTTCAGAATATTTAAACATAAAAGCACTGTCAAAGGCAGCCTCGCGGAAGAGCGAGAGGGTCTGTTCGAAATCTTCCTCCGACTCGTCATGGAATCCGGTGAAAGCATCGGTGGATAAACCGGCATCGGGCAGTATACGACGGATGGCGGCGACCCTGTCGAGATACCACTGTCGAGTGTATTTTCTGTTCATACTTTTGAGCACCTTGTCACTACCACTCTGTACCGGAAGATGAATGTGGCGGGCAATGTTGGGGTATGCTGCAATCGTAAGAAGCGTCTCGTCACTCATATCCTTAGGATGAGATGTAGTGAATCGAATCCTCATATCGGGAGCATTTTGGGCAACCAACGCGAGCAAACCGGGGAAGTCGGTCACATTTCCTTCAGCATCTTCGAAACAATAGCTGTTGACATTCTGTCCGAGCAGTGTCACTTCCTTGAAACCACGAGCGCGAAGGTCAGCAAGTTCATTGAGGATGCTTCGCGGTTCACGGCTTCGTTCACGACCACGAGTGTAGGGAACAATGCAATAGCTGCAGAAATTGTTGCAACCTCTCATGATGGAAATAAATCCTGAAATCTTACCACCGAGTCGATGAGGGATTACGTCGCGGTAAGTCTCAGTCAACGAGAGTTCGATATTCATGCTTTTGACCCCTTTTTCGGCAGCTGCGACAAGGTTCGGAAGGTCAAGATAGGAGTCCGGCCCGGCTACCACATCCACACCATGCTCATTCATCAGAGTTTCCTTGACACGTTCAGCCATACATCCAATAACCCCGATGATGGAAGGGGAGCCGTTTTTGCGCCGCAGAGAATTCCAATATTTCAGACGCGAAAAAATCTTTTGTTCGGCATTGTCACGAATTGAACAAGTGTTTAGAAAAACTGCATCGGGCACAACATCGTCCGCCTCCCTACAAGAATCGTTCAATGAGGGTTCAGAAATTGTTTCATACCCTGACAAACGGAGTATCGATGCAACCACCTCAGAATCAGCAACATTCATCTGGCAGCCATAAGTTTCAATGCGCACTTTCTTTTCAAGCGTGCAATTTTCATCGTTTTTCGGCAAAAAAAATTCCTTCATATAATAATAATATCGTAAATTTTCACTACTTTTGTGCAAAATTACCATTAAAATCTAAACGTAGCAAATGAGCATCCCTTTTATTACCGCTGAGGAAGCCGCTTCATACATTAAAAATGGAGATAATGTAGGCTTTTCAGGCTTCACAGCATCCGGTACACCGAAGGTTGTCACCATGGCCTTGGCCAAACGTGCCCGTGAGCTCCATGAAAAAGGTGAACCTTTTAAAATCAACCTCTTTACCGGTGCCTCTACCAACGACCACGTAGATGGAGAACTCGCAAGAGCGAATGCAATCAACATCCGTACTCCTTATCAAGGACATCCTGATGCACGCAAACTGGCAAATACAGGCGGTATGCATTATTTTGACACACACCTGAGTCATGTCAGTCAGGATCTCCGTTACGGCTTCTACGGTGATATTGATGTAGCCATCATCGAGGTTACAGAGATGAGTCCCAACGGTGAATGTATCCTCGGTGCCGGTTTGGGTATGACCCCTACTCTGGCATTGCTTGCAAAGAAGGTAATAATCGAGTATTCATCTTATTATCACACTTCATTCCGTGGTTTCCACGACAATTATCTTCTTCTTGACCCACCGCACCGTCGCGAAATCCCCATCTATAAGCCATCCGACAGAATCGGCTCCACAGTAGTGAAGATTGATCCCGAGAAGATAATCGGTATCGTACCTTCAAATGCATCAGAGAGCATCAAGCCGTTTACCCAACCCGATGAAATAACGCAAAAAATAGGTGATAACGTATGTCACTTCCTTGCAGAACAACTCAGATTGGGCAAAATTCCCAAGGAATTCCTTCCGATTCAGTCAGGTGTAGGTAATGTGGCAAACGCAGTGCTTTACGGCCTTGGAGAAAATCCGGAGATTCCACGCTTTGAGATGTACACTGAAGTGATTCAAGATGCAGTCATGCACTTGATGGAAGATGGAAAGTGCAGCTTTGCATCAACATGCGCACTGACATTCTCAGACGAAGCTATGCTTCATTTCATGGACAACATCGATTTCTTCCGTGACAAAATCCTTATGCGTCCCGGTGAGATTTCCAACCATCCGGAGATAGTACGTCGTCTCGGTCTTATCGCAATGAACACCGCACTGGAATTCGACATCTTCGGAAATGTCAACTCTACCCATGTGATGGGAAACAAGATGATGAATGGAATCGGTGGTTCGGCCGACTTCAGCCGCAACGCTTATCTGAGCATCTTCTCATGCCCCTCCATCCAAAAAGGTGGCAAGATTTCAGCCGTCGTTCCGATGTGTTCTCACATAGACCATTCAGAGCACTCCGTAAAGATTCTTGTAACCGAACAAGGTGTAGCTGACCTACGCGGGAAAGATCCTTTGCAGAGAGCAGAAACGATCATTGAGAATTGCGCTCATCCGATGTATAAAGACCTTCTTTGGGATTATGTACATTTGGCTCAAAAGACCGGTGGACACATTCCAATGAACCTCAAAGCGGCCTTCGCACTTCATGAGGCATTCCTTGACTCAGGCGATATGAGTCAGGTCGATTTCTCAAAATTTGCATAAAAAGAGAATAATAGGTTGTTTAATAATAAAACCTCTAAAACAGGCATCTGACCGGAAACCGATAATAACATTACTTTTCCAATTCACATGCCGGACTTATATAATCGAAGCCAAGACAAATTGTTTTGGCTTCGATTTCGTTTCGACAGATATTTCCAACTCAAAGAGGGTGCATCTGATTGAAGTGACCCCCAAAAGTTGGACGTATTAAACATTATCCAGTTATATAAAGA